>JAEKKV010000024.1 GCA_019510185.1 Verrucomicrobiota bacterium | reverse complement strand
CTGCTTGGGATGGCGAAGACTGGCAGAAACACATCACAACCCTACTGGGCCTCCGTTATGCGTTCCGTTACCAGGCAATTCCCGATCGTGACCAAGGCGACTGGGGGCTGGAGGGTTATTGTGACGACGGCTCCGCATAGCCGATTCAGCTTTTGACGATCAGAGATGGAGAGGTCGCCTTTTGGAAGGCTTTTCAACTTTTCCTGCCACTGGGTCCACCGCAACCCGAGTTCACGCAGCATTGGCAGTTCATAATTCACGGCCTCACTGGCTCGACGGAATTGCTGGACGTTGTGGCGCAGGTTGAGGCGACGTTCTATGGCCGCTTCAGATGGTTCACGGCCATCGCTGACCAGCGTCTTTTGTAGCGCGCGGATACTTGAGCGGAGTTCGGAGGAACGGATGCGCAGAGAGTCGAGACGTTGCTTCTTGGCACTGAGTGCGGCAGAAGACGTCTTCTTGATTGCGCTGAAGGTCTCCAGCTGTGCTTTGATAAAGTCTATGTTCTGCTCAGCGGTCATCGGGGTCTGCTTGCTTAGTGGAATAAGCGAGTCAGCCACGCCCTGATGGCAGGTCGGACATTGTCCATTGGCGGACATGATTTGCGTAGTTGAACCAAGCTTCTTCAGCTTAAGCAGGTCGCCATTTCGGCGCTGATCCTCTTCTAAAGCAATTAACCGATCATGGATGTTAAGTAACTGTTGGTCGTCTTGCTGCACTGAATTGAACAGGTCGTTCGCCGCAAAGTCTACTTGGGCGAGTTCCGTGCGTGCTGCGAGCAACGCAGTCTCGGCTTCTTGCGACACTTTCTCTACACGCGGTATCTCTGATTTCTCAAGCTCACGAAGCTCGGCCAAATCGAGATTCATAGCCTCTTTGAATGGAACCCATTTACCACGCCGGGCTATAAGGATTTCAACGGATTCATCCTTATCGATCGTCTTTGGCTGATTGCGATCAAGCCCTTGAGGCACGCCGTTTACGTTATTAAGGATGCTGACGATGCGTTCGACCACAATGGACCAGTCGGTCCGAATCGCGTGGCTTTCCTCCCGGAGCTGCTGGCGCAGTAAGGCATTGTCGTTCACATCTAAATTAAGCAGGAACTCAAAACTACGCTTGGCCACCTCGCGTATCCGGAAATGATAAGGCATGCGCGCTTGGATAGCGGACCAGCCACGCTTCTGCTCGATGAGCATTAGGGGGAACAAGCATTCGACGTAGAGGGGGCAGTTGGCGCCATCGACGCGCGCGACCTGCGGTAGCTTCCACCCGAGGAAGTCCGCGAACCACTTGTGAAAGCCGCGCTGGTTTACGGCCGCGCCGCCTTCGCGGACGTAGTAGTCTTCGTATTCCGGCTTCAGGCTCTCGTTGGTGAGGAGTGGCGCCAGTGCCAACTTCATTAGGTGTGTGTTTCCGGTGCCCTTAACAATACGCGACACGGTTGCTGCCTCGCCCTTAGCGTTCTCGATTTCCACCGTGACATAAGACTCTTGGACGGTCTCCTTCGTGCCGTCTGGCAGGTCAATGGAGTCAGTCATGACGTGGGGCAATGGGACGTCGTGGCTGGCACTTAACATGCCCTCTAGCCCAAGCCCGAAGATAATTGACTGCATCACGGTGGACTTGCCGAAAGAATTGACCGCATGGACGACGATGAGGCCGTCGTTGAACTTGAGGTCGGTGCCGCAGACCTGCGTGGCCGTTTGGACTCTGAGGCGAACTGCGCGAATTTTTAGTCGCATGGGAATTTCCTCACATCATTTTTGCCACGAAACTTTCGGTCAGACGTGAGCCGATCGTTTCCAAAAAATTTTGTTCTACTTGGAAAGCCGTTTGGTCCTTCGCAAGTTCTTCAGCAATCGCAAGGCCCTTCGCCGTGATTTGATACCGCGGTCCGTCGAGCTGCTCGACTAAGTCCTCACCGCGAGCCAAGTCCAAGGTCTTGTTCAGGGCCGGATCGAACCGGACTAGCGCCGAATCGGGCTTAACGAGTCCATCCAGCGCTTCGAGCATCGCCTGTCTGCTCTCCGGCGTGCGCAAAGCCCAGTTGAGCACATGCAGCTTTTGCAAAGATGCCTTGCCCTGTTTGCAGCACCGATTGAGCAGAAGCATCAGTAACGAGAGCCGCCAGATCGGGCGAAGATCTGCGGGCACTGAGACTGGCTGATCCCTAAAAAGAAAGGCCGAACTAAACAGGGGTTTTAGCGTGTCCATGTTTCGGGAACGGAAGTGGTGTCGGGAAAATCGAGCGGGCAACGGATCAGCCAGTCGGCAATGCCTTCATAGGCCAAAATGTCCGCGTTGCTGAGGTTTACGCTGCGAACCTCAGCAACGATACGGTTGCGATATTCAGTAAACAGCTCCCCGACTTGGCTAGGGGCAGAAGAGTTTTTAGTGAGCGAGTCCATTTTGACTGTGCGCTCGCGGTTGTTTTTACAGTCCTGCAGTTGAGCGTAGACCTCTGGGTAGCTATCACGAAAAAATTGAAGCAGGTTCTGACCATCTAGAAAAAACCTGATGAGCTCAGCCTTAAGATTGGATTGAACATCCGCAGGACAGCTGAGTTTGCTAAGCTTGTTCGCTATTACTGTCTCCAATGCGGTGTTTTGCTCGGACCAAGCTCTGACAGCTGCCTCCTCCACTTTGGACACTTGGACCGGGAGCTTCGCGCTCGCGCCATTAGCAACGATTGCGCGCTCTTGATGAAAGATGTCGTCGGTTTGGATAGAAATTCGGAATGTGTCTCCGACTATAGGGAGATTCTTTGCGCGCACTTCTGCTGCCTTAGCTTCGGCATGGACAAGGATGCGCTTGCTGTCGCAACGCGGAACTAGCAGCACCCAATGCGTAATCCGCAGCGGTCCAAGAATCGTCTTTAATTGCGCGGCATTGGTGCAAAACTTTCCAATGTCCGTGGTGATCTTGTCACGCTGCTTGTCGGTCAGATCTGGGACGCTGAGTGGTTCAGTCGCCTATGCGGAGCCGTCGTCACAATAACCCTCCAGCCCCCAGTCGCCTTGGTCACGATCGGGAATTGCCTGGTAACGGAACGCATAACGGAGGCCCAGTAGGGTTGTGATGTGTTTCTGCCAGTCTTCGCCATCCCAAGCAGTGTAGCACTTTGACATGATTGATCGCGTAATGTGCAGCGGAGCTGGGCCTGGAGATAGCGAAACTATTCGAACCGGGCAGATCCTTGGCCTTACAGGCTACTGCGACTTTCTTACTACAAACTCCTGCAACCTTTAAGCGGCAAGCATTTACCGAGCCTAGACATCTTTTTGCGTAAAACGGACAGACCAAGGTCCTCCGAGCCATCGCCACCATCAACGCTTGGAACCGCTTCAGCGTCGGCATGCGTCCGTCGCTCACCCCACCCGGTGAATAAAGAGCTGGTCGGAGCGTGCAGAGATACTTTGGACCGATAAGATGAAACGCGCCGGAGCCGATCGAGGTGACTCCCTAAATTGCGCGAGGGCTCTCTTTTTGTCCGAACCAACCCCGCCGGTTCGTTGACTCTATGCCTTTCAATCCCCTCCTCCCATGAGCACTCCCAAGACCGATTATCCCGTTCTCACTCCCTACCTCAGCGTGCGCGATGCGGCGCTGGCCATCGACTTCTACCAAGCCGCGTTCGGCGCCACCAAGCGCTACTGGCTGGTCGACAGCAAATCCGGCAAGGTCGTGCATGCCGAACTCCTGATCCTGGGCAGCCTGATCATGCTCGCGGAAGAAAACCCGCAATGGGGCAACAAGTCCCCGGCCACGCTCGGCGGCACGCCCATCACCTTTTGCCTGATGGTGGACAACGCCGATGCCGCGCTCAGCCGCGCCGCCGAGGCAGGCGCCACCGTGCTCATGCCCGCCGCCGATCAATTCTACGGCTTCCGCAGTGGCAGCGTGCGCGATCCCTTCGGCCACCAGTGGATGCTCCAGCACGAAATCGAAAAGGTTTCCCCCGAGGAAATGCAAAAACGCTGGGACGCGATGAACCGCGAATGCCCCGGCTCCCCCGACGCGGCGAACCCATGATCGGGACGCGAAAGCCATCACCGGGCCCGGACAGCCCGGGTGATTTTTAAAGGGGTCTTCGAGGCCGCCGGTGAACGCGGATGCCCGGCGCGCGCCGCCCGGGCGGCCCCGAACTTTCCCTTTGCCTACCGGCCGGGAGACGCGTTGCGTCACTTCTCATGTACGACTTCCCCCTCACCGGCGCGCAAAAGACGTTTCTGCGCGGCCTTGGCCAGACGATGGAACCCGCCCTCAAGGTCGGCAAAGGCGGCCTCACGCCCGAGTTTTTCAAGGAGCTCCAGACCCATCTCAACACCCGCGAACTGGTGAAGCTGCGCTTCGTCGCCGCCGACCGCCACGAACGCGCCGAGCTCATCGAGCAGATCTCGGATCAGGGTCGTTGCGTCGTCGCCGGCGCGGTCGGCGCCACCGCGTTGTTCTACCGGCAGAACCCCGATTCCGCCCGCCGCGTGATCGAGCTATAACCGGTTTTCGGCATGACACTCGCCGATCTCGGCTGGGATGAACGCTGGGCCGCCGCCTTCGCCCCTTACGCGAAGACCGGCCTCGAACCCGCCCGGGTCGTCTGCGAACTGCGCCGTCATTTCTACGCCGTGCACACCGCCGGCGGCGAGGTGCTCGGCGAGCTGATCGGCAAATTCCACCACGCCACCGGCGGCACCGCCGATTATCCCGCCGTCGGCGACTGGCTCGCCGTGCGCCGCCGGCCCGACGAGCAGCGGGCCGACATCCATGCGCTGCTGCCCCGGCGCACCCGCTTCTCCCGCCAGGCCGCCGGCGAAGCCCAGGTCGAGCAGATCGTCGCCGCCAACATCGACACCGTGTTTCTCGTCAGCGGACTCGACGCCAACTACAACGCCAAGCGCATCCAGCGCTTCTTCGTCGCCGCCCGCGACAGCGGCGCCGAGCCCGTCGTTATCCTGAACAAGTCCGATCTCTGCGACGACCCCGAGGCGGTTCGCGCCGAGATCCAGCACCTCGTTCCCGGCGTGCCCGTCGCCATCACCAGCACCTACACGCGCAAAGGTCTCAAGTCCCTCGCCGAAACCTACGCGCTCCCCGGCCGCACCCTCGCCTTCGTCGGCTCCTCCGGCGCCGGCAAATCGACCCTCATCAACCGCCTGCTCAAGGACGCCGAGGCCATGCCCACCGGCGAAGTCCGCGAGAAAGACGCCAAGGGCCGCCATACGACCACCCGCCGCGAACTCACACAGACGCCCACCGGGGCGCTCGTGATCGACACGCCCGGCATGCGCGAATTCCAACTCTGGGACGCCAAGGAGGCCGTCGAGGACGCCTATCCCGACATCGCCGAAATCGCGCTCCGCTGCCGTTTCAGCAACTGCCATCACGAGACCGAGCCCGGCTGCGCCATCCGCGCCGCCCTCGAATCCGGCGTGCTTCCGCGGTCGCGGCTGGAGAGCTACCGCAAGCTCAAGGCCGAGCAGGTCGCGAAAGCGCCCGCCCAACGCAAACCTTCCGCCCACGCCAGCAACCCGGGCTGGAGAAAAAAGGCGGTCGAGCGCGCGTCCTTCCGGCCGAAGAAATTCGATGTCGAGTGACGCCACCCGGTCCGCTTCGCCCGTCGAGCAATGGGGCGTTTTCGAAACCGCCCTTCGCGGCCCGGCCGAGGGCAATCCGTTCACCGACGTAACGTTCTCCGCCGTCTTTCGCCAAGGTGAACGCGCCTTCCCGGTGACGGGGTTTTACGATGGCGACGGCGTTTACCGCCTGCGGTTCATGCCCGACGCCACCGGCGAGTGGCATTACGAGACGCGTGGCAACCGGCCCGAGCTCGACGGCCGGTCGGGAACGTTCACCGCGCTCGCCCCCTCGGCCGGCAACCACGGCCCCGTGCGCGTGCGGGACTCGTTTCATTTCATCCACGCCGACGGCACGCCCTTCATTCCGTTTGGCACCACTTGCTATGCATGGATCCACCAAAGCGGCGCCTTGCAAAGGCAGACGCTCCAGACGCTCGCCGGTGCGCCTTTCAATAAATTGCGGATGTGCATCCTGCCAAAGTGGTATCCTTTTAACCACGTCGAGCCGGAGCGCTATCCCTTCGAAGGAACCCCGCCGCGCCAATGGGACTTTGCCCGCTTTAATCCCGCCTTCTTCCGGCACCTCGACACCTGCGTCGCCGACCTTTGCACCCTGGGCATCGAGGCCGACCTGATCCTGTTCCATCCCTACGACGAGGACCGCTTCGGTTTCCATCGGGAGCATTGCGAGGTTCACTGGGGCTTCGACCGCATGGGCGAGGCCAACGACGATCGCTACCTGCGCTATGTCATCGCGCGCTACGCCGCCTATCGCAACGTCTGGTGGTCGCTCGCCAACGAATGGGATTTCGTGAAGCCGAAGCAGCCATCCGACTGGCTCCGTCTCGGCGGGATCATCCAAGCCGAAGATCCCCACCGCCGGCTTGCCTCGATTCACAACGGAGGATGCGACTTCGATCATGCGCAGCCCTGGATCACGCATTGCAGCCTGCAAAAGCCGCACACCGACGGCGCCCGGGCCTATCGCGACCGTTACCGCAAGCCCGTGATCTACGACGAGTGCCATTACGAAGGAAACATTCCGCAAAGCTGGGGCAATCTCACCGCCGAAAAAATGGTCGCCCAATTCTGGAGCGCGTGGATCAACGGCGCTTACTGCGGCCACGGCGAAACCTATCTCGCCCCCGACGAAGTGCTTTGGTGGTCGAAAGGCGGCGTGTTGCGCGGCCGGAGCCCCGCCTGCCTCGCCTTCATGAAAACGCTTCTCGCCGACGCCCCCTCCAATGGCGCGCCGATGAACCCGCCGTATTGGGAAACCTGGGGAGTGCCGGACGAATATTATCTCGTCCATCTGCACGAGCAGCAGCCCGCCAAATGGAAAATCCGGCTGTCCGGCGACAACGCTCGTTTCAAGGCCAGCCTCATCGATCCGTGGGCGATGACGATCGCGCCGCTCGGAGAATTTCACGGCGACGCTGAACTCGATCTGCCGCCGGGCCGCACCCATCTCGTCCTGCGTTTCGTCCGCGTGCACCACACGCACTGACGCCATCCAGCGGCCGCCGCCGCAACCGCACGCGACCGCTCACCCCACCCGATCCGCCAGCGGTTCCCTGCGCTCGAACGCGACGAGATTGGCGAGAAAATGCCGCACCAGCGCGACGTCCTGATCGTGACGGCCGCCGGCGGTGTGCGGCGTGATAAAACAATTCGGCGCGGTCCACAGCGGGCTCGACGGCGGCAGCGGCTCCTCCGCGAACACGTCGAGGTAGGCCGCGCCCAGCCGGCCGTTTTCCAACGACTGCACCAACGCGCGTTCGTCCACGGTGGTCCCGCGGCCGATGTTGTAGAAACGCGCGCCCGGCTTGCAGGCGGCGAGACGGCGGGCGTTGACGTAGTTGCGCGTGCCCTCGTTGTCGGGCAGCAGATTCACGATGTGGTCGGCGTCGCCGAGCACCGCCGACACTTTTTCCTCGGGGATGATGTGCACGCCGCGCTCGCTGTGCGTCTTGCGGCGCACCGCGTAGAGTTTCATCCCGAACGGCGCGAGAAGCTCGACCAGCCGCCGCGCGATCGCGCCGTAGCCGAGCAGCAAAACCGTCTGGCCGTTGAGCAGCACCGAGGTCGAGCGACGCTCGAAAAATTGCCAGCGCTTTTCGCCGAGCTGTTCGGCATGCGAGGCGAGGAGCTGGCGGCCGAGCGCGAGCATCATCGCGAGCACATGTTGCGCGCAGGGCTCGGCGAAAACGGAGGAGCTCGTGGTGAGCGCCGCACCGCGCCCGCGGAAGGTTTCGAGAAACTCCGGCGTATCGTAGCGCCCGTAGCCCGCGGTGGTGAGGGCGACCCAGCGCAGGCGGGGAAACCGCAGGCAATCCTCCGCCAGCGGCTGGCCGAAGACGATGTCGGCCTCCGCCAGCGCGGCGTCGGCGGGCCCGGCCACGAGAACCGAGGCGGCGCGTTTTTTTGCAAAGACCAGCCGGTGGCCGTCCAGCCCGGCGGCGAGCCGCTGCTCCGCGGGCGCGGACAACGCGGCATTGCACCAGATCGTCAGGCTCATCGCGTCACTCCGCCTCGCTGAACTCGCACAGCGCATGGACGTCCAGCCCGGCTTCGCGGAGTTTCCGCGAACCGCCGAGTTCCGGCAGGTCGATGATGGCCGCGACGCCCACGACCTCGGCGCCGAGCGCGCGGATGAGCTTGGTCGCGGCGAGCACGGTGCCGCCGGTGGCGATCAGGTCGTCCACGATGAGCACCCGATCGCCGGGTTTGCAGGCGTCGGCGTGGATCTCGATGGTGGCGTTGCCGTATTCGAGCGCGTAGTCGGCGGAAACGGTGCGGTAGGGCAGCTTGCCCTTTTTGCGCACGAGCATGAAGGGCTGGTGCATCTGGTAGGCGAGCGCGCCCCCGATGATGAACCCGCGTGCGTCCACCGCCGCGATCAGGTTGATGTTGAGCCGGCGGCAATCGAGCGAGAACGCCTCCACCATCCCGCGGAACGCCTCGGGATCGTGAAACAGGGTGGTGACATCGCGGAAGTTGATGCCCGGCTTCGGCCAGTCCCGCACCGCACGGATCTTCGATTTCAAATAAGTGGCATGATCGGTGGCGGTGCTCATGGCGAAATGACGCCGCGCCCGGCCGGATGGCGCAAGCCCAAGGTTGCAGCGCGCGCGGCGACATGGTCGATTGAGCGGATGTCATCATCCCCTCCACGCACCCGCCTGCTGACCTGGCTGTGCCATGGAGCCATGATGAGCGTCGCCATCGGCATCAACCTGCTGCCGGTTTTCCTCACCACCCTCGGGGCTCTTTATGGCGGGGCGGCCGGGCTCACCCAGGAACAACTCGGCCGCTTGGGCGCGCTGGTGTTTGGCGGCATCGTGACCGGCATCCTTTTCACCGGCCCGCTGGCCGACCGTCTCGGGGCAAAGCCGTTCGCGATTCTGGGCAACCTGATCATCGCCGCGAGCCTCCTGGCCATGGCCTTCTCTCCGGGGTATGCCTCGCTTGGGCTCGCCGCTTTTTGCATCGGACTCGGCGCGGGCACGCTCGACATGGTGCTCAGCCCCGTGGTGTCCGCCCTGCATCCGGGACGGCGGGCGGTGGCGCTGAATTGGCTGCACGCGTTTTACTCCGTCGGCGCGGTCCTGACCGTGCTCGCCGGCACCCTCGCCTTGCGCGCCGGGCTGGGCTGGCGCGGCTCATGCCTGCTGTTGCTACCGCTGCCATTCGGGCTCGCGGCGGTGCTCGCCCTGCGGGAGTTCCCACCCCTCAGCGCCGCCGGAGGACGCACGCCGCTGCGCACGTTGTTCCAAGACCGATGGTTTGGCCTCGCCCTCGCCGGGCTCTTTCTCGTCGGCGCGACCGAACTCGGCATGGCCCAATGGCTGGCGGCTTACGCGGAGGAATCCCTGGGGTTTCCCAAATGGATCGGCGGCGCGGCGCTCTTGCTGTTCTCCGCGGCCATGGCGCTCGGCCGCATGCTGGCCGGCGTCGGCGGAACCAACCCGTTCAAGGTCATGGCCTGGAGTTGCGCGACGTCGGGACTGCTTTTTCTGCTCGGTGCGTTTTTCCCGGTGCCGGTCGTCGCGTTGACCTGCTGCATTGCCGTCGGCTTCACCGCCAGCTGCCTGTGGCCAACCCTGCTGGCGGTGACGGCGAACCGGCATCCGGAAGGAGGCGCGAGCATGTTTGGCGCCCTCGCGGCCTGCGGAAACGCCGGCGGGATTTTCATGCCTTGGGTCGTCGGCTGGGTCGCCGACCGGCACAATCTTCACTGGGGCTTGGCCCTCGCCTCCCTCGCGCCGATCCTCCTGCTGCCGCTGGTCCGGGTCCTTCGTTTTTCCTGAAGCGCGCCCTTCGCCCTCTATCGTTTAGGGCTAAACGGCTTGCGCCTTAGATCAAGACGCCTGCAAGAGCACCTCGGCCGATCCCGGAAAACTGCCGTCGTATTGTAACGGCTTTTCCCGAAACGCAGCTTGCCCCCGCCTCGGGGAGAAGGTTGTGTCGGCGCTCTTTAAAACGCCCTCCTCGTGCCTGCCATTTCCTCCTCTCCTTCCTTCTTCCGCCGGCTGCTGACCGCCGTGACCCAGTGGATCGATTCCGATCACTGCCCGGGCGGCGCCGAAAAAATGCGTGCCGAGACCGATCAGGTCGACTGGGTGCGCGTCATGCCTTTCGTGCTGCTGCACCTCGGCTGTGTGGGCCTCATCTGGGTGGGCGTCAGCGCCTTCGCGGCGTGGGCCGCGGTCGCGTTGTACTTCGTGCGCATGTTTGCCGTGACCGGCATCCATCACCGCTATTTCTCCCACAAGACCTATAGCACCAGCCGCTTTGGCCAGTTCCTGCTCGCGCTCTGGGCCGGCACCACCGTGCAACGCGGCTCGCTCTGGTGGGCCTACCATCACCGCCACCACCACCAGCATTCCGATGGTCCCGAGGACGCGCATTCGCCGCATGTCCACGGGTTCCTGTGGTCGCACATCGGCTGGATCACCAGTCGCAATAATTTCCCGACCGATTACTCGAAGATCAAGGATCTCGCCAAGTTCCCTGAGCTCGTCTGGCTCAACCGCTTCGATCTCGTCGTGCCCATTCTGTACGCGTTCTCGATGTTCGGTCTCGGCTCCCTGTTGGAGCACGTTGCCCCCGGCCTGCACACCAACGGCTGGCAGATGCTCGTGTGGGGCTTCTTCGTGAGCACCACCTTCCTTTTCCACGGCACCGCCTGCATCAATTCCATGGCCCACCTGATGGGCAAGCGCCGCTACAAGACGGACGACGATTCCCGCAACAGCTTCATCCTGGCGATCATTTGCCTGGGCGAAGGCTGGCACAACAACCACCACCGCTATCAAAGCGCCACGCGCAACGGTTTCTATTGGTGGGAGATCGACCCGACTTACTACGGCCTGAAGGTTCTGTCCTGGACCGGCTTCATCTGGGGCCTCAAGCCCGTGCCGGAATCCATCCTTGAGGAAGGCGCCCGCGCGGAGCACGCCGCCTCCGTCGCCGCCGCTCAGAAGGCCGCGCTCGTGCATCCCGAGTATTCCTCGCTTCGCCAGGTGTTGCCCGCCGCCGCCGCCATCGCGGTCGCCACGGTCAACGCCGCCAACACCAGCATGCCGCAGAAGGTCGAAAGCCCCGCCGTCCACAAGGACGTGACCGAACTCGCCTTGGAAATGCAGCGCAACGTCCCCGGCCAGACGACGCCCTCCGCCGACGCCTCCTGACGTCCTCCTCGCTCGCATTCGCGCAGGGCGTGCGACCGTAACCGGTTGCGCACCCTGCGTTTTTTTGCACCCCATTCCTGGCATCTCCTCTTCTCATGGCCAAAATCGCCATCCTCGGCACCGGCATCGCCGGCATGGGCTGCGCCCATTTCCTGCATCGTCACCACGACCTCACGCTTTTTGAGGCCAACGACTACGTTGGCGGGCACGCCAACACCATCGGCGTTCCCATTCCCGGCACCGACCGCACCGTCCCGATCGACACCGGCTTCATGGTTTATAACGAAACCAACTGCCCGCTCCTCGCCCGTCTCTTCGCCGCGCTGCAAGTACCCGTTAAAAAAACCACCCGGTCGTTCTCCGTGCGCGACGATCGCTCCGGACTCGAATGGAGCGACCGCTCGCTCAACCACCTCTTCGCCCAGCGCAAGAATCTCGCCGACCTGCGCTTCCTGAAATTGCTGCGCAGCGTTCACCGCTTCAACCAAGAGTCGGCCGCCACGCTCGACGATCCCGAAACCGACGGCATCACCCTCGGCGAACACCTCCGGCGGCGCGGCTACGGAGAGGATCTCTTCAATCTTCACCTCGCTCCGCTGGGCGCGTCCCTCTGGAACACCCCGCCCGATCTCCTGCTGTCGTTTCCCGCCGGCGGCTTTCTGCGCTTCTGCCAAAGCCACGGCTTTCTCGGCTTCCGCCACCAACAAGCCTGGCTCGCCGTGGACGGCGGCGCGCGGGAATATCGCGACCGCCTCATCGCCCCGTGGCGCGACCGCATCCGTCAAAACTGCGCCGCCGTGCGCATCATCCGTCATAACCATGGCGCCGGCGCCATGGTCATGGCCAACGACGGCACGACCCAAAGCTTCGACAAGGTCATCGTCGCCACGCACGCCGACCAGGCCCTGCGCCTGCTCGTCAACCCCACGCCCGACGAGGCGCGCCTGCTCGGCGAGTTCAACTATCACAAAACCACCGCCACGTTGCACACCGACTCCGCCGTGCTCCCGCGCACGCCACTCGCCCGCGCCGCTTGCAACCACCAGCTCGCGGTCGGCCCCGACGGACGCCCCAGCCCGGCGACCCATTACTGGATGAATGCGCTGCAGGACCTGCCCGGCCCCGAGCACTATTTCGTGAGCTTCAACCGCCCCGAGGCGATCGATCCCGCGAAGGTTATCAAGCGCATCGACTACACCCAGCCATCCCTCACGCCCGGTGCGCTCCGCGCCCAAGCCGGTCTGCCGGGGCTCAACGAACAGGCTCGGAGCCACACCGAGACTTATTTCGTCGGCAGCTACTTCCGCCACGGCCTTCACGAGGACGCCCTGATGAGCGCGGTCAAAGTGAGCGAGCTGGTGCTCGAAAAAGACCCTTGGACGGCGTGAGTCCGAACCGCGCGCGTTATTTCACCGCCGCGAATTTCCGCAGGTACTTGAGCGCAACCTCGAACTCGTTCGGCAACGGAGCCTGAATCGTGACCGGCTCGCGCGTGACCGGATGCTTCACCGTCAGCCGGCTGGCGTGCAGCGCCAATCGGCTGATGAGCGGCTTTTCGTCAACGCGGCCTTTGTAGCCGCGCTTGAGCTGCGACAGCATCAACTGCGTGACGCCGTCCCCGTAAAACGGATCATTGAGAATCGGCAGCCCGCTGAACTGAAGATGCACGCGCAGCTGATGGGTGCGTCCCGTCAGCGGACGGCATTCGACAAACGTGAATTTCTGGAAGCGCTCCAGCACCAGCACCACGGTCTGGCTGGCCTTTCCCTTTTTTCGAATCGTGCGCATGCGACCGGGGTTCGCCTCGTCCTCGATCAAATCGCGATCCACGAAAAACGCGTCCGGCGGCAGCGGCGGCGCGTCCTCGTTCGGCGCGAACAACTCCGGCGCGGGCAGCCCCGTGCAGATCGCGTGATAGACCTTCGCCACCGTCTTCGATTGAAACTGGCCGCTGACAAAATCGAGGGCGGCCTTGGTCTTCGTGCACAGCAAAATGCCGCTCGTGTCCGCATCGAGCCGGTGAACGTTGGCCACCTCGTGCCCCATTTTGTCGTGCACTAGGCCCATCAAATTCTCCCGCTTCTTGTCCCAACGATCGGGCGCGACAAGCATGCCGCTGGGTTTGTCGAACGCGATCAGCGTGTCGTCTTCGTATATCACGGACGGGATAGGCATGCGGCGACCATCGATGAGCCCTCCCCGCGCATCCCGCAAGCTTCCCGAGCGGGCGCCGTCGTCGCATAACTTTTCGTGCGTCCGGCCCCCGGATGCGCTAAGGGTTGTTCCAGGAGCTCTCCGCTCCCGCCGCTCTTCACCCCATGAGCAAACCCCGCTACGTCCTCGCGCTCGACCAAGGCACCACCTCCTCGCGCGCCCTCGTGTTCGATCATGCCGGCACGATCGTCGCCTCCGCCCAAAAGGAGTTTCGCCAACTGTACCCCCGGCCGGGCTGGGTGGAGCATGATCCGCTCGAAATCTGGTCCAGCCAAAGCGCGACCGCCGCCGAGGCCCTCGACCGCGCTCACCTGTCCGCCGACGCCATCGCCGCCGTCGGCGTGACCAACCAGCGTGAAACCACCCTCGTGTGGGACCGCGAAACCGGCCTGCCGGTTTACAACGCGATCGTCTGGCAGGACCGCCGCACCGCCGACGACTGCGCCCGGCTGAAGAACGACGGCCTCGAACCGCTCGTCACCGAAAAAACCGGCCTGCGGCTCGATCCCTATTTCTCGGCCACGAAACTTCGCTGGATTCTCGATCACGTGCCCGGCGTCCGCACGCGGGCCGAGCAAGGGAAGCTCCTCTTCGGCACCGTGGATTCGTGGTTGGTGTGGAAACTGACCGGCGGGAAAATCCACGTGACCGACGTCACCAACGCCTCACGCACGCTCCTCTGCAGCCTGCGTACCGGCGACTGGGACGACGCGCTGCTCGATCTCTTCACGATTCCCCGGGCGCTGCTCCCCGAAATCAAATCCAGTTCGGAAATCTACGGCCGGGTGGAACCCGACCTTCCCGCCGCCGGCGCGCCCATCGCCGGTATCGCCGGCGACCAGCAGGCCGCGCTTTTCGGCCAGGCGTGCTTCACGCCCGGCATGGCCAAAAACACCTACGGCACCGGCTGCTTCCTCCTGATGAACACGGGGGAAAAGCCCGTCGTCTCGCACAACAATCTCCTCGCCACCATCGCCTGGCGCATCGGCGGAAAAACCGAATACGCGCTCGAAGGCTCCGTGTTCATCGGCGGCGCCGTCGTGCAATGGCTGCGCGACGAACTCGAACTCGTGAAGGACGCCGCCGAGCTGGACGAGCTCGCCGCCTCCGTGCCCGACGCCGGCGGGCTTTTCCTCGTTCCCGCTTTCGCCGGCCTGGGCGCGCCGCACTGGGATCCCTACGCCCGCGGCACGATCGTCGGCATCACCCGCGGCACGCGCCGGGCCCACTTCTGCCGCGCCGCCCTCGAAGCCATCGCGTTCCAGAGCGCCGATCTCATCGCCTGCATGGAGAAAGACAGCGGACTTCCCTTGAAGGAACTCCGCGTTGACGGCGGCGCCTCACGCAGCCGTCCCCTGCTCCAGTTCCAAGCCGACCTCCTCGGCACACCCGTCGTGCGCCCCCGGTGCGTCGAGACCACCGCCTGGGGCGCCGCCTGTTTCGCCGGACTCGCCACCGGATACTGGAACGACCGTGCCGAGGTCGCCCGTGCCGCGGTGGCCGACACGATCTTTTCGCCTGCGCCCGATCGCTCCGGCATCGCCGCCTTGCGTCGCAACTGGGCGCGCGCCCTCGAACGCGCCAAAAACTGGGAAGCTCCCCTCTGAACCATGCAACGCGCCTCCTTCCTGGATCGCCTGCGCAACGCCACCGAACCCTTCGACATCATCGTCATCGGCGGCGGGGCCACCGGCCTCGGCGCCGCCGTGGACGCCGCCGCCCGCGGACATTCCGTCGTGTTGCTGGAGCGTGGCGACTTCGCCAAGGGCACCTCCAGCCGCTCCACCAAGCTCGTTCACGGCGGCGTGCGTTATTTGCGCCAGGGAAACATTTCCCTCGTGCTCGAAGCGTTGCGCGAACGCGGCCGCCTCGCCCGCAACGCCCCGCATCTTGTCCACGACCTCGCCTTCGTCATTCCCAATTACCACTGGTGGGAAGGCCCGTTCTACGGGGTCGGCATGAAGGTCTACGACCAGCTCGCCGGAAAACTCGGCCTCGCTCCGTCGCACGTCCTCAGTCGCGAGGAAACCATCGCGCGCATCCCCACCATCGAGACCGAGCACCTCACCGGGGGCGTCGTCTATCACGACGGACAGTTCGACGATTCGCGCCTCGCCATCAACCTCGCGCAAACCGCCGCCGAGCTCGGCGCCGTGGTCGTCAATTATTGCAACGTCACCGGCCTGCTCAAAGCCGCGGGCGCCCTCACCGGCGTGAAAGCGCGCGATGCGGAAACCGGCGAGGAATTCGAGATTCGCGGACGGGCCGTGATCAACGCCACCGGCGTCTTCGTGGACGAGATCCGCCGCCACGACGAGCCCGCCGCCGGCGATCTCGTCGCCGTGAGCCAGGGCATCCACCTCGTGTTGCCCAAGAAATTCCTGCCCGGAGGCGACGCCATCATGATCCCGAAAACCGCCGACGGTCGCGTGCTCTTCGCCGTGCCATGGCACGATCGCGTCGTCGTCGGCACCACCGACACACCGCTCTCCACGCACTCGGCCGAACCGCGCGCCCTCGACGAGGAGCGCGCCTTCCTGATGGAACACGCCCGCAAGTATCTCGCCGACGACCCGGCGGACGACGATGTCCTGAGCATCTTCGCCGGTCTCCGGCCGCTCGTGAAAACCGGAGGCTCCGGCGACACCGCCACGCTTTCCCGCGATCACGCCATCGTCATCAGCGAGAGCGGACTCATCACCATCACCGGAGGCAAATGGACCACCTACCGCAAGATGGCCGAAGACGTGATCAACCAAGCCGAGATGCTCGCCGGAATCGAACACCGCCCTTGCCGCACCGAGGATCTTAAAATCCACGGTCACACGTTCGCCGATGCTTCCGACGCCCCACTCAAGACCTACGGCTCCGACGCCGCGCACATCAACGTACTCATCCGCGAGCGCCCCGAGCTCTCCGCCCACCTGCACGAGCGCCTGCCTTATCAACACGCCGAAGTCGTCTGGCACGCCCGCCGCGAAATGGCCCGCACGGTCGAAGACATCCTCGCCCGCCGGACGCGTGCGCTGCTGCTCGACGCGAAGGCCTCGATCGAGGCCGCCCCCGCCGTCGCCCGCCTCCTCGCGGTAGAGCTGAACCGTGACGCGACCTGGGAGCGCGCCCAAATCGACACCTACACGGCGCTCGCCCGCGGTTACGTTTACACCGACCCCGCCAGCCGGGGACGGATAAACGGGATGGCACAGGGATAGCGGTAGCACTCGCCATCGGACGCCTTGATGGCGGCGATGATGGCGAAAATAAACGAGGCGATACCGAGCACGATCAGCAGGGGAATGCCGATGATCACAACTATCAGCGGAAGGCAGACGAGCGCATAAATGAGCAGCGACAGGTGGAAGTTGAGCGCCTCGCGAGCGTTGGCGCGGACGTAGGCGGACTCGTCCTTCATCACGAGATAGACGATCAGCGGGAGTAAAAGGGCCACGCCCAGAAAGCCGGAGAGGTGGCAGAGAACGGCCCAGAGCTTATCGTTGCCGGCGGGAACGGACGAGGAGGAGACAGATGAGGTGACGGTTTCCATGGTGAGAGAGGTAAAGCGGACTATTGACTGAGTTCCTTCAGGGTTTGATCGCGGATGCTCGAGCTGGTCAAGGTGCCCGCGAGCTTGATCGCCTCGGCGCTGAGACCGAAGGCCTTGAGCGCCAGAGCGGCGGCACGGATGGCTTGGTCGCGGGTCGACCCGTTGCTCATCTGCTTGAGCGCGTTTTGAACGATCTCCGTCTCGCCGGCGCGAGCGGCATCGACCACGAGCGAGGACAGCGCCTCGTCTTTTTCGGACCAGTTGGTGATGGTGGAGGCAGCGGAAAGGCGAATGGCGAGGTCACGACGAACGGCGTCAGAGGTCGCCGCGCGTTTGGCGACGAGATTACCCCTGGCCGGGTGCCAGCCCCCACGGACGAACAATTCGGCGGCGGCGAGGGTGGCTTGGTGCACAAGGTGAAGATCGGTTTCGTCAGGAGCGGCGCCGGTGAGCTGGCGTTGACCGAGCCGGTGCAGATCAATGGTCAGTTCATCCTCCAGATCGGAGGAGGGAACCGTGCGCCAGGGCCGCCGCTCTTCCGCGGGGACGGACGGCAGATCGGGCGCTTCCAGCGCGGCGACAAAACCCGGGCAGGCGCCGCGACGGGCAAGCTCGGCGCACACCCGAAGGAGGGCGGCGACGCGGGTCTCGTGCCCGGCGCCGGAAGCGGACTCCTGGTTGAGCCATTCGTTGACCAAGGGCAGCAGCATCTCGTGCTGAAGAGTGATCGTTGCGGAGAGCCGGAGATCGTCGATCCGGGTCCGCCCGGAGGCAATGTCGGCGGAGGAGGGTTTGGCGGGACGGCCGGAAATGGCGGGATTCAGTCGCACGATCAAGTCGGCGGGGATCTGATCCGGCGCGGTCCAAGCGATGTCGGAGGGCGCGTATCCGGTTCCATGGATGTTCAATCTGAACTCCGTGGTAATGCCCGGATCGTAATGCACCCGGGCGACGCCGCCGGCATCGGTGAAGAGCGGCTGGGCGATGAGGTTGATTCCGGCGAAAACCCCGGAAGGGTCGACGAAAGCGCCGGCCAACGGCTCCCGCGTCACCGTATCGACCACATGGATGCGAATCTCTCCCGTAAAATGACGCGCTCCGCCGGCCGCCGGCACGGGGGCGGTTTGCGCCCGGCCGGCCTCGCCCGCGGCCAGGGTGGCGGCGAGAAGCGCATAGGAGGAGCGAACGTTGTTGGAAACAAACTCAATGTGATCGACGACCTCGCCGGGACGGGGATTCGTGACCGTGGTGACGGTGGCGCGGGAGGTGGCGCTCCACTCGGGCGTGCCGGGGCCGCGCCAGACGATTTTGCTGGCGAGGTCGGAAAGCGGCTCGACGTCCTCACCGGGGAGGCGCTGCCAATCGAGCAGATGGACGCCGTAGCGAAGGGGGATGGAGCGAGTGTCGCCGTCGGCGTAAACGAAACGAAGGGTGGCGATCACCACGCCCACGGGATCCTGCCAGTGGACGGCGTGCAGGAGATGCAACTCGGCGAAGGCGCGACCAACGGGAATGCTCACCTGGTCGGGCATGGGCGTACCGTTGGAACGAGAGCTTGTTTCCGAGCCGGAGAGGAGGACCTGGCCGCCGACGAGGAAGGGAATGCCGTCGAAGGAGTGAAGGCCGCGCAGGGCACGGAGTCCGTAGCTTTTCCCGTCCGTATCAGCGAGGAAAGGCGAGGTCCAGTAGGGCGCGAGATCGAGAGCGCCGCTCGGAAGGGGCGGAAGGTCGGAAACCTTAACCACGGGCGGCGCGGGCAATTTAACGACCGGATGAACCGACTGGACCGGTGTTGAGACATTGACCCGATGATGATTGCTAGAGAGCCAAAACAGTCCGCCAGCCACAAGGGTCGCCAAAATACAACCGGCCAGCACCACCGTCGCCAGCAGCCAGCCGGAGCGGGAACGCGGCGCGGATTGCGCGAACGCGGCCTCCACCTCGCGGCGGGTGAGCACGACCAGAGTCCAGATTCCGAATACGACGCCAAGGCCCAGGCCTTGAAACGTGAGGATGGCAAGGATCGCCGCGGCCATCGCAAAACCGCGCCCCCGCAGCTGACGCATCCGCCACGCGCCGATGAAGGTCAACAGGGGCGGCAACAGGAGCAGTGCGGCCATCGCCAGAGCCAACGCCAGCCTCGCCCACACGGGGGGACTGGCCGGACCCGGCGCGGCTGGCACGAACAGACCGTGCGCCAAGCTCGCATTCCCCAGCAGAAACAGCGCGCCGATCCCGATGAACAGAAGATGGAGCGCCGATGCGACCATCAGCCCGATCGCCGGCGTGGAGAGCTGGCGAAGTGGTTCCGCCGGATCCACGGGCGTGACCGGCGGAACCGCCGGCGAGGCCTGATCGAAGGATTCCTTGACCTCCGGCCGGCGCAGCACGACCAGCGCCCAGATGCCCACACCCAATTCGATAAGCGACCAGAATGCGGTGAGCAGGTGGGTGGGTGATGCGAACGAAAACAAGACGCCCAACGCACCGATCACGATCAACAGGATGGCCCCCGTGCAGGCGGATCGATAATAGCGCAGGCCGTGCATACGCCGGGCCGCCACGATCACATAGATCGCCGCCGCCACATGCAGCAGCAGCCAGCCGATCACGAAGAGAATCACCAGTCCGGCCATCGCGCCCATCCAGGGAACGACTTGGGAGAGGTTGAACTGATTCATGCCGATCATCCCGCCGACCACGGGCAAGGCCATCAAAACGACGGCCCCGATGAGCAGGAAGAGGCACAAGCAGGCGAGATCGAGGGCGCTCACGATCATCATCGCGATGGCCGGCGCGGCGACTTGCGCACGCACGCCGGCTTGCGCAAGCGGCCCGGCCGGCGGAGGCGCGGCCGGCGGAGCAGGCGGCGGAGGGGTGGACGCGACGGTTTCGAGTTGGGTCTTGAACTCGGTGGCGTTGGCGTAGCGACGCTCGGGTTCCTTTTCGAGGGCGCGCAGAACGATCTCGTCGAGACGGACGTCAAGGTGGACGCGACGGGAAGGCGGTTGGAGTTGTTTTTCGTCGGGCAGCTCGCCGGTGAGCATCTGATACAGGACGACACCGAGCGCGTAGATGTCGGCGCGGTGGTCGACTTCGGCGGGGCGCTCGCGTTGCTCGGGGGCCATGTAGCGCGGAGTGCCCATCACCTTGCCGGCCTCGGTCATTTCGGAGGAGGAACCGGCGGGCACATCGCCCGCGGCGGTCGCGGGCTCTCCGCCAGGTCCCACCAGCTTGGCGAGGCCGAAATCGGCGACCTTGGCCTGGCCGCGACGGTCGAGGAGAATGTTCTCGGGTTTGATATCCCGGTGGACGATGCCGTGGTCGTGGGCAAATTGGAGGGCGTCGCAAATCTGCGGAACGATGGCGAGAGCCTCACGGGGGGCGATGCGGCCGCCGTGCAGAAGGTGGCGGAGGGTGACCCCGTCCACGTATTCCATGAGGAGGTAGAAAAAGCCGCCGGCCTGCCCGAAATCGTAGATGGTGACGATGTGGGGATGGTCGAGGCGGGCGAGAGCCTGGGCCTCGCGGGCGAAACGTTCGGCGAAGGCGGGATCGGAGCCGCGTTCGGGGGCGAGGAGTTTGAGCGCGACCACGCGGTCGAGGGATTTCTGACGTGCCTTGTAAACCACCCCCATGCCGCCGCGGCCGAGGCAGGCGAGAATTTCCAACTGGGGAAAATGAAGCGCGATCTCCTCGATGGCGGGCGGCGGCGCGCCTTTGACGGCGGGGTCGGTGAGATCGGCCTCGGTGCCGAAATGCACGGACACGAGACAGGTTGGACACAGGCCGGACGGGGCGTCGGCCGGCAGCACGGCGTGGCAACGGGGACAACGGGAGGCGGACGGGGTCATGAAGAGTAATTACCGATCGGCGGCGGATTGTTACGCACGTTGCCCGAGAATTTGCACCAGATGGCGAAGTTCGTCCTCGAGATCGGCGGCGTCGGCGACCGTCTCGGCGATCTCCTGCCGCAGCGTTTCGCGAAAACGTTTGCGAAGACGGTGGACCGCGACGCGGGCGGCGCCGGGATTGAGACCGAGCGCAGCGCCGGTTTCCTCATAGGGGATTTCGCCGCGCGCGGCGGTGAGGTGGGGCTTGAGGAGTTCGAATTCAACGGTGCGATCGGCGGCCGCGTATTCGTCGGCAAGACGGCCAAGCGCACGATCGAGAATCGTCATGGCCCAGCGACGCTCGAAAATAGCATCGGGGCCCAGCGAAGGCTCCACGGCGTACCGGGCCTCGGCGTCCGCGGCGTCGAGCGGCACGAAATTCGCGCCGCCGCCGCGTTTTCGGGCGGCCCCACGGCGCCATTCCTTGGCGAGGAAACGCTTGAGCGCCATGAGCAGGAAACTGCGAAACCGGCCGCGCTCGGGCAGGGCTTCGCTCAGCCAGTCCTTTTCCAGCAGGCGGGCGAAAAAAGCCTGCGTCAGATCTTGCGCGTCGGCCTGGGCATGGCCGGAGCGACGAACATAGGCGTAGAGAGGATACCAGTAAGCGCGGCAGAACGACTCCAAGGCGGCGTCGGCCTCCGAGGCAGGGCCGCAGCGGGCAGCAACGATCATGGACCATTGGGTGGTGGCAAAACGCGGACTTCGGCCGGCGGACGGGGCGGGGGGCATTCGAAACGGTTACATACCCGACTCGGGGGAATTGTTACAGCCTGCGATTAGGATCTTTGGCTGGCGGAGTCTTGACCACCCCGACTCGCGATCCCGGTTTTCCTGGCAAATAAGGCTGAATGTAACAGCCGCGTGCCAGCGAAGTGAACTTTGAGTGACTCCCCCGCTTTGACTTTGCGGAGCCGTGGAACGCTTCGCATGAGCAGGAAGTATCACCATGGCCGTGCTCAGCTTAACCCCTGCCTTCTCCCTCCTTGCCGCCTTCGGCCGCGTGTCTCCCACGCAGCCGCTGCGCACGTTTATCCGGACCACCGGCTACAAGCTGCGTCCGCCGAAACCCGTGGCGCATTCGCCGCGGGTGCGCACGGCGCAGGAAGCCGTGCTCGGCGCCGGCCGCGCCGGCCCGCACCAGATGGCGACGCTCCTCTGCGAACAGCGCAAAGGCCCGACGCCCACCATCGTGCTCGGCGGCTTCGTGCCCGACGCGACCGAGCAGGTTTTTTTGCTGCGCGGTTTTCTGCTTAAAAAAGGCAGTGTCTATTATCTCAACTATCCTCGGCAGGGATTTTCCGCCGAACTGCTGTTCGCGCAGCTCGACGATCTCGTCGAGGAACTCGCCCGGCGCCACGGCACGCCGCCGGTGATTTTTGCCGTGAGCTTTGGCGGAGGCCTCTTGCTCGAATGGCTCCGGCGCGTCCGCCACGCCGGACGGCACCTGGAACTTCGCGGCGTGGTGCTCGTCAGCCCGATCTCCTGCATCGAAGATCTGCTCGCCCCCGGAGAGGCCAAGCCCTCCACCCTGCTCGGCCGCGCGGTGAAACCCTACCTCGAGGGCACGCCGCCGGACGCGCGGCAGATTGAAAAATCGCGCACTATTTTCGCGCGGATGTTCGAAGCCGGCGCGCAGAACAAGGCGGCGCTCGCCACGCTCATGAGCCCCGACGAGCTGCGGCACCTGCACAAGTCCGTCATGGAAACGATCGCCGGCGTCGACGCCCGGGGCGCGTGCGAACGCATGGCGGCGCTGCGGCAATTCCAGCCGCCCTCGTCTTATTTTTCGCAGGCCCTGCTGCCCCTGACCTCGGCGCCCGCGCTCATCCTTTTCGCAGAAAACGAGGGCGCCGTGCTCGCCGCCCACGCCCCCACCCGCTTCGCCATGGAAGCGGCCCATCGCGCCTATTTCCCGAACAGCCTGTGCAAGACCGTCTTCAACCACCGCGGCAGCCCGGTGCAACACGCTTCGCTGATCTTTCACTGCTTTAATTTTCTTATACCGATCTCCCGCTTCTATCGGGAGTTAAAAACGGGTAAGCTTCTGCGCGCCGCGTGAATTCGCTTGCGGCTCCGCCCCCGGCCGAGCGTCCTGAAAGGGCGCTTCCTCGTATGCTGGCCCTTCCCAAAAGCCTGCTGAACCTCGGCACGAGTTTTCTCACCGCCCGGGCCAGCCTTAAACTTCGCAACGGACGCGGCGCGGTGCCCGCCCAAAAGAAGACGTTCGCCCGCCTGCGATCGCAACTGGCCCTCACCGCCTACGGGCGAGAGCTGGGCCTGACGTCCGCGACCTCCTACGAGCAGTTCAGCAAGCGCGTGCCGCTGCGCACCTACGAGGATTTCGCTCCCTATATCGAGCGCATGAAACAGGGGGAGGAGAACGTGCTCTGGCCGGGACGCTGCAGCTTTTACGCGGTCTCTTCCGGCACGACGGCGGGCCGCACCAAGTTCCTTCCCGTCACGGAGGCGATGATCGCCCACTTTCGCAAGGCCGGCCTCGACTCGCTTCTCTATTACACCGCCCGCATCGGCCATACCGGCGTGTTTCGCGGCAAACATCTCTTCCTCGGCGGCTCCACCACACTCAGCCGCCTCGACGAGGCCAAAAATCACCCCGCCTACGCCGGCGATCTCAGCGGCATCACCGCCCTCAACCTGCCCGGCTGGGTGGAAAAACATCTCTACGAACCCGGTCAGGAGATCGCGCAACTCGCCGACTGGCCGGCCAAGATCAAGGCCATCGCCGATCGCACCTGGGATCGCGACATCACCATGCTCGCGGGCATTCCCAGCTGGCTGCTGGTCCTAGCCGAGGCCGTGACCACCCGCGCCAGCCAGGGTGCACGCCGCCCGGCCACCCTCCAGGAAGTCTGGCCCAACCTCGAATGCCTGGTGCATGGCGGCGTGCCCATCGGTCCGTTTGTCGACGAACTCCGCACCCGCATCGGCACGAAAATCAATTTTCACGAGGTTTACCCCGCCTCGGAAGGTTTCATCGCCGCGCAGGACGCCGAGTCGTCCCTCGGCCTGCGGCTCATGACCGACGTCGGCCTGTTCTTCGAATTCCTCCCGATGGAGGACTACAACGGTGCCGACCTCGCCAAGCTGGGCGGAAAAGCCGTTCCCCTGGAACAGGTGCGCGCCGGCGTCGATTATGCGCTCGTGCTGACGACCCCCGCCGGACTGACACGTTACGTCATCGGCGACATCGTGCGCTTCATCTCGACCGACGTGCCCCGCCTGGTCTATGTCGGCCGGACAACGCTCCAGCTCAGCGCCTTCGGTGAACATGTGATCGAAAAGGAAGTGACCGACGCCTTGCTGGTCGTTTGTCAGCGCCATAACTGGAACATCGTCAATTTCCACGTCGCCCCGCTGTTCATCAACGCCACCGCCGGCCAGAAACGCGGCCGGCACGAGTGGTGGATCGAACTCAAGCCGCTGTCGTACGAAAATCCGACGGGACCGGCGCTCGCCATCGAACTCGATTCCGAACTGCAGCGCCTCAACGACGATTACGAAGCCAAGCGCAAGGGCGGCGGCCTCGAAGCCCCGCTGGTGCGCCTCGTCATGCCCGGCGTCTTCGAACACTGGATGCGCGATAAGGGAAAATGGGGCGGGCAAAACAAGATGCCGCGCTGTCGCAGCGATCGGGAAATCGCCGATGAGCTCGCGCTGATCACCCGCTTCTCCGCTGAAAGCGCCCATTCGCCCGACATCCTGTAGTTTTTTGACCACTCGAAAGCTTTCAGGGCGGTTGGCATGGGCGATGCTCAATCTCATCCCGATATGATCCCTGCCTCGGCAGGATCTTGGGTAACATGGATGTCGGGCTCGCAAGGTCCGACAAAGAAAATAGTGGGCCCGCCGTAAGGGGTTTCGGCGGGCCCTTTTCGTTTTCGCAATCCGCCGGCCGGCCGGCGCCTACGTCACCGCGAGAGCGATCGCTGCCAGCATCAATCCCGCGCCCATCAAACGGCTGCGCAGGATCGCCGCATCGAGGCCGCCCTCTTCGTTGCGAAACCAGTGGCCGACCAGCCACACCGCCAGCACGCTCCAAAGCCCTCGCGAGGCATAGACGATGTTCACCGTGGTGGCGTCGCCAAACACCCCGAGCGTGACGGCCATGTTCGCCGCCTGAACCGCCAGCGCCACGGCTCCGCCCAGCAGCCACGGCCACGCCGCGCGCGGCACCAGGCGCAAAGGCGCGCTGAAAAAAGGCACAAAACCCGCCGACAGCACCATCACCACCCCGAACATCAGCGGCAGAAACCGGCCCACCCCCCAGGCCGGCGTCCATTTCTGCACCAGCACATCCGAAGCGGCGAAACTCGCCGCCGCCACCGCCGCCTGAAAAATCGTGCGGCCAGCCGCGTGATGCGCAGGGCGGCCGCCACGGCTGAGCAACGCGATGCCCAACGTGCTCAAACCGGCCGCCAGCCAGACATGGAGCGAAACCGTGCCCGCCAGCAGCGAGACGCTGAAGAACACCACCAACACAACCTTCAGCCCGAGCACCGGCGTCGCCACCGAGACATCGCCCCTTTGCAACGCCATGAACGTGAAGATCTGCCCAAGAAAAAACAGGGCTCCGCTCAACACCGGCTGCCAGTATGCACCGACCGGCTGACCCGGCCCCCCGAGCAACCACAGCGGGGCAAAACACACGCCCATGGTCACATTGGAGACAAACGTCGTGCGCCACAGCCCCACCCCGTAGGCCGCCGAACGTTTAACCAGCAACACCGCTGCCACATAAACGAGGCTGCTGGCCAGCGGCAGAAAAAGATGAGCAGGGAAATGCATCAATAAAAACAACGAAAGGTCGCCTGGCCTCCACCGTCCGCCGGCCCGAGGCTTCGCGAAACGAAAATTGCCATGCCGCCGGCCTAGTGAAGAAGTCCGACCACAAGCTTTTCGTACTCGGCGGCCGGCACCGCCCCCACTTTTCTGTCGCGGATGTTGCCGTCGCGATCGATCAGAAACGTCGTGGGCAACACCTCGATGCCTCCGAATGCCGCCACCACGGGATCGTCGGCCAACAGCATCGGGTAATTGATTTCTCGTGACGCGGCAAAGGGCTTCACCGCCGCCGCCCCGCCTTCGTCCATGGCAATGCCGATCACCACCAGCCCCTGATCCGCATATTTTTTCTGCAGCGCGACATACCCCGGGATTTCCTCGCGGCAAGGCGGGCACCACGTCGCCCAAAAATCGACCACCACGACCTTGCCCTTGAAATCGGTGGAGCTCACCTCGCGACCGTCGATGTCCTTGAGCCGCCAGAGCGGCGCCTTGGCGATGACCGGCAGAGCCGGCGCATCCGCCGCCGCCCCCTCCGGCCCGGCCGGGCGCCGGCACGCCGGCGCAGCCATAAGGCCGGCGAGCAGAACGGAAAGGATCAAACGGCGTCGCTTCATCTTCAGCCCATCAACGGACGCAGCCCGTCTTCGCCGTCAAGCGCCCGCCTCGCCCGTGCGCGGCAGGAGATCCACCGTGGAAATGCACGCGATCCCCAGAAACCCCGTGGCCTTGAGCAACAGCACCAGCGCGATCGCCTCCATGTCGCGATGGCCGAAATAAATCGCGCCGCCCAGCATCATGACGCCGACCGCCAGCTCGATCAAAGTGATCGTGGCGAACAGCGTGCGGCTGCGTATGCGTGAAAGCACGCCGCCTACCGTGATGTCACGGCCGCCCTTCGGTGTGCGCACGAACTCGCCGCCGCGCTGGAAAAGCCCTTCCACCACGGCCACGCAGCAGGTCACGCTCATCGCGAGACCGAAGGCCAGCATGAGCGGGGCGGCAACCAGCAGCAGCAACCCTTCGCGCCACTGCCGTTGACGAAAATACTGTCCTGAAATGTAAAGCGCGACCGTCGCACCGCTCGTCAACACGACCACCACGGGATTGAAAATCAGCCACCCGCCCGGCAAGCGCGCGCCGATCAGTAAGTAGGGCACGAAGATCAGGGAAAACATCACCAGCAGCGGGTGAATGAACCCCACCATCAGATGACACGCCGCCTCCCGCTTGAGACGGCCCGGCACCTGGCTGGCCAAGATCGTGCCGAGCTGCTTGCGCATCACTTGGATGCCGCCCTTCGTCCAGCGGCGTTGCTGGGATTTGAACGCCGTCAGATTTTCGGGAAGCTCCGAAGCCACGGCGTAATCCGGCAGATAGACAAAACGCCAGCCGCGCAATTGCGCGCGATAGCTCGCATCCAGATCTTCCGTGACGGTGTCGGGCGTCCATCCGCCCGCCCCATCGAGCGCGGCCCGGCGCCAGATGCCGGCGGTGCCGTTGAAATTGAAAAACAATCCGGCCGAGGACCGCGCCGATTGCTCCACCACGAAATGCGCATCGAGGAAAATCGCCTGGAAGCGCGTGAGCAGACTGGCCCGGCGGTTGTTGAACTCCCAACGCGCCTGCACCACGCCCACTTTCGCATCGGCGAAGTGAGGCATAAGGACTTCCAGAAAATCCGGCTCCGGGCGGAAATCGGCATCGAAAATCGCAAAGAACTCCGCCTCCGTGCGCGTCATGGCGTAGGCCAGAGCCCCCGCCTTGTAACCTCCGCGATTGGGCCGGCGGATATGCCGCACATTGAGAGCCTGATCCGGATGCGCCTGCAGCCAACGTTCGATGATCGCCGGCGTCTCGTCGGTGGAGTCGTCGAGAATTTGGATTTCCAGCAGCCCGGCCGGCCAGCGCAAGGCCGTCACCCGTTCCAAAAGCGCTTCAACCACCAGCGGCTCGTTGAAGAGGGGGCACTGCACGCAGACTTTGGGCAACGGGCCGGTCCAGACAGGCGGCGGCGGCGAACCGCGGCGCGTGGCGCGCAAGTAAAGCCAAAGGATTTTGACTTTGTGCAGCCCGAAAAGGCACATCCCGGAAAGGGTGGAAATATAAAGCCAAAGAAGAACTTCGGGTAAAACAGAAGACATACGTCGTGTAGCTAGTGGGGGAAAAGCGAAGTTTGTTCCAGCCCCAAGGAAGGCCGCTTTTCAGCGGCCGTCCCAGCCAGAGCAATCGTTCAGGCACCCACTCCGGGCAGATCCATGCCGAGGGTTTCGATGAATTTCTTCATCGCCGGTGTCAGCACGCGACCTTTCCGATGCAGGATGGCGAGCGGCCGGGTAAATTCCCGGTTCTTGAATGACAGCACCGCCAGCGTGCCCTGTTTTTGCTCCTGCAACACGGTCGCCTGCGGGACGATGGCGATGCCGTGGTCGATTTCGACCGCACGCTTCACCGTCTCGATGTTGTCGAATTCCATCACCGGCTCGATCTCCAGCTTGTTGTCCCGGAAAATCTGGTCCACCGCCTTGCGCGTGGGAATGTCCGGATCGAAGCCGATGAACCGCTGGCCGGCCAGATCCTTCAAGTCCACCCCGGCCGGTCCGCTTTTGGTCAGCGCGTGATTCGGATGCGCAATCAGCACGAGGCGGTCGTTGCGAAACGGGATCTGCTCGATCTGCCGTGTTTTCACCGGGAACGCCACGAGACCGAAATCCACCGAGTTATGCAGGATGTCCTCGTAAACGAGATTCGAGCGGCGGTACTCCACCCGCACGTTGACCGACGGAAAATCCACGAGGAAACGTTTGATGTAGGGCGGCAGCTCATGCAGCCCGATCGAGTAAATCGTCGAGATGCGAATGGTGCCGCTGATGACCTTTTTCATCTCCTGCAGCTCGCTCGCCAGCTTGTCGTAGCTGTGCAAAAGCTCCTTCGAAGCCTCGTAAACCCGCTGTCCCTCCCGCGTCAGCTGAAACTGCTTTTGGCTCCGGTCGATCAACAAGGCCTTGAAATGGCGCTCCATCGCCCGAGCCTGCTGGCTCACGGCCGATTGGGTGATAGCGTTGATTTTTGCGGACTTTGAGAAACTCTTCGTTTCGACCAGGTCGGCGAAGATTTTAAAATTTTCGATTTGCATAGGCAGCGGCCAATTCAAGCGCAGTATAAAGAAAGCTTATCTTCCGGCAAACCATAAACCCCGGCTTCCATGTTTCCCTATGAAGAATTCAAGGCCCGGGCCGATGCGGTCCGGGCCCACATCGCCACCGCCTGCCAGAAAGCGAGACGCGATCCCGCCACGGTCGAACTGCTCGCCGTGACCAAAACCCACCCCGCCGCCGCCGCCGATTACGCCGCCCGCTACGGACTGCGCGCCGTGGGGGAAAACCGGGTCCAGGAAGCGATTGCCAAACAACCGCTCTGCGCGGAAAAAATCCAGTGGGAGCTGATCGGCCACCTTCAATCCAACAAGGCGCGGCTCGCCGCCGCCCACTTTGACCGCGTGCAGAGCGTCGACAGCGCCAAGCTGGCCGCCCTGCTGGACCGCGCCGCCGGCGAACTCGGCAAAACCCTTGGCGTCCTGCTCCAGATCAACGCCGGCCACGATCCCGCCAAATTCGGTGCCGAACCGGAGGACGCCCCGCGTCTGCTGGAGACCGCGCTCGCCTGCCCGCATCTCCGCGTCGACGGCCTCATGACGATCGCGCCGCTCTCCAGCGATCCCGCCGTGGCCGTGCGGACTTTTGACAATCTTCGCGCCCTCCGTGACCGCCTCGCTCCAGAATTTGGTACGCCCCTGCGCGAACTTTCGATGGGCATGAGCGGCGATCTCGAAACCGCGATCCTCGCCGGCAGCACCCAAGTGCGCGTGGGCACGGCGCTTTTCGGAACACGCGAACCGCCGCCGGCGAACGTCTAGCCTCGCGGGCTCTGCGGTGACGCGACTTTCCCGTTTGCCTCGTCCGCAAAAGCGTTTTCGATTGCCGGCGTGGACCACGATCACGCCAGCCTCGAATCCCGCGAAGCGCTGCTGGGGTTGCTCGACGACCCGAGCCCGGCGGTGCGCAAGGTTCTGCTGGCCCATTTCACCGCCCAAGGAGCCTCCGCGCGGATCTTCCTCGAAGACCTCGCCGCCAGCGGCAACCGTCTCCTCTCGGTGCATGCCCGCGGCTACCTGGAGGAGCTGAAGTTCACCGATCCGGTCGCGGAATTCCGCGGATTCATCCGCTCGCTCAACTACGAGCTCGAAACCGGCGCGCTCCTGCTCAGCCGAACCGTGTTTCCCAACCTCAACGCCGGCCTCTGCTGCGAACAGCTCGACGCCCTCGCCGCCCGTTGCCGCGAGCTCTTCGCGGAACCGCTCTCCATCCGCGAAAAATGCCGCGTCATCAACCGCGTCCTGTTTCACGAAAACGGATTCCGGGGAAACATCGAACACTACACCGATCCCCTCAACAGCTTCCTCGACCAGGTGCTCGCGCGCCGCAAGGGCACGCCTCTGTCGCTCAGCATTGTTTATCTGCTCGTGGCCCAGCGCCTTGGCATGGAACTCGAGCCCGTCGGTCTGCCCGGCCATTTTATGATCGGCTGCTATCAGGAAGATGCGCCGCTCTTCATCGATCCGTTTGAACAAGGCGCCTTTCGCTCGCCCGAGGAGGTCTTCGCGTTTTTGAAGGCCAATCAAGTCTCCCCCAAGATTACCGATCTCGCCCCCACGCCCGTGCGCGAAGTGCTCTGCCGCACCTGCCGCAATCTCGCGCATCACTACAGCGTCTCCGGCGACCCCGGACACTCCCGGCTCTTCGCCAGCTTCGTGGAGGAATTCGAAAACACCCACGAACGCCACGCGCAGCCGTAGAACGCCCATAATCGTTCTCGTTCTCGCCCGCGTTCTCGTTCTCTCTTCGGGAAACGATGACGTCCGCCGACCCCATCCATACGCTCGCCGACCTGGACACATGGACCTTCCCCGGCACCGCCCTCGCCGTGATCGGTCATCCGATCAAACACTCCATCAGCCCGCCAATGCACAACGCCGCCCTCGCGCGCATGGCGGAACGCGATCCGCGTTTTAAGAACTGGCGCTACTTCCGTTTCGACATCGCCCCCGAAGATCTGCCCGCCGCGCTGAAGAAATTTCACGAACACGGCTTCAAGGGTCTCAATCTCACCGTTCCCCACAAGGTCATCGCCTGCGATCATATCGCCGGCATCGACGCCCGCGTCCGTCCCATCGGCGCGGTCAACACCCTAATGAACACCGCGGCCGGCTGGCAGGGGTACAACACCGACGGCTTCGGACTCGCCGCCGCCTCGCATGAAACGCTCAACATCCCCCTCGCCGGCTCGCCCATCGTTCTACTCGGCGCGGGCGGCGCCGCCCGCGGGGCCGCGGTCGAATGCCTGCAACGCGACTGCGCCAGCCTCTGGATCGCCAACCGCACCCGCGCCAATCTCGACACTCTGCTCGCACAACTCGCCCCGCTGGCCGGACCCATTCCCCTGCACGGATTCGATCCTTCCCTTCCTCCCGCCGATCTGCCCTCCGGCGCCCTCGTCATCAACGCCACCAGCGCCGGCCTCAAGCCTGACGATCCGCTGCCCGTCGATCTCGCCGCCCTGCCCCGCCCCCGGGGCGTTTATGACATGATCTATAATCCCCCCGAGACCCGCCTCCTCGCCCAGGCCCGCGCCCTCGGCCTGCCCGCCGCCAACGGCCTGTCCATGCTCGTGCACCAGGGTGCGCGCGCGCTGGAAATCTGGAGCGGGGCCGCCGTCCCCGTGGAAGCCATGCACGCCGCCTTGAAAACGGCGCTGCCCGCGGCGTGAGTTCACATGTCACATTTTAGTAACTACAAAGCCGATTCCCACGCATGACTTTTGACTACACCGAATTCAACGCCGCCTTCCCCTGGTTCTTTCCGGTCTGCCTCGGTCTGTTCGGGGCCATCGTCGGCAGCTTTCTCAACGTGGTCATCCACCGGGTGCCCCGGGAAAAATCCATCGTCACCCCCGGCTCGCAGTGCGCCTGCGGCGCGCCGATCAAATGGCACGACAACATTCCGGTGCTGAGCTGGTTCCTGCTGCGCGGAAAGGCCCGCTGCTGCGGACGCCCCTATTCGTTTCGCTACGCCTTCGTCGAAATGCTCACTGCCGCGCTTTTCGTGACGTGCTGGCTGCTCTTCCCTCCGGCCAAAGCCCTGTGCGGACTGCTTTTTATCAGCGCCCTCATCTGCGCAACGTTCATCGATCTCGATCACATGATCATCCCCGACACGTTCACCATCGGGTTGGGCGTGGTCGGTGTGACTCTGTCCGTATTCGTCCCCGCCCTGCATGGACAGACCGGGGACGTCTTTTTCGTCAACGCCCTGCGCGCCGGCCTGATTTCGATGCAGGGGCTGCTCATCGGTTCCGGTCTGGTGCTATGGATCGCCCTGGTCGCGGAAGCCCTGCTGAAAAAGGAGGCGATGGGCTTCGGCGATGTTAAATTTGTCGGCGCGATCGGCGCGTTCACCGGCTGGCAGGGCGCGGTGTTCGCCGTTTTTGGCGGCGCGGTGATCGGCACGATCTGGATCGGCGTGGCCCTGCTGGGGAAGAAACTGTTCGGCCCCGGCGTGCAGGTGGCCCCCCGGGCGGAAACGCCTGAAGGTCAGCCGGCGGAACTGGGCCTCGGGGTGCAGGTTCCCTTCGGCCCCATGCTCGCCATCGGCGGCTTGCTGCACTTCCTCTGGTTCCACACTTGGACCGCCGCCTATTTCGCCGAACTCGGCGGATTGCTCTGAGCTCGGCGAAACCTGCGATCAGAGCTGTTCCGCGCCGTCACCCGTGCGCATGTGCAAGATGTCGGGACGCGCGCCGAATTTTTTCGCGTAAGCATCCGCCACCGCCTGCGCCTGCGCATCACCAAACGCTGGGCTCGTAAGCGCCATGACCGCGCCACCGAAACCGCCGCCGGTCAGACGCGCGCCATGGACGTTCAACGTGGCGGAAAGCTGGTCCACGAGGAAATCGAGCTCGGGCGTGCTGTTCTCAAAGAGATGCTGAGAGCTACGATGCGAGGCGGTGAGCAGATGACCGACCGCATCGAGATCGCCTTTTTCCAAGGCCGCGACCGCCTGAGCCACCCGCGCGATCTCGTCCACCACGTGCTTCGCGCGTTTGAAGGCATCGGGGGAAAGCCGGGATTTCGCGGCTTCGACCTGCTCCGGGGTGGCCTCGACGAGCAGCGAAACGCCCAAAGCCTTGGCCGCTTCCATGCACTCGCGATGGCGCGCCGCATAAAGCCCGTCGACGAGCGCATGCTTGGTGTGCGTGTTGAAAATCCAGAAGCTCGCGCTTTCCGGTAACGGCACCGTGTCGAAACGCGGGCCCCGGCAATCGATGAACACAAGATGGGCCTTCTGACCAAAACCGGAGACACCCTGGTCGAGAATGCCGCACGGCACGCCCACAAAATTATTCTCCGCATGCTTGCCGATTTTCACCAGTGTCTCGCGGTCGGGCTGCTGGCCAGTGAGAGCGAGAAACGCGAGACCCGAGGCCAGCTCGATCGCCGCGCTGCTGCTCAGGCCCGCGCCGGTCGGCAAATCGGAGATCGCCACGTAATCGAAACCCTCCGGCGCCTTCAGCTGAAAGGCGGGCAACGCCGCCAGCACACCAAGCGGATAGTTGATCCAGCTTGTTTCACCGGTCTGCTTCGCCGTGACGCTGGCCGCGAGCGTCACCTTTTCCCCCATCATGTCGCTATAGAAAACCCGCAGACCATCAGTGCGCGGCGCGACCGCCACCCAGACGCCACGGTCGATGGCGGCCCCGAGGACGGTCCCGCCGTTGTAATCGGTGTGATTTCCGATGAATTCGATCCGGCCCGGAGCGCGGGTGATGACGGCCGGGGCGCGGCCATGGACTTGGTTAAAAAGAGCGGCAATTTTCTGCTTCATGGAAAAGGAAAGTCGGAATGGCGCGTCGGAGCCGGAGGCGTCAATGGGTTTTCTTCGGAGCGGACGGCGCACCCTCGAATCCCGGAGGAGCTTCTCCTTGGCTGCCTTTGGTAACGAGCTCCAGCAAATAGGCCATCGCCTCCGGGCGGGGAATTCCCCGTTGAGCAGCCAGCTGGTCACAGCGCTTAAGCAATTGATCCGCCATGGTGGCCGCCGCGGCCGGCGAAGCGCCAAGACGGCTGCAGAGCTGGATGAGCTGGTCGCGTTCGTTCACGGCGTATCGATGGGATGAATATAAGCCCCGCCTCCCGGTTCGGGTGCGAGCGGCGCGGCTGCATCGAGCCGGAGCAAGGTCACCAGCGCAAGTCCGATGAAGCCGCCCGTCCCATCCTCCACCGCCGAACGGAGTTCGCCCACGCGCGTCTCGCCCTGCAACAGGGCGCAAGGCACCGCCGGCACCGGTCCGGCGGACGCAGCCACCCGCACGAGCCGCCGGCGCAATTGGCCCATCGCTTTCAGCCGGGCCATGACCTCCTGTCCCAGATAACAGCCCTTGGTGTAAGAGATCGCGTCATTCTCCAGCCCGGCCTCGTTGGGCAAATCGCCCGGCCCGATATCCGCCGGAATCGAAGGAATCCTCGCAGCGATGCGCATCCGCTCAAGTGCCTCCGCCGGCAGAGCGGCCAGTCCCGTCGGTGCCGCCGCGGCCGCCGGTCGAAGCCATTCCCAACTCTCGACCGTACCGCGACGCCCCCGAAAAACAAAACCTTCGCCTAGGCGCACGAACTCCCCCGGCCCCGGCAAAATCGAGCCCTCCGCCTGCTCCCCAAACCACACCGGAGCCTCCGCCCCGCCAAAAGCGAGTCCCCCCCATTCCATGGTAACATCTTCAATGACCACGTCATCTGCGATGATATAGGCTTCCATCCGCTCCCGGATCACCGCGGCGGGGGACGTGAAGCTCATCACCCACAACCGCTGCGGATTCTCCCGCAGAACAAAACTGTCGGCGAGGACCTTCCCCTTTTGATTCAGCCACAGGCCATAAGCAGCCAGATGAGGCACCGGCGAACGTAATTCCTGGGTAAACTGCCCCTGAATAAAAGCTAACGCATCTTCTCCGGTGACGAGCAGACAAGCCGTTAAAGAAAAGTCATGACCCCAGCGCGCGGGCAGGTTGGGGATTTCTGTTTTTTTATCTGAATGCACGATAAAGGCTTGTTCTATGCGTCCGGTGGTTTGGCGAACTTTGTATTGACGAAGGTTGAGCCAGGAGTATCTGTTGCACCATCAGATTTTCACACTTCTCCTGCCTAGCAGGAGTTTTGGGGTAACTAAGAAAGCAAATGGCCGGTCGCTTAGGGGTAGGCGACCGGCCAACTTATTTTAAAAATCCGAGCAAGCCCCCGAAATCCGCACCGCATCCACAACCGATGCGGCTTTTTTACGCCCTCATTCCTTCTCTCAGCCCCCTCGACCCGTAGTCAATTGATACTTGACTGATGGGTCGTGAGGGATTGCGAAGGCGCTGTACGTAAAGGCCGTGGGCGGGGCAAGGTTCGGCGGTGGGCTGGTGGGCGTGCGCCGAGGCTTGCGATTCGTGGCGATGTTGCGCCAAGGTCGTCGGCTCATGCACAAGACGTCCGACATCAATGTCGTTGAGACCAAGCTCCTGCCCTCGCCCGCCCAGTTGCTGGCCGAGTTACCGAAGACCGAGGCCCAAGCCGATTTCATCACCCGGGCCCGCGAGGATATCCACCGTCTGATTTTTACCGATGACAAGCGCTTCCTGCTCATCATCGGGCCCTGCTCCATCCATGACACCGTCGCCGGTCGCGAATACGCCGAACGCCTAGCCAAGCTGGCCCGCGAGGTCGCCGATCGCGTGATGATCGTGATGCGCGTGTATTTTGAAAAGCCCCGCACCACCGTCGGCTGGAAAGGATTGGTCATGGATCCGCACCTCGACGGCTCGCATGACATCGCCGCGGGCCTGCGCCTCGGCCGCTCCTTCCTGCGCGACGTGCTCGACCTCGGCCTGCCCACCTCCACCGAGTTCCTCGATCCGATCACGCCGCAATACGTCGCCGATCTCGTCTGCTGGGGTGCCATCGGCGCCCGCACCACCGAGTCTCAGACACATCGCCAGATGGCCTCCGGCCTTTCCATGCCCATCGGCTTTAAAAATGGTACCGACGGCAATCTCCAGACCGCCGTCAACGCCATCAAAGCCGCCGGCCAGCCGCAGACGTTCCTCGGCATCAATCTCGACGGCTCGGCCTCCGCCGTGCGCACGCGAGGCAATCCCAACTGCCACATCGTCCTTCGCGGTGGCGCCAAGGGCCCCAACTACGCCGCCGAGCACATCGCCCAGACGGAGCAGTTTCTCGTCAAAGCCGGCCTGCCCGCGTCCATCTTGGTGGACGCATCCCACGACAACTCCTCGAAAAAGCCCGAGTTTCAACCCGAGGTCATCCGTGACCTGCTCGCCCAGATCGCCGCCGGCAACACGTCCATCATGGGCGCGATGGTCGAGAGCAACCTCGGCGCCGGCAGCCAGCCCTTCCCCCAGCCGAAGGAAAACCTGCGCTATGGCGTGAGCATCACGGACGGCTGCATCGACTGGGCCACCACGGAGCAGCTCATTCGCGACACCTACGCCGCCCTCGCCCCGCGCTTCACCTAGGCGTTTTGCTAATTCGCACGCGCAGTTCGCCTAAATCCGCGCACATCATCGCAATTCGTGCGTGTCCCCCGTTGACCAAACCTGCTTCACTCACCGCCTCCCTATGAAAACTCCCATCCGTGTCGCCGTCACCGGAGCCGCCGGCCAAATTGGCTATTCCCTTCTTTTCCGCATCGCCTCGGGCTCGATGTTCGGTCCCGACCAGCCGGTCATCCTGCACCTCATCGAAATCGAACCGGCCCTCCCCGTCCTCAACGGCGTGGTGATGGAACTCCAGGACTGCGCCTTCCCGCTCCTCAAGGGCATCGTCGCCACCGCCTCGCTCGACGAAGGGTTCAAGGGCGTCAACTGGGCCCTCCTCGTCGGCTCCGTTCCTCGCAAGGCCGGCATGGAGCGCAAGGACCTCCTCGGCATCAACGGCAAGATCTTCACCGGCCAGGGCAAGGCCATCGCCGCCAACGCCGCCGCCGACGTGCGCGTCCTCGTGGTCGGCAATCCCTGCAACACCAACTGCCTCATCGCCCAGCGCAACGCCCCCGGCGTGCCCGCCGATCGCTGGTTCGCGATGACCATGCTCGACCAAAACCGCGCCGTCACCCAGCTCGCGCTCAAGGCCGGCGTCGACACCACCTCCCTCTCGAACCTGGCCATCTGGGGCAACCACAGCTCCACGATGTACCCCGACTACGCCAACGCGAAGATCGACGGCAAGCCCCTCACCTCCGTCATCGGCGACGAGGCCTGGTTCAAGGACACCTTCATCCCCACCGTGCAGCAGCGCGGCGCGGCCATCATCAAGGCCCGCGGCCTCAGCTCCGCCGCCTCCGCAGCCAACGCCGTGGTCGACACCGTGCGCAACCTCACCACGCCGACCAAGGCTGGCGACTGGTTCAGCGTCGCCGTCGTCTCCGACGGCTCCTACGGCATCGAAAAAGGCCTGCTCTATTCGTATCCGATTACCAGCGACGGAAAGTCCTGGAAGATCGTGCAAGGCCTTTCGCTCAGCGAGTTCTCCAAGGGCAAGATCGTCGCCACCGAGAACGAGCTGAAGGAGGAAAAGGCGCTCGTCGCCGAGCTTCTCCCCGCCTGAGCCCCGGTTAATTTCCGTCTGGTTGGTTCTGGACGGGCGGCGCCTCACCCCGGGCGCCGCTTTTTTTGGTCCGCCCGGGATTCCGTCTCATTTTCCCGGTCAGAAAAGCACGAAGAAACCGTCGGCAAAGTAGATCACGCCGACCAGTCCCGAAAGAACGCCGGCGAGCCAGAGCGGTTTCTTTTTAAGAATCGCGGCGAGAGCAGACAACATGATCGCCATCTGCAAAAATACGACCGCCAGGCCGAAGCGGCCGCCGTGCCTCTGGTTCTCGCTCCGCTGCGCCTCAATGGCGTGCGCCTTCTCCGCGATTTCTTTTTTGTCCGTCTCGTAACGCGCCATGTCCTTGCGGTCGCGCTCCGCCTTCGCCCGGTATGCGTCGGCCATCGCTCCGGCCGGCAGCTCCTGCGCGCGCAAATCGAGCAAGTCGGCCTGCGTGCCGTAGATGTACTGCTTGATGCTCTTCGACTGATACTGCGCCCAGAAGTCGCTGGCCTCCACCTGGGCCATCATCGCCTTGGAGGAATGCCCGCCGCCGCGAAACGTCGAGATCGTGGCGCAGGTCGAGAACAAGATCGTCGTGACCGCGAGCCAGTTGAGCCAGGTTTCTTTTTTGGGTGCCGTGGAGGTTTTTTCGTCGGACATGGAGGAGGTGTTGAAGGATGAGCCGCCTTTTTACACCAACCGCGCGGAAATGTTTCCGAAAAAATCAGCTCACCCAAGCAACCCCGACAACGCGCGGTCTTTCGTAAGCGCAAACGCCCGGCGCACCGCGGCGAAAGCCTCGATCAGTTCGCGCGGCGAGGCGTTGCGCGGAAAGCGCATCTCCAGCGTCGCGCCGTCGCAGATCACCGCGGCCTCGACCTCCGCGACCGTGAGCGTGCACTGCCGGCAATCCGAAGGGTAGGCCACCGTCAGGCGCATGTCCGCGTCCAGTCCCTCCACGGCGTCGATCACCGCCTCGACGCGCGCGCCTTTCGTCAGGGCAAACACGATGCCCGAAAATTGTCCGGCAAACAACGCATCGAATTCCGCCACCTGCAGCAGATCGCCGTTGCGCAAGCTGTGCAGCGTGCGCGTGACGCCGTAGCTCGCCGGATCGGCTTCCTCGAGCGCATAGGCGATCTCCAGCGTGAAGTCCTTTGCCGCCAGCACGGCCGCCGGGCTCGTCACCTCAAGCGCGATCTCCTTGCGCTTGTACCCGAGCCCCGCCCGCGCGCGTTGAAAAAAATCCTCAGCTTCCGCAGCGAGTTCGCCGGCGCACAATTTGGCGAAAAACCCCTGCGTAGCGGCGTTGACCGCATCGGGCACGGTGTGGTGGCTTTTTTTAAACCCGGCGAGTGTCTTCACCGCGCCGCCACCGCGGCCCACGAGACTGATTTGGGAGATAAAGGTGCGCGGATCGTCCGCCGATTTCGCCATATTGAAACAGGACAGCAGACCCGGGCTCATCGGGGAACTCCGGAAATCGAAAAAACGGCCTGGTTCATTTCCAAGACATCGTGATTTGAAATGCTTTTTCCGTTCCCGATTCCCCGATTTCCGCTTAGCTCCATCCAATGTCCCTTTCTTCCGTGGTCCCGGTTGTCTGCGCCCTCATTGAAAATCAGGAGGGGCTTGTCCTCATGGCGCAGCGACCGCCTCACAAGCATCTCGGACTCAAGTGGGAGTTTCCCGGCGGCAAAATCGAGCCGGGGGAGGACGCCGAGAGCGCGCTTCACCGCGAAATCCGCGAGGAGCTGGGCTGCGCCATCGAACTCGTCCGCCCGCTGCCGCGCTGCGTCCACGCTTATGAAAAAATCACCATCGAGATGATTCCCTTCGTCGCGCGTCTGGCCGCGGGCACCTCGGAGCCGCACCCGCACGAGCACGTCGCGCTCCGCTGGGTCGCACCGGCGGAGCTCGCCTCGTTGGATCTTCCCGCGGCGGACGGCCCGATCATCGAGGCCTACCTCGCGTCCCTGCCTTCCCCGCTTCCGGAACGTGCTCCCCATGGCCAACGTCACGCTTGAGAATCTCGTAAAAGTCTACGCCGAAACCGGCCCGGACAACAAGGTGGTCCACGGGATCAATCTGGAGATCCGGGATCGCGAATTCATGGTGCTCGTCGGCCCCTCTGGTTGCGGCAAGTCCACCACGCTGCGCATGATCGCGGGACTGGAGGAGGTTTCCGGCGGGACGATTTCCATCGATGGAACCATCGTCAACGACGTCCTGCCCAAAGACCGGGACATCGCGATGGTTTTCCAAAACTACGCGCTCTACCCGCACCTGTCGGTCTACGACAATCTCGCCTTCGGCCTGAAGCTGCGGAAGTTTCCCCGGATCGAAATCGACCGGCGTGTGCGCGAAGCCGCCGCCATGCTGGGCTTGGAAACGTATCTGGACCGCAAGCCCAAGGCGCTCTCCGGCGGACAGCGCCAGCGTGTCGCCGTCGGCCGGGCCATCGTGCGCAAGCCCAAGGTTTTTCTCTTCGACGAGCCGCTGTCCAACCTCGATGCGAAGATGCGCGTCTCCACCCGCACGGAAATTTCCAAGCTCCACGCGCGCCTGGAGGCGACGATGATTTACGTGACCCATGATCAAGTGGAGGCGATGACCATGGGTGATCGCATCTGCGTGATGAAAGACGGCGCCATCATGCAGGTCGCTTCTCCGCTCGAGCTCTACAACCAGCCGGAAAACATGTTCGTGGCCGGATTCATCGGTTCCCCTCCGATGAACTTTTTTCGCGGTACGCTGCGGGCCGCCGGAGGCGATCTTCTCCAGTTTGTCGAAACCAACGACCAGGCCTCGCCGGTTGTCATCACCTTGGATGAACGCCTTTCCGCCTTGGGCGCAGCCTACGTCGGCCGGTCCATCGTGTTCGGGATTCGTCCGGAAGACGCGCAGGACACGCTCACGGTCAGCCACCCCGCCCCGGAGCGCACCCTTGAGGTCAAAGTCGAAGTCTCGGAACCGATGGGCGCGGAAACGTTTCTCTACCTCAACACCGGAGCGACCGCTTTCATCGCCCGGGTGCGTCCCACCGATCGCTTCACGCCCGGACAAACGGTGAAAGTCACCCTCCGGCTTGATAACGCCCACCTCTTCGATCCCGTCAGCGAAAAACGTCTGGTCTGAAAATCATCCTTCGTCCGTCCGCGCTCCTTAACTTCCCATGAACCCCTCCCGGATCGCCCTCCAGCTGTACACGCTTCGCGAGCATTGCCGGACCGCCGCGGAGCTTGCGACCACCGCCCGAAAAGTGCGCGCGATCGGCTATGCCGCCGTTGAGATCAGCGGCGTCGGACCGATTCCGGAGGCCGAGATCGTCGCCATCATGAAGGGCGAGGGACTGGTCATCTGCGCCACTCACGAGGACAGCGTCACCATCCTCGATCATCCCGAGATCGCGATCGAACGCGTCCACAATCTCGGCGCCAAGTTCTCCGCCTATCCCTATCCGGCCGGCATCGCTTTCGATAATCCCGCGCAGGTCTCGAATCTTATCCGCAAGCTCGACCGCGCCGGCGCGAAGTTTCGCGCGGCCGGTCTCAAGCTCGGTTATCACAATCACGCGCACGAGTTCTATCGTCCCGCCGGAGGGGCGACCATTCTCGAACAGATTTACGCCGAAACCTCGCCGGAGAACCTCATGGCCGAACTCGACACCTATTGGGTTCACCGCGGCGGCGGCAACGTGGTGGACTGGGTGGCACGCCTGAAAGGCCGCCTGCCCACGCTCCACCTCAAAGATTATAAAGTGAATCCGCAGGGCGAACCGACCTTTTGCGAGATCGGCGCCGGCACGCTGCCTTTCCCGCACATCATCGCCGAGGCCGAGGCGAGCGGGTGCGAGTGGTTTATTGTCGAACAAGACAGCACCCCCGGCGACCCATTTGTTTCTATCAAGCAAAGCTTCGATTATCTCCAAGCTACGCTGGTCGTCTGAAACCGAACCGCGTCGGTGAAATAATCGAGGTGAACAGGATGCGTTCCCGGCCAAGTTGGAAAGGCCGGCGGCTACGCTAATTGTATAGCGGTAGTTGAGCATGCCGAAGAGTCAGATGAATATTATCTGACTATCTGCGTACTTTGAGCGCTTGGAGCGGGCTGGCATAGGGGCGGCTGATCAGGCGGGCGCGTCGTCCAGCCGCCCAAACCATGAATATTCGTCCCCTCCACAGGCTCACTTCTCCGGTTAAAATCACTTCAGTTCTTTGCGGCCTCTTCGCCGCCACCCTCGCCCCCGCCGTGCTTACGGCCATGGAAGTTCCCTACGACTACTATGTTCCATGCACTCCGGAGAATGCCATTTTCGGCTACTTCTCTCCCACCAAAAAGCCGGTCGTCACCATCAAATCCGGCGCGGTTGTGCGCATTGATGGCGGCGGCGGCAATAAGTGGGGCGACACCGACGATCCCAATGTTTGGCTCAAGGAAAACGGCGTTCCGATCACGGTCGAAACCAGCAAGGCGCTTTCCGAAATCGTCAAGGCGGTCAACGAATCGCCCAATCGTCTTCCCCCCGCACCCGGCAGCAAACCGGGAGCGAAGACCGCCGGCCATTTCCTGATCGGCCCGATCTATGTCGAGGACGCCGAACCCGGCGATTCGCTCGAAGTGCGCATTCTCGATGTGACTCCGCGCCTGCCCTACGGCGCGAATGGCGGCCGTCCCGGTGGCGGCACCCTGCCCGACTTGGTTCCGCGTCCGTATACCAAAGTCTATAACCTCGACCTCAAGCGCAACGCCGCCGTTTTCAATGAAAACATCGAGGTACCCTTGGCTCCCTTCAATGGCGTGAACGGCACCTGCCCGCCCGACTCCGAAGGACCCAACCGCACCTCCGGACGTCCCGGCGTCTTCGGTGGCAACCTTGACAGCAAGGACCTCACCACCGGCAGCACGCTCTATCTGCCCGTCTTCCAGAAGGGCGCGCTCTTCTACACCGGCGACTGTCACGCCGCCCAAGGTGACGGCGAAATCGCCGGCGACGCCATCGGCACCGCCAACACCTGCACCTACCAGTTTATTCTGCACAAGGGCAAAACGCTCAAGGGCCCGCGTGCCGAAAACGCCGGCAATTATATCTTCTACGGCCTCGACCCCGATTTGGACAAGGCCATGCGCTTCGCGCTGATCGAGTCGCTCGATTTCCTCAAGGAAAAGGAAGGCATGGACTTCCTTCCCGCCTATTCGCTGGCCAGCGCGGCGATCGACTTCCACGTCACCCAGACCGTCGACAAGACCTTGGGCATCCACGGCATGATTTCCAAGAAGCTCTTCGTGAACGACACGAACACCTACTGGTACCGCCCCTAAAAAGCAGCCCATCCCGTTTCATATAATTCTCCATGATCACACATAAATTGTTCGGTTCTTCTCCGGCCCGGCCGGCCCAACGTTCTGCCGGCACGGCAGGTATTCCCCAGGCAAGACGCACCTTGGCCGTGGCCCTGTTCGGCCTTGGTCTGGTCTCGGTTTCGAGCGCGCTCGAAGTTCCGTATGACTTCAACGTTCCCTGCACCCCTGAGAACGCCATTTTCGGTCATTATTCCTCGACCAAAAAACCGGTCATCACCATCAAATCCGGCGCGGTCGTCCGCATCGAGGGCGGCGGCGGCAACAAATGGAAGGACTCGGATGATCCCGATGTCTGGCTCAAGCAAAACGGTGTTCCCATCACGGTCGAAACCAACACCGCGCTGAAGGAAATTGTCACCGCGATCAAGGAGTCCCCTAATCGCCTGCCTCCCCCCGCCGACAAGCCCAACTCCAAAGTGGGCGGCCACTTCATCATCGGCCCCATTTACGTCGAAGACGCCGAGCCGGGCGATTCGCTGGAAGTGCGCATCCTCGATGTGACGCCGCGCCTTCCTTATGGCGCCAATAGCGCCAGCCCCGCTGGCGGCGCGCTCCCGGGCGTCATGCCCCGTCCCTTCAGCAAGGTCTACATGCTCGACCTCAAGCGGAACGCCGCGGTTTACGACAAGGATGTCGAAATCCCGCTCGGACCGTTCAACGGCGTGAACGGCACCTGCCCGCCCGATTCCGAAGGACCCAACCGCAAGTCCACCCAGCCCGGCGCGTTCGGCGGCAACCTTGACAGCAAGGATCTGGTGACCGGCAGCACGCTTTATCTGCCCGTCTTCCAGAAGGGCGCGCTCTTCTACACCGGCGACTGCCATGCCGCCCAAGGCGACGGCGAAATCGCCGGCGATGCCATCGGTACCGCCAACACCGTCATCTATCAATTCATCCTCCACAAGGGTGTGACCTTGAAGGGACCGCGCGCCGAGACGCCCACGCATTACATCGTGTACGGCCTCGACCCCGATTTGGACAAGGCCATGAACCTGGCGATGCTCGGCACCCTCGATTTCCTCAAGGAAAAGCAGGGCTATGATCTCATGCAGGCTTACACGCTGTGCAGCGCGGCCGTTGATTTCCGCGTCACCCAAGTGGTCGATAAGACGCTGGGCATTCACAGCATGATCCCGAAGAAACTCTTCGTTAACGACAAGGACACCTACTGGTACCGCACCCCGCGGTTCTGAACCAGCCATGCGAGCCTGAACCGCTCGCTTCGATTCCCACGACAAACGAGCGCAGCCGACGAGCTGCGCTCGTTTTCAGGTCAGGTCCGATTCACGTCATCCGCGGGCGCGGCGATTCGCGCAACATCTCCCCTTTTATTATTTCTATGAGCTCACATTCCCTTTCACGGCCGTCCAACCAAGGTCTGCCTTTCGGGCGGGCTTTCATGCTTGGGCTGGTGCTGGTCTCCAGCGCCGCCGCCATGGAAATCCCCTACGATTATCATGTGCCGTGCACGCCGGAGAACGCGATTTTCGGACACTTCTCGTCCACCAAAAAACCGGTCATCAGTGTTAAATCCGGCGCGATCGTGCGCATCGACGGCGGCGGCGGCAGCGGCGGCACCGATGATCGCAACAAATGGCTCAAGGAAAACAACGTCCCCATCACCGTGGAGGAAAGCCCGGCGTTGCAGGAAATCGTCCGCGCCCTGAAGGAGTCGCCCAACAAGCTGCCGCCTCCTCCCGGTTCTCCCGCCGGCACCGGCGTCGGCGGACACTTTCTCATCGGACCGGTTTACATCGAAGATGCCGAGCCCGGCGATTCCCTGGAAGTCCGCATTCTGGATGTGACTCCCCGCATTCCCTACGGCTCGAACGGCGCCCGTCCCGGCGGCGGCGCCCTGCCCGACACCATGCCACGGCCGTTCACCAAGGTGTACCTGCTCGATCATAAGCGGAACGCCGCCATCTACGACAAGGACGTCGAGATCCCGCTCGCTCCGTTCAACGGCGTCAATGGCACCTGCCCGCCCGACTCCGAAGGACCCAATCGCAAGTCCACCCAGCCCGGCGCGTTCGGCGGCAACCTTGACAGCAAGGACCTCACCACCGGCAGCACGCTCTATCTGCCCGTCTTCCAAAAAGGCGCGCTCTTCTACACCGGCGACTGTCACGCCGCCCAAGGCGACGGCGAAATCGCCGGCGACGCCATCGGCACCGCCAACTCCGTCATTTATCAATTCATCCTCCACAAGGGCGTAACCTTGAAGGGACCGCGCGCCGAGACGCCCACGGACTACATCATCTACGGCATCGATCCCGACCTCGATCAAGCGATGAAAAACGCGATGCTCAACACCCTCGATTTCCTCAAGGAAAAGCAGGGCTACGATCAAATGCAGGCGTACACGCTGTGCAGCGCGGCCGTTGATTTCCGCGTGACCCAGGTCGTGGACAAGACCCTCGGCGTCCACGGCATGATCTCAAAGAAACTCTTTATTAACGACAAGGACACCTACTGGTACCGCACGCCCCGGTTCTGAGCGATCCGCCTGCTTTATTCATCATCATGACTCCTTCTTCTCTCTCAGGCCGGGCCGGCGCCCGTGCGTCACTCCAACCGGCTTCCGGTCTTGGTTCCCTTCTCCTGCGCGCATCGTCCGTGCTCGGCCTCGTGCTGGCGACGGGCGCGAGCGCCATGGATATTCCGTATGATTATTACGTGCCGTTCACTCCGGAGAACGCGATCCTCGGCTATTTTTCGGCCACGAAAAAGCCGGTGGTCACCGTTCCGTCCGGCGCGGTGGTGCGCATCGACGGCGGCGGCGGCGCGCGCTGGGGCGACAAAGACCCGGACACTTGGCTGAAGGAGAATCATATCGATCTGACGGTCGCGACGAGTCCGGCGCTTCAGGAGACCATCCGTGTTTCGAAGGAAACCCCCAACCGTCTGCCTCCGGCCCCTGGCAGCGCTCCGGGCGCGCGCGCGGGCGGACACATGATCAACGGGCCCGTCTATGTTGAAGGCGCCGAACCGGGCGACACGCTCGAAATCCGCATTCTCGATGTCACCCCGCGCATTCCGTACGGCTCGGTCAGCGCGAATCCCGGCAGCGGTGCGCTGCCGGATCTGTCGCCGCGGCCGTTCACCAAGATCGTGCCGCTCGATCTCAAGCGCAACGCGGGTATTTTTGACGACAGCGTGGAAGTGCCGCTCGGGCCGTTCATGGGCGTCATGGCCACGTGTCCGCCCGACTCCGAGGGCCCCAACCGCAAGTCGGGTCCTCCCGGCGTGTTCGGCGGCAATCTCGACTGCAAAGAACTCGTGGCCGGCGCCACGCTCTATCTCCCGGTGTTCCAGAAGGGCGCGCTCTTCTACACGGGCGATTCCCACGCGGCCCAAGGCGATGGCGAGATCACGGTCAACGCGATCGAAACGTCCAACACCTGCACGCTGCAGTTCATCGTGCACAAAGGAAAAACCCTGACCGCCCCGCGCGCCGAGTCGGCCACGCATTACATTTCCTTCGGGCTCGACCCGGACTTGGACAAGGCGATGCGCATGGCGATGATCGAGACCATCGACTTCCTGAAGGAGAAGCAGGGCTATGATTTCCACCATGCCTATTCCCTCGCGAGCATCGCGGTCGATTTCCGGGTGACGCAGGTGGTCGACAAGACCTTGGGCGTTCACGCCATGATCCCGAAGAAACTCTTCGTGAAGGATCCGAACCCCTATTGGTACCGCCCGTAACGAGCCGAAGGCACACCGGATAATCCCATGATCACTTCACACCGTTCCGCCAAGAGCAGCCTCGTCACGCGGTTCGCCCGCGCCGCCCTGTTGGGCGGCCTCCTCGCGGCGGCCGCGCGGGCCGGCGACGTGCCCTACGATTATCATCTGCCACTCATTCCGGAGAACGTGCTCCTCTGGCATTTCTCCTCCACCAAGAAACCCGTCCTCACCATCAAGTCCGGCGCCACCGTGAAAATCGACGGCGGCGGCGGTGTGCGCTGGGACTGGACGAAAGGCGAGGACGGCAACGCCTGGTTGAAGGAAAACAAAATCCCGCTCACCATCGAAACCTCGCCCACGTTGCAGGAAACTTTGCGCGTGTTGAAGGAGGCGGTGCATCCGCCGGGCCGCCCCTCCGGACGCCATATCCTCACCGGCCCCATCTATGTCGAGGGCGCCGAACCCGGCGATTCGCTGGAAGTTCGCATTCTCGATGTCACTCCCCGCATTCCGTATGGAGCGACCAGCGGCAGTCCCGGCGGCGGCACGCTGCCCGACATGGTGCCGAGGCCGTTTACCAAAATCACCATGCTGGACCTCAAGCGGAACGCCGGCGTCTTCGACGAAAAAGTCGAGGTGCCGCTCGGGCCGTTCATGGGCGTCATGGCCACGTGTCCGCCCGATTCCGAAGGCGACTTCCCCAGTTCTTCGCCTCCCGGCCGTTTCGGCGGCAATCTGGATTGTCGCGAGCTGGTCGCCGGCAGCACGCTTTACCTCCCGGTCTTCCATCCGGGCGGCCTGTTCTATACCGGTGATTCCCATGCCGGCCAGGGCGACGGCGAGGTGACCGGCAATGCGATCGAAACCGCGAACACCTGCACCCTCCAGTTCATCCTGCACAAGGGCAAGACGCTCACCGCGCCCCGCGCCGAAACGCCCACCCATTACATCGCCTTCGGACTCGACCCCGATCTGGACAAGGCGATGAAGATGGCCCTCGTCGAAACGACGACCTTCCTGAACGAAAAGGAAGGCTACGACCTGATGCAGGCGTACGCCCTCGCGAGCATCGCCGTCAGTTTCCGCGTGACCCAGTCCGTGGACAAGACGCTCGGCGTGCATGGCATGATTCCCAAGAAAATCTTCGTCCACGACGCGAATCCCTACTGGTTCCGTCCCTGATCCCTCCCCTGATTTTAACCCATTTCCGAATGAAATCGTCCCTCGTCCCTTCTCCTCTCGTCGTGGCTTTCACCGCGGCGCTCGCCCTCTCCGCCAGCGCCTTCGCCGTCGAGATTCCTTACGACTATCACGTGAAAATGACACCGGAGACCACGATCTTCGGCTGTTTTTCCGCCACTAAAAAACCCGTGCTCACCGTCAAGTCCGGCGCCACGGTGAAGATCGACGGCGGCGGCGCGGCGGAATGGGGCCGGGAAGGCGGCGAGGCCGAGGCCAACGCTTGGCTGAAGGCCAACAACATTCCCGCCACCACCGAAACCTGCCCGGCGATCAAGGAAATCATCACCGCGCTCAAGGAGACTCCGCGCATGCCCGGCGTCCCCGGCGGTCACTTCATCGTCGGCCCGATTTACGTCGAAGACGCCGAGCCCGGCGACTCCCTTGAGATTCGCATTCTCGATGTCACACCGCGCCTGCCCTACGGCGCGCACGGCGTGCGTCCCGGCGGCAGCGCGTTGCCCGATCTCGTGCCGCGCCCCTTCAATCACGTTTACCAGGTCGATCTGAAGCGCAACGTGGCGGTCTTCGACAAAAACATCGAGGTCCCCCTCCGTCCGTTCAACGGCGTCAACGCCACCTGCCCGCCCGATTCCGAAGGGCCGTATCGCTCCTCCATTCCCCCCGGCGCCTTCGGCGGCAACTTGGATTGGAAGGATGCAACCACCGGCACCACGCTCTACCTGCCGATCTTCCAAAAAGGCGCGCTCTTCTACACGGGCGACTGCCACGCCGCCCAAGGCGACGGCGAAGTCGCCGGCAATGCCATCGGCAACGCGAACACCGTCATCTATCAGTTCATCTTGCACAAGGGTGCCACGCTGCAGGGCCCGCGCGCCGAGACGCCCACCCATTACGTCTGCTTCGGCCTCGACACCGATCTCGATGTGGCGATGCGCAAGTCCCTGATCGAAATGACCAAGTTCATGGAAGAGAAGAAGGGTTTGGACTTCGTTCACTCAATGACCCTCGCCAGCGCCTGCTTCGATCTCCACGTGACCGAAGTGGTCGACAAGGTCCTCGGCGTTTACACGCAAATTCCGAAAAAGATCTTCGTCAACGAGCCCGATTCCTACTGGTACCGCGTGCGGTAAGCACCATGGCACCCCGCGTGCTTAGGGCTTCTCCAAACCATCGCGCCTAACGTCACTCTCATCGCCCGGACCATGTCAGACTCCAAAACCATCACGGCCTCCTTCGGGTCAAATATCACGCAGGTCTCCTCCGTGGTGAACGATACCAAGGTTCTGAGCATCCGCGGGCTGACGAAATCCTACCGCACGCCGGACGGTGACATTAAACGTGTCGTCTCGGTCGATGCGTTCTCGATGGATCCGGCCGCGCAAATCGGCATGAAGGGCGAGAGCGGCAGCGGAAAAACGACGTTTCTTAATCTGATTGCCGGCATCGTAAAGCCCGACGCCGGTTCGATCGTCCTCAACGGCACCGAGCTCACCAAGCTCAACGAATCCCATCGCGACCGTCTGCGGGCGACCACCTTGGGCTGCGTTTACCAAAGCTTCAATCTGCTGCCGGGCTACACCTGCCTGGAAAATGTTTTGGTCGCGATGGCCTTCGGGGCGGGACAGGATCGCGCGTTTGCCTCCCTGCTCCTGCAGCGGGTGGGACTTTCCCGCCGGCTCGATTATTATCCACGGCAGCTTTCCGTAGGTCAGCAGCAACGCGTGGCGGTGGCTCGCGCGCTCGCCAACAAACCCCGGCTCGTGCTCGCGGACGAACCCACGGGCAATCTGGATGCAACCAACGCCATCGAAACCCTAGCCCTGTTGAGAGAAACGTGCGCCGAGCAAGGCGCGGCTCTGCTGCTCGTCAGTCACTCTCCCGATATCCTCTCCCAATTCGCGCATACGGAAGAGTTCGGAGTCCTCAACCGGCCGTCGGCCCACTGAGCGTCATGATCATTTTCAAAATCGTTTATAAAAGCCTCCGTCAGCACCTCGTCTCCACCTTGGTGTCGGCCGTGGCCATCGCGCTCGCCGGCGGACTGCTCATGGCGGTGTGGGTGGTAAAGGAGGAGTCGAACCGGGTGTTCACCGGCGTGACCGGCGGCTTCGATGCCGTGCTTGGCGCCCGCAGCTCGAAACTGCAGTTGGTGCTGAATGCGATTTTCCATCTGGAGGACAGCCCCGGAAACATCGGTCCCGACGACGTCGAGGTCATTCAACACAATCCCAACGTCGAAGTCGCCCTGCCCATCGCGGTGGGCGACAATCTGAAGGGCTATCGCCTGGTCGGAACCACCACGGCTCTCTTCGAGCGGGTGGAGTTTTCCCCCGGGCATCGCTATCAGGTTTCGGACGGCCGTGCGTTTAACCAGGAGGCGAAGGAGGCGGTGATGGGCAGCTTCGTGGCGCAGCAACTCGGCATGAAGGTGGGCGACACCTTTCACCCCTTTCACGGATTGCAGTATGACGAAAACAAGCAGCATGCCGAAACCTTTACGGTCACCGGCATTCTCGCCCCCACCAGCACGCCCGCCGACCGGGTGGTCTGGATTCCGCTCGCCGGCCTGCAACGGATGAGCGGTCACGACGCCCGCGCCGCCGCCGAAGTGAGCGCCGTGCTCGTGAAGCTCAAGCAGGACAGCCCGATGAGCGGCTTCCAGCTCGACATGCTTTATAACAAGCGCGGCAACAAACTCACCTTTGCGTGGCCGATCGGCGCCATTCTCGCGAAGCTCTTCGACAAGATCGCCTGGTTCGACAAGATCCTCGCGTTTGTCGCCTACCTGATCGTCGTCGTCGCCTCCGCCTCGATTCTCGCAAGCATCTACAACTCCATGAACGAACGCCGGCGCGAGATCGCCATCATGCGCGCCCTGGGCGCCCGGCGGCTGACGGTCTTCGGGGTGATCGTGGTGGAATCCGCCTCGATCGCCGCGATCGGCATGGTCCTGGCCTTTGTGGTTTATGGCGCGATCGTCGTGGTCGCCTCCAGCATCATCCGGGCGCAAACCGGCGTCGTCATCGATCCGATCGCGTTCCACCGCATCATGCTGCTGGCCCCCGTCGGCATCATCGCCCTCGCCGCCGTGTGCGGCGTGTTTCCTGCTATCAAAGCGTACCGCACCGACGTGGCGGTGAGCATGTCCCACCTTTCCTGAACCCCTATGACCTCCCCTCGCTCTTTCATCGGGATCGGCATGATCATGTTGCTGGCCGGCTTCGGCGCCGCCGCGACTCCCGCACAGGCGCAAACGCCCGCCGTGGACACCACTCCGCACAAGGTGATGCTCGCAGGCACGGAGCTCTTCGCGCTCGGCTTCGACAAACTCTCAGCCTTCCCCTACAAAATCACCGACGCCGGCACCGGGGCCACCCCCGAAGAAATTCAAGTCGCCATGAAAGTCGACCAGGTCCCCGCGTGGATCAAGACCTACGATAATCAGCGGGTGGTGCTCACGGGCTACATGATGCCCCTGCAGCTCGAAAACGGCCGGGCGAAAAAGTTCGTGATGATGCGTGACATCAACACCTGCTGCTATGGCGCGGTGCCCAACATGAACGATTACGTCGTGGTCACGATGAAAGGCCAGGGCGCGGAAAACGTACAGGACGTGCCGGTCGAGCTCACGGGAGTTTTCCGCATCGAACAACGCTATGAAGGCGGCTACGTCGTTTCGCTCTTCGTGATGGACGGGGAAAAATTCCTCGGGGCGAAAAAATGAGCGGCGCGCACGATGGGCGCGGCGGGCGCGTCCAGACTGTCCTCCAAAGAGCGATTTGATGTCGGCGGCCCGAGCCAACCCCGTTGCCTGGCACCGCCCCGCGGGCGTTCTGTCCGCGGTCTTGGCCGCTTTGGTTTTTGCCCTCGGTCTGCTGACCGTTTCGCCGCAAGCCCATGCCTGGCTCCATGGCAAGACGGGCATCTTTGCACACGCGTCGTCACCGGTCCTGCCCGCGACGGATGAAGCCGACGACGACAGCGGTTGCGCGATTCATCTCTACGCCCGGGGAATCACCACCGGCGTGGTTCTGCTCACGGTTTTCCCTTCGAGCTTTTCAAGGGTCGAGGCCCAGGTGCTCGTCGAGGAATCCCGCTGGTTTTCTCCGCCCCGCTATTTGCTCCGGCCGGAGCGCGGGCCTCCGGCGGTGGCTTAAGCTTGGGTGCGCGCGGATTCTCCTGCGCGCACGCCAAGGCCAAAACGAAATTCAGCCCTGCGGCCCAAGGTGCGCCGCGCGCCCGGCTTCGGCCGGATATCCAGCACCGCAATGGCGCACGGACGCGCGCCGAATACAACTCATCAGCCGTCCCTTTCTGTCATGAAAACATTCCTGTTTCGATTCTTCACCTGCCTTCTTCTCAACGCCTGCTTCTTCACCGCCGCCTGCAGTAAAAAATCCGCCGCCACGACGGCGGACGCCACGCCCCACAAACACGAGCACCACCCTCCGCATGGCGGAACGCCGGTGGTGCTGGGGGACGAGGCTTATCACATCGAACTCGTGCTCGATCCCGCGGAGGGCCGGCTCCAGGCCTTCATCCTCGACGGCGAAATGGAAAATTTCGTCCGCTCCACCGTTCCCTCCCTTGAAATTATAGCCACCGTGGACGGGGAAAAACGCCCGCTCGTGCTTCAGGCGGTGGCCGACGCCGCCAGCGGGGAAAAAGCGGGCGACACCTCGCTGTTCGAGACGAAGGTCGACTGGTTGAAAACAACGAAGGACTTCGACGCCGTGCTCACCTCGATTGCGATCCGCGGCACGACGTTCTCCGGAGTTCCCTTCAATTTCCCCAAAGGCAATGACCACGACGAACCGGCCGCCGGCGCGACGCCCGTCGCCCCGGCAGCGGAAAAAAAGTCGGCGGGACACCACCATCACCACACGTCTCCGCGTGGAGGCACGCTGGTGCAAGTCGGAGCCCACAAGTTCAACATCGACTTGGTGCTGGATGCGGACACCGGCAAATTGAAAGGTTATGTGGTCGGCCCCCACGCGAAAGGCCTGGCCGATGTGGTACCGGTGGCGATGCCTTCGTTCGAAATGATCGCAACCATCGCCGGTGAAAAGAAGACCTTGGTCTTCACTCCTCTCGAGATCCCGGCAACCGGCGAGAAACCGGGCAACACCTCGCTTTTCGAGGCGCAGGCCGACTGGCTTAAAGGCACCCCGGAGTTCGAGGGCGTGTTTCCCAAGCTCGATATCGGCGACGCAACGTTTGCCGATACGGCCTTCCACTTCCCGACACCCCACCCCGAGACCGGCTCGTAAACGCCAAGGACAAGGAGGCGGAACGACAAACGTCGTTCCGCCTCCTTTTGTTTTCGGCAAAGCGCCAACCGCCACCCCAACTCAGTAGGAGATCGTGTCAGCGGGCAGAACCGGCGTGGTTTTGGGCAGCGTGCGCGCATGCGTCGCCTGCTCAAAATCATAGCCGTAGCCGAGGAGCTTGGGTTCGCTGAACGCGGTTCCGAGAAGGGAAATCGTAACAGGAAGACCGTTCGTAGTCATGCCGGCGGGCACGACGAGATCGGGGAAGCCGCTCAGGTTGGCGAGATTGAGCGCGGAGCCGCCGCCAGTGTCGCCGCCGGAGCTGCGGCCGCCGCCGTCTTCGTTGCGGGGTTTGATGAGGGTGGCCGGCTGGGGAGACGTCGGATACAGAACGGCGTCGAGCTGATATTTGTCGAAGATCGCCTGGACGTTGGCTTTGATGAGGGGAAGACCTGTGTTTTTGGCGGCCAGATAAAGCGGATCGTCGATGGCGGGTGTGGTGGCAGCGGCATACTTCAGGCCGACGGCTTTCCCGGAGCTGCGATAACCGGTTTTGGGATCGTTGGCGCGGGCGGCGAGTTCGTCCAGCGTGAGGGGATAGCCGGGCTTGAGCGTCTTGAGATAATCGGCGATCTGGGCCTTGAATTCGGCGTTACGAACGATGTTGAAGATGCCTTGCCGGGCTTGGAGCACGTAGTCGGGGAACTTGATGGGATCGACGATCTCGGCGCCCAGTTTTTTGAGGGTGACGATGGACTCCTCGATGATCCGGTCCGTCTCGGCGTTTCGTCCCATGAAATCGCGGGCGATGCCGATGCGCGCGCCTTTCAGCGAGCCGAGCTTGAGGAATTGCGTGTAATCCTGCGCGGCTTTGCCCGCACCTTTGCGCGTGGCTTCATCGGTGGGATCCACGCCGGTCATCGCTCCGAGGGCGACGGCCACGTCATAGACGCTGCGTCCCATGGGCCCGACCGTGTCAAAGCTGAGCGCGAGCGGCACGATGCCGCTGCGACTGAGGAGCCCGTGGGTGGTTTTGAGACCGACGATGCCATTGGCGGACGAAGGTCCGCGCACCGAGGCGGCGGTGTCGGTACCCAAGCCGAACTGGGCAAAGGCCGCCGCTATGCCCGCGCCCGTGCCGCCGCTGGAGCCGGCGGGCCCGCGGGAGAGATCGTGGGGGTTGAGGGTTTGAAGACCCATCGAGCTGAAGCCATTGGGAATGGCACCGGCCTTGATGATGGTGGGATCGGTGGCGCCGCTGACGCTGCCGCCGCCGGCGGCGAATTCACTCAGGTTGACTTTGGCGAGAATGATGGCGCCGGCCGCGCGGAGCTTTTTCACGACAAAGGCGTCGTCGGGCGGAATCGAGCCTTCGAGCAGCTGGGAGCCGGCGGTCGTCGGCATATCGAAGGTGTTATAGTTGTCCTTGAGAACGATCGGAATGCCGTGCAACGGTCCGCGCACCTTGCCGGCCTTGCGCTCGGCGTCGAGAGCGCGCGCCTCGGCGAGGGCGTTGGGATTGAGGGTGATGACGGCATTGATCGCCGGCCCCTGCTTGTCGTAGGCGGCGATGCGGGCGAGATAGATTTCCGTGAGTCGTTCGGCGGTCAGCGCGCCGCTTTTGAAGGCGGTGTTGAGGTCGGCAATGGTGGCGTCCTCGACTTTGATCTCGGCGGCACGCACGCAGAGCGAAAAAACAAACGCGACAGCCAGCAGACGACAGACATGGGATGATTTCATAGTCGAAGCGGAAGGAAAGGAGCCAGCGTCTCCAGGAATCGGAGACAGTCTTGGGCTGCCGCACGGGCAGCTAGGGCCATGCCGCCGCAGGAGCCGGCGAAACCAGTCGAATCGATTTCCTCAAACGCACGGCGCGGCGTGAATTATTTTATACTACGGCTCGCGCGCGGAAGGATGGCCGCTTCCATGCTGCGCCCAGCGGATCGCTTCACCCTTCGTTTTCCATCTATGAGCCGTTCCCGCCTCCTGCCGGTTTATGCCACCACCCTCCTTCTCGCACTGACGGCGCCAGGCGCACGTGCGCTCTCGCTGGAGGAAGCCACGGTTGCGGACATTGAGGGCGCCTACCTTTCCGGCGAGCTCACCGCGCACCAAGTCGTCGCGGGCTACCTCGCGCGTATCGAGGCTTACGATAAGCAGGGGCCGTATCTCAATTCCCTCATCAACATCAACCCGGCCGCCCTCGCCGAAGCCGACCGGCTTGATGACGCCCTCCGGACCACCGGCAAACCGGTCGGCCCGCTTCACGGCATCCCTGTGATCGTGAAGGACTGCATCGACGCCACGGGCATGCCCATGACGGCGGGTTTCCAGGGTTGGAAAAATTATTATCCGACGGTCGACGCCCCCCTCGTGGCCCGCATCAAAGCCGCCGGCGGCATCATCTTGGCGAAAGCCTCGCTCTCCGAATTCACCAAGGGTGGCGCCGACAACATCAACTCCGTCCTCGGCGGTTTTGCGCGCAATCCCTACAACACCGCCTACGCCACGGGCGGTTCCTCCGGAGGAACCGGCGCCTCCGTCGCCGCCAATTTCGGCATGCTCGGCATCGGCTCCGACACGATGGGCTCCATCCGGAATCCGTCCTCCTTCAATTCCCTCACCGGTCTGCGCACGACCGTCGGTCTGGTTCCGCGCCTCGGTATGACGCCCAACAGCAGCCTGCGCGACACCGTCGGCCCGATGACCCGCACCGTCACCGATCTCGCCAAGCTTCTCGACGTGATCGCCGGACCCGATCCCGAGGATGCCGTCAGCCTCAAAAGCGAAGGCCACATTCCGAAGACCTACACCGCTTTCCTCAAACGAGACGGCCTCAAGGGCGCGCGCATCGGCGTGCTGCGCCAGGCGTTCACGGCGAAAATCGCCGATCCGCAAATCCTCGCCGAGTTCGAAAAAACCCTCGTCGCCCTCAAGGCCGCCGGCGCGGAACTCATCGATCCGTTCACGATTCCGGAATTCGACACCCTGCCCCGTCCGCCCCAGACCGCCGCCCGCTTCAAGGACGACATGACGAAGTTTTTGGCCAAGCATCCCGGCATTCCCTATCCGTCGGTCGAAGCCATCGCCAAGGCCAAGCTCGTGCATCCGCTGCACCAATCCTTCTGGGACGAAGCCGCGGTCGCCCTGCCCTTCGAGCAAGATCCGGCCACCGTCAAAGGCATGAAGGACGAGCAACACTGGCGCGATGTTTTCACCGCCGCCTTTGATGCCGACCGCATCGATGCCGTGGTCATGCCCACCAATTCGCAGCCCCCCGTGATCAACGGCGATCGCAACACCCAAAAAGGCCCCAATCCGCGGCCGGGCGGCGGGGGTGGCGGCAGCAGCAGCTCGACCTACATCGGCAGCGCGCTCCAATGGCCGGCCATCGTCGTGCCCGCCGGCTTCGTCAACGGCCTGCCCATCAGCCTGCAGATTCTCGGCCGGCAGTGGGACGAGGCGAAGCTCATCCAGTACGCCTATGCCTACGAACAGGCGACACATCACCGCCTGCCGCCGCCCACCGTCCCGCCGCTCGCGCCGTGAGCCGCGCGCCGGCGAATGACGATTGAAAGTCATTCTATCAAAATCGGCGCATCGTTTCATTCTCCGCATTTACCGCGGTATCGAAGTCCCTCGCCCGGTTCTGGCGCATGAGTGGCTACAGGGCGGGGCGATGCCTATCTTCACTTCATCAACTGCTTCTTCCTCGGATGCAGCCCGCGTTGCCCCGGCGCCTTTCCGCGCCCGTTCGATGCGTGCGTTCACCCGGATGTCGGCTTTCGGCCTGGTCCTGACCGCTCTCGCGACGGCGGGCGAAGTGCCCTATGATTATCATGTGCCGCTGCTGCCGGAGAACGCCCTCATCGGCCATTACTCCGCCACCAAAAAGCCCGTGCTCACCGTCAAGTCCGGCGCGATCGTGAAGATCGACGGCGGCGGCGGTGGCGGCGCGACGCGCACAACCGACGGCGCCGATCCGGACAAGTGGCTCAAGGATAACAATATTGATCTCACCGTGGCCACGAGCCCCGCGCTGCAGGAAACGATCCGCGTGCTGAAGGAAACGCCTCGGGCGCCCGGCATTGCCGGCGGCCATATTCTGGTCGGTCCCATCTATATCGAAGATGCCGAGCCCGGCGATTCGCTCGAGGTCCGCATCATGGATGTCACGCCCCGTATTCCCTACGGCAACACCGGCGGCGCTCCAGGCCGCGGCGGTCTGGCCTTGGGCACCTTGAAGGCGCCGACTCCGACCACGCCCCCGGCTCCCGGAGCGGCTCCGGCCGGCGCTCCCCGGCCTTTCTCCAAGGTCACGCACCTCGATCTCGCCCGCAACGCCGGCATCTTTGACGAAAACATCGTGATCCCGCTCGCGCCGTTCATGGGCGTGATGGCCACCTGCCCGCCTGATTCGGAAGGACCCTACCGCAGCTCCAGTCCTCCCGGCAATTTCGGCGGCAACCTTGACTGCAAAGAGCTCGTGACCGGCACGACGCTTTATCTGCCCGTCTTCCAAAAAGGCGCTCTCTTCTACACCGGCGACTCCCATGCCGGCCAGGGCGACGGCGAAGTCACGGGCACGGCGATCGAAACCGCCAACACCTGCACGCTTCAGTTCATCCTCCACAAAGGGACAAAGTTGGCGATGCCACGGGCGGAAACCCCGACCGACTACATGACGTTCGGACTCGATCCCGACCTGAACAAAGCCATGTATCAGGCCATCACCGAGACGGTGGAGTTCCTGAAGGAAAAACAAGGTTTCGATTTCCTCCAGGCCTACACGCTCTCCAGCGAAGCGGTGAACTACCGCGTGACCCAAGTCGTGGACAAGACCCTCGGCATTCACGCGATGATTCCCAAGAACATCTTCATCAAGGACGCGAATACCTACTGGTATCATCCCCACTGAGTTTGTTAGCCGCGTCCGCTGAAGGACGCGGCCACATTTTACCCGAGACGGTCTCAGGCCGGTCAGCCGAAAGGCCTCTCGGGGTTTTGTAGATCAAAGCATGCCCCGGCCACCGGCCGGAGCATGCTTTTTCGTTTTGGGATTTAATCACTTCAGGAATGAAGGCGCGAAATCTGCTCCTCGCGCGGCGTGCGCACGCTCCCCGAAATGAAAATTTCCCTATCGCGCCTCATTTCTATTTTTTATCCCCTGATCATGCTCGGCGCACTGGCCCTCGTCCGCCTTGCCGCCCAAGACGTCACCGTGGGCGAGCCGGTTTGGTTCTCACCGGAAGCTGCGCCGGACAAATTGCCCGAGATCACCAGCAAGCAGAACTTGGAATATCCTCAGGAGCTGGAAAAGGCGGAGGTCCTCGGCTATGTGATCGCTCAGCACTATATCGATGCGGCCGGCACGACTTCGGGGTTGGGCACGGATGGTACGAATCAACGCTTTCAGAGCACAATCGAAGCACAACAGTGGGAGATGACACCGGCAAAACGATTGGGGCAACCGGTGCCCGCACGCATTTTTATCCCGGCGATTTTCAACCCCAAATCAGCGTCTGTAAAAGGCCCGTCGGCCACGCCACGATTACTCAGCGTGGCTCCCGCGCTGACCAGTGAACGGGCCGCGGCCAGTGGAGGGTCATTGATGGTCCCCATGAGATTAAACCTGGATGCAACCGGAGCGATCACGCAGGCGACACCGGAAGATCCGAAGGTCAACGAGAAGGTGCTTTCAGCCGTGCAGGAAGCTCTCAAAAAATGGCGTTTTGCTCCGGCGCGTGCCAATGGACAGGCCGTCGCAACCGAGCTGGTTGTGCCAGTGATCTGTTTGCCAAGCATAGCGACTCTCGGGAAACTGATTCCGCCCAAAGCCACAAACACCGCCGCGCCATTATATCCCCGCACAATGCGCCGCTATGGCCTGAACGGAACGGTCCGGCTGCGTTTCGTAATCAATGCCGAGGGTCAGGTAATCAATCCCGTGGTGGTGCGCTCCAGCAATCCTGCGCTCGAAGAGTCAGCGATCACGACAGTACTTCAATGGCGTTTTAGGCCTGGGAGGGTGGACGCCAAGCCGGTGAAGACCCAAGCGGAAATATCGATTGTTTTCAGGGTGAAGGGTAGCGAAGAGCCTTTCGCCCTCACGATTGAAAAGGATCAATCCAAACTCCCGCCGGAATTCCGCTACGATACACCGGCGAAACTCCTCGGCGTTCTCCTGCCGGTTTACCCCTACGCATTGCGGCAGGCAGGTGTAACCGGCAGCGCAAAAGCGGTCGTGACCATCAACACGCGCGGCCAAGTGGCCAGCGTGAAACTGATCTCAGCCGACCGACCGGAGTTCGGGCTGGCACTCACGGCAGCGCTGGAGGGATTCGCCTTCGAGCCGGCCCTCAAGAATGGAAATCCCGTGCCGCAACTGGTGAACTTCGAGCAGCAATTCGACTCAACCGAGCTACCAGACAAAGCCGGAGACGCATTGCTGGAGTTCGAGAAGAAACCGGAGGGGAAAATCGCCACGGCCTCGATGCTCGACCATCCGCTCAAGGTGCTCTCCCAGCGGCGCCCGCACTTTCCCCTCGCTCTGACCCAACCCGGAGCGAAGGGCGAGGCGCTGATCGAAATCCTCGTCGATCAAAATGGCCATGCCCGCCTGCCGCGCATCGTCTCGGCCTCAGCGGACGCTTTTGGCTATGCCGCGGCGCAAGCGGCGGCCACCTGGTATTTCAAGCCGCCGCTGGCGGGAGGCAAACCGGCCATCGTGCGCGTGCGAGTGCCGGTGGAATTTTCAACGAGACTGACTCCGGATCCAACACCCGTGGCAAGCGGAAGCGAATAGTCACAGCTTCAATCCTGACTAGAGCCTTCTAAGATCACAAAAAAAACCCCGGCGTTTTATGCCGGGGGCCTTCGTATTTAAGTCTCTTCAGGCGCTCAGTTGAGCGGACCGAAGTCGGGGGGCGGCAGGCGGCGCTTGGTCGCCTGTTCGTACGCGGCCGCGATCTTGATCAGGGTCGGCTCGCTGAAGGGACGTCCGAGGAAGTCCACGCCGACCGGCATCTTGGCTTCGACCGGGCCGACCAAGAGCGTCGCTTCCGGAGCGGAGGAGCCTTCCTCGCCACCCGCGGAGCGAGGAGTCGCCGGAGCCGCCGGCGCCTTGGGATCACGGATGCGATCATACACGTGCTCGGTGAAACCAGCCGGAACCGTGATGGCAGGGAAGCCTTGCGCGCCGAGGAACGTCCAGGTCGTGCTGCGGCCGTTGACCGTCGGCTCGTTGGGCTGGCCCATCTTGCCCAAGGGAATGTTGCCCGTGGGATAGACGACCGCGTCGAGCTTCAGTTCGCTGAAGCATTGGAGGACGATCTGCTGGATCGCAAAGCGGCGCTGCATGCGCAACGCGGTGTCGAGGACCTGCGGCTTGTTCGCGTTTTGCAGCGTGGTCTTCTTGCTGGAGCCCATCGCGGGATCGTTGAAGAAGTTCGCCTTGTTGATCAGGTCGTCGAGCGTCTTGATGTTCGCGTCGCCGCGCTCCTTGAGATAAATGTTATAGCCATAGCGGCTCTCGCCCACGGCCTGGCCGCCACTGAAGTCGCGGATGGTGACCTTGCCGGGGACCTTCGAGGGATCCGCCGCGAGTTCGACCAGCGTCGCGAGATGATCGCCGACCGGCTTGCCTTTTTCGTCCACGGGAAACAGCTCGGGGAACAGCTTGGTCCACGAGGAATTGCTCAGCATGGGATTGTACCGTTTGATGAACGGCGTGAACAACCCCTCGGCCGAAGGCTCGACGATGGTGGCGCCGAGTTTGCGGAGATCTTCGATTGCGCGGTTGACGAGATCGATGCTCTCTTCGTCGGCCTTCGTGAAGAGACTCTTGTCCATGTACTCGCGGACAACGCCGATGCGCATACCCTTGAGGCTCTTCTCGTGGGTGAAGCTTTCATAGGGCTGGGCGGGCGTGCGGCCGACGGCGAAGGCGGTCATTTCATCTTTCGGATCGTAGCCGGCGATGACGGTGAGCACGCGGGCGGCGTCCTCCACGGTGCGGGCGATCGGGCCGATGCGGGTGTTGATGCCGATGTTGATCATGCCGACGCGGCTCACCAACTCCTGGGTCGCAGCGATGCCGACCGCGCTGTTTTGACGGGCCGGGGCGCGGATCGAGGGACCGGTCTCCTCGCCGATGGCCACGGTAACGAGATTGGCCGCCACCGACGTGGCGGAGCCACCGCTGGAGCCGCCGGGCTGGCGCTCGGTTTCGTAGGGATTGATTTCGGTGCCGCCGAACGAGCTGCGGTAGCCGGCCGCGTATTCGCCCATGTTCGCCTTGCCGATAACGATCGCGCCGGCGTCACGCAGGCGCTTCGCAAACGTGGAGTCGTGCGGTGGCCGGTCGTTCGCATAGAACGCGTCGGCGCCGGAAGTCGTGCGCATGTCGAAGGTGTCGAACTGGTCCTTGATCGCGACCACCACGCCATGCAGCGGGCCGACCAGCTTGCCGGTCTTCGCGAACTCGGCGTCGAGTTTCGCGGCAACCTCAAGCGCGTCCGGCATGTTCGGATCGTTGTCCACCGCGTCGGTCATGCTGCGCGCCTTGCGGTCGTCGAAGCCCCACGCTTTGCGCGTGGCCGGACGCAGGTTCAGCGTGATCAGCGCGTTGATGCCCTTCGCATGCGGGATCGTCTTGATCGGACCGAGGAAGCCGTCGGTCTCCTCAACACCCGGGCCGTTGTAGGCCTTGATGCGGGCAAGGTAGAGTTTGACGAGTTCGGTGGAGGTGAGCTGCTTCGCGAGGATCGCCTCCTGGATTTTGGCGATGGTGGTTTCCTCGACTTGAAAAGCGGCGTGGGCGTCGGACGCCGTCACCGCGATCGTTCCGAGCGTCAGCGCGAGCGTGCAGAGCAGCGGGCGCAGCCGGGAGCGGATGGGAGTGTGCAGGGATGTTAACATTGTGTGCTTCTGAATGAAGAAAGACTGGGTGGATGGGTGATCAAGGAGCGGTCGGGAGCGGACCGAAAGTGGGCGGGGCCATGCGGTGATGGGTCGCCTTTTCGTAGGCGGCGGCGATCTTCAGGAGCACGGGCTCGCTGAAGGGCCGGCCCATGAAATCGACACCCACCGGAAGCTTGGCCGCCACGGGACCGACAAAAATTGTCGGCGAGCTCGCGCCGCCGTCGTCGTCACCGCGGGCGGCGCGTTTGCCGGCCGGAGCGGGCGGAGCCGAAGGATCGGGCACGCGGTCGTAGACCTCGGTGGTGAAACCGGCGGGAACGGTGATGGCGGGCAAGCCCTGCTGGCCGATGAAGGTCCAGATGCCGTAGTTGCCGATGCCGTTGATGGAAGGATCGCGCTGCGCGCCGATCTTACGGGCGGGAATGTTGCCCGTCGGATAAACGAGAGCGTCGAGATTCAGGTCGGCCATGCACTGAAGCACGATCTGCTGGACAGCAAACCGGCGCTGCATGCGCTCGGCCGTGTTCAGGATCATCGGCTTGTTCGTGCTGGTGAGGGAGGCCTTCTTGCTGCCCTCGCTCGCGTCGGTGAAGAAGTTCGCCTTGTTGATCAGATCGTCGAGCGTCTTGATGTTGGCGTCGCCGCGCTGCTTCAGGTAAATGTTGTAGCCGTAGCGGCTCTCGCCAACGGCGCCGGGACCGCCGAAATCACGCATGGTCGGCTTGTCGGGAAACTTCGAGGAATCGAAGGCGAGTTCGACCAGCGTCGCGAGATGATCGCCCACCGGCTTGCCCTTTTCGTCCACCGGAAACAGCTCGGGAAAAGCTTTGGTCCAGGATGCATTGAGCAGCATGGGCTTGTAGCGACGGATGTACGGCGTGAACAAACCCTCCGGGCCGGGCTCGACGATGGTGGCGCCCAGCTTGCGCAGATCCTCGATCGCTTTTTCAACGATCGGAATGTTCACGTACACCGGATCCGAGAAGACCTGCTTGTCCATGTACTCGCGGACGACGCCGATGCGCAGCCCCTTGAGGCTGGTCTCGTGCGTGAAGCTCTCATACGGCTCGGCCGGCATGCGGCCGGTACTGAAGGCGGTCAGTTCGTCCTTCGGATCATAACCAGCGATGACGCTCAGCACTCGGGCCGCGTCCTCGACGGTGCGGGCGATCGGGCCGACACGGGTGTTGATGCCGATGTTGATCATACCGACGCGGCTCACCAACTCCTGGGTCGCGGCGATGCCGACGGCGTTGGCGTATTGGGCCGGGGCGCGGATGGAGGGGCCGGATTCCTCGGCGATGGCGACGGTCACGAGATTAGCCGCCACGGCCATGCCGGAGCCGCCGCTGGAACCGCCGGGAACGCGATCGGTGGCGTAGGGATTGACCTCGGTGCCACCGAAGGCGCTGCGAATGCCGGAGGCGTACTCACCCATGTTGGCTTTGGCCAAAACGATCGCGCCGGCGTCGCGCAGGCGCTTGGCAAACGTGGAGTCCTGCGGCGGCCGGTCGTTCGCATAGAACGCGTCGGCGCCGGAGGTCGTGCGCATGTCGAAGGTGTCGTATTGATCCTTGATCGCGAAGACCACGCCGTGCAGCGGGCCGACGAGCTTGCCGGTCTTGGCGAACTCGGCGTCGAGTTTCGCGGCAACCTCAAGTGCGTCCGGCATGTTCGGATCGTTGTCCACCGCATCCGTCATGCTGCGCGCTTTGCGGTCGTCGAAGCCCCACGCTTTGCGCGCGGCCGGACGCAGGTTCAGCGTGATCAGCGCGTTGATGCCCTTCGCGTTGGCGATCGGCTTGACCGGCCCGAGAATACCCTCGGGCTCCTCGACGCCGGGGCCGTTGTAAGCCTTGATGCGCGCCAGATAAATTTTAACGAGCTCGGTGGCGGTGAGCTTCTTGGCGAGAATCGCCTGCTGGATATCGGCGATGGTGGTTTCTTCGACTTGGAAGTCAGCCGCTTGCGCGCCGGCTGCCGCAAGGCTCAAAGCGGCGGCCAGCGAAAACGCCAGCAGCCGAGAGGGAAGCTTTCGGTTTTTGAATGTCATGATGAGGGATGGTTGAAGTGCTTTTCCGGGAGTCGGCGTGTCCGGATATCACGGCTCGCCCGCGAGCGGGCCGAAGTCGGCCGGAGGGCGGCGGAGTTTTGTCGCCTGTTCATAGGCGGCCGCAATTTTGAGCAGTGTCGGCTCCGCAAACGGACGGGTCAGGAAATCGATGCCCACCGGCAGCTTGGCGGGAATGGGGCCGACCAGGATGGTGGCGGCCATGGCGGGCGCGCTTTCACCGGTGTCGCCACCGGCGCTGCGCCGTCCGCCGCGGTCTCCAGCGGGAACTGGCGGGGCCGACGGATCAAGCGCCCGATCGTAAACCTGGGTGGTGAACCCGCACGGCACCGTGATCGCGGGGAAACCCTGCGTACCGAGAAAGGTCCACAGCGTGCTCCGGCCGTTGACACTCGGCTCGCTGGGCGCGCCCAGTTTGGACGGAGGGAGGCTGCCTGTCGGATAAACGACGGCGTCGAGGTTGAGGTCGGCGAACGCCTGCAGGATGATCTGCTGGACGGCAAACCGGCGTTGCAAGCGGGCCGTGGTGTCGAGCACCGTGAGCTTGTTGGTCGCCAGCAAGGGCGGCTTGCGCTCGGGAAAGGCGGGGTCGTGGTAGAAATTCGCCTTCTCGGCGCGATCGGCGATGTTCTTGATGTTCGCGTCGCCGCGCTCGCGCCAATACAGGTTTTTCTCGAACTTCGCTTCGCCCGTGTTCCCACCGGCTCCGCCGGCGCCGAGATCACGAAGCGTGAATTTACCCGGAGCGAGGGAGGGATCGATCGACATGTCGATCAACGTCTCGATTTGGTCGCTCGTGGGTTTTCCATCGGCGTCGACCGGGAATTCCTTGGGATGCTGTTTGGCAAACGTGATGTTTTGGAGTCTTGGATTCAGCTCCCGGATATAGGGCGTGAACAGTTCGCCGTGTTCGCCCGGATCGACGATGGTCGCGCCGAGCTTCTTGAGCTCCTCGATGGCCTGGTTCGCGAGATCGATGCTTTCCTCATCCGCCTTGGAGAATAACGCCTTGTCCATGTATTCGCGGACGACGCCGATGCGGAGGCCCTTCAGGCTCTGCTCGTGCGTGAAATTTTCATAGGGCTGGTCGGGCATGCGGCCGACGACGAAGGCCGTCATCGGATCCTTGCGGTCGTAACCGGCGATGACGGACAGAATCCGCGCGGTGTCTTCGACCGTGCGCGTGATGGGGCCGACGCGGGTGTTGAGGCTCATGCCCATCATGCCGTAGCGGCTGACGAGTTCCTGAGTGGCGGCGAGGCCGACGTCGCAGTTCCAGTGCGCCGGGCCGCGAACCGAAGTGGTCGTTTCTTCGCCGATGGCCGCCGTGACGAGATTCGCGGCGACCGACGAGCCCGCCCCCGAGCTCGAGCCGCTCGGGCTGCGCTCGGTGTCATAGGGATTCAAATAAGCGCCGCCGAACGCGCTGCGGGGCGCGCCGGAGGCGTCTTCCGCGGTGTTGGCCTTCGCGATGATGATCGCGCCGGCCGCGCGGAGGCGGGCGACGAACGTCGCGTCGTGCGGCGGGCGGTCGTTGGCGTAGAACGCGTCGGCGTCTGACGTCGTGCGCAGGTCGAAGGTGTCGTATTGGTCCTTGATCGCGATCACGACGCCATGGAGCGGGCCGACGAGCTTGCCGGTTTTCGCGAACTCGGCGTCGAGCTTGGCGGCGATTTCAAGCGCGTCGGGCATGGCGGGATCGGCGTCGATCTTGTCCGTCTGACTGCGCGCGTGGTGCTCGTCGAAGCCCATCGCCTTGAGCGTGGCCGGACGAAGATTGAGCGTGCCGAGCGCGTTGATGCCCTTGGCATGGGCGATGAATTTCGACGGGCCGTACCAGCCTTCGGGACTTTCGACGCCGGGGCCGTTGTAGGCCTTGATGCGCGCGAGGTAGAGTTTTACGAGCTCGGTGGCGGTGAGCTGCTTCGCGAGGATCGCCTGCTGGATGCTGGCAATGGTCGCTTCTTCGAGATGGAAGGCGCTCTTGGTTTCCGCGGCCGGCGCAACGCCGGCCGCCAACGCCAGCCCAACCGCAATGATCAACGGTTTCAGGTGCGAATGGCGTTTTTTAGTGGGACCGGGGAGATTCATGATGGACGATGGTGTTGATCAGGGTTTGGCCGGAAGCGGGCCGAAATCCCGGGGCATCTTGCGGTGATGCGTCGCCTGCTCGTAGGCGGCGGCGATTTTCAGGAGCACGGGTTCGCTGAAGGGGCGCCCGAGGATGTCCATGCCGACCGGCAATTCGGCGGGAACCGGTCCGACCAAAAGCGTGGGCGCGGGCGTCCGGCCTTCCTCGCCGCCGGCGGCGCGTTCGCCGGCGGCCGGCGCGGGCGCATCGGGATCGCGAATACGGTCGTAAACCTGGGTCGTGAAGCCGGCGGGAACGGTGACGACCGGAAAGCCCTGCATGCCCAGGAAGGTCCACATGGTGCCGCGACCGTTGACGGTGGGCTCGTTGGGCGCGTCGATCTTGGCGGAGGGAATGTTGCTGGTGGGATAGATCACCGCGTCGAGGTTCTGCTCGGCGAAAGACTCGAGCACGATTTGCTGGATCGCGAAGCGCCGCTGCAGGCGCACCGCCGTGTCCAGGGCTAGCTCCTTCTCGTTGTTTTGGAGCGTCCGCTTTTTGGGCTCGCCGTTGCCCTCTCTGTAGAAACGCGATTTTACGATCAGGTCCGCCTCGGTCTTGATGTTGGAGTCGCCGCGTTCGCGCAGGTAAGTGTTCATGCCATACTTGGCTTCGCCCGCCGCCTCCACGGCCTTGAAGTCACGCAGGGTGACCTTGCCCGGCACTTTTTCCGGGTTGAACGCGAGATCGACCAAGGTGGCGATGTGGTCATTCGCCGGCTTGCCCTTTTCGTCCACGGGAAACAGCTCGGGGAAAAGCTTCGTCCACGAGGCGTTGTGCAGCATCGGATTGTAGCGGCGGATCGCGGACGTGAACAACCCGTCCTTGCCCGGATCGACGACGGTCGCGCCCAATTTTCGCAAGTCCTCGGCCGCCCGGTCGACGATATCGATGCTCTCTTCGTCCGCCTTCGTGAAGAGGCTCTTGTCCATGTACTCGCGGACGATGCCGATGCGCACGCCCTTGAGGCTCTTCTCCCGCGTGAACGTTTCGTAGGGCTTGTCGGGCATGCGACCGACGGCGAACGCGGTCATCTCGTCCTTCGGATCGAAACCGGCGATCACCGTGAGGATGCGCGCGGCGTCCTCCACGGTGCGGGCGATCGGGCCGATGTGGGTGTTGATGCCGATCTGGACCATGCCATGGCGGCTCACCAGCTCCTGGGTGGCCATGATGCCCACCGCGCTGTTGCGCCGGGACGGATCGCGGATGGAGATGTGCGTTTCCTCGCCGATGGCGCAGGTGACGAGGTTGGTCGCCACGGCCACGGCCGAGCCGCCGCTGGAGCTGCCGGGCTGGCGCTCCGTGTCGTAGGGATTCACGGCGATGCCGCCGAAGGAACTTTTATAGCCGCCGGCGTATTCGCCCATGTTGGCTTTCCCTAGAATGATCGCCCCGGCATCGCGCAGCCGCTTGGTAAACGTGGCGTCGTGCGGGGGCCGGTCGTTGGCGTAGTCCGCGTCGGCGCCTGAGGTCGTGCGCATGTCGAAGGTGTCGAACTGGTCCTTGATCGCGACCACCACGCCGTGCAGCGGGCCGACGAGCTTGCCGGTCTTCGCAAACTCGGCGTCGAGTTTCGCGGCGACCTCGAGCGCGTCCGGCATGTTCGGATCGTTGTCCGCCGCATCCGTCATGCTGCGCGCCTTGTGATCGTCAAAGCCCCAGGCTTTGCGCGCGGCCGGACGCAGGTTCAGCGTGATCAGCGCGTTCACGCCCTTGGCATGGGCAATGGTTTTGGCGGGGCCCAGCAAACCTTCGGGCTGGTCGACGCCGGGGCCGTTGTAGGCGGCCACCCGCGCGAGGTACAATTTCACGAGCTCGGTGGCCGTGAGTTTTTTCGCGAGGATCGCCTCCTGGATTTTGGCGATGGTGGTTTCCTCGACAACAAAACCGCTTGGGGCATTCGCCGCCTGGGCGGTTGTGACGGTGACGCTCAGGACGGCGGCGAGCGAAAACGCCAGCAGTCGCGAGAACCGTTTTTCTTTTCGATGGGTGGTGATCATGGTCGTCGCGACTGGTGGGTTGATTGCTGCGGTTTATTTTGCAGCCGGGAGCGCGCCGAAATCCGGCGGCATCATGCGGTGATGCGTGGTCTGCTCGTACACGGCGGCGATTTTAAGAAGCGTCGGCTCGCTGAAAGGACGGCCGATGAAATCGACACCGACCGGGAGCTTGGCCGGCGTCGGGCCGGTGAGCATCATCGGCGTGGCAGAACGTCCGCCGCCTTCGCCATCGTCACCGCCGCCACCGGTCCGGCCGGAGGCGCGGGGCGGTGCGGGCGGAGCGGAGGGATCCGGAACCCAATCGTAGACCTCGGTCGTAAAGCCGGCGGGCACCGTGATCACCGGGAAGCCTTGGGCGCCGATGAAGGTGAACATGCCGTAATTGCCAATGCCATTGCCGGACGGTTCGTTCGGCGCGAGGAGCTTGCGGGCGGGAGCCAGACCGGTCGGAGCGACCACGGCGTCGAGCTTCATCTCCGCCATGCACGCAAGGATGATCTGCTGGATGGCGAAGCGGCGCTGCAGGCGGACGGCGGTGTCCAGGGCCATGCCCTTGTTGGCGCTCGCGAGGCCGGACTTCTTGGTCGGGAAATTGGGCGACTCGTAGTAGTTCGCCTTGTTCACCAGATCGCCGAGATCCTTGATATTCGCGTCGCCGCGCTCCTTGAGATAGATGTCGTAGCCGTACTTGCTTTCGCCCACGGCCGAAGCGCCGCCGAAGTCGCGGATGGTGGTCTTGCCAGGAACCTTCGAGGTGTCAAAGGCCAGATCGACCAAGGCGGCGACGTGATCGGCGGCCGGCTTGCCCTTTTCGTCCACGGGAAACAGCTCGGGGAACGCCTTGGTCCACGAGGCGTTGCTCAACATCGGATTGTACCGTTTGACATAAGGCGTGAACAGGCCCTCGGGGCCGGGCTCGACGATGGTGGCGCCGGCCTTGCGCAGGTCTTCGATGGCGCGCTCGATGAGGTCGATGTTTTGGTACGCGGTTTTGGGGTAAACGGTCTTGTCCATGTACTCGCGAACGACGCCAATGCGCATGCCTTTGAGGCTCTTCGCATGCGTGAAGCTTTCATAGGGCTGGTCCGGCGTGTGGCCGACGCCGAACGCCGTCATTTCATCCTTCGGATCGTAACCGCCGATGACGGTGAGCACGCGGGCGGCGTCCTCCACGGTGCGGGCAATCGGTCCGATGCGGGTGTTGAGGCCGATGTTGATCATGCCATGACGGCTGACGAGTTCCTGCGTGGGCGAGATGCCGACGGAGTTGGCGTATTGGGCCGGGGCGCGGATGGAGGGGCCGGTTTCTTCGGCGATGGCCACGGTCACCATGTTGGTGGCCACGGCCATGGCGGAACCGCCGCTCGAACCGCCGGGAACGCGCTCGGTGTCGTAAGGATTCTCCTCGGTGCCGCCGAAGGAACTGCGGTAGCCACCGGCGTATTCGCCCATGTTGGCCTTTCCGATAACAATGGCGCCAGCATCGCGCAGGCGCTGCGCGAAGGTGGAGTCGTGCGGGGGCCGGTCGTTCGCATAGAACGCGTCGGCGCCAGAGGTCGTGCGCATGTCAAAGGTGTCGAACTGATCCTTGATCGCGATCACCACGCCGTGCAGCGGGCCGACCAGCTTGCCGGTCTTCGCGAACTCGGCGTCGAGTTTCGCGGCGACCTCGAGCGCGTCCGGCATGTTCGGATCGTTGTCCACCGCATCCGTCATGCTGCGCGCCTTGCGGTCGTCGAAGCCCCACGCTTTGCGCGTGGCCGGACGCAGATTCAGCGTGATCATCGCGTTCACGTTTTTGCCATGGGCGATCGGCTTGATCGGCCCGAGAATGCCCTCGGGCTCCTCCACACCGGGGCCGTTGAAGGCCTTGATGCGGGTGAGATAAATTTTAACGAGCTCGGTGGAAGTGAGCTTCTTCGCGAGGATCGCCTCCTGGATTTTGGCGATGGTGGTTTCCTCGACTTGGAACGACGGGGCGGACTCAGCCGCGTGCAGGCCGACCGCGACAAGGCCAAGGGCGGCGGCGAGCGACAAGGTCAGCAGCCGCGAAGGAAGATGTCTTTTTAGGAACAACGTGGTCATGGGTGATGGGAGCGGAATTTAACGGGACAGAATGGAGGAAGCGCAGGGCTCGTCGGGACGCCGCGGACCTTGAGATAAATTGGATGAGGCCGGTGGCCGTGAGCGGTTTCGCGAGGAGCGCCTGTCGGTTGCAACCGCGGTCATGGGCGAAAAGAGCGAAAAAGAGGCGCAGTCCGTACTGCGCCTCTTTGTTTGGAATCCAGGATTGTCAGTTGAAGCTTAGAACTTGTACGTGAACTTCGCGGTGAAGGTGCGACCGGGCTGAGGAATCAGCGCGGCATCACCGCTGGTGGACGTGAAGTAGAGCTCGTTGGTCAAATTCTTGACCGAGAGGCGCACTTCCCACGTCTTCGTCCGGTAACCCACGTCGGTCGAGATCGTGAACGAAGCCGGCAAGTGAATGCCCTCGAGATTGGAGGCATAGTAACCCTTGGTGTAGTTGGTGCCAACCGACACGTCGAAGCCGCTGTTACCGAAAACATAGTCTCCGAAAAGACTGGCCACGACCGGAGGAGCCGGGCGCCGCGTATTGGACAGGTTATAATCCTTCTGGTAGCGACCGCCGCCGAAGTTGATCGGATCGAGACCGACTTCCTGAACCGTGGCGGGCGTTTGCCCGGCAGTCAGCGGATCGGTGTAGCGGAGCGTCATGTCAACCGCGGCGGAGAGGTTGAAGTTGCGGGTGGGCACCCAGCGCACTTCAGCCTCGTTGCCGATGCTCTTCGTCTGCTGGAAACCGCCGTTGCCACCATTGAGCGATTGCTGAAAGGCCGTGCGGAGCTGCTTGTACGCTCCATAGGAAGCGAACAGCTTGCCCTTGAAGAATTCGCCCTTGATGCCGCCTTCGATCAGTTCGCTGGTGGTCAACAGACCGGTGTTGACCTGGCTGCTCGAAACACCGCCCGTGGTTCCGGGGACGACACTCGAAGGATTGGCATAGGTGAAGTAAGGCGACACGTTGGGGAGCACCTTATACGAGATGCTGGCCGAACTGAGCGAACGACGGGCGTCGGAGGCCTCGGCCCGGGAGGCGGCTGTCGGAGTCAGCACCGTATTGCCTTTGGTGCTCAGGCCGGGATAGTTTTGAACCTCGGCATTAACCATGTCGTAGCGGCCGCCCAGCGTCACCGTCAGCTTCTTGAGGAAGGTCATATCCAGCACCGTACCCAAACCGCCCTCCATGGTCTGGCTCTTGGCGCGCGAATCAATGCCCGCCGTGGTCGGAGAATCCCAACCGTTTTGGAAGAGATAGTGGCCGTTGGTGAATTGCGTGAGATCCCAATAGTTGAAGATCTGGAAGACATTGGTCGTTTGATTAAAGGCGTCCAAGTAACGCGCATTGGCGGCCGCTATGAAACCCACCTCCACCCAATCAGGCAGGTGCTGGGGGTGCCATTCGACGGTGGCGCGATCCTCGGCAACCGTGGTGTCGCCCGCGCGGAAGTAGGCAATGTCGGACAACTTGTGGTAATTCTGCTGCTCCCAGTACATCTTGTTGCTGAAAGTCAGATCCGGGTTGGCATCATTGACCAAGTCGAGGAACCCGATGTAATCCACGCCATAGTTGATGCGCTCCAGCAGCACTTGGCGGGGGTCCAACTTCGCAGTGCCCACATTGGTCACGAACTTCAGCGGGCCATTCGGATTGGTGTAAGCCGTGGTGCCCGCCTTGACTTGGCCGGACTTAGGCGTGTTGTTAGCATTGAAGTTATAATTATTGGTCAAACCCGCGTTGAAGAGTTCCGCACGGCTGGCCGTTCCGTCATTATTGGTGTCGATTTTGCTGAAATCAGGCATACCGGTCTGGTACGTCCGGTTATCGACCAAGTCCTGCGTGACACGATTCCAACCCGCGATGCCCGTGCCATGGTGGTGCTGGTAGCTACCGCCCACTTCCAAGCGCAAGTCGTGGGTCACATCAACCGTGAGCGTGCCCTGAAAGACCTGATCGATGATCTTTTGACCGATGTAATAGGTCTTCGAATCTTCCTGCTGGGTGAAAACATAGAAACCGGCGCGCTTGCCGAAAACGGTCGTGGGACCGCCCACTTCCAAGGTGCCGACCTTCTTGCCCCAGTTATCCACGGTCAGCGTGGCTTTGCCGGTGTACTTGTTGAGGTACTTGCCGGTGCTGGCACGAGCGGACTTGGGAATGATGTTCATATAGCCGCCGACCTGACCGGCGCCATAGGCCGCGGAGGGGGGGCCACGCACGATGATAACACCGTCCGTCGCGCCGATGATGGTCGGCACATTGGAGGCGTTGTTCAGCTTCTTCATGCCGTTATAAAACACGTCGGCCGAATCGCCACGGATGCTTTGCGCACCCTGCACGCCAAAGGAGTAAGCGGTATAGGTGCTGGGCGAGAAGCGCTGCAAATCAGCCAAATCGCTGATGTTAAACTTCTCGATCATGTCGCCGGTCACGTTACTGACCTGGCGGGGCGTCTCGAGGGCGCTCTTGCTCAAGCCAAAAACATTGTTGGACGGAGGAAGCACGCCGCTGGGATCAAGGCCGTCATCGGACTCCAGCTTATCCAAGACGATAACCTCGTCTTTTTTGGGCTCGGTTTCCGTCTTGGGCGCCTCTTGGGCAATCAGGGCGGACGTTAAAAGTAACAATGAAAGCGATGTAATCTGCCATCGCGGCGAGTGAATTATCGTGGCCATAGTGGTGGTGTTAGTTGTCTATTCCTACGCTGGATCGAGCCCGCTTTTAGCAGTCACGGTGCCAACGTCGCCCCACTCTATAGAGTTGAATAGAATTCCAATATAACGCCGAAACCGGGCGTTATCATTGAATATAAATCCACCACAACCCGGCGAACATGCACTTTATTAGCATTGTCCGGATTCGGCCTATAAAAACTAAAAAGCCGCCCGGCGACGGGCGGCTCAGATCGAACCTTATATGATATAAGTCAGATTTGCTCAGGGGGCCGCGGCGACGCCGGCAGCCTTGTGGGCGACCATTTCCGTGGTGCGCTGGATTTCCATCTCAGCACTGCGTCTCTGAATCAGGAGCGCCTCCACATCATGAGCGGCGCTGAAGGCTTCTTCATTGAGCGTCTTTTTCGAAGCCCGCAGATCGGCGAGTTGCTTTTCAAGCGCCGTGACCTGCTTGGAAGACTCGTCGGCCTGACTCGTATAACGGGCCGTGTCCTCGGCGATGTGGGCGGAATCGGCATCCCACTTGGCGCGCTTCTCGGCCTCCTTCTTCTTATCTTCGGCAAGCCGGGCGGCGGCGCGTTTGTCGGTGTCTTCGCGCGACTGACGGTCGGCCGCGGCTTTTTTGGCTTCTTCGGCCGCCTTGGCTTGGGCCACGGCGACGGCTTTTTCCCGGGCCTGCTTTTCAGCCTCTTGGGTGTGCTGCCAATAGACCCCGCCAAAGAGGCCCAACAAGACGACCGGAACGATGATGTAAAAACGGTTCATGGGAAAATAGACTCAGGAGGTGGCGTTCTTCTTGGCAGCAGCCTCCGCCGCCGCGCGGGCAGCCTCGGCTTGGGTGATCTTCAGCAGGACATCCTGCAGGGACTTGACGTTTTCCTGCGCTTTCTCGACGTAGGCTTTCAGGAAGGTCTGCTCGGCGATGGAATCCTGACGATCACGGCTGATCTTCGCGATCGCGTCCTGCTCGGTGGCAATATCCCGCTTCAGGTTTTCGACCTGCTTGGCCAGTCGATCCTGTTCGTGAAAGACCTTGTCACGGGCATCCAGCGCCACTTGGCGGGCCTCCTTGCGGGCGCGCTCGTCGGCTTCCTTGGCCTCGCGCTCCTTTTTGCGTTCGGCTTGGACGCGGAGAGCATCCTCGACCGCCTTGCGGCGGGCCTCGACCTCGCCCTTCAGCTTGGCCTGCTTCTCGGCCTGAACCTGCTCCTCGTGGGCTTTTTGCTTGGCCTCGTAGCCGCTTTTGAAATTAAAGAAAATCCCGCCGAACACCATTAAGGCGACCATGGGACCAATCCAGTAGGCTTTGTTCATGAGCTTGTTTTAAATTGAAGATGTTTTGAGCGCTTCGCGTTCGCGAATGGCCTCTTTGATTGCGCGCTTGAGGCGGGCCAGGTCCTCTTTTTTCACGTCGGGCTTGTCGGTGGCGGCGTCAGCCCAGCGGGCGGCGTCGTCCAAGCGTTTCAACTCGAAGGCGACAAAGGCGATGAAGACGAAGGCCGGACCCGGTTTGTCGAGGTTGCCCTTGGTGATCGCAGTCTCAAGGTGGGCATAGGCTTCGGCGGTTTTTTCCTGGGAGTAGCGAAGCTGGGCATAGTTGAATTCGAGCTGACCCTCGGTCGGGAAAAGTCGCGCCGCTTCGAGGAGCGTGGCCGCCGCGCGTTCCTCCTCATGCTGTTGCTGGTAGGCGGAGGCGAGCAGCTCCCAATTGCGTCGGGAGCCTTCGATAGATTTGTCCTTGAGTCCCTTGGCGAGGAAGGCGGAGGCGCGATCGAACTGCTGGAGAGTAAAATAAAGGGCGACGATGCTGAAGTTATCGCGAGGCGTATTAAGCAGGCCGTGCGCCTGCGCGCGCTCGTAGGTGATGAGCGAACGAAGGTTGTAGCGGCGAATGTCAGCATCCTTTTTCGAAGAGCCGGCAAGCGCGTAATAGGTCGCCAGAAGTTGCTGCCAGTAAGTCTCGTTGCCGGGCTCGCGTTGCGCGAGGATCTCAAAGAGCTCGGCCGTCTTCTGGTTGTCGCCGAGCTGCTGTTGCGCGGCGAGCATGAGAACGTAGGCCTGCGTGTTGACCTTGATGGTCAGGGACAGACTCTTTTCCACGGCGGCCAAGGCCAGGCGAACCTTTTCCAAATCGGGGTGAGCCGGATCCAGGATGGCCTCATTGTAACGGATTGAAGCGTAAAAAAGCTCGTTCTCGGCGGTCGTCTTCGGGGATTCCTTCAGCCAGCGCTCGAAGTAGCCGCAGGCTTTTTCGTAGAGTTCTTTTTGGCGGGGGGGATCCTTGAGGTCTGCGGCTTGTTGATAATAGATCTGAACCAGAGTGTAGAGGCCGCTGAGCGTCGTGCTCTCGTCGAAATAGCCGTACTTGTCGCCCAAGCTCAGACTCTTTTCCATGGGCGCGATCGCAGGCTCATACTGGGAGTCGGTCAGCAGCACTTGGCCTTTGATCTGCGAAAGCACCGCCAAGTCGTAGCTCTCGGCGCCCACCGTGGGAATCAAGGTGTCCAAAAGATGGATGATTTCCTTGTAGTTCTTGGCATCGACCAAGCCCTTGAGGTTGCCCAGCGCGGTGGAGACTGACTCCGACAGCTCTTTCGGATGCTCCTCTTGAGCCTGGGCTTTTAGCTCCGGCAGAAGGGGCGCCAGCATCAGCAAGGCGATGCCGAGAAGACGACGGGGAAATGAAGGGATCGGAAACATGCTTAATTTTGCTTGGGAGGCGTAAATTCTAGAGTGATGACGACACGACTATTGACCGCCGAACCGCCCTTCTTGCCCGGACGAAACTTCCATTTAAGCACGGTTTCCTTGGCGGCCTTCTCGAACTCGCGGGCAGTGGAGCTTACGATGTAAGCGTCGCGAACCCCACCCGAGGAATCAATGATGAATCCAACCGTGACCTCGCCTTTAAGGCCCACGTGCTTGAGCTCAGGCGGATAAACATGCTTGGGCTGGAAACGAGCCTCGGGTTTCTGGTCGAGGCTCGCGATATCAAACACTTTTTCACCGCCGGGACGGCCCTTGGGAATGCTTAGTCCTCCGCCGATCTTTGTCAGACCTTGAGGCGGGATGGCCTGCATCTGCTGGGAAAAGGGCGAGTCCACGATCGACGGGAGATCAGCCTGCATGGGCGGGACGATGTCAGAAATATCCGGCTTGTCGGCGGGATCAGGAACGTCCTCGGGCTTGTCGGGCTCCATCGGAGGGATGGGCATGAGTTCGACCGTAGGTGCCTCTTTTTTGACCTGCTTGGGTCCTGGGTGGGCCTTCAAGATCTGGCCGCCGAAGATAAAGCCGGCGTGCAGCAGGAGAGATAAGACGAGACCGATGACTAGATTGCGGCTCATGGTTCAGCGTCCGGAGGGGCGGAAAGTGGTCTCGATGGAGACTTGGGTGATGCCAGCCTTGCGAACTTCGTCGAGGGCTTTGACCGCGGAGCCGTACTTGGCTTTGTCGTCGCCGGTGATCAGGACGCGGGCGTTGGCATGGTTGTTTTTATATTCGGAAAGGCGGGGGGCGATTTCGTTAAAACCAATGAGTTCCTTGTTCCAGTAGGCCGAGCCGCCGTCGGTGACTTGGAGGACAACGCTTTCGTCGTCCGGGTCGGGCGGCGCGGAGGGCGTGGCCTTGGGCAGGTCCACCGGGACGGATTGAATCGCGTTCAGGGAGAGGGTGAAGAGAACGAAGGTCGCCAGCAGAAAGAAGATCACATCGA
>JAEKKV010000037.1 GCA_019510185.1 Verrucomicrobiota bacterium | reverse complement strand
AGCCGCCCCGACCGGATACTGCGCATTGGCAGGCCTACAGGCGGTATCCAGGACTTCACTGTCCAAGGTCAGCATGCAGCCTCCCCGCTGCCGAGCAGGTGTGCGGAACCGCGCCGGTCACAAAAGCTTGCCCCAAGCCATGGGAAACGTGCGTCCGGCGAATTGAGGGGGCACAATAATCTTTGCGCCCGCCTTTCGGGAATTGAAGCGCAACCTCTTTGGAGACGGATAATTGGGGATAGCGGGATTGTCATTGGTTGGAGAATGGCGCGCACGACCTTCGGCGCATTGTTTCATATGCTCCGGCATATCCTTGCCGAATTGTGCAGGCGCCGCCGGCCTTTCGGTCGACGCCGCCCGCCACTCTCCCGCTTCGGCCTATCCGAACCTGACTTTCGTCGTCTCCCGCGCCCGCCGCATCGCGCCGCCGACCAGGCCGAATCCGCCGAGCATCATCGCCCACGATGCGGGCTCGGGAACGCCGCGAGTCGGAATTTTGAATGTCGCGGTCCAATATCCCGCGGTCGGATAGCCGGCATAGGGCGCGCCGCTGTTGAGCGCATTATACTGGTCGGCAACCGACGACAGGGCCTGGCCGCCCTGCGTGTGCGCGACCGAATCGAACGTGATCGACAGGAAGGAATCGCTGAACAGCCCGCCCTGATAGCCGACCACGCCCAGCCCCTGCTCCGCGTCGTGATAGAGGAGAGCGCCCGTGACCGGATCGACAAAGGCCGCATTGTCCAGTCCGACCGAGGTAGGCGTAAAGCTGGTCAGCGTCAGGCCGGGATAAACCAGTTGGATATTGGAGATGTCCGAATACAGGATCTTGCCCGCCAGGACCGCCTCATAGGGAACGTCGAACGAGGCGGACGTCGGCTGGTCGACATGGCTGCCAAACCCTTGGCTCGTGGTCGTCCACGTATAGGTAACCGTGCCGGCTGCCTGGGCGGCAGCCGGCGTGATCGCGACAAGCGCCGCGAGTAAAAGCCTATTCATTCCACCTCTCCCTGCAAAGGCGCGGACGGGCGCCCGCGTCTGATGCGTCCAAGAAAATCCGGAGAGTTGAAAGCTTTGGCCAAAACCGATGCCGCGCAGATCGCGGGCGCGCCCGCGAAGGCCAAGCAAATCTGACGCTTGCTCATGGCTGTCCCCTGTTCGACTGCCTCTCCAGGCACACAAACATCATGAGCAGGCAAAAGAGTCAACGAGTCGTTTGTTAGGCCAAACGTTCTTTTACCTCGAACAATTTGGCACAAGCTGTAGCGCGTTTAAAATCGTTACGGATCAGTTCTTATTTGAATTGCGCAGCAACAACGCCTGGCTACGATCCGGCGCACCTGCAGCCGCTATTTCCAGCATCCCACGTTCGGTGGACGCCGCGCTTTAGGGCTCGATGTACGACCGCTCCTGTCCGAGGGGCGCCGTATCGCCGCTTCTCGCAAAAGGGGGACGCGCGTGAAGACCTGTTGTGCAGCGATTGTGGCGGGCCTCTTGCTGGCGACGCCCTCCGGGGCCGCCTCCCTGTTCGAGCAGCTGTCGCCGACGCCTGCCGAATATAGCTACAACCAGGATTACGGCATCGCGGAGCCGATTTACTATGTGGATGGTCCGCACACCCTCGGCCCCACGGTGGCCGACATCACGGGCACCATCTTCCGCCTCGCCGGCACA
>JAEKKV010000023.1 GCA_019510185.1 Verrucomicrobiota bacterium | reverse complement strand
GCCGCTTCAGCGCCCTGGCTATATCACTCATCGAACTCCCCGCAGTCTTCATTGCCCCGATCTTGTATCGCTCTTCATCACTTAATTGAAAATATCCCATTCAGCACCTATGTCGCACTTACTTCTTGAATCCAAGGAGGCCTTGAATTATAGAGAGCCAACGGAATCACAAAGCCTGAGATAACGAAAAACGCATCAACCCCCAAGTAACCTAGCTGAAATATGCTTTGAAAGACACCTCCGTTGAGAAAATTATCGTGCGAGAAGTGAAACAAACATACTGATATTGCTGCAGCCGCCCTCAGGGCATCCAGGCTACTCATATGGTCCGCAAGCTTGGGTCCGTTTTTCGGCGCTTTCGCTGGATTTTTCTGCCCGGAATGCGGCAAAAATGCAGAGGAGAGTTTATCGCCGAGATTACTCAAATTGGAATATGGGCCTTAGTTTTTAAAGAATAGGCAAAAGTGAATCGAACCTAAGCAGAGGCCACGGGCTTTCAAAGGCGCAATTCCGCTTATTTTGCCATGCTGGCTTTGTCCGAGGCCTACATTTGATGGTTCAGTGTGTGTGGTTTTTAACCGACGGTCCGCAATATCGGGACAAACCCACTGGACCCTCCATTCACAAAAAGAGCCTCCCGAATCGGGAGGCTCTTTGCTTTGCCAAGAATGAGCTGGCGCAACAGGTCTTAGCCGATCTTCGGCAGGTTGACCCAAGCGCGCTTGGCGGAGGAGTCGAGGCCGGCTTCGGCGAGCTGCACGCCCTTGGCGCCCTCGAGGAGAGTCCAGCGGAACGGCTCGTCGTTCACGACGTGCTTGAGGAAGAGCTCCCACTGCACCTTGAAGGCGTTGTCGAAGTTCGCGTACTCGGGAACCTTCTGCCAGCCTTCCATGAAGTTGATGGGCTGGGGAATGTCGGGATTCCATGTGGCGCGCGGGGTGTTCTCGGCGCGCTGGGTCCAGCATTCGCGCAGGCCGGCCACGGCCGAACCCTTGGTGCCGTCAACGTGCAGCGTGAGGAGGTCGTCGCGGCGGACGCGCGTGGTCCACGAGCTGTTAAAGTGCAGCGTGATGCCCTGCTCGGTTTCGAAGGTCGAGTAGGCGGAATCGTCGGCGGTGCACTTGTAGGGCTTGCCCTGCTCGTCAAAACGTTTTTCGACGTGGGTGGTGCCGAGGCAGGAGACGGCCGTGACGTTGCCGAAGAGGTTGTCGATGACGTAGCGCCAGTGGCAGAGCATGTCGATGATCATGCCGCCGCCGTCTTCCTTGCGATAATTCCAAGAGGGGCGCTGGGCGGGCTGGAGGTCGCCTTCGAACACCCAATAACCGAACTCGCCACGGACGGAGAGGATCTTTCCGAAGAAGCCGGAATCGATGAGCATCTTGAGCTTCATCAGGCCGGGGAGCCAGAGTTTGTCCTGCACGACGCCGTTCTTGATGCCGGCGGCCTTGCATTCCTGGTAAAGCGCGAGCGCGGTGGCGGTATCCACGGCGGTGGGCTTTTCGCAGTAAACGGCCATGCCGGCCTTGATCGCCTTGCGCACGCCTTCGGCGCGGCGGTCGGTGGTCTGCGAATCGAAATAGATCTTGTTGAACGGATCCTTCAGCGCGGCGTCCACATCAGTGGTCACGCGGGCGACGCCGTGCGTGGCGGCGAGGGCCTTGAGCTTGTCGAGGTTGCGGCCCACCAGGATCGGGTCGGGCATGATGACGTCGCCGTTGGCGAGCTTGACGCCGCCTTGCTTGCGGATGGCGAGGATGGAACGAACCAAGTGCTGGTTCGTGCCCATGCGTCCGGTGACGCCGTTCATGATGATACCGATGTTGTGTTCTTTCATAGAAGAGAAGCGGGAGGGTTGAGAGGAAGAAAATCAGGAGCGGTCGAGGTAGGCGTGCTGGATGGCCTGGAGAAACTCGTGCTGGTCGCCGGCCCAGTGGCGATGGGAGAAGATCTCGACTTCGTTGAAACCGTCGAAGCCGGCCTTCTCGATCCAGCCGCGGATCTGGCGGATCGGGATGCAACCCTCGCCCATCAGACCGCGGTCGTTGAGCAGGTCGACGGTCGGCGTGCGCCAGTCGCAAATGTGAAAGCCGAAGAGAGTCTTTTCCCGTCCGCAGGCGGCGATTTGCTCCTCAAGCTGGTCGTCCCACCAGATGTGATAAACGTCGGCGGCGATGCCGACCCACGGGGATTTGACGGCGTTGCAGATGGCGCGGGCCTGGCCAATCGTGTTCACGGCCGAGCGGTCGTCCGCGTACATGGGATGCAGCGGCTCGATGGCGAGTTTCACCCCGGCGGCGGCGGCGTGGGTGGCAAGCGCCGCGATACCGTCGGTGATCTGACGACGCGACTCGACCAGGGACAGACCGGGGATGGCACCGCAAACCAGCACCACCATAGGGGCGCCGAGCGCGGCCGCCTCGTCGATGCAACGACGGTTTTCATCGATCGCCGCAGTGCGACCTTCGGCGGTGGTCGAGGGGAAAAAACCGCCGCGGCACAACGCGGCGATGGCCAGGCCGTTTTCGCGGATCATCCGGCCCGATTCCTTCACGTCGCGGCCTTCCAGGGCTTGGCGCCAGACGGTGATGCCCTTGACGCCGGCCTTGGCATAGTTGCGCACCGCATCTTCCAGCGCCCACGGCTTGGTCGTGATGGTGTGGATGCAGAGCTTGGAGAAATCTTTCAGCGGAGCGGTCATTGAAGCGGAGGAGGTTGGGGTTTAACCGGCGACGCGGAAGATCAGCGCAGGAAGAAGGTGTAGTAGGACTCACCGCGGGCCATGCGGAGGAGGAGCAGCGCGAGTTCGCGGGCATGATAATCGCCCCACATGCTGGACTCGCCGCAGGGAACCTTCTGGCCCTTCGGGATGTGATCCCAGCCATTCGGACGGTGGTAAACCGAGTGGAGGATCAAGCCTTCGTGCTTGGGCGAAAGAGCCAGGTATTTGTCGCTGAAGAGGGTCTTCGCGATGGTGAGGCCGGTGGCAAGGTAACGGTCGCCCTTCTTGGCCTGCTTGTTAGCCTTGAGATAATTTCCGAGGCGGACGTAGCCCTGCGCGGCAATGGCGGCGGCCGAGCTGTCGATCGGCTCAAAGGCGTTGAACGGTTCGGACGCGCGGTCGAGATAATCGCCGTGGAAGGCGAGGCCGGGGGCGCCGGTGTCCCAATAGGGAATACCGTCCACCGGAGTGTATTGAATAAAGAACTCCGCGGTGGCCTCGGCCACCTCGAGGAAGCGGGCGAGCACCTTTTTCTTGCCGCCCTGGGCCTTGAAGGCCGCCTCGGGCAGGGTCTGGAGAAACTCAAGCTGCTCGGCGTAGCCGCAGAGGATCCACGCGAGGCCGCGCGTCCACGTCGAGAACGGCGTGTAACCTTGCTGCGTGCTCGGGCAGCGGTAGGAACCGTCGTTCAGGTTAAAGATCGACTCGTGCACGACGCGACCGGGCAGGTCGTAGAAGTCGCGGCCCTTGCCGAAATACACATTGTAGCGCGCGGTGGTCTCGGCGTGCTGGAACAGGCGGTCGAGCAGCGAGATCTTGCGGTCGCGCTCGCCCATGAGGCTGTGACCGAGCTGGTGGCCCACCGCGAGCACGCGCAGGGAGCGGATGGTGTCGGCGAAGAGCGAGTGCGGGCCGTTGAACGAATAGATGTAGCCGAGATTTTCCGGCAGATCGGTCCAGCGAGCGGCCTGGACGGCACCGCTGACTTTGAGCGCGAGCTCGTAGAAATGAACCTCGCCCTCGTCGGCGGAGATTTTGCCCTCGCGGGCGAGCCGGTGGAGATTGCCGTAGGTCGAGACGTTGTTGAAGCCGTGGTCATGCACGCCGATGTGGCTGACGTGGCTGGCCATGTGCTTGAGCGTGCCCTCGCGGCCGATCGCCAGCGCCTTGGCGTCGCCGGTTGCGTCGAATTGCAGCACGGCCGCGCCGAACTGGAAGCCCTGCGTCCACTCGGTCCAGCCGCGCGAGGTGTATTTGCCGGCGACCGTGAACACCGGGGTGCCGTCCTTGGCGTTCCAGCGCTTTTGGAGCGCGTGGATTTTTTGCGCGGAGAGTTCGAAGAGACGCTCGACGTCGGGGCGCAGGGCCTTGGGCGTCAGGGAGGAGTCGATTTTGATCATCGGATTGGGAAATTGAAAAAATTAAAGGCGGCGCAGGTTGAAACCGCCGTCCACGGGAATCACCGCGCCGGTCGAAAACGGGAAATGGCCGGCCAACACGGAGCGGACCGCGAGACCCACGTCCTCCGGCGTGCCCCAGCGCATCTGCGGCACGAGGCCCTGAGCGAGAAGGGCGTCGTACTTGCCTTTCACGCCGGTGGTCATGTCGGTCGCCATGATGCCCGGGCGGAGCTCGACCACCTGGATGCCTTCGGCCGCAAGGCGCGTGGCCCAGAGCTGCGCGGCCATGGCCAGACCGGCCTTCGAAATGCAGTAATCGCCGCGCGCGATGGACGCGGTGTCGGCTGAGATCGAGGTTACGAAAATGATTTTGAAACCGCCTTTGAGCGCCGGCGACGGTTTTGCCCCCAACCAGTGGCGGGCGACCAGCTGCGTCAGAAAATAAGGTCCCTGCAGGTTGGTGCGGATGATTTCCTCGAACGATTCCACCGAGGCCTCGGTGATATCCGCGCGGACTTTTGGAGCCACGCCGGCGTTGTTCACCAAGGCATCGACGCGGCCGAAGGCGGCGAGCGTCTCGTCGAGCAGCCGCTGGCGGTCGACTGCCGAGCTGATGTCGGCCTGGACGGGCACGAACCGCTGCGCCGGGCTGACGGCGGCCTTGCGGCAGAGCTCCGCGGTCTCCTCGGCGGCGGCGCGGTTGCCCGCGTAATTGATGGCGACGGAGTGGCCCTGCTCGGCCAGTTGCAGCGCGATGCCGCGGCCGAGGCCGCGGCCGGCGCCAGTGACAAGAATGACGGGAGTGGTTTCGGGGGTGGCGGTCACAGTGGGCGATCTTACACCCGAATCCCCTTATTTGTGAGGATTTTGTCGGTGCAAATCAGGACAAAATCGACTTAGGTTCTGTCCTAATCATGCGCCAGTTTCGTTCGCTGCTCATCAATAACGCCCAGCTTCGCATCCCCGGACTGGAGGTGCTGACCATCGCCGCGCACGGCCACATGCCGGAGCTGGCCTCGGTGAGCCTGCACCGTCATCCTTGGAGCCAGGCTATTCTCTATCTGAGCGGCGGGGGCCGGCAGACTTTTTCCAACCACCGCGCCCGGGTGGAAGCCGGCACGCTCGTCATGGTGCCGCCGGCGGTGTCGCACTCTTTCGAACGTCGGGGGCGTCGCGCCCCGCTGTGCCTGCTGATCGATTTCCGGTTCCGCGGCGCGCGCAAACGTCACGCCACCGTGAGCAGCCTGAGCCGCTCGGAATTGTCCCAGATCCGGCAGAATCTCGTTCAACTTGTCAGATTGCACAAAGGCGCCCACGAGGGTCCGCGTTGCGAAAGCGCCGTGTTGATCCTTCAGACCTTGATGCTGATGCTGCGCTCAGCCGGCTGGCTTGAACGCGCGCCGGCGCTGACGGCCCATCCCCAAGACCGCGCCATCATCGGTCTGCTCGGAAAATTGCAGCCGTCGGCCCCTCTGACCGAGGCGGTTTCACAAAGTGGGTACCAGCGGGATCACCTCAACCGACTGGTTAAACGTCACACCGGCCTGACGCTGGGCCAGCATCGCGCGCAACGCCGGCTGGCGCTCGCCCGCAAGCTGCTCTCCGAGGGCATGCAGGTGGGCAACGTGGCCGCCGCCGTCGGCCTGCCCGACCAGAGCTACTTCGCCCGCTGGTTCCGGCGGCAGACGGGTGTCTCCCCTTCCGCCGCCCATCGCCGGCTGGCCGCGGATACAACCGGCTAGGGTCAAGGCCGGCCTGCGCCAAGATCCCGCGTCATAATAGGCTTCACTCCCTGTGCCCGGGCGGCTCCATTCGCTTTCAGCGATGAACAAACCCCGTCTTCTTTTCAGCTTCGCGTTGCTGTTTTTGTTATTGGGAGCCGTTTGGCTTTGGACCCAGCGCGCCGCGCATGAACAACCGCGCACGGTGCAGACCGCCGCCGCGCCAACCTCGCCGGACAAGACTCCGGCCAGCACCCCTTCCGTCACACCCGCCGTTAAAAACGTCGCTCCCGCCGCGCCCAGGGAAGCGGCTTCCACGACCTCCGAAAAAACCTCGGCGCCCACGATTGTCGACCTGCTCGGCAACCCGGCCGTGGACAACGAAACGGCGGCGCGCGGCCTGGCCCGGATCGTTGCCGACGAGACGCACAGCCTCGACGAACGCAAGGAGGCGCTGGCCCATTTGTTCAATCTCGCCTCGGGCCTGGAAACCGAACTCCTGCTTCCGCTCGCCAAAGATGGCCACGTGCCCGACCCCTTCCGCAGCCAGATTCTCGACGATTCCCTCAACCGCCCGTTGGCCTGGCAGGCGGACCTTTGCCTGGCCCTGCTCGGACGCAAAAGCACCCGTGCCATCGAAACCCGCGCCCGCGAGCACCTGGCGTTCTTGGTCGGCACTGATTACGGAGCCGATCTCGCGGCGTGGGAACGCGCCGTGGAAAAGGCCCGCAGCCAGTGGAATCCGGCCGGCGCAACCGCCGCTCGCTGATCGTTGACGGCTGTTGGGCGAATCGCCTCAGCGTGCCGTCACCCCGCGCATGCCCCAGCCCACGAGCGCGAGCGTCAGCAGCGAACTCACCGGCATCAAGATCGCCGCGATCAGCGGATTCATGTGTCCGCTCACGGACAGGCCAACTGCCAGAAGGTTGTAGGCCACCATGAACACGAGCAGCGTTTGCTGCGTCCGACGGCGGGCGTCGTTGACTTCGAAAAGCGCGCGAATCCCCGCGATCCCACGCCCGAGATAATAAAAATCCGCCTTCCGCGCGAGCACGCCCCGATGGATTACCGGCGTGCCGCGGCACAGCGCGCGATCGAACGCCAGGCTGTCGTTCGCGCCATCGCCCAGCATGAGCGCATGGCCCGCATCATGGGTGTCCAGCCAGCCGGCCTTTTCGCCCGGCGACAATCCGCCCTGCCCGCGCTCCGCCGGCAATCCCAGCGCGTCCATCAACGCGGCGACCTTCGCCGGTCGATCTCCGCTTAAAATATAGGCCTCCAATCCGCGCCGGCCCAACGCCGCGATCTCGTCGCGGGCATCCGCCCGCGCCTGATCGGCAAAATGAAACCGCGCCACCTCCACCCCGGCCCACGCCAGCACGACATCCACCGGTTCGTCCCCGGGGAGTTTGTCATGTATTACGTGAACGGATTCCGGCTGCGTTGCGTTGTCGGACGGTTTCGAGCGGACACGCCAGCCGGGCCGGCCCAGCGACCAGACGTCCAGCTCCACTCCCGAGCCGACCGTCTCGCACACCTCGCCGGCCAGCGGAAACGCGCCTCGCCCGCCGGCGAGCAGGCTTTCGTGCAGCGCGCGCCCCACCGGATGCGCGCTGTCCTGCACGAGCGCGAGCAGCGCCGACCACTCGTCATCGTTCAACCGGGCGACCGCCTCGGGATTCAGCAGCACCGGTATTTCCAGGGTCAGGGTTCCCGTTTTGTCGAAGACCAGCTTCCGCACGCGCTCCAATCGGGGCCACAGGTCCGCCGCGCGCACAAAGACCCCGCGGCGCCGCAACGCCACCGTCGCGATTTCGTCGGCCAAAGGAAAGGCCAGCCCCAATGCGCACGGACACGAGACCACCAAAATCGCCGTGACCACCGCCCCGGTGCGCAGCCCGTCGCCTGTCTCCAGCCACCAACCCAAACCCGCCAGCGCCGCGATGCCGATGACCGCCACGAGGTATCCTTGGATAACGCGCTCCAACAACCGGTGCCGGTAACCCTCCCGCGCCACCGGCTTCAACAACTCGGCCAACAACGAGCCATCCCAGGCTTGGGTCGCCGTCAACTGAAGTTCGCCCCGGGTGAGGTTTTGCGCGCCCGCCGGCACGCGTTGCCCGGCGCGAAACACGCGCGGTTCGGATTCGCCGTTGATCCAGGCGAGGCTCACCGCCGCCTCGGCCGTCTCCAATCTGCCTTCCACCGGAACGTTGTGCCCCATCGCCACTGCGAACCGCTGGCCGGCCTGCAACTGCTCCGGCGCGATCTCCGTCGCGGAGCCATCCGCGCCCAGCAGGCGCACGCGGGGCGAGACCGGCTGGCGGCTCAACAAACGGCGGCGATTCCCCTCCACCGCCACGACCTGCGCCCACCGTCCCACCAGCATCAGCAGGATGAACGCGCTCACGAAATCGAAATAAACATACTCCTCCCGTCCGCCCAGCCAGCCGAGCATCGACCCCGCGTAGGCGCCGACGATGCCCAGCGCGATCGGCAGATCGATGTGCACCGCGCCCTCGCGCAGGGCCCGCACCGCCCGATTGAGAAAATAACCTCCGCCCGCCAGCAGACTGAGCGTGCCAAACGCCATCGAGAGCGTTCCGAAAAGCGGCGCATACGCGAACGTCCGCTCCATCCCGAAATAGACCGGCAGCGTGAACAACATCACGTTCATCGCGAAGGCCGTGCACAAACCGATGCGCCGCGCGAGCGCCCGGCTTTCGGAGCGACGGGGCTGTGTCGCCGCCCCGGCCGGACCGACCAGATAGTTGAACCGTTGCAACGCCCGCGCGAAAGCCGTGGCGTCGAATGCGGCGCCCTCCCCTCGCTCCCAATAAATCCGCATCTGCCCGGTTTGCGCGTTCATCTCGATGCGCCCCGCGCCGGGTTGTTTCTGGAACACTTTCTCGATCAGCCATACGCAGCCCACGCACGAGATGCCCTGAACCTCCAGCAGCAAACGCGGCGCCCGCTCGGGATCCGACGCCGCTTCCGCCTCGCGTTGCGCGGTTTCCAGCCATGCATAATCCCTCGGCTGTAACAGCGCCGGATCCGCCGGGACGGTCACCTCGTCCTTGATCCGGTAATACGCATCCAACCCCTCCTCATGCACGAGCCGATGGACATAGGCGCAGCCCGCGCAGCAAAAATCACCGGCCGGCGAAGGCGCTCCGCAGTGTTTGCAAGCCGCTTTGGACGCAGAACGGTTTCCCGCCGGCGCCCGGCGGGCGCTGTCCCTTTCTGGAGGCAAGATCGTGGTCGTGCTCATGATCAATGGCAGATGAAGGCGTCCAGTGCCGGTCCGCCGAAACCCAGGGTGCCACGCAGGCGCCAGGTGAGAACCACGGCGGCGGCGAGCGCGAGACCGGTTTGAAAACGCGCCAGCCACACCGGCGAAAGCCGCGCGCGCAAAAATCCGGAGTTGGCCTGCACCAGCCAGAGCAACGGCACCGTGCCCAGGCCGAAGGCCAGCATGAATTCAACTCCGCGCAACGCCGACCCCGACAAGGCCGCGAGTGCGATCAGAAAATAAAGCGGCCCGCACGGCAGCAGGGGCGTGGCCGCGCCCATCACCGCCGCCACGCGCAGCCGGGAACGGCCGCGCAGCGCCTGTTGCAGCCGCCATTGCAGGCGCGTGAAGAAGGCGAAGCGCGGCAGGCGCTTCTCCCAGCGAAAGGCCACCGCCACCAAAAAAAGCACCACGATCCACGGAAGTGCTTTCGCGGGCGCGCCGCCCAGCAAGGCGTCCGGCAACCGGCCCGCCGCTCCCGCGATCGCACCGAGCGTCGCATACCCGCCGAGGCGCGCGAGATGATAGACCGTCGCGACCGTCTGCGGATCAGCCTTCTCGTCCCGCGCCGGCGTCAGCAGGCAGGCGAGCGGACCGCACATGCCCGCGCAATGCAGGCTCGTCACGAGTCCCGCGACAAAGGCCGCCGCCGGAGTGCTGATGCTCGCGAGTTCCATCGTCAGCGAAGGGGCTTTGTTGCCAGGGGCACCTCGGCCACCGGATGCTTCACCACCACGGTCAGCAACACCGCCCAAGCGATCATCAGCAGGGTGAACACCCCGCCGACCCATGCCCATAACCAGGGGATGCGGTCATTTTTCACCTTCATGGCCGCCTCCTTGGATGCCCAGCAAGACTGGATCCGGACCGATAAACTCCACTTCGCGCGCCAACGTAAAGGTGCCCGCCTCGTCAGTCACGTTCACGGTCAGCACGAAACTTCCCACGTAATCCGTGCGCGTCACCTGCAGGATGAGCGGACGCACTTCCTCGGCCATCGGACCGATCTCCACCGCACCGTCCAATCCCTCGCGCTCCACCGGAACCGGCGCGCCGGAAAGGGCGATGATGAAACGCGCGGGCACATCCCGCTTGTTCACGAGGCGCACGAGGAATTGGTTTCGCACCGTGCGCGCGTCCACAAAGTAGGGCGCTCCCGTCATGCGCGTGACACCGATATTCGCCGGGCGCACCGTGGATAACGCCCACGCCGCCACCGCCGCGCCCGCCAGCAGCAAGGCTGCGTAAACTAGGGTGCGCGGACGCAGCCAGCGGGTCACCCCTCCGGCGAAGGCCGTCAGCGAATCGTAGCGGATCAAACCGCGCGGACGGCCCACGCGTGTCATCACGTCGTCACACGCGTCGATACATGCCGCGCAACCGATGCACTCGATCTGGAGCCCCTGGCGGATGTCGATGCCGGTCGGGCAGACCTGCACGCAACGGTTGCAGTCGATGCAGGCTCCCGCCGCGGGCGCATGCAGCTTGCCCCGCGGCTCGCCGCGCCGCGCGTCATAGCCGATGACCAGTGAATGATCGTCGATCAGCGCCGATTGCAGCCGGCCGTAAGGGCAGAGAACGATGCACAACTGCTCGCGAAACCACGCGAAGTTGAAATACAGCACCGCGGTGAAAATGAAGATGAACACGAACGAGGCCCAATGGTCGCCCGGCGAGGCGCCCATCATTCCCCAGAGCCGGGGGATCGAGACGAAATAGGCCAGGAACAGGTGCGCGATCACCCCCGAAAGCAGGATAAACGCGAATTGCTTCGCCCCCCGGCGCACGATTTTGACCGACGTCCAGCGCGAGGCGTCGAGCTGGCGGCGCGCGATCGCATCGCCCTCCAGCCAGCGTTCGACCCGACGGAAAACATGATCGAGAAAAACCGTTTGCGGACACGCCCAGCCGCACCACACGCGGCCGAGCAGCGCGGTGATGAGGAAAAGCGAAAATCCCAACCCGGTGATTCCAAAGAAAAGCAGCCAGGTATCCTGAATCGCCAGGGTCAGCCCGAAGAAGTGAAACCGGCGCGCGGCGACATCGAGCAACACCGCCGGATAGCCACCCACCGGGATCCAAGGCAGCACGAGATAAAGCGCGATCAACAGCCAGCCCGACCACCGGCGGGCGCGCGTAAACACGCCGCGCACATCGGACGGATGCAAAAAAAACCGCGAACCATCTGCCTGGATAGTGGTGACGGAATCCCGCTCGGGGCGCCGGAACGTAGGGCGTCCGGACGACTTGGCGCGCGCCTCCGCTGGACTGGACGTTTCATTCATCAGGACTGCCCGTTATTTCGCGCCACCCGGCGCGTCGTGACGGCTCATGATAAACGCGACCACCTCGGATACTTTTTGCGAGCCGAGGACAGGCCCCCAGCCTGGCATACCTTTGACGAGCACGCCGTCGGTGACGGTCGCCAGCACCTCGGTGGGGCGGCCGCCATGAATCCAGACTTCGTCGAGCAGATTAGGACCAATGCCACCGGTGAGCGCCGCATTGTGGCAACTGGCGCAGGTGGCATTATAAGTGATCTTGCCGGCGTCAACGAAGGCGGGATTGCGGCTCATTTTCCAGAGCGTCGCGTCATCCAGGGTGGCGGACGACGAAGCCAGCTTCGCCGTCTCGATCGCGGCCATTTCCGCATGGAGGCGGGATTCGTCGGTGGAACTCGGGAAGTGCTGCGTGACGAGCCAGTAGATGATGGAGAAGACGATCGCCCCGTAAAACGTGAGCAGCCACCAGTTGGGCAGGCGCTTGTCATATTCCTGAATGCCATCGTAAACGTGATGGCGCACCGGATCTTCGGGGGGCGGCGTGGAGTTATTCGGCTTCATGCAAGGAGACGGTGGTTTCGTTTTCGAAAGGCAGACGGGCGAAGTGCTCGACTTGCGAGCGACGCATGCGGAGCGCGCGCCAGGTAAGGGTCGCGTAGATGGAGGAGGCGGTGATGAAGGCCACGAGGGGAAAGATCATCACCCAGTCGTCGAAAAGAAGGCGGCGGAACATCGGGAAAGTTGAAGGAGGTTTAACGTGCGGCCGCCTTGGGCGGTGTCTCGGAGCGGCCGAGCGTCTGCAAGTAGGCGATCAGGGCGACGATCTCGCGATCCGGCGGCACGGAGGCGCCCGAGGCGCGGAGGTCGGCGACGATGGCCTGTTCCTGCCGCCCGACGTTTTCGACGATCTCGGCGTCCGTCCACCGGGGATAAGGCACGCCGAGCATGCGTTGCACGGAGAGCTTGGCGGACAGGGCGGCTACATCTGTTTTTTGCGCAAGCAGCCACGGGTAATTGGGCATGTTGGAACCGGCCGAGACGGAGCGCGGATCCTCCATGTGACGATAATGCCAGACGGCCGGATACTTGCCGCCCACACGGGCGAGATCCGGACCGGTGCGCTTGGAACCCCACTGGTGGGGATAATCGTAGATGGATTCGCCGAGGCGCGAATAGTCGCCATAGCGGAGCACATCGGGCACCAGCGTGCGGATCATCTGCGAATGACAGTTGTAGCAGCCCTCGCTCACATAGAGATCGCGACCGGCGAGCTCCAGCGGCGTGTAGGGAATCTGCCGGCGGTCCTCGATGTTCTCCGCGCGATTCACCAAGGTCGTCGGGATGATCTGGATGAGGCCGCCGGCGGCCACGGCAACGAAGGTGAGCACCGTGAACGGCATGACGCTGACGAGCAGCCGGTCGTACCACGCTCCCCACTGGTGTTTGCGGGCCTCGAAGTGCACCCAGGCGAGGATCACAAAAAAGGCGGTGCCGAAGAGCCCGGCGAGCTTCAGGAAATCGCCGCCAAACAGCCAGGCGCAGGCGGAAAGGGTACCGAGCACGGAAAACACCACGGGCGGATTGAGCAGCATGCCGCCCACGCCCAGGCGCTCGTCGGCGCCGGTTTTTTCGGAGAGGAAAACCTCGACCGTGCCATTGACCGGACGGGCGCCGCGCAGGGTGCGATACAGATTATAGACCAGCAGCATCCAGCCCACGAGGTATAGCCCGCCGCCGACCACGCGAAAGAGCATCATCGGACGGATAGCGTTCAACGTGTCGATGAAGTTCGGATACGCCAGCACCGTGCCGTGCTCCGTCGTGGCGTTGAGCATGAGGCCCTGAGTGATGCCCGAGGTCCACATCGCGGCGACGTAGAGCAGGATGCCGACCGTCCCGAGCCAGAAGTGCAGGTTGGCGAGGCCCTGGGAGAACAGCGGCCGGTTCCAGAGACGCGGAGTCAGCCAGTAAAACATGCCGGCGGCCATGAAGCCGTTCCAGCCGAGCGCGCCGGCGTGGACATGGCCGATGATCCAGTCGGTGTAATGCGCGAGGGCGTTGACCGGCTTGATCGAAAGCAGCGGGCCCTCGAACGTGGCCATGCCGTAAAAGGTCACGGCAGCGGCGAAAAACTTGAGCACGGGATCGGTGCGCAGCCGGTGCCACGCGCCGCGCAGGGTGAGCAGGCCGTTGAGCATGCCGCCCCAGGACGGCGCCCAGAGCATGACCGAAAACGTCACTCCGAGCGCCTGCAGCCAGCCGGGCAGCGCCGTGTTGAGAAGGTGGTGCGGACCGGCCCAGATGTAGACGAAGACCAGCGACCAGAAATGGATTACCGAGAGGCGGTAGCTGTAAACCGGCCGCTCCGCCGCCTTCGGCAGGAAGTAATACATGATGCCGAGGATCGGCGTGGTGAGAAAGAACGCCACGGCGTTGTGCCCGTACCACCATTGCACCAGCGCGTCCTGCACACCACCGAAGACCGGATAACTGTGGAGCAGCGAGGTGGGGATCGAGAGGTGGTTGACGATGTAGAGCATCGCCACGGTGATGATCGTCGCGATGTAGAACCAGATCGCCACGTACAGGCTGCGCTCATGCCGGCGCGCGAGCGTCCAGAAAAAGTTGACCGCGAAAACGACCCAGATGAGCGCGACCGCGATGTCGATCGGCCAGATGAGCTCGGCATATTCCTTGCCCCGCGAGAAACCCAGCGGAAGCGTGATCGCCGCCGCTACAATGATGAGCTGCCAGCCCCAGAAATGGAGCGCCGAGAGAAAATCGCTCGCGAGGCGCGCCTTCACCAGGCGCTGCGTCGAGTAATAGACGCCGGCGAACATCATGTTGCCGACGAACGCGAAGATCACCGCGTTCGTGTGCAGCGGACGCAGCCGCCCGAAGGTCAGCCAGGGCAGGTTGAAGTTGAGACGCCAATAATTGAGCTGGGAGGCGACGAGCATGCCCACCAGCATGCCCACGACACCCCAGAGAACGGAGGCGAGCATGAACTGGCGGACGACCTTGTCGTTGTATTCGAGCGTGATTTTGCGGTCGGACATGGGAGAAAATTAAACGGAAGGCGAAGGAGCGGGGGCAGAGACGACGGCCGTCTGCTGGCGCGCCGCGCGACGAAGGCAGGAATTACAGGAACCGTTGCCATGGCAGACATGCCCGGGCGCATGCCCATGGGCGTGCGCAGGCGGCGCCGCAGGTTCAACCGGTGCCGGCGCGGCCAGAACATGCGGCGTCTCGTCGGCGAGCGGCAGCAACGCCTCGCTCTCGGCGCTGCTCAGATGACGGCGGCTTTGTTCGCGCAGAAAAAAAACGACGAAGGTGAAAACCAGGCAGAGACTGATGGTCAGCGTGAGTGGAATGACGGACATGGGAAGGAGTGGTTGAAGAGGAACGAACGCCCGAAGCTCGGAACGGCCTGCCTCAGGACTGGCGCCGGGCATTCCGAGCAGGGGGAAAATGCAGCACGTTGCCTCCGTCCGGCAGCGCGCGAAGAGCGGAGACATGGACGCGATGGCGCAGCGTTTCACGGGCGGCATGCCAGTGCTCGAGCTCGCGCCCCGGGACACGCCCGTCGGCCAGCCAGAGAAGATAGGCCTCGTGACGGATTTCGTCTTCGGTGGGCTCGCGGTGTTGAGGAGTTTTCATAATGGTCATCAGAAAGCGTCCCCATGCTAGCGGCCGCGCGGAAAACCCTCTGCGCGCACCTTGGCGAGGGCTGCGCATATTTTGCGAGGAGGCCCATAATCCGCCCGCAAAAGATGCGGATGCTTGGCCAAACCATGCGAAGCGGCTCGCGCTGCAAAATGGCAGGATGGAAGCATGGACGAGCGCAGCCTCAGCGCCCTGCAAACTTACCGCCCCACCCTGCACCGCCAGTGGGAGGCCCGTCTGCGCGCCGCGCCCGTGACCTCCCCGCTGGCCAACCCCGACGCACTCGTGTACCTGATGGAGTGGACGCTGGACCAGCTGTTCCGCGAGCTGGCGGCGCCCCACTCGCGCCGCCAGACGCCGCGGCCGCCCTGCCCGTGCGGATTGAATCCGCTGATCGCCTATTTCGCGACCGCACGGCTCTCGCTGCACGAGGCATTGGCAGTCTGTGCTGGAGACGCGCCCCTCAAGATCCGCGACGCGGAGGAAATGGAGCAGGCGCTGGAAACCGTCGCGCGGCGCGAGATCGCGAATTTTTGCGCGCTCTGCCTGCACAACGAACGCCGGGATCGGCACGAGTCGCCGGCCGCCCGCACTGGCGCGCACACACCGGCCGGGGAAAAACACCCGGCCTCAAAACCGGCCGGCGGTGGAAAAACTCACGCCGCGCTGCCGTGAAGCCGAGTGCGATAGACGGTGGGCGCCTCGCCCGCGATCTTGCGGAATACGCGATTGAACTGGGATAGCGATTGGAAGCCCGCTTCAAACGCCGCCTCGCTGATGCGCTTGTGGGGATTGAGCAGGAGATTCCTGACCTTTTCCACGCGCACGCGGGCAAGATAGTCGGTGAAGGTCATGCTCGTGGCCTTCTTGAACATCTTGCAAAAATAAAACGCGCTCATGTTCACCGCCTTGGCGACCTCGTCGAGCGAGAGGTCATCGGCGTGCCTTTCGGTGATGTAGATGCGCGCCCGGGCGATGGCGGGAGCCTCGGCGTTTTCCTCTCTCACCGAAAGCTGGTTGCTCAGGCTGGCCAGGTGCTGCGCGAAAATCGCGAGCAGGCGCAGGATCGAGTCGTATTGTCTTTTCGTGACAACGCGCGACTGGAAGAACGCCTCCTCCAGCTTCTTGAGGTCCACGTCGGTGCCGAATTTGAGCAGCTCCCGGGTGGCCTTGGCAAACTGCGCCTTGGTCGGCTGGTGCAACAGCACCTGACCGGTCTGCAGGAAAGCGATGAGATTTTCGCCGACGCGGATGGGGACGGCCGAGTCGCACAGGCCCGCAAAACACTTGAGCGTCTTGGGTTCGAGCCGCGCCTCCTCCTCGACTTTTTTCTGGAGTTGCAGGCACGCGGAGCACGACTGGTTGCTCTTGGCCATGAGCGCGCAAAAGGGATTCTCGTTGGGATCTTTGTGATGAGGCAGGTCGAAGGCCTCCAACTCGCGCAGGTGAAGGGGCAGGCCGGTCGTGTCGCGAAACGCCTGCTCGTAATCACGGTAGATCTCCGAGCGTTTCAATTGCTCGACGAGGGCTCGACTACGCTTGGCCGGAGAGTCGGACAACGACATGGGAGGGCCAATGTAGAGCCTCGACGCCGGACCGCAATGCGGAACAGTCTTCGCCCAGCCAGCATGCAATCCACTCGCAGCCACCGTCGTCCGCCGTCCCGGTCATGACCATCGCCGTCTTCAGCGCCAAGCCCTACGACCGCCGGTATTTCACCGCGGCCAACGCGGCGCGCGGTCACCGGCTGTCTTTCCACGAGGAACGCCTCACGCCGGAAACGGCCAGGCTCGCCCACGGTAGCGAAACGGTGTGCGCGTTCGTCAACGACCGGCTAGACGCCGGCGTGCTCGCCCGCCTCGCCGCCGGCGGCACGCGGTTGATCGCGCTGCGCTCGGCTGGTTACAACCATGTGGATCTGGTCGCCGCCGCCGCACTCGGCCTCACCGTCGTCTATGTCCCGGGCTACTCACCGCATGCCGTGGCCGAGCACACCGTCGCCCTGCTGCTCACGCTCAACCGCCGCATCCACCAGGCCCATGCACGGGTGCGCCGCGGCGATTTTTCGCTCGATGGGCTGATGGGCTTCGACCTTGAAGGGAAAACCTTCGGCCTCGTCGGCACCGGCCGCATCGGAACGATCACCGGCCGGATCATGCAAGGCTTTGGCTGCCGGGTGCTCGCCTGCGATCCGTTTCCTTCGGACGAAGCCAGGGAGGCGGGTTTCGTTTTTTGCGAACTCGACGAACTGTTGGCCCGGTCCGACGTCGTTTCGCTCCATTGCCCGCTCGTCCCCGCCACCCGCCACCTCATCAACGCAACCACTCTGGAACGCATGAAGCCCGGGGCCACGCTTCTCAACACCAGCCGTGGCGGCCTGATCGACACCCCCGCCACCATTGCCGCCATCGAAAGCGGCCAGCTCGGGCGACTGGGGCTCGATGTTTATGAAAACGAGGCCGGGTTCTTCTACGAAGACCATTCCGCCGGTCCCCTCGCCGACGAAACCCTCGCCCGATTGATCGCTCTGCCCAACGTGCTCGTCACCGGCCACCAAGGGTTTCTCACCCACGAAGCCCTCGGCAACATCGCGGAAACCACGTTGAAAAGCGTCGATGATTTCGCCGCCGGCCGGCCCTGCCCGCTTGCCCTGCGCCCGCCGGACGCACGATCCGCCTGAAAAAACGGTGGACAACCCCTCCCCCACCGCGTGTGGTTTTCCATCATGTCGCAGCTGTTCAAATCCGTCTCGCCCGTCAGTCTCCTCGTCGACCTCGTGCTGGCCGGCGGGTTTTTCGCGATCATGTTCGGCATCCTTCGCGATCACGTCCCCTCGCAAGACCTCAAGGTCGTTGTCGCCTGGGCCGGGCTCACCGCCACCTGCATGACCGGCGTGTTCTGGCTCGCCCTGCAGATGTTCCGCACGGTCCTGCGCGCCCAGCTGGCCGAGAAAAAATAATCCGGCCCGCGCACGTTTGTTTTACCGCGGCCCGAGCCCGTTTAACCGTGGCTGAAAACCCCACCCCACCTCCGCCGCGCACGACCGCCGCGGTCGAGGATTACCTCGAGCGCATCAGCGAGCTGATCAAGAAGAAGGGCTATGCGCGCGTCGTGGACATCGCGGCCGAGTTGAAGATTTCCCAGGCGAGCGTCACCACCATGGTCCAGCGGCTCGATGGCGAGGGTTTGGTCAAATACGAGAAATACCGCGGCATGGTGCTCACCAGCGCGGGCGAGGAGGTGGCGGCCCGCATTGCCCACCGCCACGCGCTCCTCACCCAGTTTCTCGCCCTGCTCGGCCTCGCCGAGACGGTCATCGCCCACGATGTCGAGGGCATGGAGCATCACGTGAGCCCCGAGACCTTCGACGCCTTGGAAAAGCTCAACCGCTACCTCGAAACCCATCCCGAGGTCGTGGCCGAAATCAAAAAGTAAGATTCACTGGGTTCGCGCTTTTAGGCGGGCCAGAATGTCTGCGCGATGCTTGTCGGTCAGTTTCACGGTTTCCAACATGGCGAGAGCCGTTTCCGGATTTTTGCCATACCACGCCCACAGCACAAGGTAAGTGGCCGAATAACGCCGCCCCTCGTCATCCATTGTGCCGGTCAGAGCCAAGGCATTTGACGGGCTGGCTTCGGCGGCCTGATTGGCCAATCCGAGAATCGCTTGATCCCGAAGCGCGCCTGTCGGCAATCCCCCGGCCCACGCAATGGAAGCAGGAAGATCGTGCTGGCTCCAAACATAGGTCAGGCGTTCAGCCAACGGGAGTTGCTCCTTGGGTGAACTCTGCACCACGACCTGAATACCCAAATCTATTCGCGTGCCGGCCAGTGTGATCACTGTAGATAGCAGCGCTTCGTCCCGTATTTTTCCCGGAGGAAGCGCCGTTGCTTTTTGAACGGCTTTTTCAGACTCATAACGCGCCAGCGCGCCAAACGCATTCCCCACCGCAATGCGAGCCGCGTAACTCTCCGCAAGCGTCAAGGACCAGTCCACCGCCGCCGCCGGATCTTTTTTGATCAACACGCTGGCAACCCACGCCACCATGCGCTCCCGGCCTTCGCCCGGGTTCAAACCGCGCACAAACTCAGCCGCACCCCGCGGGTCGGCCTCCGCCCACTGCGATCCCACGGATGCTACAATGGCGTCCATATACGACGGATTATTCAGAGTCTTGATCCAGGCGATGGCCTTGTCCGGATCTTTGGAAAACTTAGCCTCGGCCACGCCTGCATACACGGCGGCCTGACGCGGGCCGGGAGGAAGCCGCCCGGCGAGTCCCAGCAAGGCGTCGGGATCTTGGTCGGACGCCTGGGCCATCAATCGCCGAAGGACATCGTTGACGGTGGCGGATTCCGGCAACGTCACCAACCAATCCATGGCCACGCGCGGATCGGCAATCGCTTGGCCAATGAGCAAAATCATCTGCCGCCTGTCCGCATCCGCAGGCAGTTCGTTCATCAACGCAATCGCCGCCGCCGGTTTTTCCCTCGCGAGCGCCTCTGCCGCCGCCGCCATCGATCGGAAATAAAATTCCCCCTGCTTTAATGTCCGCAACCAGTCGATGCAGGCCTGGGGATCTTTTTTCACCCAACTCGCCACCAAACTGTCTCCGTATTCCGACTGCCTTCCCGGAGGAAACTGCGTCGTATAAATCTGCGCGGCCAATGCTGGATTTGAATCCTCCAATGCGCTGATCGCCGCGACGACGATGATCGGATCCAGTTTGCGCTGCTTGGCAAGCCACTCGGCCGCCTGCTTCGGATCCGAGCGCAGCCACTGTTCGGTGATCGAGCGCACCGTGTGGTGGTTGGCTTCGGTGATCGGCAGCATGGCGGCGGCCTCCATCGCGGCCGGCAAATCCGTCTCCGCCCAGCCCTCAAGCACCGCAGCGCCGAGCACAGCAGTGGCGTAGGAGCGGGGCCGGGGCGCCAGCCATTTCAATGCCTCCTGCGGAGCCTGCCGCCCCCAAGCCTTCGCCAAGTCGGAGCCGACCTCCGCGCGATCCACATCGCGCCGTTCCTGGAGCAGTGTAAAAGCAAGCTTGGGATCCGATTTTGCCACTTCTTTCAGAATCTCCACCCGCAGCTCATGCGCATCGTTGGGATGTAGATGCTCGGCATGCACGCCGGCCAGGGCGCCGCGTGGATCTGTACGAGCGAGCTTTAACAAACGCTCTCGCACCGTGGGCTTCTCAAGCGGAGCTGTTGCGTTGTCAGTGCGTACCATCTTTTCCCAACGCGTCGCACGAGCCCGATCGTCCTCTCCGGGATGCAGCTGCTCCAGCCGCAGACCAATCAACCACCCCAATTCGTCTTGAATATCACGCGGCGCATTCAGGAAAGCCTTGCCCAAGGCTTCTTCGTTTTGAGCCGCGACCCAGTTCGCCAGTTCATGCAAGCGACGCACCGGGTTTTGTTCTCCCATGATGCCGGCCAGATCTAGTCGCGCATTCGGCGCCCCGCCCGATGATTCGGAACGACGGCATGCCGCGGGCAGCAAACCCGCCAGCACAAGGCCGGCCACCCATCCTCGACGGTAAACACATGAAAGACGAAACATGGGTTATTTTTTAAGTTTCAACAGACGTTGTTTTAAATCCGCCGGCAGCCCGCTCTCGCCGATGAAACGCTCCGCAGCCACCGGATCGCTTTCATTCCAATGGCGGATCACTTCAGTCAATTGAGCCCCTCGCTTGGAAGCGTCGGGCAATGCCGTCAGCATGGCCCAAGCGCGGGCAGGAAACCGCTCCATCAGCCCCGCCGCCAAAGCCTGTGTCGCCGTGTTTTTTATTTCCCCCTGCGGAAGCTGGGCCACCCAACCTGCCACCGCCTGCGGATCCTGACCGGCCCAGTTTTTGACCAACGCTCCGGCGACCTTGCCCGCGGATTTATCCGCCGGGGCATAAAGCACCCCGGCCACCCACTGAGCCGCCGCCTGCGGATCAGTGGCGGACCACGCCGTCACGATCCCATTGATTCCGGCGAAGCGCTGATCGCCCAGATTCATGGCATCCAAATAGTGCAGCGCCGTCTCCGGCTGGCTTCTCGCAATCGCCGTCAAGGCCTCCACCACGGCGCGTGTGCGTATCTTTCCTTCGGGCAGCACCGCGACCAGTCCCGGCAACGCATCGGGATGTCCTCCCACATAGTCGCGCATCAAAGCACGCGCCAAGGCCCCCTGCTCATCACGATCGCGTATCTCTCCAAGCATCGCGGCGGCGTAGTCGGGATTCTTGCCGGCAATGCCGGCCAGCACCTCCCTTGAAACAGCTTTGCGTTCATTTCCCTCCGGCAAGCCCAACATCCAATCGAGCGCACTCTCGGGATCGTTCTCCGCCCATTTTGAAGCGAACTCTTTGTAAGTTTTCGACCGGTACGGACCGGCGGAAAGCTTGCCCAGCAACACGGCGGTCTCCTCGGGATTCCAGTCGGCGCCCAGCTTCACTATGGACTCCAAAGCCGCCTCCTTTCCCGGATCATCGGGTTGGGTATTAACCCAGTTGATCGCCATCCCCTCATCAATCTTGGCCATGCCCAGAGCGGTGTTGCGCACCATCTGCGCGCGCAAAGGCCCCGAAGGCGTGGCTTCGATTTGAGCGAAGGCCTTTTCCGGAGCGATCAACAGCCACAGGGTATTCATGCGCAGCACCGCCGTTTCCCTCTCGCTTTCGACGGGCAGCGACGATGCCCACGCCGCAGCCGCATCGGCGTCCAGCCAAGCCCATGCCTGTGTCATCTTTTTGATCAGATCCTCGTTTTTGAGCCGCTCGACCGGGATGCTTTTGAAAAGCCGGGTCGCCTCCTCCGCCTTTTGCTCTCCAGCAAATGCCACCATCTCCTGCAGCGATTCGTCTGAAACGCCGGTCCAGCCGCCCTTTTTCACGTGTGCCCAAAGCTGTGCAGGCATGGCTTGTGACAATAGACCGGCCAGCAACGCAGCGCGCAGCCGTGCGTCAGTGACACCAGCCAGTAAACGATCCGCCTTCTCCTCTTCGTCATGCGCATAATGCGAAAAACTTTGAGCCAGCATGCTCAAAAGCTCATCCGAAAGTGCTGCACGGTTGGCCCAATTCAGGGCCTCAGCGGGTGTTTTTTGAAACCACACCTCAAGCACGTGACCGATGGCTTGGCTGCGCGACTCCAAATCGGAAATCTGCTCCGCATATTTCAGTGCCTTCGGGATGTCCGTAGCGGCCACGGATGACACCACCAACATCACCAGAAAAGACCTTCCCTTCTCATCCGCCGACAAAGCCAACTCCAAGGCGGCATCCGGCGTTTTCACGGACAGCCCCTGCACTGCCGCCGCCATATATTCATCATGAGCAGGACTGCTGGCAGATTGCGCGAGTTTCACCCGCAGCGCCTTCGGGTTGATTTCGGCCAGCTTTGCGAAAAATTTGGCCTGAACGGTCGAGGGCCAGCCTGATCCTTGCTTTTCCCAAAAGGCAATCGCTTGCCCGGGCTCTTGAGCTAGCCAAGCGTCTGTTAGGACCTCCATTATTAAAGAAGCGCGCTCCGAAGAAGCGACCGGCTTTTCTTGCAGGCGTGCTTGGAAGTCGCGCTCTTCACAGCCGAGCGCATAGCCGCTGATACGCTGGATAAAAGTCAGCTCATCCTTCGCGGCCAACACGTCGCTCCAAGTTGCCACGACCACCGCCGGCCGCGTCGCTTCTGCCCAAGCACCGTCCACACCGGCCAGCATGGCAATCAAACCCAGCACATAATGGCATCTGAAAACGTTCATAGGGGCATGCTTAAAGCAAAGTATTGCCACTCTCCTCATGCTTTTTCCCACGGCGAGACTTAAAGCCCTTCATTCATCCCTTCCTCTTGTCCGCCAGCCATTCAACGCCTTGGCCGGTCCCCTCCGCCGTTGACAGCCCCCCGCCGCAGCCTATTGCCTTTTCCTTTTCTCGCCGCGCGCGAGGCGTTCGTTTTTTCCAACCACAAACCCTGCATATGGCCGTCAAATCCAAAGCCAAGAAACCCGCCGCGAAGGCCAAGCCTTCCGTCAAGAAACCCGCCTCCAAGAAGGCCCCCAAATACGTTTACACGTGGGGCGCCGCCAAAGCCGATGGCGATGGCAGCATGAAAGCCCTCCTCGGCGGCAAGGGCGCGAACCTCGCCGAAATGACCCGCATCGGTCTCCCTGTGCCCCCCGGCTTCACGATCACGACCGACGTCTGCACCTACTATTACGCCAACAAAAAGACCTACCCGGTCTCGCTCCAGGCCGAGATGGAAGCCGGCGTGAAGAACATGGAGAAGATCATGGGCACCAAGTTCGGCGCCACCTCCGGCATGCCCCTCCTCGTGGCCGTGCGCTCCGGCGCCCGCGACTCCATGCCCGGCATGATGGACACCATTCTCAACCTCGGTCTCAACGACCAGACGGTTATCGCTCTCGAAAACACCACCAACAATCCCCGCTTCGCCTGGGATTGCTACCGCCGCTTCATCCAGATGTACGGCGACGTCGTCATGGGCGTTCAGAAGCGCGAAGGCGAGCACCACGATCCGTTCGAGCACACGATCCACACCTTCAAGCACGAGCGTTACCACGCCGACATCGAAGACTCCAAGCTCACCGCCGACGACCAGAAGGAACTCGTCAAGCGCTTCAAGGCCCTCGTCAAGGACCGCACCGGCAAAGCCTTCCCGAATGACGCCTGGGACCAGCTCCGCGGAGCCGCCGGCGCCGTGTTCTCCTCCTGGATGAACGACCGCGCGATCGTCTATCGCCGCAAGTACAACATCCCCACGGAATGGGGCACCGCCGTCAACGTTCAGGCCATGGTCTTCGGCAACACCGGCGAGACCTCCGGCTCCGGCGTCGCGTTCACCCGCAATCCCGCCAACGGCACCAACGAATTCTACGGTGAGTTCCTCGTCAACGCCCAGGGCGAAGACGTCGTCGCCGGCGTCCGCACCCCCGAGCCCGTCATCAAGCTCAAGGACGTCATGCCCAAGTCCTACGCCGAACTCCTCAAGGTTCGCGCCACGCTTGAGAAGCACTTCAAGGATGTTCAGGACATCGAGTTCACCATCCAGGAAGGCAAGCTGTTCATGCTCCAGACCCGCAACGGCAAGCGCACCGCCGCCGCCGGCCTGAAGTTCGCCGCCGACATGGTCCGCGAAAAGCTCATCGACTGGGAAACCGCCATCCTGCGCAACCCCGCCGACCAGCTTGAGCAGCTCCTCGCTCCCATCTTCGATCTCTCCGAGGTCAAGAAGGCCACCGTCATCGCCACCGGCCTTCCCGCCGGCCCCGGCGCCGCCACCGGCAAGATCTACTTCCACGCCGACCGCGCCGTGCAGGCCGCCGACAAGGGCGAGAAAGTCCTTCTCGTCCGCGTCGAGACCTCCCCGGAAGATCTCCGCGGCATGATCGCCGCCGAAGGCATTCTCACCGCCCGCGGTGGTGTGTCCTCGCACGCCGCTCTCGTTGCCCGCCAGATGGGCAAAGTCTGCGTCTGCGGCGCCGCCGCCGTCTCCATCGATTACGAGAAGAAAGTCGCCACCATCGACGGCCAGAGCTTCTCCGAAGGCGAGTTCCTCTCCATCGACGGCACCTCCGGCCTCGTTTACGCGGGCCAGATCAAGACCGCTCCCTCCGAGATCATCTCCGGCCTCCTCAGCGACGACAAAGAAGCTCAGAAGACCGAGAAGTATAAGAACTACGTGCAGCTCATGAAGTGGTGCGCGCAGGCCACCAAGCTCTCCGTGCGCACCAACGCCGACACCCCCGAGCAGGCCCGCCAGGCGATCGCCTTCGGCGCCGTCGGCATCGGCCTCGTCCGCACCGAGCACATGTTCTTCGAAGGCGACCGCATCGACGCCATGCGCGAGATGATCCTCGCCGACAACCTCGACGCCCGCGAGTCCGCCCTCGCCAAGCTCCTCCCCTACCAGCGCGACGACTTCTTCGGAATCTTCAAGGCGCTCAAGGGCTTCCCCGCCACGATCCGCTTCCTCGATCCGCCCCTGCACGAGTTCCTCCCCCACTCCAAGGAACAGCAGATGGATCTCTCCCGGAAGCTTGGCGTTTCCGTCGAGAAGATCATGAACCGCGTGCACGAGCTGCATGAGTTCAATCCCATGCTCGGCTTCCGCGGCTGCCGTCTCGGCATCAAGTTCCCCGAGATCACCCGCATGCAGGCCCGCGCCGTGCTTGAGGCCGCTGCTGATGCGACCAAGGCCGGCTTCAAGGCCAAGCCCGAGATCATGATCCCGCTCGTCGGCTTCAAGAAGGAGCTCGATCTCCAGGTTGCCATCGTTCACGAGGTCGCCGTTCTCGTGCAGAAGGAGAAGAAGGTGAAGATCGCCTACTCCGTTGGCACCATGATCGAGATCCCGCGCGGCGCCCTCACGGCCGACGAGATCGCGCAGACCGCCGAGTTCTTCAGCTTCGGCACCAACGACCTCACGCAGACCTGCCTCGGCATGTCCCGTGACGACTCCGGCTCCTTCCTGGGCGCCTACACCGAAAACGAGATCGTGAAGAAGAATCCCTTCGCCTCGATCGACCAGACCGGTGTCGGCCAGCTCGTGAAGATCGCCGCGCAGAAGGGCAACCAGACCCGCCCTGGCATCAAGCTCGGCATCTGCGGCGAACACGGTGGCGACCCTGACTCCGTCAAGTTCTGCCATCAGGTCGGCCTCACCTACGTGTCCTGCTCGCCCTACCGCGTGCCGGTCGCCCGTCTCGCCGCCGCGCAAGCCGCGGTCGAGGAAAAGCGCGCCGCCGCCAAGACTGTCGCCAAGAAGAAGTAATTCTTCCCAACGCAGGCCGCCTGCTTGCAGGTGCTCTCCCCAAGCCCCGCGCCTTTACCGGCGCGGGGTTTTTTGCGCCGCTCCCAACGGCCTCAAAGGCCCAAGGTTTTCAGATTGAAGGCCAAAAAATTATCCAACTCGACCAGACTGCTGAACTGCGTGCGGTTGCGTTCGATTCTGGCGAGCAACCCCTCCACGGCCGCGATCAGCCTTTCGTAGTCGGCCCGCTGGCGGGCATTCTTGAATACACTGAGATCCTTCGCCGCCGCCAGATCGCGTTTCGGATGCGCCGTCTTGTATCCCGCGTAATCGTTCCGGTAGGCATCCAGCGCCGCCGCGATGAGTCCGCCGGACCTGCCTCGTGCCAGCTGGTCGCGCGAAAGGAGCAACACTGCGATAGCGGCCGCCTTGATCCGGTCATCGTTCGATTTGATTTTCACGCCCATGCCCGTGTATCGCGATCCGAGCATCGGAAGCAAGCCATGGCGCGCCGGGCGGGCGCCCATTTTCCCGTCCGCAGGCCCGCAGTCGTTAATCGAGCTGCGGGCCGGAGCCGGCCTCACTCGCCCATCAGGCGCGGACGATGGGCGCGGAGGAAGGCGGGAACGTTCATCGGAGGGCGGCCGACCAATTCGGAAACCGCTCGCGAGGCCTTGGCGAATTCGCCGCGAGCGATCGCCGCGTCCAACGCCGCCTGCAGCTCCGCCTGCGGATCGCCGCTTTCGGCCGACGAACCGCCCGCCAGCGCAGGGACTCCCGCGGGCACATAGGTCACCGGCTTTCCCGTCGTCTCCGTCACCCAACGCGCGATCATCCCGTGCGTCACCGCCATGGGGCCGGTGATGTCCAGAATGCGGTGTCCGTCGAAGGACGAGCCGAGCGCCGCCGCCACCGACTGGGCGTAATCCTCTCTCGTCACGTAGGCGGCGGCGCCTTCGCCGGCCGCCGCCTCCCACCGTCCTGTCGCCACGGCCCGAGCGAGCGCGGGCAACAGGTCCTCGGCGTAGATGTTTTTGCGAAGAACCGACCAGCCGAGTCGCGTGCCCGCCAGCATCTGCTCGGTCGCGTGATGATCCGCCGCCCCCGGCACCGTCGAATCCGCCGACGCGTTGCTGATCGACGTGTACACCAGGTGTTGCACGCCGGCGCGCACGGCGGCGTCGATCGCGTTGCGGTGCTGCTGCAAACGGCGGCCGGAGACATCAAGCGCCTCAGTATTGATAAGCAAAATACGGTGGACGCCCTTGCACACGGCGTCCAGCGAAGCGGGGTCGTCGAGATCCACGGCGCGCACTTCGGCGCCGCAAAGCGTGTAGTTGGCCAGCTTGTCGGGGTTGCGCGAGGCGGCGATGACGCGGCCGGCGCGGGCTTCCATCAACAGATCAACAACGCGGCGGCCGAGCTGGCCGGAGGCGCCCATCACAAGAAGGGTGCGGAATGGCAGGGAGGTGGACATGGGGGTAGGAGTCGGGAACAGTCATTTTGGGGAGGTAGAAAGGAGGTCGTGCGCAAATGCGAACAACCCGGATCGCGGGGTGGCGACCCCGGAAATGTAGCCGAGAAGCTCGATTTGAAAACCCCAAAACAACACGAAGCGCCCGTCCCCGGCGATTGCAGTCCACCGAGGGGAAAAATCCGATCCTTCGCGTACGGGCTCAGCCGTTCCTGGCCGCCTCCAGCTCTTCCCAACGGGCGAAGGCGACGGCGTGCTCGGTCTCGATCTCGTCCAGGCGCTTTTTCGCGGCGGCGGCCGCGGCAGGCTCGCGGCGGTAGATCGCCACGTCGGCCAATTTCTCCGTCAGCGCGGCCTGCTCGGTTTCGAGCTTCTCGATCAGGGCGGGCAGGGTCTCAAGTTCGCGCTGCTCCTTGTTGTTGAGCTTGCGGGTGGATTTGACCACGCCGGATTTCGGCGTGGAGGCCGTCCGAGAAGGCTCCGCCGCCTTGACGGGGAGCGCGGCCATTTTTTCCTTTTCCCGCACCCAGTCGGCGTAGCCGCCCACGTACTCGCCGATCACGCCGTTGCCCTCGAAAACGAACGTGCTCGTGACGACGTTGTCCAGGAAGTCGCGGTCATGGCTCACGATGAGAAGCGTACCCTGATACTCGACGAGGAGGTCCTCCAGGAGATCGAGGGTTTCGGCGTCGAGGTCGTTGGTGGGCTCGTCCATCACGAGGACGTTGGCGGGCTTGGTGAAAAGCCGGGCGAGGAGCAGGCGGTTGCGTTCGCCGCCGGAGAGCACGCGGGCGGGAGTGCGGGCGCGGTCGGGCGTGAAAAGGAAATCCTGCAGATAGCTGATGACGTGGCGCGAGCGGCCGTCGATGGTGACGCTAGTATTTCCGTCGGCGATGTTGTCGGCCACGGTCTTGTTGTCGTCGATCTGGGCGCGGAGCTGGTCGAAATAGACAACCTCCAGCTTGGTCCCGAGCTTGAGCACGCCGCTGGTGGGCGCGAGCTGGCCGAGGAGGAGCTTGATGAGGGTGGTTTTGCCCGCGCCGTTGGGCCCGATGATGCCGATCTTGTCGCCACGGGTAATGACGGTGGAGAAATCGCGCAGGAGCACGCGGCCGTCGGGATAGGCGAAGGAGACGTTTTCCGCATCGAGCACCTTCACACCGGTCTTCTCGGCCTCGGCGAGGCGGAGGGTCACGTTGCCTGTGCGATCGCGGCGGGCACGGCGCTCCTCGCGCATTTTTTCAAGGGCGTGAATGCGGCCCACGGCACGCGAACGCTGGGCCTTCACGCCCTTCCGAATCCAGACCTCCTCCTGCGCGAGTTTTTTGTCGAAGAGGGCCTGATTGCGCTCCTCGGCGGCGATGACCTCCTCCTTGCGGACGAGGTAGGTGTCGTAATCGCAGGCCCAGCTCGCAAGGCGGCCGCGGTCGAGTTCGACGATGCGGGTGGCGAGCTTGCGCAGAAAGGCGCGATCATGGGTGACGAAGAAAAGGGTGATCTTCTCGCTGAGCAGGAAGTCTTCGAGCCAGAGGATCGACTCAAGGTCGAGGTGGTTGGTCGGCTCGTCGAGGAGGAGCAGATCGGGCTGGCCGGCGAGCGCGCGGGCCAGGAGGGCGCGACGCTTGAGTCCGCCGGAGAGGGCGGAGAAATCGGCCTGGGCGGGGAGGTTGAGTTTCTCGATGAGGGTGTCCACCCGCAGGTCGCGCTCCCAATCCTCCTCGTGCTCGCCTTGCGGGCGCAGGCCCGAGGTGACGATGTCGGTGATGGAGCCGACGAGGTCGGTGGGCACTTCCTGCACGAGCCGGGTGAAGACCGCGCCGGGCTGGCGGAAGACGGCGCCGGTGTCGGGCTTCATCTCGCCGGCGATGATTTTCATGAGGGTGGATTTGCCCGCGCCGTTGCGACCGACCAGGCACAGCCGTTCGCCGGGATCGACTTGGAAATTCACGTTTTCCAAAATCGCCGGACCACCGAAGCAGAGATTAACATCGAGCAAGCTGAACAACGCCATAAGCGGTCCAACGTGGGCACCGCGCCGCCGGCATGCAATCCCTGTGTCGGGCGGAGGCGCCGCGACGGCGAAACATCATCGGCGGGAGGGAATTACCCGCCGCGCGGGCGGTCCGCACCGGGGGAAAAGAGGTGGCCAGGCACTCCACGGCACTGGTAGGACGTCGTTACCGTTGCTACCTTCCGGTCCTGGCGGGGTTCACGCGCCTGCCCATGCATGGCACCTGGCCAACGCGAACAGTGGGCGGCGCCACGGCCGGTTCAACGAGAATCTTTGCCCGCGATAACGAGGCCGGGCGACCGCTCCCGGACAACGTCATGCCAACGCTCACGTGGCCGGAGCCGTCGGCGCGACCGGTGCCGAGGGCGGAGCGGGCGGCATCGACGGTGGACCCGGAGGCACCCCGTCCGGCCCCGGACCGGGCCGGGCGTCGCCGCGCTTCGCCCGATCCAGCATCCACTGCTTTCGGCGCTCGCGCTCCTTTTCCTGGATTTCGCGCAGCTGGGCGCGTTGGGCGTCGGTCAGCTCCTTGGCGATCCCGGCCTCCATGTGTTCGAACAATTCCGTCGAGGCCTTGAACGCGTCACGGCGAACTTTTTTGAGATCCTCCGCCGTCTGCAGAATGACGGGGCGGATCTTTTCGCGCTGCTCGGGCGTGAGGTTGAGCTGCTCGGTGAACTTCTTCATCTGCTGCGGACCGAACTGATCGGGCGTGAATCGTTTCTCGGCAAAATGCCGGATCATGCGCGCGCTGACGAAGCCGCCGGTGACCGCGCCGGCGATGAAGATGCCGGTGAAGACGGCGAAGATTTTCCAGTTGAGCGTCATGGTTCAGGAGTTGTCCAGCCACTCGCCGACGGGATCGTTCAGCAGCGCGGCGGAATCACGCTCCAACGAGGTGAGCAGCGGTTTAAAATTGGCAACGATGCTCACGAGCATGAGCAGCGCGGCGACGCCCAAGGCGCGCCAGGAAAGACGGGCAAGCATCGTCGCAACGGAAGGCGGGCCGCCGGCGGCGAACGCGAGGGCCGTCACGCGCGTGGTGAAGCCGGGAGGCGCGGAAACGTCACGCATGTCGGCGGGGGCCAGACGGGCGGCCGCCACGAGGCGGTTCCAAGCGGAGCGGGAGGAGTTCATGCGCGTTCCTTTTTCTTTAAATCAACGAAGAGCTTTTGCAGTTTCCGGCGCGCGCGAAAGGCGCGGACCTTGATGAGGGTGATGTTCCAGCCGGTGAGCGCGCCCACCTCGGCGAGGGTTTTTTGTTCAAGATCGAGAAGTTGCAGGACCATGCGGTCGTCGGGTTTGAGTTGATCCAGCAGCTTGTGCACCAGCTCGTGCGCGGCAAGGGCGTCGCCCGCCTGCACGGCGTTGTCGGTGGTCAGCACGGTGTCGAGCATCTCCGCCTCGGTTTCGGAAAGATCGGACCAGCGGAACTCCGGGCGACGCTTCTGCGCGCGCAGGTGGTCGATGCAGGTCGTCACCGCGATGCGGGAGACCCAGTGCGTAAAGGGCACGTTTCCCTGAAACTGGGTGAGGCGGGTGAACATCTTCAGAAAGATTTCCTGGGTAAGATCCTCCTCGGCCACGCGCCGGGGCAGGCGCGCACGGACGATGCGGATGACCATGGGGTGAAGATGCCCGACAAGCGCGCGCGCCGCCGCCTGGTCGGCCGCCCGAACGCGTTCGAGACAACCGGCAAGGTCGAATGGCTCGTCGTCAGGGGACATGAGGCGATGGAAGATGCAACATACACAGCAGGCAAGACGCGGCTGCGACGGCGGGGTTACATTACAACGCGTTCCTTGACTTCGCCTCCGGGGCGCGGCTATGTGTCCGGTCTTGATGCGAAACATCATTCAGGCGCTTCGACTTACCTAGACGCACGATCCGAGAGGGCCGCGTGTTCGGCTGATCGTGCGTCCGTTGTTAAGTCCGCCTGCCGCCGGTTTTTTCCGGCGAGGCGTTATTGTTCCAACCGTCATGCTTCCCTGTTTCGCTTATGCAATCCGCTCCCGTTAAGAAATACCGTCCCTTTCCCCCTGTTCCGCTGACCAACCGCCAGTGGCCCGATCGCGTGCTCGAACGCGCCCCCGTGTGGTGCAGCGTCGATTTGCGCGACGGCAACCAAGCCCTCGCCCAGCCCATGAGCGTCGAGGAGAAACTCGAGTTCTTCGACCTGCTGGTGAAGATCGGCTTCAAGGAAATCGAGGTCGGCTTCCCCTCCGCGTCCCAGATCGAATTCGATTTCTGCCGCCGCCTGATCGAGGAAAACCGCATCCCCGACGACGTCTCCATCCAGATCCTCTGCCAATGCCGCGAGGAACTCATCGTGCGCTCCATCGAGGCCTTGCGCGGCGCGAAGAACGTCATCTTCCATCTCTACAACTCCACCTCGCCCAAGCAGCGCGAGTACGTCTTCGGCGCGACCAAGGCCGACATCGTGGCCATCGCCACCAAGGCCGTCGCGTTGTTGAAGCAGCATGGCCGCGTCCTGACCGACGCCGGCACCCGCCTGCGCCTGGAGTACTCGCCCGAGAGCTTCACGAGCACCGAGCTGGAATTCGCCCTGGAGATCTGCGAGGCCGTCTCCGACGCCTGGCAGCCCACCCGGGAGAACAAGATCACCCTCAACCTCCCTGCCACCGTCGAATATGCCACACCCAACGTCCACGCCGACCAGATCGAGTGGATGTGCACGCACCTGACGCGCCGCGACGCCACCATCGTGTCGTTGCACACGCACAACGACCGCGGCACCGGCGTGGCCGCCACCGAGCTGGCGCTGTTGGCCGGCGCCGACCGCGTCGAAGGCACGCTCTTCGGCAACGGCGAACGCACGGGCAACCTCGACATTGTCACAGTCGCGCTGAATCTCTACACGCACGGCATCCACCCGAACCTCGATTTCGGCGACATCAACGGCATCCGCGAAACCTACGAGCGCTGCACGCGCATGGAGGTGCATCCGCGCCATCCCTACGCGGGCGAGCTGGTCTTCACCGCCTTCAGCGGCTCCCACCAGGACGCCATCAAAAAATCGTGGCCGTTCCAGAAGCCCGACCGCCCGTGGGACGTGCTCTACATTCCCGTCGATCCCGCCGACATCGGCCGCAGCTACAAGGCGATCATCCGCATCAACTCGCAGTCCGGCAAAGGCGGTGTCGCCTACATTCTGGAGAACGATTTCGGTTACCAGTTGCCCAAGCTGATGCACAAGGAGATCGGCCGGATCGTCAATGATCTGGCCGACGCCAAGGGCGCCGAACTCTCGTCGCAGGACATCCATGACGTCTTCGTCCGTGAGTATATCGAACGCTCCACGCCGATCGCGTTGAAGGAATTCCGCACGATCGAGCGCGGCCACACCGTCACCTGCCAGGCCGACCTGCTCGCCTACGGCGCCGAAAAGATCGTCACCGGCACGGGCAACGGCCCGATCGACGCGTTCGTGCAGTCCTTGCGCGCCGCCGGCCTGCCGAAATTCGAGCTGTTGAGCTATGCCGAGCACTCGCTGGGCAGCGGCGCCGAGGCGCGGGCGGTCTCCTACATCCAGATCAAAACCGACCGCGGCCACGCCTTCTTTGGCGCCGGCATCGACACCAACATCGAGCTCGCGTCCATCAAGGCCGTCGTCAGCGCCCTCAACCGCGCCTTGGCCAAAGCCTAAGCAGGAGCACCAGCACGCATGCAGGACTCCGCCATCGGCCCGCCAAACGGGCCGGTGGTCGAGTCCTGACGTCTAGGCCCGGCCCACGCGGCGGAAGAGCCAGGTGCCCAAGGCAAGGTAGAGCACGGGCGCCAGCCAAAGCAGCAGGTCGGGCCGGAGCGCCGGCTGCTTGTCGAGCCAGCCCACGACCACGTTGAGAAAGTAATAACCCAACGCGAGCGCCAGCGCGATGCCGAGGTTGGCCGAGGTCTCCTTGCGCGAGACCTTTATGCCCAAGGGAATCGCAATGACGGTAAACGCCAGAATGGTGAACGCGCCGGCGACTTTCTCGTGCACCGCGATGGAAACCTTCATGCGCTCCCGCGCGGAGGCGTGGGCGCCCGCCAGCCGTTTTTGCTCGTCGAGCAGCTCACCGAAGGTGAGCCAGCTCAGCTTGCGGCTGAACTGCTGCTTGCCGAAGAGATTGTCGAGCTTGAGGTCGAACGTCGCCTCGCTCGACGTTCCGATGGGATGCGCCACGGAAAAATCCTCCGGCTTTTTTTCGTCGCGCGTTTCGAGCGAAACATCCGACAGCGTCAGCACCAGCTTGTTGTCGGTCTCCACATAATCGATATGGCCGGAACGCGCGCGGGCGAAGTCCTTCACCCGCTTCTGCTCGTCGAGATGCCAGATCCAGACATCTTTCATCGCCGGCCCGTGCTTCTCGTTCACATAAACGACCACGCCGGGGAAATCGCGGATGAAGGTCTTCGGCACGATAAAGCTCAGCGGGTTCTGCCTCACCGCTTCGCTCAGCGTATCGCGGTAGGCCGTGCGCGAACGGGGCATGTAGTAAAAGTTGATGGCCAGCGCGGCGGCCAGCCCGAGAATCGCGATGACGAAAATCGGGCGCGCCGCATAGCCGAGGCCCAGCCCCGCCGCCCGCATCGCGGTGATTTCCTGCTGCGCCGACATGCGTCCCAGCACGAGCAGCACGCCCGTGAGCATGCCCATCGGCAACGCATGCGCCCCCACGTAAGGCACCAGCAGGACAAGCAGTTTTAAGAAGGCCTCCACCGTCAGCTGGCCGGCCAGCATGTAGCCCAGCAAATCCTTGAAGGCGTTCCCCACGATCAGCACGAAGGCGAACAATCCCGCCGCCACCAGGCAGGTGAACAGCACGCTCGCAAAGATGTGGCGGTGGAGGATTTTCATTGGGCGATTGAGTGTTGAGAGTTGAGGGTTGAGAGTCGGACAGCAACGCCCGACTTGGATTTGGCTTCTGCGATTTTTCTCTCAACTTTCAGTCCGCCACGCTCCACTCGTCCTTCATGAAATTCACGCCCGCCAAGCCGCCGCTCACCGGCGAGACCCTTGACTCCCTTACCGCGCGCCTGCGCGAAAAAGGCGAGCCGGCTTTCCGCGCGAAGCAGATTCTCGAGTGGGTTTACAAAAAACGCGCCCGGTCCTGGGACGACATGTCCAACCTCTCCAAGCCCCTGCGCACGTGGCTCGAGGAAACCTTCGAACTCATGCCGGCTTCGCTCGTGATCGGCAAGCAGTCGCACGACGTCACCGACAAACTCCTCCTCGAAATGGGCGACCGCTCGCTCATCGAAACCGTGATCATCCGCGTGCCGCAGGAGGGCGTCGGCCTCGATCATTCGCGCAAGACCATCTGCATCTCCACCCAGGTCGGCTGCGCCATGGCCTGCGCGTTCTGCGCCTCCGGCCTCGCCGGCCTCAAGCGCGACCTCAACGCCGGCGAGATCGTCGCCCAGCTCCTCCAGGTTTGCTACCGCGAGGACGCCCGCACGCCGCGCGCGCGCATGGAGCTCGCCTCCTTCGACAACATCGTGGTCATGGGCATGGGCGAGCCGCTCGCCAACTACGACAACATCATCCGCGCCCTCACGATCGTGAACGCCGAATGGGGCCTCGGGGTCGGCGCCCGCCGCATCACGCTCTCCACCAGCGGACTCGTCCCGAAGATCCTGAAGCTCGCGGACGAACCGCTCGGCCTCCGCCTCGCCATCTCGCTGCACGGCGCGACCGACGAGGTCCGTGAAAAAATCATGCCGGTCAACAAGGCCTACCCGCTGGCCAAACTGCTGCCGGCCATCCAGGCGTTCAACGAAAAGCACGGCCGCATGGTCACGCTGGAGTTCATTCTCATCGAGGAGATCAACGACTCGATCGAGCAGGCCGAGCATCTCCGTGACATCGCCCGCGACCTCCACGCGCACGTGAACTTGATTCCCTACAACACCGTCGAGGGACTTCCCTGGAAACGCCCGTCAGTCACCCGGCAGGAACGCTTCGCCGACGTGCTGCGCGCCGCGCGTATTTCCGTCACCTTACGACGGGAAAAGGGCCACGACATCGATGCCGCCTGCGGTCAGTTGCGCCTGAAAACGGAGAAGGAACGCGAGCTGGCCACCGGCCAAACCTGAGCGACGGCGCGAGGGCGCGCAGACAAGAAGACGCAGGCGCCTGACGAGGCATGTCCTGTGCTATCGAAAGGCGCCGGTCCCTCGCGCCATGCCCTTCCCTATCGCCGCTTCTCTCGCGCCCGACGTAACTGTCCGCGCTCTCGTGGTGGACGGCAATCGCGACAACCGGCTGTTGCTCACCCGGCTGCTCGCGGATCTCGGCTGTCGCGTCGCCTCCGCCGCCAATGCCGACAACGCCCGCGACATTGCGCAGTCCACACCGGACATTCTCTTCGTCGACCTGCTGCTTGGCGAGACCACCGGGCCGGCCCTGCTCGCCAGCCTCCGTGCCGACGGCCTACCGGTCTCGGTGCCTGTCATCTATCACACCGCCGCGCTGCTCAGTGACACCGACTGCGATGCCATTCACGCCGCCGGCGACAGCCTGCTGGTCAAACCGTTTCGGCTCGAAGATCTCTGCGCCTGCCTGCTGCGCGTGCCCGGCGCCCGTTTTGATGACATGCCAGACTCGCCCGAGACGGTGCCGCTCGATTTGGAGCGCATTATCCTGCCCCCGGAATTGCGCACGCGCATGACCGTCGCCGCCGAACTTCACAGCACCACCGTGCTCAAAACCTGCCTCGAAGAACTCCGCCTGCTCGGCGGCCCCGCCGAGGCCTTGGCCGACCATCTGCAACGCCTACTCAGCGCCTACGATCTCGCAGACATCGTCCGGCTGCTCTCGCGATTGAAAGTCGAGGCCCTGCCCGAAATCAAAGATCTTCCCTTTCTTTGAATGCCCTCCCAGCTTCGTCAAAAGTCCCGCTTTACATCATATCAACAAGTACGCATATGTTGATTCGTAATGAATCTCGACCGGCCCATCTCCTCCCTTTTTGCCGAAGACCGTCCGCTGCGTTCGCTGGAATTTTTTCCGCCCAAGGACGATGAAGGCGTAAGCCATCTGCGGGCGACGGCCATTGCCCTCAAGCGGATCGCGCCGGATTTTGTTTCGGTAACCTATGGTGCCGGCGGCAGCACCCGCGAGCGGACCGCCCAAGTTTCGGCGCTCTTAAAGGACGAGCTGGGATTCACCGTCATGCCCCACCTCACCTGCGTCGGGCACTCGCGCACCGAGCTGAACGCGCTGGCCGATCGCATTCATGACGGTGGATTTCGCAACATCATGACATTGCGCGGCGATCCGCCCAAAGGCGCAGCCGAGTTCCAAGTCGCCGCCGACGGCCTGCGCTACGCCAGCGAACTCGTCGCCTTGCTCAAGGCGCGCCATGCCGACTTCTGCCTCGGCGTGGGCGGTTATCCCGAGAAACACCCCGAAGCCTCCTCGCTCGACGCCGACCTCGATCACCTCAAGCGCAAGGTCGACGCGGGCGCGGCGTTCGTCACCACCCAGCTCTTCTTCGACAACGCCGTGTACTACCGCTTTGTCGCGCAGTGCCGCGCCCGCGGCATCACCGTGCCGATCGTCCCCGGCATCATGCCGGTGCTTTCCCTCAAGCAAATCCAGCGCTTCACCTCGATGTGCGGCACCACGCTGCCGGAAAAACTCGTGAAGCGCCTCGAGGCCGCCGGCGACAGCACCGACGCCGTCGAAGCGGTGGGCATCGATTGGGCGCTCACGCAAATTCGCGACCTGCTGGCGCAGGGCGCGCCCGGTTATCACCTCTACATCCTCAATCGCGCCAAAAGCGCCCTCGCCCTCGCGGCCGGACTGGCCGCCTAACGGCGGGGCATGCGAGGATTTGGCGTTGGTAATTTTACCAACGGGCTCAGCCGCCGGCCATCACCGGTCGGAAGCCCGCTTCGGTCAAAATCCGCGCGACCTCGTCGCGTTTGTCTCCCTGGATTTCGATCTGCCCGTCTTTGACGGTGCCGCCGCAGCCGCAGACCCGCTGCATTTTTTTTGCCAGCTGCTCCTTTTCCCGCAACCCAATGCCGATGAACGCCCGGGCAACGGTCACCGTCTTGCCGCCACGTCCCGCGGTGGTGCGCAAAACCTCGACGCGCCCGCGGTTTTTCACCGGCACAGCCGGACTGGCCGCCGGCGATTTGGCAGGCTGCGGAGCTCCCTGCGACTTGTCCGGCAGACCCAATCCGCTCAATGCCCCAAAGGGATTATGGCCGAGATCCCGTCCCCCGTCCGTGGAAATCCTTTCTTTACTCATAAGCTATTGAAAACGTCTCCGGGAAACCAATCTTATGCGCGGATCCCGGGCGGCGCCGGACTGCGGCCCGCGCGTCCCCCGCAAATCCCCACGGGAATATCGCTTTCCCCGCCCAAAAACATCACCGCCTTGGCGTAGCTCCTACGCTCCAGAAAGTGAACCAGTTGCGGGTGAAGCGTGGCCCTGCCCGCCTCCAGAAATCCATCCAGGCGCCCCATCTCCGCGGCGATGGTCTTTCCATCGCCAGACGTGATTCCGGCCAACAGGGCAACGAGGGAGGCTTTGATTTCGGGCTCCATTTTGAATTAATAAAACTTATCAGATAAAGCGTGGCTGTAAGAAAAATTCACATCGTGTCCCGCGCTTTCAGGAAGGCGGGAACGCGCTTGAGTAACGGAATCTTCTAAATCACGTTGGGCAACTTTTCCTTTGTATTGATCCCATGCAATAAGCAAGCCGCGCGCTCTCCCCTTGGGCTGTCCGGTTTGCTTTTCTTTTCTCCTCCATGAACTCCCTGTCCCTGTCCACGCGCGCCAACTCCGATGTCATCGAAGCCGCTTACAGCGCGTGGCTCGAAAATCCCGATTCCGTAGACCCCACTTGGCGGGCCTTCTTTCAAGGTTTTTCCCTCGGTAGCAACGGCTCCGGCCTCGGTGGCGCGACCGGCGCCGCCGTCTCGGTGCTCGACAGCTCGAAGCAGGCCCAGGTGTTGCGCCTGATCAACGCCTACCGCGCCCACGGCCACATGCAGGCGCACCTCGATCCGCTCAGCCCCCCGCCCGCGCCGTTCAGCCGTCTGAATTACCAGCACTTCGGCTTGACGGACGCCGATCTCGACGAGTCGTTCTCCGTCGGCAATTTCAAGGAAGGCGGCCAGATGAAGCTCCGCGCGCTCGTCGCCGCTCTCAACGAAACCTACTGCGGCCACATCGGTGTGGAATACCTCCACATGCAGGACCTCGACGCCCGCGACTGGCTCCAGGCCCGCATGGAGGCCTCGCACAACCGCCCGGCCTTTGCCCGTGACCAAAAGGTCCGCATCCTGCGCCGTCTCTTCAAGGCCGAGCTCTTCGAAAAATTCCTCCATACTCGTTTTGTCGGCCAGAAGCGTTTCTCGCTCGAAGGCGGCGAAACGATGATCGCGGCGTTCGACGCGCTGATCGAGCACTGCCCCGATGTCGGCGTAGAGGAGATCGTCATGGGCATGGCCCATCGCGGCCGCCTCAGCGTGCTCACGAACATTCTGCGCAAACCCTTCGAGGTTCTCTTCGAGCAATTTTCCGAAAACTACATTCCCCACGCCGTCGGCGGAGATGGTGACGTGAAATACCACCTCGGCTACGAGGCCGAATTGAAAACCGCGGCCGGCAAGACGATCGAGGTCCGCCTCGCCGCCAACCCGTCGCACCTGGAGATCGTCAATCCCGTGGTCGAGGGCAAGGCCCGCGCCCGCCAGCGCATCCGCGGCGACGTCGAGCGCCGCCGCGTCCTTCCCTTCCTCATTCACGGCGACGCCGCCTTCGCCGGCCAGGGCGTCGTCCCCGAGACGCTCAACTTCTCGCAGCTCCCCGGCTATCGCACGGGCGGCACCGTCCACTTCGTCATCAACAACCAGATCGGCTTCACCACCCTGCCGAGCGACGCCCGCTCGACGCGCTACTGCACCGACGTCGCCAAGATGATCGAGGCGCCGATCTTCCACGTGAACGGCGACGATCCCGAGGCGGTCTGTTACGTGACGCGCCTTGCCTTGGAGTTCCGCGTGAAGTTCCAGCGCGACGTCGTGATCGACATGTATTGCTACCGCCGGCACGGCCACAACGAGAGCGACGAGCCAGCCTTCACCCAGCCCACGCTGTACAAGAAGATCGGCGCCCACCCGCTCATCTCCACGACCTACGCCGAGCGCCTCGACAAGGAGGACACCGTCAATGCCGCCGGGGCCGAGGCCATCAAGGCCGAGTACACCGCCGCCATGGAAGCCTCCTTCGAAAAGGCCAAGGCCGCCGAGGCCGCCCGCCTCGCCGCCGGCGAAAAAGGCGACCAGTTCCGCGGCTCCAGCGCCATCTTCCAGCCCGGCTACAGCCACGCGTCCGTGCCCACCGGCGTCTCCGCCGACATCATCGCCAAGGTCGTGAATGGCCTCACCAAGGTTCCGGCCAACTTCAAGGTTAACCCCAAGATCAAGCGTTTCCTCGAGACACGCGTGCAGGCCCACAAAGAAGGCGGCCCGGTTGATTGGGGCTTCGGCGAAGCGCTCGCCTTCGGCACGCTCCTCGTCGAGGGGACTCCGGTGCGTCTCAGCGGACAGGACTGCGAACGCGGCACCTTCAGCCACCGTCACGCCGTCCTCTACGATTTCGAAACGCGCGAGAAATACGTCCCCCTGCTCAACCTCGACGAAAAGCAGGAACGTTTTTGCGTCTACAACTCACTTCTGTCCGAGGCCGCCGTGCTCGGCTTCGATTACGGCTACTCCCTCGATTACGAGCGCATGCTCTGCATCTGGGAAGCGCAGTTCGGCGATTTCGCCAACGGCGCCCAAGTCGTGATCGACCAGTTCATCGCCTCCTCCGAGTCGAAGTGGCAGCGCACCAGCGGCCTCGTCCTGCTCCTTCCCCACGGCTACGAAGGCCAGGGGCCCGAGCACTCCTCCGCCCGCCTCGAACGCTTCCTCCAGCTCTGCGCCGAGGACAACATCCAGGTCGCCAACATCACGACGCCGGCGAATTATTTCCACGCCCTTCGCCGCCAGATGCGGCGCGACTTCAAGAAGCCGCTGATCGTCATGTCGCCCAAGTCGCTCCTGCGTCTTCCCGCCGCCACCTCCCCGCTTGCCGACTTCACCACCGGCGGGTTCCAGGAGATCATCGAGGATGCGCAGGCTCCCAAGGCCGCCAAACGCCTCCTGCTCTGCTCCGGCAAAGTCTATTACGACCTCGATGCCTACCGCACGACGCACAAGATCGCCGACACCGCCATCGTGCGCGTTGAGCAGCTCTATCCGCTCAACAAGGCCAAGCTGGCCGAGATCGCCCAGGCTCACGGCAACGCCCGCCTCGTGTGGGTGCAGGAGGAATCGCAGAACAACGGTGGCTGGAGCTTCATCGCCCCCCAGCTCGAGGAAATCTTCGGACGCAAGCCCGCCTATGCCGGCCGCGACGCCTCCGCCTCCCCGGCCGTCGGATCCCTCGCCATCCACAAACTCGAACTCGCCGCCTTCCTCAAGGACGCCTTCACGCTCTGACCCGGCCCACTCTCAGTTTTCAACTCCCAACCTTTTCAATGTCTCTCATCGAAGTTAAAATCCCGCCCCTCGGCGAATCCATCAGCTCCGGCGTCCTCGCCAAATGGCACGTCAAGGACGGTGACATCGTCAAAAAAGACCAGCCGCTCTTCGAGCTGGAGACGGACAAGATCACGTCCGAAGGCACGGCCGAGACCGCCGGGAAAATCAGCCTCAAGGCCGCCGCTGGCGCCGAAGTGAAGATCGGCGAGATCGTCGCCACCCTCGACACCTCCGTGATCGCCGGCGCCGGCGAGTCGAAGGCCGCCGCTCCCGAGGTCGCCGCCAAAAACGAGGTCCAATCCCCGGCCGTCCGCCGCGTGGCCGCCGAGACCGGCCTCAACCCCGCCACCGTCACCGGCACTGGCAAGGCCGGCCGCGTCACCAAAGGCGACATGCTTGCCGCGACCGCCACCGCGGAAACTCCCGAACCCAAAGCCCAAGTCGCGAATCCGCCGGCCGCTCCCGCCGCCCCGAAGCCCGCCGCCTTCACGCCGGCTCCGGCCGCCTCCGGCGAAAAGCAGACGCGCAAGAAACTCACGCCCCTGCGCAAGCGCATCGCCGAGCGTCTCGTCCAGGCCCAGCACGAGGCCGCCATGCTCACGACTTTCAACGAGGTCGACATGTCCGCCGTCATGGCTCTGCGCGCCAAATACCAGGACGATTTCGTCAAGAAGCACGGCCTCAAGCTCGGCTTCATGTCGTTTTTCACCAAGGCCGTCGTCAACGCCCTCAAGGAAGTCCCCGCGATCAACGCCCAGTTCGCCGGCGACGAGATCCTCCAGAACAATTACTATGACATCGGCGTGGCCGTCTCGACTGAGAAAGGCCTGATGGTCCCCGTTATCCGCGCCGCCGACCAGCTCGGCATGGCGGAGATTGAGAAAGCCATCGGTGACGTCGCCAAAAAGGCGCGCGACGGCAAGATCACCCTCGCCGATCTTGAAGGCGGCGTCTTCACGATCACCAACGGCGGCATCTTCGGCTCGATGCTCTCGACGCCCATCCTCAACGCCCCGCAGAGCGCCATCCTCGGCCTCCATGCGATCAATGACCGCCCGATGGCCGTCAACGGCCAGGTCGTCATCCGTCCGATGATGTATTTGGCGCTCAGCTACGACCACCGCCTCGTCGACGGCAAGGAAGCCGTCACCTTCCTCGTGAAGGTCAAGCAGGCCATCGAAGACCCGTCGCGGCTCCTGCTCAGCGTTTAAAATCCTTAACAGAAGCCAGCGGAAGGAACGGCATCTCCATCCTCTCCGCTGGCCTCGTTTCCTCCCGTAAAATGTCCGACTCTCCCTCTTTCGACCTCATCGTCATCGGCGCCGGCCCCGGCGGCTACGTGTGCGCCTTCCGCGCCGCGCAACTCGGCCTCAAGGTCGCGCTCGTGGACAAGCGCTCCACCCTTGGCGGCACCTGCCTCAACGTCGGCTGCATCCCCAGCAAGGCGCTGCTCGCCTCCTCCGAGCATTTCCTCTTCGCGCAGAAGCACGCCGCCGAACACGGGATCAAGCTCGACGGTGTCTCCATCGACATCGCCACGATGCTCAAGAAAAAGGACGGCATCGTCGCCAAGCTCACCGGCGGCGTCGCCCAGCTCGCGAAGGCCCGCAAGGTCACCGTCTTCAACGGCGCCGCCGCCTTCGTCTCCGCCAACACCGTCGAAATCAAGGGCGACAAGGAGACCGTCCAAGCCACCGCCAAAAACATCGTCATCGCCACCGGCTCGGCCCCCGTGGAGCTGCCGTTCATGAAATTCGACGGCGAGACGATCATCTCCAGCGACCACGCCATCAGCCTGCCCGCCGTCCCGAAAAAACTCGTGGTCGTCGGCGGCGGCGCCATCGGACTCGAGCTCGGCTCCGTCTGGTCCCGCCTCGGCGCCGACGTCACCATCGTCGAGTTCCTTCCCAAGATCGCCGCGGCCAACGATGATGACATCGTCCGCAACTTCACCCGCCTGCTCCAGAAGCAGGGCATCAAGATCGAGTGCGGCGCCAAGGTCACTGGCTTCGCCAAGGGCGTGCTCACCGCCGAACGCGACGGCAAGGTTCTGGAATTTCCCGCCGACAAGGTCCTCGTGGCCGTCGGCCGCCGGCCGTTCGCCGACGGGCTCGCGCTTGAAAAAGCCGGCGTCGAGCTCACCGACAAGAAGCGTATCAAAGTCGATTCCCACCTGAAGACCACCGCCCCCGGCGTGTGGGCCATCGGCGACGTGATCGACGGCCCCATGCTCGCGCACAAGGCCGAGGAGGACGGCGTCGCCGTCGCCGAGTGGATCGCCGGCAAGCACGGCCATATCAATTGGGACCTCATGCCCGCCATCATCTACACCGAGCCCGAGGTCGCCTCGGTCGGTCTCGGCGAGGACGCCGCCAAGGCGAAGGGTCTCGCGATCAACGTCGGCAAGTTCAACTTCGCCGCCAACGCCCGCGCCCTCGCCAACGACGCCGCCGACGGCTATGTGAAGATCATCGCCGACGCCACAACCGACCGGATCCTCGGCGCGCAGATCCTCGGCAAAAACGCCGGTGAACTCATCAGCGAGATCGTCACCCACATGGAATACGGCGGCAGCGCCGAAGACCTCGCCCGCACGATCCACGCGCATCCCACCATGAGCGAGGCGGTGAAGGAAGCTGGCCTCGCCGTCAGCAAGAGCGCGATCCACGCGATCTGATCCGGACGCGGCGGAAAATCCCACCCGGTGTTTTCACCGGGTCATTTTCTCGATCGCCGTCACCCGGCCGGCGGTGAACACCACCCGCAGCCGGTCGTCCACGGCGCCACCCGAGCCGGTTTCCACCCCGACTCCGGCGCCCGCGCTGGAAGAGACGCCGCTGTAGCCGGCCACGCCGAGACCAAAACCGAAGCCGGCCGAAGTCTCGCGATAAACCCAAATGGTGGACACGCCCGTCTCCGTGGTGCGCGTGTAAACGCGATCCGGTTTGCCCAAAGCCATTTTGACCTGCTCGGGCGTAAAGCCCACCGCCACCTCGCCGGCGCGGATTTTGGCCTGCACTTCGGCGGGGTAAGTGGCGAAAGCCTCCCGATTTGCGGCGATCCGTGACGAGGGCGAAGAGCAACCGGCAAGCAACAAGGCCAGCAAGGCCGTGAAAAGAAGAATGGAAGTCTTCATGGTGTGTGAGAATTTTGATTTGCTGCCACCGGACGAGCCCCGAATAACGACACCTTACAGATCCGCCCCCTCCTTTCATGAAGAAGACCTTCTCCATTGCCATCGGTTCCGATCATGCCGGCTTCGCTTACAAAGAAGCCATCAAAGCCGCCCTCCTCGCCGACGGCCATACGGTGCGCGATTTCGGCACCTATTCCGACGCTCCCTGCGATTATCCGGACTTCATCCGCCCCACCGCCGAGGCCGTGGCCCGCGGCGAGTTTGCACGTGGCATCGTGCTCGGCGGCTCCGGCAACGGCGAAGCCATCGTCGCCAACAAGGTCAAAGGCATCCGCTGCGGTCTTTGCTGGAACGAGCAGGTCGCCATCTGGAACCGCTCCCACAACGACGGCAACGTGCTCTCGCTAGGCCAGCGCACCGTGAGCGAAAGCGAAGCGATCCAGATCGCCCGGACGTGGCTCGCCACGGAATTCGAAGGCGGACGCCACATCGCCCGCATTCAAAAAATCGAAAAGCTCGATGTCTGAGTCCCCCCGTGTTTCGCCGGCCAAGGCCGCGCCAGACGCGAACCTGCCGGTGCGCCTCTCCCGAGGCTTGCACATCGTCGCCTTCTTCGAGGCGACGAAGGGCGTGCTGGTGCTGGCCGCCGGCGTCGGCGCGCTCAGTCTGCTCAATCGCGACGCCAGCCGCATCGCCGAGAACATCGTGCGGCAGCTCCAGCTCAATCCCGCCAGCCACTACCCGCGCATTTTCGTGCAGCTGGCGTCCCAGGTCACCAATACCCAGCTCTGGATGGTTTCGATGCTGGCGATTTTTTATTCGGCGATGCGTTTCGCCGAGGCCTACGGCCTGTGGAAAAACCGCGGCTGGGCCGAGTGGCTCGCCGTCCTTGGCGGCATGTTCTATCTCCCTTTCGAAATCGCGGCGCTGATCAAGCATTCCACCGCGATCAAATTCGGCCTCCTCGCGCTCAACCTCGTGGTCGTCATCTACGTCGCGCGCGTCCTCTGGGTCAAACGCCGCGCCCGCGCGCTCGCCCGCACCCCGGTCTAGCGAAACCTTTCGCATTCGCCGTTAGACAGCGGGCCTCGAACACGCCATCTTTCCGGCATGGACTACCGCCCCCTCGGACGTTCCGGCCTTAAAGTCAGTGCGTTGTCCTTCGGCGCCTGGGTGACCTTTGGCCGGCAGATCGGCGATCCCGTCGCCCGACAGCTTCTCCATACCGCCTATGACGCGGGCGTGAATTTCTTCGACAACGCCGAGGGCTACGCCGACGGAAAAGCCGAGCTGGTGATGGGCGACATTCTCAAAAACAGCGGCTGGCGGCGCAGCAGCTACCTCGTTTCTAGCAAGGTCTTTTTCGGCTGGGAAGACGACAAACCCAACCAGACCGGCCTCTCCCGCAAACACATCGTCGAGGCCTGTCACGACGCGCTCAAACGCCTGCAGGTCGATTATCTCGATCTTTACTACTGCCATCGGCCGGACCCGGAAACTCCCCTCCAGGAAACCGTTCGCGCGATGCACGACCTCATCATTCAAGGCAAGGTTCTCTACTGGGGCACGAGCGAATGGTCCGTCGACGAAATCACGGAGGCCTTCACCATCTGCGACCGTCTCAACCTGCACGCCCCCGTGATGGAGCAGCCGCAATACAACCTGCTCCACCGCTCCCGCGTGGAGAAAGAATACGCTCCCTTGTACCAGCGGAACGGTCTCGGCCTCACCACCTGGTCGCCGCTCGCGAGCGGGCTCCTCACCGGCAAGTACAATCACGGCGTGCCCGCCGACTCCCGCCTCGGCACCCCCGGCATGGAATGGCTGCGCGAAACCATCCTCGGTGCCGACGCGGAACCCAAGCTCGCCGCCGTGAAAAAACTCGCCGCCATCGCCGACGGACTCGGCACCACGCTGCCGCGCCTCGCCATCGCCTGGTGCCTCAAAAATCCGCGCGTCAGCACCGTCATCCTCGGCGCCTCTCGCCCGGAGCAGCTTCGGGAAAACTTAGAGGCGCTCGATCTTCTTCCCCACCTCACGCCCGACGTGCTCGAAAAAATCGACGCCTCCTCCCGGTCCGCCGCCGCCTGAACCATGAGCCCCGTGTCGCCTCGTTATTTTCTGATGGAGGACGGACGTCGCACCGGGCCGCACACCCTCGCCGTGCTCTGCCAGAAAGCGGAGATTCGCGTCATCGACCGCGAAACGCTGGTGGCCTTTGAAGACGAGCCGGAAGCTTGGCTGCCGCTGCGCGAATGCGAAGGGTTGAGCGCGGGTCTTTTCCCGGAAAAGGCCGTCTTTACGCTGGCGGCCAAGACGATCGAGTCCGTTAACACCACCACGCCCACGCAAGCGACCAGCGTGCATGAGATGCTGCGGAGCAATCTCGCCCGGCAGGAGGCCGCGGCCGGCGAACTGCTCAAACCGCTTCCGCCCCGGTCCAATCGGCGCAAGCAGGACTTCTGGATCCTCTTTGGCGCGCTCAATCTCGCCGTGGGCCTCCTCGCGTTCCGGCTGCCGATGAACCCCATGGTTTTCGTGTCGATCATCGCCCTCTTTACGTTGGGAAACATCAGCCTCGTGTGGGTGATGTTTTTCGTCATGGACCGCTATTAGGCGGCCGCGCGCACGGCGCTCCGGCCGGCCTCGCAAATCTCTCGCTTGCCCACGCCGCGCGCACCCTTCACCGTCGCGCCCTGGACATGGCCTTTCCCAAACCTCCCGCCATCCTCTCCGAGCGCGACTTGCGCGCCGGCGAGCTTGATCAAGCTCCCACCTCCGCCCTCCTGCGCCTTTACGCGTGGATGCACTTCGCCCGCACCGGCGACAACCGCATCCTCGATCTCTTTCGTCAGGGCCTGATCCGCGGCACCGTCACCGGCGGACAGGGCAACGAAGGCCTGATCGTCCCCCTCGCCCTCCTCGCCGACAAAGCCATCGACGTGATCTCGTTCACGCACCGGGATTTTGGCGGGCACCTGATCTGGAGCGACCACCTCTGCGATCATCTCAACCAGTATTTCGCCAACGCCGGCAGCCCCACCCGGGCCCGCGAAGGCAACGTTCACCACGGCGACGTCAAAAACCGCTCGCTGCCGATGATCAGCCACCTCGGCGCGATGCTCTCGAACGTCCTTGGCATGACCGATTCGCAGCGCCGCCTGGGCAAACCCGCGGTCGGGTTCACCTTCTTCGGCGACGGCGCGTCCAGCACGGGCGACATCCACGAGTGCCTCAACCTCGCCTCGCTCCTCTCGCTCCCGGTCGTGTTCGTGATCGAAAACAACAAGTACGCCTACTCTACCCCCGTCAGCGAACAGTTCACCGCCGGCACCGAGCTTTGGAAACGCGCCGCCGGCTACGGCATCGAGGGTTTTTCACTCGACGCCACCGGCGACGTCGCCGCCACCACCCGCCTGCTCGCCGCCGCCATCGACAAAGTCCGCGCCACCTCGCGCCCCGTGCTCATCGAGGCGCACACGCTGCGTCTGCGCGGCCACGCCGCCTACGACACCTGCGACTACCTGCTCCCCGGCGAGACCGACGCTTTCTTCGCCGCCGATCCCCTCCCGAAATTTCGCGCGCAACTCGTCGCCGCCGGTCATGCCGCCGCCCTCGAAAAAATCGAGACCGAGCTGAACGCCTATATCGAGGCCTGCATCCAAGTCTCGCTCGCCGTCGCGCGCCCCGAACCCGGCAGCATGCTCGCCGACGTCTTCGCGCCCGACTCCTCCGCCTTCCCATGGAAGCCGGAGCCCGCCGCCGCCGAACAACTAACCTTCGCCCAAGCAATCAACCATGCCCTCCGCAAGGTCCTCGCCGAGCGTCCCGAGTCCCTCATTCTCGGCCAGGACATCGGCACCTACGGCGGCGCCTTCAAGGTCACCGAGGGCCTGCTCAAGGATTTCGGTCGCGCCAAGGTCTTCAACACCCCGCTCTGCGAAAGCGCCTGCACCGGCTATGCCATCGGCCTCGCGCTCAACGGCCACCGGCCCATCGAGGAATTTCAGTTCGCCGATTTCTCCACCGAAGCGGTGACCCAGATCACCCTCAACGCCGCAACCTACCACTTCCGCGCCGGCGCCGCGGTTCCGCTAGTCTTCCGCCTGCCCGCCGGCGGCGGCCTCACCATGGGCTCGTTTCACTCGCAGGAACTCGAGTCACTCTTTCTCTCCATGCCCGGACTCAAGGCGATCTATCCGAGCACACCACAGGATGCCTTCAACGCCGTGCTCGCCGCCTACGAGGACAACAACCCCGTCCTGATCTTCGAGCATAAGGGCCTCTACCGCCGCGGCAAACACCCCGTCGCTTGGGACCCGGGCTATCGCGAGGTCTGGCAGCCCAAGCGTCTCCACGCTGGCGATTACGCGACCTTCGTCACCTACGGCGAGATGACCCTGCCGGCTGCCGAGGCCTGCGCTTATTTCCAAAACGAATACGAAAAATCCTTCGATCTTTTCGACCTGCGCGGCCTCGCCCCTCTCCGTCTCGACGCGATCAAGGCGTCGCTCGAACGCACCCACCGGCTCATCGTCCTGCACGAAGGCCGGCGCACCCACGGCTTCGGCGCCGAACTCGTCGCCCGTCTCACCGAGGAACACTTCTTCTCGCTCGAAGCCCCGCCGCTTCGCATCGCCGCCCTCGACATGCCTGTCCCCTTCGCCCCCGAGCTGGAAATGGTCTATCGTCCGGCCCGCGATTCCCTCATCGAAAAAATCGCCGCCTGGATCGGGTAACCTCCCATGAAAGCCCTCATCTCCTCCGACCGCTGGGCCGCCATCCGCCTCTTCGCCATGGATGTGGATGGCATTCTGACCGACGGCACCGTGCACGTCTCCTCCGACGGCACCGAGAGCAAGAGCTTCTCCATCCTCGACGGCATGGGACTCGTCCGCCTCGGCAAACACGGCATCGCCACCGCCTGGATCAGCGGACGCCTCTCCGGCGCGACCACCGTCCGCGCCACCGAGCTGAAAATTCCCCACCTCGTCCAGGGCCGCGTGGACAAGATCACCGCCCTTCGCGAGCTCGCCACCACCCTCGGTTTGAACGCCGCCCAGATCGTTTACATGGGCGACGACGACATTGACGCGCCCGCCCTCCGCTGGGCCGGTATCGGCGTCAGCGTACCCGACGCCATGCCGGCCGCGATCTCCGCCTCCGTCTACATCACCCGCCGTCCCGCCGGCCGCGGCGCGGTCCGCGAAGTGTGTGAACATATCCTCGCCGCCCACGGTCATACCTTCCCCGCGTGAACCTCCGCCTCCTCACCGCCTTGCTCGTCCTGACCGGGACCACCGCCTTGCAGGCGCAATCCACTCCCCAAGTCAAAAGCAGCGCCCCGATCAAAAACTTCCGGCTGCCCTCCTTCGACAAGGATGGCCACCGCACCACGTTTTTGAGCGCGGCCGAGGCCGTCATTGTGAGCAACACCCGGATCGACGCGAAGGACATGAATCTCACGCTCTTCACCAGCGATAATTCCGGCCGGATCGACAGCGTGCTCACCAGCCCGTCGGCCACGGTCAACACCGACCGGCAGACCGTCGGCGGCCATGAGTCCGTGCACTTCCTGCGCGACGACCTGGAGGTCACCGGCGAGCAGTGGACCTACTTTCACCAGGAGAAAAGAGTTTTGATCGAGAACAACGCGCGCGTCACTTTCCGCGACGAGCTTAAAGACATTATCAAATGAGTTTCCTTTTTTCGTCCTCCGTTCTCCGTGCGGGAACCGGCCTGCTCGCGCTCAGTCTTTCCGCCGCCCTTTTTGCCGCTGAAAAACCCGCGGCCGGCTCCGGTCCGATCATCCCCACGGTCATCACCAGCAAGACCCTGGACATGCGCAGCACCGATACGGAGACGCACGCCATCTTCGATCACAACGTCGTCGTCACCGGCAACAACATGCGGATCACCTGCGATCACCTCGACGTGCTCGCCAGCCGCCTCGGTGACAAGGAGGCCACCGTCGGGACACTCGACAAATTCAAGACCCTCGTCGCCACCGGCCATGTGCATATCGTGCAGGGCGATCGCGACGTCACCTGCGGCCGCGCCGAGGTGTTTCCCCTCGAAAACCGTGTCGTCCTTACCGAAAGCCCCGTCGTCATCGACAGCTCCGGTCCCTATGTCGCCAAGGGCACCCGCATCATTCTCCTCCGCGGCGAGCGCCGTCTCTTCGGCGACAACATCGAAATGACCGGGCCGCCCATCAAGGATCTCGGCTTCGACAAGGAAAAGCCCATGCAGTCACCGGTCCTCTCCAAATGACCGCCCCCGCCTCCCCCGCCACAGCGGAAATCGTCACCACCGGCCTCGTCAAAACCTACGGCCCGCGCTCCGTCGTCAACGGCGTCGATCTGCGCGTCCATGCCGGTGAGATCGTGGGGCTGCTCGGCCCCAATGGCGCGGGCAAGACCACCACGTTTTACATGGTCGTGGGTCTCGTGCCCGCCACCCGGGGCAATGTCACCCTCAACGGCCGCGACATCACCCACCTGCGCATGCACGAACGCGCCCGCCTCGGGCTCGGCTACCTGCCGCAGGAACCGTCCACCTTCCGCAAGCTCACCGTCACCGAGAACATCCTCGCCATCGTCGAGGCCATCGGCGTCCCCCGCCGCGAACGCGCCGGGATCGTCCAACGCCACCTGGAGGAGCTTCACCTCACCCAAGTCGCCCGTCAGCCCGCCTACACCCTTTCCGGCGGCGAGCGCCGCCGCCTCGAAATCGCCCGAGCCCTCGTCACGAATCCCAAGTTTCTGCTGATGGACGAGCCCTTCGCCGCCATCGATCCGATCTCCGTCGCGGAGGTGCAGAAAATCATCCTCGATCTCAAGGCCCGCGGCATCGGCGTGATCATCACCGACCACAACGTCCGCGAAACCCTCCGCATCGTCGACCGCGCCTACCTCATCCACCAAGGCCGCGTCCTCACCGAGGGCACCGGTGCGTTCCTCATCAACGACGCCCAGGCCCGCGAGTTCTACCTCGGCAAGGATTTCAACCTCTAGTCCGGTCCCAGCTCCCGACTCCAGCCACGCCCTCCTCCCATGCTCAAGGCCATCCACGGAATCACGGTCTCGCATTTTTTCGAAACCTACCGCGAAAAGCTCAAGCTCGAGCTCGTCACCGGCGCCGACGGCCTGCACCGCCTCATCCGCGAAGGCTCCATCAACCGCCCGTCGCTCGCCCTCACCGGCTTCTTCAAATATTTCGCCAACAAACGCATTCAGATCCTCGGCGCGGCCGAGATGACCTACCTCAAGAGCATCGGCCAGCGGGAGCAGATCGTGATCATCAATGAAATGATCGACCGGGGCATCCCCTGCATCGTGCTCACGCGCAATTTTCACCCCACGCACCCGCTGCTCGTGGTCGCGCAGGAGCGCAACCTGCCGCTCTTCCGCACGCCCATGATCACCATGAACTGGGTGAACCTGGCCACGCTCTGCATCGACAACGAGTTCGCCCCCTCGTCCACCGAGCACGCCACCACCCTCGACGTGAAGGGCGTCGGCGTGATGCTTCGCGGCGACTCCGGCGTGGGCAAAAGCGAGTGCGCCCTCGCCCTCATCGAACGCGGCCACTCGCTCGTGGCCGACGATCTCACCGTCATCAAGCTCGTCGACGAACGCGACCTGATCGCCTCCAGCCGCCCGCTCAACCGCGGCTACATGGAGTGTCGCGGCATCGGCATCATCAACATCGCGGAAATGTTCGGCGTCAAAAGCGTCCGTATCGACCAGCGCATCGACATGGTCGTCTCCCTGCGCGAATGGACGCCCGAGGTGATCGAGGAACGCACCGGACTGGAAGAGAATTTTTACGAAATCCTCGGCATGCGCCTTCCCCACGTGGAGCTCTACGTGCGCCCCGGCCGCGACATCGCCCGCCTCGTCGAGGTCGCCGCGCTCGTGCAGGCCCTTAAGAAAATGGGCCATGATCCCGCCAAGACTTTCAACGACCGCCTGATCGAGTTCATGTCCCGCCAGGCCGAGGAAAAGACCCGCACGGTCAAACCCGTCGAGCGCTCAGAGCCCGCCGCCGGCACCTAAGCCATGAAACTCCTGATCGGACTCTGCTCGGTGATCATGACCTATGCGGTCTGGTATCTGGCGGAGCCGCTCGGGTTCATGTGGGCGTTTTTTCTCAGCAGCCTCGGTTCGCTTCTCGGCGTTTACCTCGGCTGGCGGCTGGCGCGGCATTTCGGACTTTAACCGCGTGCCCTCGGGGATTTCCCCGAAGTGGAATCCGCCTTGCATGGTTGACGCGTTTGCCGTGCCCGCCCACGTTGGGACTTCTTTCGTTCAACCTTTAAAACCCACCTCACATGGCCTACGAACTTCCGAAACTCGCCTACGCTTACGACGCGCTCGTTCCTCACATCGATGCCAAGACGATGGAGATCCATCACTCCAAGCATCATCAGGCCTACATCACCAACGTGAACAACGCCCTCGCCTCCGCGGGCATCACCGGCCCCGAGTGTGTGTGCGACCTCATCTCCGACCTCTCCAAGGTCCCCGAGTCCATCCGCGGCGCGGTGCGCAACAACGGCGGCGGCCACGCCAACCACTCGTTCTTCTGGAAAATCATCGGCCCGGGCAAGGGCGGCGCCCCCAAGGGCAAGCTCGCCGAAGCCATCACTGCGACCTTTGGCGGCTTCGACAAATTCAAGGAAGAGTTCGCCAAGGCCGGCGCCACGCGCTTCGGCTCCGGCTGGGCTTGGCTCGTCGTCACGGCCGACAAGAAACTCGCGATCGGCTCCACCGCCAATCAGGACAGCCCGGTCATGGGCAAGGCCGTCGCCGGCATCGAAGGCCAACCCGTCATCGCCCTCGATGTTTGGGAGCACGCCTACTATCTCCACTACCAAAACCGCCGGCCCGACTACATCGCCGCCTTCTGGAATGTGGTCGATTGGGACGCCGCCGAGGCCAAATACCTCAACGCTATCGCCTGAGTGTCGTCTGCGTTTTGATTTCAAAGCCGCCCCGGATTCCGAGGCGGCTTTTTTGCGGCCAAAACTGCCGGGGCGATGATTCATGAAGGCGTCGGATCCGCTGCCCCCTTGCTCATGACCGGAGCCAAAGCTCGGCCTGCGCGACCCACACGATAAAGCCAGCAAGCGGCGATCAAAACAACGATGTCCCGACCGAGAGCGACCCAAGTATGCCGGATGGAAGGCGCGCCTTCTCCGAAGCATCCGCAGTCGACGACCAGACCGCGTGCAAGTGCCAAGCCCAAAGCCGCGGCAAATCCCGACGCCAGCAGCGTGGCAGCAAGAGCGGCCGCCGGGAGCTGCCAGCCGGTAAGCAATAGCGCCCCAAGCAGGATCTCGAAGGAAGGAAGACTGCCGGCCAGCCATTCGACGCCGGCCGGTGGCAGCAGTTGAAAGGCCGCGATCGCGCCGGCGAACGCTCCGGGGTCCTGAAATTTCACCATGCCCGCGTACAGAAAACCGCAGCCCAGCGCGCAACGAGCCGCGCACGCCAACCATGATCTCCACCGTCTCATGGCGCGCTTTCCGCGGGATAGCCGGCCTCCCGCCACTCATGCCAGCCGCCCTTGAAAAGGAAAATTTTCCCATAGCCAAGATGGGCGAGTCCATCCGCAACCAGACCGGAATCGTGGCATTGCGGACCGCTGCAATACACCACGATTGAATCTGTAGGGACGACGCCGGCCAAGGACGGATGGCGTACGCCCTCGCGGTCAAAATCCGGCTTGGGCAGGCTCACCGCGCCGGGAACATGCCCCTGGTCATAAAACCTTTTCGCCCTCGCATCGAAAATCACCGCCGTTTTTCCTTCCACCATTTTTCTAAAAGCAGCGAGATCCACCTTCGCCGGAAATTCGCCAACAGCCACGGCAGGCGGAGACAGCAAATGATCGCCGCGCATCTCGCGCGCAGCCCATCCGAGGCCGACGGCCACGACAGCCAGCACCCCAACGACAAGGAGTTCTTTTTTCATGATAGGCGCTGACGGACGTTCACGGGAATACGCCCGCTCCTGCGAAACTTAACGTCTGGCACGGCAAGCAAAGAAGACTTCTCTGGTATACCGTTAAACCAACGCCGGAGTTCCTCCGGGAACAAAATGAGGGCAATTGATGACAGGTTATTGCAAAAGCGGTCAGTTGCCTCCCCCACCCCTCCCCTCCGTTCACCCGAAGTCCGTCCCAGCGGAGACTTTCGCCCGCTTGGTTGCCGTATGAATGCCCTGACGCCCAGAGTGACCCTTCGTGACGTTGCCAAGAGCATGAACGTATCCGTGATGACCGTATCACTGGCGTTGCGCGGACATCCGAAAATTCCCGCGGCGCGGCGCGCGGAGATCCAGCAGGTCGCCACTCAAATGGGCTATCGGCCGAACCCGAATGCCGCGGCGCTCGCCTACCAGCGCCGCCACTCGATGGAGCATCCGATCTGCGCCGGGCTAGCCTGGATCAATCGCTGGCAGGAACCGGGACGGCTGCGGGGATATAAGGAATTTGATCTCTACTGGCGGGGGGCGCTGGAAGCGGCCGAGCGCAACGGTTTCGGCCTGGAGGAATTCGTCGTCGGCCCCGAACTTTCCTTCTCCCGCCTGGAGAAAATTCTACAGGCCCGCAATATCCAGGGGATCCTCGTCCCTCCCCACGGCGGCATGGCCGGAACGGAGCCCGACCGCCTGAGCCTGGATTGGAGCCGCTACAGTGTCGTGCGCTTCGGCTACAGCCTCCTCGATTTTCCCGCCCACGTCGTGGCGGGCAATCACATCCAGGGCACGCTGCTTGCCTGCGATAAAATTCGCGAGCGCGGATATCGGCGTATCGGATACACCTGCTTTGACGGTTCTTCGATGCGGGGCAAGGCGGGCGTCTTTCTTTTCCAGATGAACCTCCCCGAAGAAGAGCGCCTCCCGGTGCATGTCATCGAGCGTGGCGCTTCCCGGAAAGTGAACCTCCAGCGGCTCGACGCCTGGATCCGGGAGAACCGGCCGGATGCGATCTTTTCCGAAGTCGCGGAGCTGCGCGGGATGCTAGCGGACCTCGGCCACGAGGTGCCGCGCGACATCGGGCTGGCGGCAACGAGCGTACTGGATGGAAACGCCGATGCGGGCATCCACCAGAATTCCGAGGAAGTCGGCCGCGCTGCCATCGAAACGTTGATCGAGCTCATGTATCGCAATGAAACCGGACTGCCAAAGCTCGCCCGCGAGGTGCTGGTGGACGGCGGCTGGCAGGAGGGCGGCACGCTTCCGGCGAAAGTCCGGGCCCCGCAGCCCCCGTCGTCGCAGTTGGCACCCGCGGTTTAGCGCTAGAACGGCGAAAGCTTTGGCCCCGGCCGGCCGCCTTCTTACCACCATCCCCAACCCCTTCGGATTCTGACGTTCCCAATCCGACTCGCCCCATGCGGATCGAACGGAAAGGGCGCTTTTCTCCATTCGTGAGGGGGAATCGTTCGACAGCCCTCAACCCCAAAAAAATGAAAACAAACATCCAGTCCTCCTTCTTAGGAGCCTGTGCGGCCCTGTTGCTTGCAGCCGCTTCCGCCAGCGCCGCCATCCCGGCCAATGGCACTTACAACCTCGTCAACCGCGCCACCGGAAAATATCTGGACAGTTATTCGAGTGCGACCAACGGCGATCCCGCCCGCCAGTATGACCAGAGCTGGAGCGCCGCCCAGTTGTGGACGCTCTCCAGCGGCTCCGGCTACTGGAAGTTGATGGTCAACCTCAACAGCATGTATCTCGATTCCGTCGGACATACCGGCAACGGCTCGATCGTTAATCTCTGGACGAGCAGCACCAGCAACAACCAGCGCTGGGTTATCGAGGACTTGGGCACCGGCTACTACCGGATCAAGAATGTGGCCAACGGCCTTTATCTCGACAACCTGGGATCAACGACGAATGGCGATGATCAGTATTTCTGGGCGGGCACCACCAGCTACAACCAGCAATGGGCCTTCGTGAGCCCGGGAGCCACCTTCTGGAGCGCGCGAACCTATAGCGGCACCCAGTCTCAGGAATTCCCGGTCGGCAGCTACAACACCGCCGCGATGGTGGCCAATGGCTGCGCCGACAACTCGGCCAACTCGATGAAAATCTGGTGGCCGGGCTTCTCGGTGAGTTGCTACGACGCGGGCGACCTCACCGGCACCCCGGTGGTGTATACGGAAAACACGGTCACGTTGCCAGGCATTGCGGGCATCATGTCGTCGCTGAAGGTCCAGACCGGTTATCCCTCCGGCATCACCTATCGCAGCCAGCCGGGCCAATGGGTCACGTTCCAAGTCGGCTACCTCTTCGGCACCTACGAGCTCTTTCACAATGGCGATAATGTGCAGTTGAAATCGAGCGGATCCTCGAAATACACCATTCGTTACGAGACCGAATACTGGGTGAAATCCGGCGTGCTCGCGCCGCCCATTGTCACGGTGATCTCAGGCACGAACGTCCTCGATCACACCAGCGGCAGCAGCGATCTCGGTACCTGCACCGGCACCGCGTTCCCGTGGGAAGCCTACTACAGCCTCAACGGCGAAGTGAAATGGACGGATAACGAGAGCGGCGGCGGCTGCGCCTACAACCTCGGCATCCGCGACGGCGGCTGGTGATCGTTCATCCAGCAGACATCGCCCTCAATCGCTGCCTGCGGATCGCCTCGATCCGCAGGCAGTTTTGCTGAGGCGAACCCTCAAACGAATATCCTGCCATGAACAAATATTTATGCGGAAACGCCGTGGCGGCGCTTCTGTTGGCATCGGCCGTTCACGGTCAAAACCCGCGGTTCTCGGAATCCACTCTCGGACTCGTCCCGGCCGCAGTGAGCATGATTCTGACGCCCGACCAGCAGCACCTGGCCTACGTCGTTCCCGAAGGCGGCGCGAAACGGATTTTTTTCGACGGACGCGCAGCCGGACCTCAATTCGACGGTGCCTTCGTCGAGAGCTCGTTCGTTTCAAGCCACGACGGCCGGACCGCGTATGCCATCGTCAAGGAAACCAAGGACGCCGAATGCAGCAGCTGCGGCCCGCAGGGCCAATGGCGCGCGGTCATCGATGGCCAGGCCGGCCCGGTTTACGACCGCATCAGCCGCTTCGCCTTCAGCTCCGACGGAAAAAGCGTCGCCTACGGAGCCATCACCATCGTGGACGGAAAAGACCGGTGGAGCCTCGTCGTCAATGGCCAGGCCACGTCGCTTCCCTACGACGCCCTCTCCTACAAATCCCCGCAATTCTCTCCCGACGGCCAGCGTCTGGCCTATATCGCCAAGAAAGGCACAAAAACCGTGGTGGTGGTCGATGGCAAAGAAGGCCCCGCCTACGACAAAATCGGCAACCCCATTCCCGCTTTCAGCGCAGACGGCAGACACATGGCCTACACCGCTCGCAACTACGGCCAGCCCGAAGTTGTCGTCCTCGACGGCCAGCCCGGCCCGGGCTTTGATAACATCCCCGCAACCTCCCTCATCTTCAGCCCCGACGGCGGCCGCCTCGCCTACGGTGGACAATCCGAGAACGGCAAATGGCGTGTCGTGACCGACGGCCTCGCCGGCCCCGAATACGATCAAGTGGACAACCTCGTCTTCAGTCCCGACGGACGACACCTCGCCTACCACGCCAAACGAGCCGGAAAATGGACGCTCATCGTGGATCGCGCGGAGATCGCGACCGGCGAAGAGTTCGCCAAAGGTTTCGCCACCTTCAGCCCGGATAACCAACGGATCGCGCAAGCGCTCAAGCAGGATGACAAATGGAAGGTCATCACCGCCGCGCTCGACGGCTCTGCGAGCCATGTCGTCGGCGGGGAATTCGATCGAGGCACCGGTCTCGTTGTCTTCAGTCGCGACAGCAAGCACCTCGCCTTTGTTGGCTGGAACGGCGACAAGCGGATGGCGGTTCTCGATGAAAAACGAGGCATGGAGTTCGATACGGTCTCGCACCTCGTCTTCAGTCCGGACGGCCAGCGGCTCGCCTATGAAGCCGGGAAATTCTACAAGCTCGATCCCTCGAAAAAAGACACCCGGTTCATCGTCATAGATGGCGCGGCCCAACCCGAATACGAAGGCCTCGTGCCAGGCTCCCTCGCGTTTTCGGCGGACAGCCGGCACGTGGCCTATGCTGTGTGCAAAGGCGATCAACGGATCGTCATCATCGACGGCCAGTCCAGCCCTGAATACCGGGCGGTCTGCAGCGTGTTGCCGAAAGGCAGCGACGGCTTCGAGGCGCTCGTCGTCGGCCACCAGCTCGCCCGCCTCGCCTGGAAGCCGCAGTCATGAAACTCACGCCCGTCCTCGCCGCCGGTCTGGCCGTCGCAGGCGGAGCAGCCTTCCTGCTGCTCCACGCGCCGCGTCCGGAAATAGCGGGGGCACCGGCAAACCCTAGCCAGCTCCCTTCAACATCCCTGCCTGCGGGCAAGGCTACCCCCATCACCGCTGCCACCCAAAAGAAGCCGGCGCCAACTCCCGCCGAAGCCTTCGCAGCCATTCTGAATTTGGACGATTCCGTTCAAAAAACCGGATTGATCGACGAGCTACTCCAAGATTGGGCGACCCGCGATGCGCCGGCCGCGGCCCATTTCATCCTCACGATTCCTGATGAGGATCTGCGCAAGAAATACATGCTCCACGTCATGCAAGTTTGGGGTGCCACCGATCCCACGCAGGCGCTTTCGTGGGCGAAAAGCGCCGCTTTCGACAACGCCTACGAACGACAAGTTGCCATGTCGATGGCCTGCACCCAAGTCGCCCGAAACGATCCGCGAAAAGCCATCGCCCTCGCCATCGACTACCGGCTCGACGAAAATCCCAATGGCCTGCTGGAAGGGCTCATCTCGCGTTGGGCCACGACCGACCTGCCGGCCGCGTGCCAGTGGGCCGTCACGCAATCTGCGGGTCAGCAACGCGACAACCTCATCGAAAGCATCGCGCTCACGGTGTTCGACACGGACCCCGTCAAAGCCACTCAACTGGTTTTCGAACAAATCCCGGCGGGAGAGCATCAGAACAAAACCATCCTCGCGCTCCTCTCCCGGATCGCCTTTCAGGACCCCGACATGGCCCCGAGTTGGGTCGCAGCCCTCTCCCAAGGTTCGCTGCGAGACCGCGCAATCGAACAATTGAACAACATCCAAAACCGCCAGAACTGAGGCCGTTTTCTTAGACAGTAGAAAGGCTATCTTACTGCCCAGTGATAAGTTTGCTGATTCCCCGCTTATCCTGACGCTGCACTCGCTTAAGTCCTGCGGCGTAAGCGCCAAACCCGAAGCGACTTGGTCGTGGACAGTGACGTGTCATTTCGTCTTCCGCACCTTTTCGATAAAACAGAAAGCCCGTTCGCAACTTTTGTTGCGAACGGGCTTTAGCTGAAAATTGGGTGCAGGGGTTGGATTTGAACCAACGACCTTCAGGTTATGAGCCTGACGAGCTACCGGGCTGCTCCACCCTGCAACAAGTGGGAGGGCGAGAACATGATTTTGCAGGAAGACCTGTCAACGGCCTTTTTGAAAAATTCCCGATTCTCCGCTTGCCAGTCCCCGCTCCACGCTCTGTGCTTTTCCGCTCTTTCCCACGAAAGAGCGTCAGCGAAATCATCAACCATAACACTCATCTCATGATCGCAAGGCGGCCCATCGGCCGACCTGTGTTTCAACAGATACATAGATCCCATGAACATCACTGCTAAAGACCTCCTCGATGCCGGCGTCCACTTTGGTCACCAGACCAAGCGTTGGAACCCCCGCTCCAAGCCCTACGTCTTCGACCACCGCCAGGGCATCACCATCATCGACCTCGGCAAGACCCACGAGCTCCTCCAGAAGGCCTACTCCTTCATCGAGGAAACCGTCGCCTCCGGCGGCAACGTGCTCTTCGTCGGCACCAAGCGCCAGGCCCAGGAAATCGTCCGCGAAGCGGCCGCCGCCACCAGCATGCCCTACTGCGTCGATCGCTGGCTGGGCGGTACCCTCACTAATTTCGCCACCGTCAAGAAGTCCATCGCGAAGTTCAAGAAGTACCAGCAGCAGGAAACCTCCGGCGAACTCGCCAAGCTTTCCTCCAAGGAAGAAGCCGCCATCAAGCGCGAGATGGTGCGCATGAACAAAAACTTCGCCGGCATCATCGACATGCCCGCCCTCCCCTCCGCCATGTTCGTCATCGACGCCGATCATGAAGAGATCGCGGTCGCCGAGGCCTCCCGTTGCGGCATCCCCTGCATCGGCCTGGTCGATACCAATTCCGATCCCACCAAGCTCTCGCACCCGATCCCCGGCAACGATGACGCTGTGAAGTCCGTCCGCATCATCGTCGAGACAATCGTCGAGGCGGTGCAGAGCGGCCTCGCCCAGCGCGAGACCCGCCGCAACACCCGCGGCCAAGCCGACCTCAAGGCCGTCAGCGCCGCCGTCGCGGCCGCGTCCGGCGCCGTCAACGCCGAAGGCGAAGTCGACCTCTCCAAGGTCGAAATCCCGAGCGATGTCGCCCCCCTCGTCGAGGGCGAGCCCGCCGCCGCCAAGAAGAAGGTCCCGGCCGTCCGCAAGAAGGTCGCCGCCCCCAAGGAATAATCCCGTTCACAATCCTCTGAATTAATGAGCACCACCATCACCGCCCAGCAAGTCAACGACCTGCGCTCCCAGACGGGCGCGGGCCTCATGGACTGCAAGCGCGCGCTCGTAGAGACCAGCGGCAACATCGAAGAGGCCATCACCATCCTTCGCAAGAAGGGCGCCGCCTCGGCCGCCAAGCGCGCCGATCGCGAAGCCAAGGAAGGCCTGATCGAGAGCTACATCCACGTCGGCGGCAAAGTCGGCGTCCTCATCGAGGTCAACTGCGAGACCGACTTCGTGGCCCGCAACGACGACTTCAAGGCCCTCGTGCGCAATCTCGGCATGCACATCGCCGCCGCGAATCCGCTCTACGTCACCCGCGACCAGGTTCCCGAGGCCGACCTCGCGGCCGAGCGCGACATCGCCTCCGCCCAGGTCGCCGGCAAGCCGCCCGCCGCCGTGCAGAAGATCGTCGAAGGCAAGATCGAGAAATTCTACTCGACCATCGTCCTCCTCGATCAACCCTACGTCAAAGTGCCCGAGAAGTCGGTCAAGGAGATCATCACGGAAGCCATCGCCAAGACCGGCGAGAACATCCAGGTGCGTCGCTTCGTCCGCTTCCAGCTCGGCTCCTAAGCCGCCCGCGGGCTCCGCTCCGCTTCAAGGCGCGCCGGTTTTTTCCGGCGCGCCTTTTTTGTGTCCCGCCGCGACGTCGCCGGCTTCCGGATTTGCGCTCCGCCCGGGCCGCCGTCTTAGTGGCCGCCATGCACGTCACCCGCGGCCAGATCATCGCCCGAGGCCTCACCCATTGCTGCCCCAACTGCGGCGCGAAAAAACTCTTCAAGGAGGGGACGCTGTTCGAGTTGAACCGCGAATGTCCCGATTGCGGCCTCAAGATCGAGCGCGACGAGGGATTTTTCCTCGGCTCCATGTCGTTGAACTACGGCGTGACCCTGGTGGGATTTCTCGTGCCCGTGCTGATCCTGTACCTCGCCGGCGTGCTTTCGGGCCTCGTTGCCTCCATCTTGGCCGGAATCGGCGCCATCGGGGTTCCGATGCTGTTTTACCGCGCCTCACGTAGTTGGTGGCTGATGAGCTACTACCTGTTTCTGACGCATCATCTTCCGGCCAACGGATGGGTGCCCAAGCAGGGTGAGGACGAGCACAGTTAGGCGGAACGCGTGAAGCCGGCGAACTTTCGGCTTCCGTTTTGAGCGCGGGGTTCTACGTTTTCGCCTCCACGCAACGGAGAGGTGGCAGAGTGGTCGATTGTACCTGACTCGAAATCAGGCGTGCCCGCAAGGGTACCGAGGGTTCGAATCCCTCCCTCTCCGCCAGTTTTCTCCTCTGAGGAGCAAAAACTCGAAGCTAGGTTGCCTGGTTGACGTGGGCAACCTACGCTATGAGTCACCCTACGTTCCTCGTCAGCCGGTTCAAAAACCGGAATGGGGTTTTCTCGTGGCGGGTCGATGGACGCCTGAACGGCGTCCGCATCCGCCGCAACTTCAAGACCCAAGAAGAAGCCGCCGCCGAAAAGGCCGCTCTCGAAATCAAGGCGCTGCAACTCGCGTCGAACCTGCACGCCGTCACCACCACCCTGAGCACCGACCAGGTGCGTGAAGCCGAAACGGCTTTCCGCCGTCTGGCCGACCGCAAACGGTCCCTGTCCTTCTATGTGGATTTCGCCTTGGCGAATCACTGCGAGCCGGAGCAGCAAAAGCCGCTGGCCGGGGCGGTCGATGCCTACGTCGCGATGAAGGTCCAGGAGCACGCGCGGAAGCTGATTTCGCCGTCGCAGCTCATCACGATTCAACGCCACATGAAGGTGCTCAAAAAGCACTTTCTCAGCCTGACCGTGGGCGAGCTTACGCCCGCTCGCCTGACCCCGTATTTCCAACGGGGAGAGGCCTGCCTCAAAACCTACAACAACCGGCGCGGGGTCGTCTCCACCTTCCTCAAGTTCGCCGAACAGCAGGAATGGATCACGACCAACCCCATCAAAAAAGTTCCCCATCACCGGATCGCCCGGCGGCGCGGTTCCGCCAAGACCATCACCGCCGCGCAGGCCCAGGAGTTGATGGCCTACGTTGAAACCTATCAGCGGGGCCGTCTCGTGCCGTTCTTCGCCCTCTGCCTCTTTGCGGGCATCCGTCCGTGCCTGCGCACCGGTGAAATCCTCCGGCTCAAGCCGGAGCACGTCCGGCTCGATACCGGCGTGATTCGCATCGAGCCGGACGTGTCGAAGGTGCAGGAACTGCGCACGGTGGCGATTCAACCCAACCTCGCGGCGTGGCTGCGCGCGTATCCCCTGAAGAAATTCCCGATCATCATCCGCAACCTCCAGAAATTCCGGGCGAAGATCGCGAAGCGGTTCGGGCTCACACATGACGTGATGCGGCACACGTTCATTTCGATGCACGTCGCGAAATTCCGATCCCTCGGCGAGGCGGCGCTCCAAGCCGGCAATTCCGAAAGCATCATCAAAAAGCATTACCTCGACTTGAAGAGCCCGGAGGAAGCCGCGCAGTTCTTCGGCATCATGCCCACGCGGACCGGCGGCGCTCCAGCGGGACCGTGAAGACTGGGGCGGTTGACGGGCAGGAAGCGGCATGAACACACCTCCAACGCCCTCGAATGAGGGCCGCCTCACCGACATCCTTGGCCTCCGCCTGTGCGGGATATTCCCGGCAGGCAAGGAGCCGTCCGTCCGCACGCTGCGGGAATGGACCAAGCTCCGTCGCATCCCGCATCACCGCGTAGGACACTTCGTTTATTACGATCCCGCCGAGGTGTCGGAGCACATCCGCACGAAACTGAAGGTGCCGGCTCGCGGGTGACCGCTCTTCGCCGGATTCGACGCCGCGCTGGTTTCACCGCCAGCGCGGCGTTTTGTTTTCAGACATCCCAGGCATCGGCAACACGTGTTGCCGAATGGGGTCACGGCTCCGGGGCCGGAGCGCTGGGCCTATTTTGAAATGCGAGCCGGGCGTAAGGTGGCGACGAACCCAAATCCACCTATGAAAACCAATGATGATTCCTTCTTCGTCGAAACCCTCGACCCCCGCCAGGAAGCCCGCGTCCTCTCCCTCGAAGTCATAACCCGGCTGCTGATCTGGATGGCCGATGCCCCGAGCATCGAAGATCGCGGCTTGCGCACCTCGGTCGCGCTCTACTGCGTCCGGCCCGACCTGATCGACGGCGACACGCTCGCGCGCATCGGGGATGTATCCGGCCGCACCCGACAGCACATTCACAAGCTGGCGGAAAGCTTCCGCCACCACACGGGATTTCAGCCATGAACCCGCCCGCCCCTGCGTCGCCAGCGCAGGAAATCAACCGGCTGCATCAGGAAGTCGTCCGGCAGACCGGGGACTCCAAGAAATGCCTCCATGCCGCCTTGGTGGCGGCGTGGCAGGCCGGACAGCTGTTGCTGGCCGAGCAAAAACGCGTTTATCGCACGATGGGCGCCGCCTGGGGATTCTGGTTGGAACAGAATTTCAAGGGGTCGCGCCGCACGGCTCAGAACTACATGCGCTTGGCCGAAAGCGTGGCCGACGTGTCGGAGTTCCAAGGCCTGAGCCTGCGCCAAGTGTATTTGCGTCTCGGTATCGCGACCGAGCCGAAGAGCCGGACGGACTCCCCGCACGTCGAAAAGCTCCCGGCCCATATTCGACTGGCTAACAGACTCCTAGAAACCCTGAACACCCACGACAAAACACCGCAAGCCAGTCCGGAGCTATTCCGGCAAGACCTGCGAGCGCTCTATGACCGGCTGCGCCGGCTCTTCGAGCCCAGCCCGTCGGAGAACCTTAACGGCTCGTCGCTTTCTAAGAAGAACCAGCCATGAAGCCGCGAGCCTCCACTGCGAAAGACGAAGTGCTCCTCCGGCGACTGGCGGAAAACGACGACGAGAGCGCCACGGTGGCCCTGTTCCTCCAGCTCTACCGGGAGTCGCCGAAGCTGCGCCACTGGCTGCGGGAGGACTACGCCCGGAATCCGAAATTGAGGGAGAAAATCGACGGCATCGCCGTGAACGGCGATTGGCCGCAGATCACCCGGTTTGCGGAACTCACCGATGACGGTGGCTCGTTACGTGAAGAACAGCGCCGGTTGAAAGAACAGATACCAGCGCGGCTTTACGGGGGGCTGTCGTGGAACGAGGTCGTTCAACTGATCCATCACTACCAAGCCGGCACCCTCGACTTGGGGACGTTCCTCCTTGTGCGAGAATGGCGCGCCGCCGGGAAGTCGTCACCTGCCCTCCGGTGGGCCGGTCTCGCGTTGCTGGAATCGGTGCTGCCGTCGGGACGAAGGCGATTGCTCCGACACTTGGACGACGCCCTGTCGTTCGTGAAAAAGTATGAGGAGAAGGCGAAACGCCGGACCGCCATCGGTTACGCCGACTGGTGGAAGCTCCACACCCTGGTTTACATGCTGCGGCACCCTCGCGAAGCCTACCGCACCCGTGACCTGCGCGTCCACCTCGCCACACTGAGTCTGGACATCGGCACGAAGGACGTTCGACGCTTCTGCACCCGCCACCGCATCCGTCGCGACATGCGGGCCGGCCGTCCCCGCAAACCAACAGCCGCGCAAGCCGCCGGTTGAAGAGCGGACAGCAACCGGCCGGCCAAGAGTGGATAATCTGCCCACTTCCCCACCGCCCCGGATAAGCGCGCCTCCCCCTGCCCTCGTCAAGCTGGAGAGCAAAGCGGAGCTTGACGATGGCGACACCATGGAGACGCGCAAGGGCGGTTGGTTAAATCATGCTCCGGGCCGAGGGTGTATTTGACGACAGCGTCGTTCTGGTCGGTGCAGAGCACGAGCCCCAGCGTTGGATTGTCGCCCGGCGTGCAAACTTCGCGGGTACGCTCTTCCCCTGTATTGGCCGTCAACTGGCAGCATCCGCCGGGAGCATCAGCATCCCCGTCGTTCGCTCTCCCGCCATGAGTGATATTCGCCGCCGTCGAGCTTCGTGATGAGGTAGTCGGCGAACTCGATGTTCATCAGCCGGGCGGTTTCCCGCAGGTTCCACCCCAACCGGCCATCGGCGAGATTTGGTGTCACCGGTCCGGTCGGCTGGGTTCGCAGGCAGGCGAATGATCCGGCCTCGGCGAGCAGCAGGGCGAGGAACACCTCACGGACCTGGACTCGCGTCGCCACGAGGACTCCGGTCTTCAGTCGCGTGCGGCAGATGGGCCGTCGATTCGGATTCATGCAGACGATCCAGAAACTCTCTTCGGCCTTGTCCGCGATTCCGTTGCCCAGATACCTGAGCAACTGATGCGTGGTCGCCAGCCGGTCCGCCGCTTCAAACCAGACCGCTTGATAATTGATCCTAGCTTCGAGTGTTTGCATGGGAGCATCCTATAATCTTCCGGCCTCGAGGAAGCTGAAGTAGCCCAGCCCCGTCGGGTCGTCTTCTTTCGTGCCGATGATCACATGATCGACCAGGTCAACCTGCATGATCTTGGCCGCATCACGCATCAACCGGGTGACCCAACCGTCTTCGCGTGAAGGTTCCGGATCGCCCGCCGGGTGGTTATGTACCAGCACGATCTTCGCCGCCGAGGTCAGCAGCGCCACCCGGAACACCTCGCGCGGATGCACCAGCGACGCGGTCAATGTGCCGCTCGTGATCTTGGTTCGGGCCAGTGGCCGGTATTTCGCAGTGAGCGCAATCACCCACACCGACTCGACCGTCGGCGCGTCCGCGAAGGCTCCTTGCATATATTCCACGACCTTTCCCGGACTGGTCAGCGGCTGCGCGGTGCCGTTTCGCACTAGATGATACTGCACGGTCATTTCATAGACTTGCATGGTAAACGCGAAATCGTGCTGTGCCCGGTTCCGGCGACGTGCCGGGTGATCCAGTCAGCCCGATCTCGCGCCCCGTGCTCACGGCAAGGCAAAGCGCGGACGGGCCGGGTGCCCGTCCGCGCGTGGTGGAGGCGAGCGCAGCGAGCACGACCTTGCCGCCGTGATAAAATAGGGGACAGAGGGCAGGCCCCATTTTCACCGGTGTCCCTATTTCCGGCCCCGTCCGCTGGCTCGCAAAGTGCGCTCAAGGAGGTGCCCGCGCGGAGACTCGGGGACGCAAGGAGCGCAGCCGCGCCGGGAGCCGCAGCGTGCTCGCCAAGTGGCGGCCAGCGGAGGCGGACGGCGGGGCGGAGCAACGCGCGAGCCCGAGTCTCCGCGCGTGTGACCGTATCCCCGCTCTCACGAGGGCGCGCCGATCCAGCGGTAGCGCGGCGCGCTGTCGTGTGGGTCGGAAATGAAGTCTCTTGTTCCTTCGGGCGGCAGTCCCGGTTCTCGATCTGGAGCGGCTAGGTGCGCGGTTGACACGCCGTCCTCGGGTGAAAGCGGGCGTCACTTACGCCCCGTCAAACCTTACGTTTCAACGTAAGGGGAAACGCGTCTGGCATCAAAAAGAACGCAGCTGCGTTCGTAAGTTAAACCGTGAAGTCGGCCCTTTTCCCATGCTGAGTCCCAAACCCCAACTGAGTTTGTGCAATGCGAAGGTTACTTTCGCAGGCGATGATCTCGCGCCTCATCAGCAGACAGACGGAGTTACTCAGCTTCACCCTTGCAATCTACTTACGCGTACAGCCAGTTAGCGCGCTTCATTTGCTGCAGCTACTCGTTCTTTTCCTAACCTCCACTTTGACGTTAAGGATGCAAATGGCACTCAACTTGCTTTTAAATAGAAACTTATTGATCCATTTCCCCATTTTATAAATCATGAAAAAAATCGCCCTTTTCCTGGGGTTTCTCGCCTTGGTCACTATTTCAGCGGAGGCCAATGTCCTCCTTACGGTCAATATTACCGATCCGACCAATGTGGTGTTTAGTTCGACACTTGGCGTAGCGAGTGCCTCGGACAGTTCCCACACGATAGGCGATGGCATTGTCTTGCTGAATTTCTTCTCCGTTGGTGGATCCATTACGCCGACCGTAGTCTCCAATACGCTTACCCCTGCCGGTTCCAGCACGCCATTCGACTCGCTCAGCTCCGATGGTATCTCGACTGCGCCCGGGGACTTTTCCAACTTCACCGGTTTTAATTTTTATAACATTAACAACGGGCCCGAAACCATGACCTTCCTGACGGGCGTAGTGGCGTTTACAGGCAGTGCGACTTACGATCTTTCCTTTGAGGATTTACCCACTGTAGGCACGATTGGCGATATAACCGCCGGATATTCAGGAAGCGCCATCCCTGCGGTTGTTATTGGGCAATACCAAATCATTTCGGCAATTCCTGAACCGGCAACCTATTCCAGCTTGGCCGGACTTGGAGTTCTCGGCTCGGCCTACTTGGCCCGACGGCGTAAATCATCCCGATGATTGAGACATAATATGCCAGCGAGCCCCGCCCGGCCTGAGTATTAAAAGGCGAACGGTCTACGTGAATGAAAACGAGCCAAGGACGGCTTAGCGGTTATTCGCTACGGCCTTCATCCGCAGCTTTGGTCATTTGAGCGTATTCGGATTTTGAAAATGTTCGTTGATCCCAATTGTCACCCAAAATCTTGAACTGTTCTTTCGCCACCTGCCAATGGCCACCCAACGCCGCGTATTTGGCAAGGCGACTACGGTACACCATGGCATGCGGATACTTTTCAAGATAACCGGCATTTATCCATGATGGGCGCCGTGTCCCGCTTTCAGATCTCAGCACCCTTCTCCTCTCTTCCCCAAAAATCAACAAACATCGGCCGGACCCTTTTGACTTACCCTACCTTTCGGCTCGGCTCTCCTTACGGCTTATCTAAATATAAGTCTCCGCATTAGAGAAAAATTCCTCGTCCAAAGAGACCCGCTTAAACATTAGATCGTCAATTAATTTATTCAGGACCGACTACATACTTGCTCTCCATCGCTCGGCTCGGCGGCTACCTGGCTCGCGCCCGCGATCCTGTGCCAGGCAACATCGTCATGTGGCGCGGACTCTCCCGCTTGCATGACCTCACCACCGGCTACGCTCTGAGCCGTAGATTTGTGGGTAATTGAAAGGCTGACCGGACGCTTACGTTGTAGGTGCTGCCGGAGGCCTCGAGGACCTGAGCGAAGGCGCCGACCGTCCAACCCTTACCGATCTTGGCATTGAGCCCGACGGTGCCGCCGGCGGCGAACTTCCAGTCCGAGTCGCTGGCCTTCGCCAGTGAAGGCCGGGGGCAGGGCGCCGAGGTTCACGTTGATCTCGGTGTGCTTCTCATGGATGCCCTTCGGATCGACACTGTTTATTTTAGCAAGTCGTCTATCGTGACAAAGTCTAACATCTTGCGCGCATGGATACAATCAACACGAACCGCCGGGTTTTCTTCTATAGCCCTTCCATACCAATATTTAGCAGCATGCAAATCCTTCATTTGTTCATAGCATTGAGCAATTCTTTTTGCCAAATATCCACCATCCAGTGATGGATCGCCATCTGCCATAAATAAATATATCTTAACTGCATCTTGCGGAAGCCCCGAATCTAAAAGATGCTTAGCTCTTTCCTCCAATTTGTTAAAATCATATTTCATCTTAGCATCAATTTATGTTTTTCATTTCAGTCTTGTAGAATAACAGATATTGGCACGGCCCTTTCATTCCTTGACCGGAATGTGTATATTCGGTGGCGTATTCCCGGGTATTTCTAAATTTATATGAGGCCCCTGACCTTTCAGAAATTGCCCCGGCTTAAGATCAAAACGCAAGACCATACCATTCGGAAATATAAATTGAGGAGCCCCCTTCGGGGTTGGAACAAAGCGAGGAATCCCACCACCAAGCTTCTCTAATTGCGAAGCCAGTTTCTCTGTCTGTGTAAGAGGGCAAGGACCACTATCGCTAAGCACCTTCCCTGCTCCGAGCAAACTCGGGAAGAGCCAAGGAAATCTAATCGCCAACGGGATAGCCAGTTGCGGCGCTGCCAGAGCAATGGCGCTTCCGCCCAAGACTCCGGCTTCATATCCCGCGAAACCTACCAGACTTTGACCTATAGAAACGCCGGAACTAGCCGGACGGGTTGTCGAGCTCCCGTTTCCACCTGAAAGCCCTAGCGGATCAACCAAGTTGAATGGATCATTGGTTACATAGCCGTATAAATTCAATCCACCCGCTTCCGCGATGGGGTCTCTAGATAGCCACCGCCCCGCATTCGGGTCATAAGCCCGGTAAAGCGTCAGGTTAAGCCCGCTCGCGGGATGATAAAAATGTCCGGTAAACCCGAAATCCGCGTCAAGATCGCCGCTGACCTTGGTCACTCGACCATACGGATCGTAGTCATACCGGGCGCGAAGCGCCCCGGTATTATCAGTGAGTTCCCGCACTGAGCCGAGATGATCGCGATTGTAGAAGAGCTTGTCCGCCGGAGCGGCCGCGCCCGGCACTTGCACGCCTTGCGCGTAGAAGCGCTTGATCACGACATTGCCCGCATCGCGTTCCTCGGCAATCTCGACGCCTACCCAGAGGTGCCGGCGTGTCGCCTCCACACTGCTGCCGCTTTTCTCGATGATCTGTACCCGGCGGCCCAAGCCATCGTAGCTGAACTCCGAGCGGTGGGTACCGTGATTGATCGCCAGCAGGCGATTGGCGGCGTCCCATTCATAAGTCTGGCCTTGGCCATCGTCCGTCAGGTTGCCGTTGGCGTCGTAAATCGGCGTGGCTTCGGCCCCGAGGCCGCCGACCGCAACTTGATAGGTATTGGTCGTGGTGTTGCCGCTGCCATCTTTGGCGCTCACCGCAATCGTGTTGACGCCCGTGTTTAACACCGGAGCCGCGTTGAAGCTCTTGGTTGTGGTCATGGTCGCGGGGGTGCCATTGACCGTCACCGTACCGACTTCGTCAAGCGTGCCTTGGACTTGCACCGCCCCGCCGCCGGTGGTGCCGACCACTTGGTTCACACTGTTGTAGCTGGTCTGCTGGGCGGCTCCGTCCACCTGCCAGCCTTTGCGATTCCCGCCGGCGTCGTAGTTAAAATACTGCCGTTTCAGGATCGTGTTGGTGGTCGCATTGCTGGCCACCGCGCTCGTGAGTTGATCGGCGTTGTCGTAACCGAGGTCGAGGCGCACGGGCGCGGCGGCATCCGCCTGCTGGGTCCATTGCATGATCCGGCCCACCGCATCGTAGGCGTAGCTGGAACCCGACAGGGTCACCGCGGCCGGCGTGAGGTTCGTGATCTGCCCCAAGCGTTGATCGCCCGCGTTGTTGAACCAGCTGAAGACCGCGCTTTGTCCGTTGGGGTAGCTGATGGTGCTCAGCCGCGTCGTGCCGTAGGCGGGGTCCACGTAGGCGTAGTTGAACTGACCGAGCGGATTCGTCACGCTCGTAACTCGTCCCATCGCGTCATATGCCCAAGCGAGCGTGTTGGCGGCTCCGTTGATCGAGCGGCTGGCCACGCGTCCCGTGGCATCGTAGGCATAGGTGATATCGGAATTGGCCCACGCGGTGTTCGTGATTTTCTGAAGCCGGCCTCCGCCCGACACCGGCGTGCCGAAGGGGTCGTTGATGTAGGCGTTGTAGGTGTAGCCAAGGGTCCCCCAGTCATTCTGCACCGTGCTCACCCGCGGATAAGCAGCCTCATACGTGTAGTTAATCGTGGAGGTTGGGCGGAGTGCGTTGGCGTAGCTCACCTGCTTTAACGAATCATCCGTGTTGTAGGTGTAGTTCGTGGTCTGGCCGAGCGCATCCGTCGTGGATTTCAGCCGGCTGGCGGTGGCCTCGTAGGCATAGGTGATGGCCTTGCCGTCCGCAAAGGTCTTCCGGATCGGACGCCCTTCAAGGTCCATCGTCCACTGGGTCTTGCGGCCGTTCGCATCGGTGATCGCATCGATGGAGCCGCAACCGCACCACCCGTACCGTGTAGTGCGGCCCTGCGGATCGGTCTCGGCGATCATCTGCCGGCGCGCATCGTAGCTGTGCTGCGTCCACCGGCCCAGCCGGTCGCGAAGGAGCACGGGGTCGAGCTTGTCCCAAGTGACCTGCTCGTACGTGCCGTCCGGATAAGTGATCTTGGTCGGACGGTTCAAGGTATCGTAGTCGGACCTCACGGTATAATTCTCCGAATCGGTCACCGTGCGAATGCGACCGTAGCCATCGTATGTAAAGGTCGTGACGTCGTTGGCACCAGCCAACGGGCCATCGATCCTCGTCAAATAGCCGCCGGCATTGTAGGTCAGCGTGGTGGTACCAGCGGGGTCCGTAACCGTCAACAGCTGGCCCAAGGCGTTGTAGGTATACGTGGTCGTCTGCCCGGAGCCGTCGATGTGCACCAGCGGCAGGTGCTGGGCGTTGTAGGTCCACTTCCCCAGCAGGTCATTGTTGGCCCCGCGTACTTCTAGGAGGTCGATGCCATTGGCGGCATAGCGGTAGGAAATCGTCCGGCCGACCGGGTCCACTGACTTCGTGACCAGGCCGAAGTCGTTGTATTGATAGCGATAGATCTGGTGAGTGCCGTCGTCCAGCGTCCGGTCAACACCGCTGGGCCGATCGCTGACGCCCACATAATAATGCACTTCTCCCGGCGCATCGCCCTTGTCGTTTGCAGGCACGGCCGCAGGCTGGCTGGGGTAGCCATAGTAAATCGGATTTTCCAAGGGCTTCTGGATGTATTGCGGCACCGGCGATTCCACATTGGAATGAGCATTGAGGAGCCAATGCGTGACCTGCGCCTTGCTCGTGTCGGGATAATATTGGACCACTTTCCGGTCCCAGTAATAAGTGTTAAGCGTGTGATCGATCCAGTTTTCCAAGATCTGCTGGGAGCCATCGGCAGAAACGATTTTCAAACCTCGGGCCGTGCCCGTGTGATCCGCAGTGGGGACATACTGATAGAAAAGCGTCCGCCCATACGGCGTGGTCAGGCTGTCGATAAAAGTCCCCTTGTCGTAGGTGAACTGGGAGGTGATTCCCACGACATCGGTGATGGTAATCAGGTTCGTGAACGTCGAATCGTAGGTGAACTGAGCCGACCGCCCAAAGGGATCTGTGATTCTCGTAATCTTATAAAATCCGGCGCTGCCCACCGCGCTGGAGGCGTAGGTCAGGGTGGTCTGCTGATTGAGTGCGTCCAAAATGTAAGTAATGCGGAAAGAGGCGTCGTAATGGATGAAGACGGAATTCCCTTGGGCATCGACCACTTGCGTCAGGAAGAAACGGCCGGTACCATCGGCTTGATTAAAGACCTCCTTGGAGCCGTCGGGCAAGCGGCGCTCATAGGTGCCATTCACAATAGCGACGACCGCCTGGGACGTGAGATTGGGGAGATAGACGTTGTTCACGTTGTCCATCACGCTGTAGTTGTAGACCTCTGAACCGCCGGTGCGCACCGCCACGGTGATGTTTTGCGAGGCATCGACGGTGAGGTAGGATTGCCAGTTGAAGACCCAATCCGGACCAAAATTTGAAAAGGTAAATTGCGCAGGCTGATTGGATGCCAAGTGGCTGTAGCGCAGTGCAAATTCCATCGCCGGACCCACGGGTGGATTATAGAAGATGGGAGTGTCCCCAATGGTCAGAGTCGCCCGCATCGGATAAATGGAGGCTTCGGCCATGCCGCGTGGGCAAGTAGGCGCCTTGCCCTCTTCGCCACGCGTATTGGCGCCTCCCTTACCCCAAACGGTTCCAGCTTCATCCACCGAAACAGCCTGCCAACCGGCCGGAAGCGTGCCTTGCGGAATCAGAAAGTACCCGCTCGATTCCGCCTCGAGAGCCTGCGCGGAAACCCAAATGTCGCCACCGGCGAACGTCGGATCTTGGATCAGGTAACGATCGTTTTTCTTCATCGTGATGGCGCCAAAATGACCGACCTTCCAGTGCACGACCGCAGGCACGATAAAATCGGAACCCGGCTGGCGCTTGGCCGCCTGATAGTTCAAATGCACCTGATCGGCCAAGGCTTGGACCTGCGCCAGTGAGGTTCCCTGCTGGGTCGAGGGAGTGCCCACCACTTCCGGCGCTCGACCTTCCACGGCTTTGCCGATGTTCAGAAGGCTGTTGATGGCATAAGGGCCGCACTTGAAGGCAATATCCGGACGATTAAGCATCAGGCCGACGCCTTCCTTGGCCGCCTTGATCTTTTCGGCGGAAGAACCGCTGAATTCACGATCCTGCACATTGGCAAAAGCCTCGGTGAGTTCCGCAAAATGCCCGAGCTTGGCACTAAGCACCGCCCACTCCGCAAAAGCGCGATCCGCCACGGCTTTCAGCGCATCACTGGTTTCATTGCGGGACAAGCTCCACGCGGAAGCCCAATAAGACAGGGCTTGGCTGAAGTACCCCGTCTGGTAGCGCAGCAAGCCGATGTTTAAATCCAAGGAAGCGATCCATCGGGATTGAGGAAACGCCTGAATGAATTGAACCAAGGAACTGATGTCTTCCGGATTTTGAGCGCCTTTAAAGGCGACCAAGGCCGCGGCCAACGCCGCGTTCTCACCCTGAACCGGGGTGCTGGTGCCAGGCACCAAAGGCTCGGTGAAAATCCGGGCGGCCTGCAGCTCCAAATCCATAGGATTCGTCGAAAACGCCAAGGACGGCGCCTGAAAAGGCTGCAGGTCGCGCAGGCCCACCGCCACCGTGACGTTCGCCGGCGTCAAAACCGGGGCCGCCAAGCTGGCATCGGGCGTGGTCCCAACTGCATAAAGCGGTACGGGAATGGTGGCGAACAACTCTGCCGAGAGCAGAATGCCCGCCATAAGCCGGATGCGCAAAGGCGCAGAATGATTCAAAGACAACGGAGAGACGGATTTCTTCATGAGACGATGCGCGAAAAGGTGTTCTTTTTTCCGAGGGTTACTGCAGCACGGCATTGGTCGGCAGTTGCAGGGTGATAACCGGCCCGGTGTGGTCGGTGGAGCTGGTGGTCGGAGCGGGCCATAGCGTCGCATCCAAGGTATAGCCGACGGAGGTCACCGCGCTGGATAATGCCCCTTGATAAGCGACCGCTTTGATCGTCTGGCTGTATGCCACCGTGATCGGTCCGGAATAAGCCGAAGAGCTGGTCGTCGGCATGCTACCATCCGTCGTATAATAGACAAGCGATCCGGCCGGAACTGTCACAGCCACTTGCGTAGGACCGGACAAAGTGCCGCCAGCCACACTCACCAGCGGGGTAGCCGGCGCAGGCATCGGCAGGTATTTACGCGTGAGATAATTTTCGATCTGCAAGCGCTCCTGATCGCTGAGCGCGCGGTTGTAGACAAGCACCTCGGCAACATCGCCGTTGAGGTACTCGCCTTTCGGATCATTGCCCACGTTAAAGGTGGTAGCCGTTCCATAGCTGAGCGCGCCGGGCGCCGCCACGCTGGCCCGCAAGACTCCGTTCACATACGTGTTGACCATGGCCCCGTCGT
>JAEKKV010000036.1 GCA_019510185.1 Verrucomicrobiota bacterium | reverse complement strand
GGGCCATGCTCGGGAAGGTCGCGCTGCGCACGGCGGTCAGGTGCAGCTCGCTGGCCAGATCGAGAAGGGGCTGGGGCGTGGGCTGGTCGCTCGCGACGACGGCGTCGCCGCCGAGCAACTGGGCCGCATCGCGGCGCAGACCCTGGTCGAGCCGGTCCGACAGGAAGGCCACCGCGCACAGCGCCGCGACGGCCAGCGCCACAGCCAGCATCAGCAGCCGCAACTCGCCGGCCCGCCAGTCCCGCAGCAGCTGGCGCCACGCAATCAACAGAGTGGCGGGCGGACGCGAGACAGCGGGAGACGTCATGTGCGCGACTTTAGCCGCGCGGCGTCCACTCGGACGTCGCTGCCTTGTGTAGGCCTCAGGCTTCAAGAGTTGAGCTGCAAGAAACTCGCATACAACAAGGCGGCGCATCGAGAGGTGAATCTCTGCTTCGCTTGAGTAGAAATTCGCGAACTTCGTCTCAAGTGTCAAGACCGAACTTTTGGGCTTGTTGAGTCTTGATGGATTGGTAACCTTGGTCGCATTGTTCTACTGAAGGGAGAATCTGATGAATCGATTCGTGCGTTCAGGCGTTGCTGCCTCTTTGCTTTGGATGACATTTGGCGCGTATGCCTCAGTTGCCAGCGCTGGAATAAGCAATCTACAAATCAGTGCCGTCGACATGAATTCGTCAGATGGTGTGGCGCCGTCGTTCTCGTTATTCGGTTTCCACACTTGGGCGAACGTCCAAATTGACAGCATCGGATATGGCGCCGAGGACTATGGGCTCAATGCAACTTTGGCTTTGAGCGCGACGAATTACGCCACGAATAGGAGCCTGACAGGCACGCTTAGTGGTTTTTCCCAATCCGCGCTTGCTACGTCAAACGCGGCGCAGTGGTCGCAGGCGTGGGGAACGGGATTGGTCGAGGGAAGTTTCACCGTGTCGCCTCAAACGATGTTAATTATTTCAGGTGACTTTTCGGTGTCAGCTGACCGTCCAGGAAGTTATGCTCTTGCGAGCTTCACGCTCGGTTCTAATTTTGACGGCGTCGGTAATTCCGACAGTTCAGGGATGGAGACTACAAATCTAACTCCGTCTAAAACCGAACATCTGTCGGTTTACTACTTTAATTCGGGGTCCGCGGCAGTCACCGGCGCACTTCGGATCGAAACTTTCACTTCCGCGGTGACCTCCGTCCCGGAACCGACGACCGCTGGGTTGTTCCTCGCGGGCTTGAGTGCGATCGTCCTGCGATGCCGTAGGCGCAACCGGTGACTTTTCGACGTTCGTGCCGGGGCGGGCGCCTACAATCCGAGCGTTGCGGGTGTAGTTCAATGGTAGAACTTCAGCTTCCCAAGCTGACTACGTGGGTTCGATTCCCATCACCCGCTCCAAACAACAACGGCCCCTTGAAGGCCGTTTTTGCTGGCGGGCCAAACGCGGGTGAGGCCAAGGAGATCGGCCCGAGCCGATCCCGAGCATTCCTTCCCTCGGTTCGGCTCACTCGGCTGGCCGGAACATCACCGCTGTCGGAACCCTAGTTGTTTGATTGAAGCGATCGTCAGTCACGATCAGCGCATAGGTTGCGTCCTGCAGCCAGGCGCCACTCACCCTTCCACCCAACTCACTCTCCCCCGTCCCGCCGCCTTCGCCAGATACAAGGCTCGATCGGCCGCCTCCACCAGCCCCTGCGCCTGGTTCCCCGCGGCTACGCCGAGGCTGATGGTCACGCAACCCTCCACCCCTGGAT
>JAEKKV010000012.1 GCA_019510185.1 Verrucomicrobiota bacterium | reverse complement strand
ACGCCGCCAAAACCACCCTTCTGGTCACCATCGCCTCCGCCCCCAAGGCCCCCTACTTCCGCACTATCGACGTCCTCAACGCCCTCGCCGCCGCCGCCATCGACAACGTCACCTTCACCGTCGAGGAGGAGTTCTAAAGCACGCCTAGGAGGGCGACGAAACCGGAAGATCTTGAGCTAAACTCAAGCTCACCCGTCCATCGGCGAGGAAACGATAATCCATGTCCGACTCTTCCCATCGTCTCCTCCGTTATTTCCGCCGCGCTGGAGCCGGCTCGCTTCTCATCAGTCTCATCGTCCATGTCATCCTGATCGGTGCGGCCACCGTGTACGTCGTTTCCACCGTACGTGAACAACGCAAGGCCAGTTTCCAAGGTGGCTCTGGCAATCCTTCCCCCGGTCGCCAAGACGTCCAGCACAAGGTGCAAATGGCCAAGCAGCAGCAGAATCTCTCCGCCGTCACCCAACGCCTCGCGGTCGATTCTCCCAACGCTTCGGTCAGCCTTCCCGACCTGCCGGACATGCCCGGTTTTTCCGGCGGTGGTCCAGCCACCGGCAATCTCGGCGGCTCCGGCGGCGGCTCCGGGGCCGGCGTCGGTTCCCCTCGCGCTCCGCTCATGCCCTTCGGCTTCCGGGAACCCCAGCCCGGAGGTTCACTGGTCGGCCACCTGTATGACCTCAAGCAGCTCACCACGCGGAAACCCAATCCCCTCCTTCAGAAAATGCTGGCCACATTGAAAGGCATCGCGCCCTACGATGAACTCATCACCAAAGAGGTGGGTGCTTTTATTCAAAGTAACTCCAAGTCCGCCTATCTAGACGCCAAGTTTTACCGGTCCCCCAACCCTCTTTACACAACGCAGATTTTTGTGCCCGACACCCCTGCCGATGAGGCACCGAAAGCCTATGGCGCGGAGCAAACCGTGCAGCCCAAATGCTGGATCGCGCATTATCGCGGCCGCGTATCGCCTCCCACGACCGGGATCTATCGTTTTGTCGGCGGGGCCGACGACGTCATGGTGGTGCGACTCGACGGACGTCTCGTGCTGGATGGCGGCATCGTGAACGTTTCCAATTTCAAAACCGACCGACCCCAAAAACCCAATTACCCCTACGACTTCGCTCCGAAAAACGCCATGGGCATTCCCTTCCTCAACCAGCGGCGCGGCGGTTTTGTCGTAGGCAAACGCATGGATCTGCGAGCCGGCTTGGTTTACGATCTGGACATCATCATCGGCGAATCTCCGGGTGGTTTCTTTTTCGCCAATCTCCTGGTCGAAAAAGAAGGCGATACGTACTCGAAAGACGCCAAGGGAAACCCGATCCTCCCCATTTTCCGCGTCGCCGACGCCCCACCTCCCGCCAAGGATCAAAAGACTTCGCCTTATCAAGAAAACGGCCCCGTCTGGCGTGCCCTGCCTGTTCCCCAAGACTGATCACCATGTCCGACTTTTCCCATCGCCTCACACGCTATTTCCGCCGAGCCGGCGCCGGCTCGCTTCTCATCAGCCTGATCGTTCACCTGATCCTGATCGTCGGGGCCACCGTGTATGTCGTCTCCAGCGTCCGCGAACAACGAAAAGCGAACTTCCAAGGCGGCTCGCCCGCATCCCCCGGCCCGCGCCAAGACGTCCAGCACAAGGTGCAGATGGCGAAACAGCAGCAGAACCTCTCCGCCGTTACCCAGCGCCTTGCGGTCGATTCGCCCAATGCTGCTGTCAGCCTTCCCGACCTGCCGGACATGCCCGGCTTCTCCGGCGGCGGCCCGGCTGCAGGCAGCCTCGGCGGCTCCGGCGGCGGAGCCGGTTCCGGCGTCGGCTCCGTCCGTGCTCCGCTCATGCCCCTCTTCGGCTTCCACGAAGCCCAGCCCGGCGGCACGCTCGTGGGCCATCTCTACGACTTTAAACAAAACAAAGCCCATAAGCCCACGCGCGATCTCGCCAAATTGGGGCCGGCAAAACTCGCCATTCAGGAAGTGACCGAATTCATCAAAAAAGGATGGGGGCCCTCTTCGCTCAGCGCCTTTTTCAAGGCACCCGATCCGCTTTACGCCACTCAGATTTTCGTCCCCATAATGCCTGCCGACGAGGCCCCCAAGGCCTATGGCGTGGAATCTATTGTGAAGCCCATGGCGTGGCTCGCTCATTACAAAGGCAAGGTCAGTCCGCCCGCAACCGGAGCCTACCGGTTCGTCGGCGCCGGGGACGACCTCATGGCCGTGCGCTTGGACGGGCGCCTCGTGCTCGATTGCGGCGGCAGCAAAGGATCGGACTTCACCGGCGATCATCCCACCCCCCCCGTCTATGGCTACGATTTCAATAAGAACGAATGGCTCATGGGCACGCGCGGCGGCTTCACTGTGGGCAAGCGGATGGATCTGCGCGCAGGCGAGTTTTACGATATCGACATCGTCTTTTCCGAAGGCCCGGGAGGTCTTTTCTGCGCCATGCTCCTGTTCCAACAGGAGGGCGTGACCTATGAGAAGGATCGCAAGGGCAATCCGATCCTGCCAATCTTTCGCGTAGCCGACACGAAAACCGAAAAATCCGATACCGCTCCCCGGTTTATGGAAAACGGGCCGGTTTGGCGCGCTCTGCCCGCGCCGAAAGAATAGCCTATTTGCCCGCCATCGTAACCGGCGCGGTCAGGGCGTTTAACTCTTCCTGCCAGCGCACCGTCTGGCCGGAATCCTGCGCCGCGCGCGCCGTCTCCAACGCGGCGCGCAGCCATTCGATTCGCATGTCGCTTGAAAGCTTGCGGGTGCCCAGCACCGTCCGCCAGAGCGCCAGCGCCAATTTGGCTTCGCCCGCTTCCAGCAAGCGTTGCGCGATCATCGTCGCCAGCGGCTCTTCCGCGAGCGTGAAGCTCCGGCGCTCCGCCAACGGCGCCAGCGTCAGACGCGCTCCCGCGACATCGCCCGCCGCGCGTTGCAAATTCGCGATCGCCAGAGCCACCGCGAGAGTGGAACCGGTTTTCTGCGCTTCCAGCCCTGTCCAAATCGCCTGATTGATCTGTCCCGCCCGTTCCTGCTGTCGCATCCGGCGCAGCACCACATAAGGCCGCAGTGCCGGAGACAGCCGGTCGCGTTCACGCCATTGCTGCTCAAAGGAAACTTTGAACGGCCGGTAAAGCGGATCGCCGATCACCAAGCCCTGCCAGCTGTAGACCGGGACCGCATACGCCGCCGCATCGCCCAGCGTGTCTCCTCGCGCCAACGCTTGAAGAATGAGCTGGGGCTCATGGGTAAACTCAAGGTACGGCTCGGTCACGTTGCCAAAGGTTGCCGTCACTCCGCGCGCCACCAGCGGCCCCACCCAATTGCGCAACGGCGACTGGACCGTGTCCGCCGAGTAACTGTGGATGTGCAACGCAATCGCGCCGGGCGGGAAGACAAAGCCCGGCTGGATAAACGGCCCGTTGGCCTCGCCGGCATACCATCCGAAATAAAGCACCGGCGCATCGAACCGCGCCCACGCCGGCAACGTGCCGGGCGCGCGGTCCACGTCACCGTCAAAGCCAAGTTCCGCCAGCGCTTTCACCGTCTCCTCCAACCAACGGTCCCCGGCCGCATGGGGGCCGCCGATATCGACATAACTCCGGCCAATCAGGCCGATTTGCTCCGTGGCGATCGCTTGGTCGATCAGCCTCCGCGCATCTTCGGGCGTCGGCCCGTCCAAGCGGCTCACCTTGACCACCTGCCCCAAATCCAAAACGGACGGCCTGTCTTTTCGGAAAAGCGGATTGGGCACAAACGCGAGCGTCGGCGTTCCGCTCTGCGCCAGCAGGGCCAACTCCGAATCGACCGCGCCCGTATGCGTGCGAAAAGGCGGGGCAACCGCCAATCCGGCCGGGTCCGCCGGCATCTCGGCGTCCCCCGTCACCTTCAGCGGCACACCCCGGCAAACCACGAGGTACGAGATGCGATGGCCGGACATCGCATATTGCCTTCGCCCCAGACCGTCCGTCGCATTCATGGCGATCCCGTCGATCCAGTCCCGTTTCACCAGCTCGTCCTGAAGCGGCTGAAACAAGGTGCGGACGAACTCATGCCAGCCCACCGACTCCGCCAGCGAAAGTTTCAAGGCGATGATGTTCGCTTCGGGAACACCTCGCTTCTCGGCGTAATAGTGCGCCAGCCGCAGCGAGTCGGGATCGTCGCTGTTGGCAAGCAGGATGATTCTCGCCGCCGCGGGCTCGGACGCGGCGGCCCAGCCGGCCACCGTCACTGCGAAGATCACCGCAAAAAAACCGCGCCACATCGCGGGCCACGGTGCCCGGCCCGCGCCGGAAAATCGAGATCCAAACCGGCGCTTCATCCGCTTCACTTCAACACCAGCACCACTGCGCCGGCCACGATCAGCGCGCCGCCCAGCCCCGTGCGCCAAGTCAGCGACTCGCCCAAAAACAAGGCCGCGAAGACCAGCACGAAAACCACGCTGAGCTTGTCCACCGGCGCGACCTTCGAAGCCGCGCCAAGTTGCAACGCGCGAAAATAGCACAGCCAGGACAATCCCGTGGCCACACCGGACAGCGCGAGAAACAGCCAGGTGCGTTTCGACAGTGTGAAAATTTCCCGCGAAGGCGCGACCGCCAGCGCGATGGTCCACGCGAACGCCAGGATCACCGTGGTGCGGATGGCGGTGGCGAGGTGCGAATTGACGTTGGCCACGCCCACCTTGGCGAGAATCGCGGTCGCCCCGGCAAACAGCGCGGAAAGCAAAGCCCAGAAAAACCAGTTCATGAGGGAGAGCGCCAGCATCGGCGGTTTCCTGCGCATGGCGAGCCCGCACACGACGGCTTGCCATGCGGCGGCAAACGCCTTTGCTCCTCCCGGCGATGGATTTCCGCCGGTCCCGCAAGGGCGAACCGCCCCGCTTTGGGTGCTGATGATTCCTGGTGCTCCTTGTTTCACCGTATTCCGACGCCATGACTCATCTCTTCAATCCACGCGCCACGCTCGGCGCCCTCCGTCAGCTCGGCTGGTGGCTGCTGCTCGTCACTCCCGTGGGCGTGCTCGCCGGTTCGGCCAGCGCCTTGTTTCTTTGGTCGCTGGATCGCGCCACCCAAACACGTTTTGAGCATCCTTGGCTGCTCTTCCTTCTGCCGGTGGCGGGGGCGGGCATGGCCTGGGCCTATCACGCCTACGGGAAAAATGCCGAACGCGGCACCAACTTGCTCATCGACGAGATCCACCAGCCGGGCGGCGGCGTCCCCAAGCGTCTCACTCCGCTGATCCTCGCCACCACCTTGGTCACGCATCTGTTCGGCGGTTCCGCCGGACGGGAGGGCACCGCCGTGCAGATGGGCGGCGGCCTCGCCAGCACTTTCGCGCGCCTCTGCCGGATTCCCGAGCAGCATCGGCGCATGTTGCTCATGGCCGGGGTCGCGGGCGGCTTCGGCTCGGTGTTCGGCACGCCGCTCGCCGGCGCCATCTTCGCGATGGAGGTACTCACTGTCGGACGCATCCAATATGAGATGCTCATTCCTTGCGCGCTGGCGGCGCTCATCGGTGATTTCACCTGCGGCGCGTGGGGCATCCAGCACACCGGCATGCTCATCTCCTCGCAACTCGCGCCGGGAACGCTGACGGTCGGCCGGCTCGATCTCGCCCTGCTCGGCAAAGTCGCCGCGGCAGGCGCGATCTTCGGGTTGTGCGCCCAGCTCTTCGCCCGGACCACGCACGGAATTGGCGCGGTCTTCAAGAGCCAGGTCTCCCCTTTCTGGCTGCGGCCGGTCATCGGCGGGGCGATCGTCATCGAGCTCACCTACGCGCTCGGCACCCGCTCTTATCTCGGTCTGGGCACGTGGAGCCCGTATCCCGGCGACGTGACGATTAGCACGCTCTTCCACGCCGGCGGCGCGGAAACGTGGAGCTGGTTTTGGAAACTATTGTTCACCGCGGTCACGCTCGGCACCGGCTTCAAGGGCGGCGAGGTGACGCCGTTGTTTTTCATCGGCGGCGCGCTGGGCAACACCCTCGCCGGCCCCCTCGGCATACCGGTGGATCTCTGCGCGGGTCTGGGCTTCATCGCGGTCTTCGCCGGAGCGAGCAACACCCCTCTCGCCTGCACGCTCATGGGCGTCGAGCTGTTCGGGGCGGATCACGCCCTGCTTTTCGCGCTGGCGTGTTTTGCCAGCTATTATTTCAGCGGGCACGCCGGCATCTACTCGGCGCAGCGTCTCGGGCTGAGCAAGCACGCCGAGGCGTGAGGCCTATGGCGTTTTCGCCGTGGTGATGGCCAGGGCGTAGGCGCGAATGCCGGCGGCAATGCCCTCGGCGATATTGTCCCGATAGGCGACGGTGCAGATCTTGCGCGCCTCGGCGTCGTCCGAAAGATAACCGCTCTCGACCAAAACGGCGGGGCTGTTCACGAGACGGAGCACGGCGAAACGCGCGCGCTTGAAGCCGCGATCGACGGAGTCGAGTTTCCCGAGCACCTGGCTCTGCATGTGGTAGCCGAGAACCGCGTTCCACGGGTCGTTACGGTTTCCCGGATACGCCATGACATCGCCGGCGTCACGCTGGGCGTTCGGCGTCGAGGTGGAGCGCTGGAACTGCGGCGTCATCGCGTAGGTTTCCGTGCCGCGCACGGAGCCCTCGGCGGAGTTGAAATGGATGCTGATGAAAAGATCCGCGCCCGCCTGGTTCGCGATATCTGCGCGCTGGGGCAGCGGAATGAAACGGTCGTCGGTGCGCGTCATCACCACCTTGTAGCCTTCGGCCATAAGCAGACGGCGCAGGCGCAGGGCGACGTCGAGGGTGAAGGTTTTTTCGTTGAGCTTGAGCGCCTTGTTTTGCGTGCCGGTGTCCTGGCCGCCGTGGCCCGGATCGATCGCGATCACGCGAAGCACCGGTGCCGGCGGCGTGGGCACCCCGGCGGGGTTAAGCACGGGGGCGAAGAGCTTCTCGGCGTCGATGCGGCTCAGGTAAAGCGCGTTGCCGCGCACGATGACGGGATCGCCGAGGAGCACACGCAGGCCGTTGAAGATCGCGTCGCGTTTGTCGGCCTCGATTTCGATCCGCATTTTCGCGCTCTGAAAACGCAGGCTGCGGCCGCCCGGCAGCCAGGATCCGCGAAAGCCGTAGCGGGCAAAAAATATCCGGGCGTCCGTGTAGACCACGCCGCCCACGGTGTAATTGGGAGCGCCGGCCGGCGGAGACGTGCGCGGCGGCGCGGCCTGCCCGCGGGCGGCGGACAAACCCATGAGCACGGCCAGCGCCGCGCACGCAAAAAGGCCACGCCGGTAAAGGACCATGACCCGCACCGAATCAGGCCGTGGCCGGCGATTCGTCGTCGTCGTGACCGGCGTCGGAACCGGTATCGTCGATGGCCTGTTCGTCGGCCTCCAAGGTGTACTTGCGCTTCCGCTTGTTCGTGGGCAGCGGCGTGAGCATCACATTGATCTGCTTGCCCATGAGCTTGGCCTGATTGTCGGGGTGGCCCATGCCTTCGAGTTCGGCGAGCGCTCTTTTCATCAGCTCGAAGCCGATCTCGGTGTGCGCCATTTCGCGGCCGCGGAACTTGAGACGAAGCTTTACCTTGTTGCCGTGGGAAAGGAACTCCTCCGCGTGGCGGATCTTGGTGAGAAAGTCGCCGGCGGCGATGCGCGGGGTGAACTCGATCTCCTTCAACTTGGTCGAAGTGGCCTTCACGTGGCTGGCCTTCTTCTGCTCCTCGTAAACGTATTTGCCGAAATCCATGATACGACAGACGGGGGGCTTGGCGGTCGCGGCCATCTCGACGAGGTCGAGATTGAACTGCTGCGCGAGAGCCAGCGCGCGCTCGGTCTGCATGATGCCGAGCTGCTTGCCCTCGGGGCTGATGACACGGATCTCGGGCTCTTTAATCCGGGAGTTGCGACGGATGTGCGCAAAAGGGTCGTTGTTACGACGCTGATAATAACCAGAGCGATTGCCGCCCGAGGAGGGGAACGAATTAGCCATCAATAAGGAGGTTTCAGGAAGAGATCGGGAAAAGGTTTCGTGCAGGCCACAAGGGAAGACAACCACGAAGTAGGCGCCCGGCGGCGGAGACCGGAAAAACCCCGCGTTTCCGCGGTGATCGCCGCGTGGGTCATACGCTAAAGCTTTCCCCGCAGGAGCAGCTGGCCTTGGCGTTGGGATTGGCGAACTTGAAGCCACCGGCGATGAGCTTGCTGGAGTAATCGAGTACCGTTCCCTTGAGATAGAGCGCGGTCTTGGCATCGACGATCACCGGAACCTCCGCCGTGCGCACGAGAATGTCCCCCTTGCGCGGTTCGGCGACGAAACGGAGCTTGTAGCTCAGGCCGTTGCAACCGCCGCCCGTGATGGCGATGCGCAAGAACCCGCCCTGCTTTTCGCGGGCGATGAGCGCGCGCACCTTGTGCCCGGCCGGATCGGTAAGTCGCACAAGGTTTTCATTGCCCTCGCGCACACCCTCGGGGAGGGCGCTGGCGGGCGAGGTGGGTTCGGTGGCGGACATCATCTTGGGCCAAGAAATCAGGGATGCCGCCCGATGCAAGTATGGCCGTGTTAAAGGGACGAAGTCGCGCCCGCCACTACCATGACGGGGATGAGAATCAGATCCGCCGGTATGGCCAGAGGCAGGAGCAGCAAGCGGCCCAAGTGCCGGCGCGTCTTGATATCGGCGATGACAAACCTGACCGGCGCGCCGCCGGACGGATCGGCGACGGCAAAATGCGGGGCAAACCCCAGTCCCTCCGGGAAAGATTCTGTCGGAATCCGGTTTTTATAGGTAATCCTCACGCATGCCGGGCTCGCGTCCTTGCGCCCGTCCGTCGGAGCCGCAGGCGTCGCCGCCTCGTTGTCCTCGGAAAAACTCACTTCTTCGAAGCCTCCCTTCGCCAGAAACGCGGCGTCCGGCCAGCCCTTCTGAAGCGTTCTCAAGGGCAACACCCAAGCCGAGTCGAGCAGAGGCCTCGTCTCTTCGGACAGTTTGCCCAGCTTCAGAGCGATCGTGACCCGTTTTCGGGGCAGCGATTTGAAATCGTCGTTGGCCGCAACGCCGCCTTCGGCCAGCACCACCATCTCCCTGCCGGCATTCAGATAACATCGCGTCACCCTCAGCGCCGACCAGTGGATGCTCTCCGTGCTTTCCTTGGAGGAGGAAATCGTCGCGGCCGTAAAACAAGCGCTGCCCGTCACTGCGAGCCCTGTGATCGCCAGCCCCAGCCCGGCCGGAATTATCAGGCGCAGGAACCACCTCATGCCGGCGTTCCCCGTTGGTAAAATCCAGTCAGCCGCCGCGCCACCGTGACGGCGTTGGCGAAACTTGTCCCGCGCGCCATCCCCCGGCCCGCGATGCCGAAGGCGGTGCCGTGATCGGGACTCGTACGCACGAACGGCAGGCCCAGCGTGACGTTCACCGCCTCGTCGAAATCGATCACTTTGAGCGGCGCGAGTCCCTGGTCGTGATAAAGCGCGATCACCACGTCGAATTCGCCGGCCAGCGCCCGGCCGAACAGCGTATCGCCCGGCTCCGCCCGGGAAAGTCCGGGGAACTCCCCGCGCAGTCCGTCGAGAAGCGGATTGATCACCTCGCGTTCCTCCGAACCCAGCAGACCGCCTTCGCCCGCATGCGGGTTGAGCCCGCAGACGCCGATGCGCGGCAGGGCGATGCCGTCCGCCCGGGCCAGAATATCGGCCGCCCTCACGGTGCGTTCGAAAACCGGCCGGGTCAGCTCCCGCGGCACCCGCGTCAGAGGAATATGCCAGGTGAGCAAGACCACCCGCAAACGGCCGCCGCAAAACGCCATCACCGGCTCTCCGCCCCAGCGCGCCGCAAAAAATTCGGTCTGGCCCGGGTATGGATAACCCACGTGCGCCAGCTCGGCCTTGCTCACCGGCCCGGTCACCACACCTTCCCAGTCGCCGGTGCGACAGCCTTCCGCCGCCGCCTCCATCGCGGCCAGCGCCACCTGCGCGCCGACGGCGTCGGGCAAGCCCGGTGTGGCGACATAGTCCGGCCCCACCGCGATGCGCCGTCCACCCGCGGGCAACTTCGCCAGCCAGCACGCCGGACCGATCACAGTGATATCATCCGCCTCGGCCGGATGCGCCGTAAGCCAGCCGGCAATGATCTCGGGACCGACGCCGGCCGGATCCCCGCAGGTGAAAGCCAGCCTACTCACTGACGCCTTCCCCGCCCGCCCCGGCGCGGCGCGCGCGGGCGAATCCGCGTTTTCCCTCGCTGAAAAATTCCAGGAAATGCCGACCCTCCGCCGTTTGCCCGCCGCCGCCCGCCAGTCGCGCGGCGGCGATTTCACGGATGTTGCCGGGTGTGAAATAAACCGCGCGAAACGCCTCTTTGATCTCACGGATCGCCTCGCGCGAAAAACCGCGGCGCTTCAGCCCGACCAGGTTCAGGCCGATGAGTTCGTTGCGTTCCGCGATCATCGCAAAAGGCGGCACGTCCTGCGCCACGCGGGCGAGGCCGCTCACCATCACGCCTTCGCCAAGGCGGCAGAACTGGTGCACGCCTGCGCCGCCGCCGACGAAGGTATAGGCGCCCACCGTCACATGTCCGGCAAGCATCGTGTTATTCGCCAGCACCACGTCCCCGGCCACCACGCAGTCGTGTCCGATATGGGCTCCGGCCATCAGAAAACAGCGCTCGCCCACGATGGTCTCGCGCCCGGCGTAAATGGACCGGTTCACCGTCACATGCTCGCGGATCACCGTCCCGGAGCCGATGCGCACGCCCGTCACCTGCGAAGGATCGAACTTGAGATACTGCGGGTCGCCGCCGACGACGGCGTAAGAATGAACCATGACGCGTTCGCCGAGCACCGAATGCCGGCGGATGATCGCGCCGGCCTGGATGTCGCAGCCGTCGCCAAGGACGACGCCTTCTTCGATGATCGCGGTGGGATGAATGGAAACGCTCATGAAAATCAGGATTTCGGGCGACGCACCGGGGCCGCGCGTTCGGACAACAGATCGAGCTGCGCGTCCTTCAGCAGGTCGTAATTTTTCAGAATACGCATGACCTGGAGAGTGTCGCTCTTGCCGTAGTTGCGGTTGATTTCGATCTTCTCGATCAGGTCGAGCAGCATCGAGCGAAACGAGATGATCGCGTCCACCCCGCGCTCCTTGAGCAGTTGCACGCTTTGGGTGCGAAACGGTTCCTGGGTGGGCAGGCTCGGCAGCACGAGGATCTTTGTGAGCTCACCCTCGTTCGAACCGGCGTCGGTCGGAAAAAAACGCGTGGCCTCTTTCAGGACATTGTCCTCCAGAAAGCGGAAAATCTCCGGCGAGCTCTTCAACATGTTCGGCGTGAACACGCCGGTGTGCCAGCCCTTCACCGCGATCATGGCGCGATGCACCAGCGGCAGTTCGTTGGAAAAAAGAAAGAAGTCGGGCTTCCGCGCACCGCGTTGCCACGAGGGGTTGTAGACCAGCAGGTCGATCTCCTCATCCCCGGTCTTGCGACGGGCCGAGACCTGATACTTGCGGACTTGGCGCACGAGAAAGCCGTTTTGCTCAAAATACTCCCGGACAATGCCTTCATCGATGGCGGACATGACTGAAGGAAACTCTAAATCGTAAAAATCTAAACCCTAAAGAATCAGTCCGCCGCCCCGACTTCGCGGAAGGATTCCTCGACCAGAGCCGGTGCGACCCCGCCCTGGGTGATGGCTTCGCCAAGAGAGTTGAGAACGACGAAGCGCAGCGTGCCCGCGCGCACTTTTTTGTCGCGGGCCATCGCCGCCATGAGCGCCGCCAGCGGCAGGGGCGACCGCAGCCGCACCGGAAGGACGTGCGCGATCACGACCGTCTCGACCCGCGCCACCGCCGCCGCGTCGATGCGGCCGAGCTTTTGCGAAAGTCGCGCCGCCGCCGCGAGGCCGATCGCCACCGCCTCGCCGTGCAAGTAGACGCCGTAACCGGTCACCTGCTCGATGGCATGACCGAAGGTGTGTCCGAGATTGAGCAGCGCACGGCCACCCTCCTTCGCGGTTTCATGCTCGTCGGCTTCAACGACACGGGCCTTGAGCGCGCAACAACGCCTGATGACCGGCGCCAGCGCCGGATGGTTTACGGTCAGCGCCGCGTGCTCGAGCTGCGTGAACAAATCCGCGTCACCCAGCAGGCCGGTCTTGATGACCTCGGCCATGCCGGCGGCGAATTCGCGCGGCGGCAGCGTGCCCAGCAGGTCCGTGCCGATAAACACGCCGCGCGGCTGGTGAAAGGCGCCCGCGAGATTTTTACCCGCCTTGAGATTGAGGCCGGTTTTGCCGCCGACCGAGCTGTCCACCATCGCGAGTAACGTCGTGGGCACCTGATAAAAAGCGATGCCCCGCAGGTAGGACGCCGCCGCGAAACCGGCCAGGTCGCCGATCACGCCGCCGCCCACCGCAAAGAGCGCGCCGCCGCGGTCCACGCGATGCTCCGCCAGGAAATCGAGCACGCGGCCGAGTTCGGCCAGACATTTGGTCTCCTCGCCCGGCTCCAAGACGAGCACGGGGTGATCGCCGGTCATCGTGCGCAGGGCTTCGGTCTGGCAACGGGCGAAATTCTGGTCGGTCACAAACACGAGCTTGCGCCCCTCGGCGGTGAGGATGTCGACCTGCGCGCGCACCGCGGACGTCACATCGCGCCCGAAGTGGATCGGGTAACTGCGCTCGCCAAGGTTGACCGTAAGGTTTTCGACCATGGGCGGTTTAAACGTGAGCACGCCGGCCGGGTCAATCTCGCGGCGCTCCACCTATCTCCCGAACGTCCGGTGATTTCGCTGTGGCGGTCGTACGTCCGCCCGCTACCGTGCGCCCCATGACGTCCCCTGTCCTTCGCTCCGACGGCCGCAAGCCCGACCAGCTCCGCCCCATTTCCTTCGAGGCCGGCATCGCCCCGCACGCCACCGGCTCGGTCCTCGTGTCGTTCGGAACCACGCGCGTGATCTGCGCCGCCACCATTGAGCCCAAGGTGCCGGCCTGGATGAAGCAGCAGCGCGTGCCGGGCGGCTGGCTCACCGCCGAATACTCCCTGCTCCCCTACAGCACGCACGAGCGGAAACAGCGCGACATCTCGCGGGGGAAACTCGACGGCCGAACCGTGGAAATCCAGCGCCTCATCGGCCGCTCCCTGCGCGCCGTGCTCGATCTCAAAAAGCTTGGCGAAAACACGCTCTGGATCGACTGCGACGTGCTCCAGGCCGACGGCGGCACCCGTACCGCCTCGATCACCGGCGCCTACCTCGCCGCGCGCCTCGCCATCCAGACGCTGCTGGACGCCAAACGCATCCCGGAAAATCCGCTGACCGACTCCGTCGCCGCCGTCAGCGTGGGCCTTTTCGAAGGCCGTGAACTCCTCGATCTGCCCTATGTGGAGGACAAGGACGCCGAGGTGGATTTCAACGTCGTCATGACCGGCAAGGGACAATTTGTCGAAGTGCAGGGTTGCGGCGAAGAGGCGACGTTTTCCTATGATCAATTGCAAAGCCTGATCGCCCTCGCCCAAAAAGGGCTCAAGGAAATCAGCGCGCTGCAAACCGCGTTTCTCACGAAACACCTGCTGAAATTTTAACCGACGCGGCATGGCCGGCACCGATTTTCATTACCGCTGGGATTGGAAATTCACGTCGCCGCCGGAGGCGCTCTGGCCGCTGGTCTCCAACACCGATCGTTTCAATCGCGACTGCGGATTTCCGTCCGTCACGGTCCTCCCGCCCGTCACCGGCAGCCAGGCGCCGCTCACCAACGCCCGCCGGCTTCAAACAATCGTGGCCGGCGTCGCTCTCGAATGGGAGGAGCTTGCCTTCGAATGGCTGGAGCCGGTGCGGTTTTCCGTCGATCGCGTTTATCGCAACGGCCCGTTTGCCCGGCTGCGAACCCAATGTGATCTCGCACCCGCGCCCGGCGGTGGCACCGCGCTTTGCTACCAGCTTTGGATAAAACCCGCGGGCTTGCTGGGCCGGCTCGCGATTCCCTACGCCATCGGACGACGCTCGCGCACGATCATCGAACGCGTCCTCCGGCGTTACGACGCCTTCGCCGCCCGAGGCCTGCGCGCGTCCCAGCTCGCCCAAGCGCCCCGGCTCGCAGACGGCGGCAGCGGACGGCTTGAGGCCGCCGGACGCGTCCTCGTTGCGCAAGCGAGCCAATCGGAACCGCTCGTCCAAAAACTCACGACGTTCGTGGCCGCGGCCGACGATCTCGCCGTCATGCGCATGCGGCCCTACGCCCTCGCCGACCAGTGGGGTGCAAGCCGGCGCGAGACTCTGCAACTCTGCCTGCATGCCACGCGCGCCGGACTGCTCGACTTCGGCTGGACCCTGATCTGCCCGCATTGCCGCGGCGCGCAGGCCAGCCAATCCACCCTCACCACCCTGTCCGGCGCCGGACACTGCGATTCGTGCCAGGTCGATTTCACCGCCAATTTCGACCAGTCGGTCGAGGTCACCTTCACACCCAATCCCGCCATCCGGACGGTTCCGACCGTGGCGTATTGCGTCGGCGGACCGCAGGTGACGCCGCACATCGTCGCGCAGCAAATTTTAGCCCCGGCCGAATCGCGCACACTCTCGTTGTCCCTCAACCCCGGCCGTTACCGCGTGCGTGCGGTGCGCGAACCGGCACAACAGGCGTTTCGCGTCGAGCCGTCCGCCCCGGCCGAATTGAACATCGCCCTCGGCGCCTCCCCGCTCGGCGAGCCTTCAGTCGCGCCCGCCGGCCGGCTCACCGTTGCGAACACCACCGGTGCGCAACAAACTGTCATTCTCGAACACGTCGCCTGGAGCGACCAGTCCACGACCGCCGCCGAGGTCACCTCGCTGCAGACGTTCCGCGATTTGTTTTCGCGCGAAGTGTTGCGCCGCGGCGAATCGATCTCGGTGGGTTCGCTCACCGTGGTGTTCACCGATCTCAAAAACTCGACCCGGCTGTACAAAGACATCGGCGACGCGCCCGCCTTCGGCCGGGTGCTGACGCATTTTGAAATCCTCAAGGCGGCCGTCGCCGCCGAGGGCGGCGCGCTCGTGAAAACCATGGGGGACGCCATCATGGCGGTTTTCCCGCGTCCGCTCCCCGCGCTGCGCGCGATGCTGCGCGCGCAGCAACACCTGGCGCGACCGCAGGATTTCGAACTCCCGCCGGAAGTTTCCCCGCAAACCTCCACGCCGAAGCCGCTCGCGCTGAAAGCCGGCCTGCATTGCGGCCCCTGCCTCGTCATCAACCAGAACGACCGCCTCGATTATTTCGGCACCACGGTGAATTTCACCGCCCGCCTTTGCGGCCTGTGCACGGGGACCGATTTGATCCTGTCCTCCGCGCTCCAAGCCGATCCCGAGGTCGCCGCCCACCTCGCCGGCCTGCCCGAAACCGCGCACGTTTGCACCGAAACCACTTCGCTCAAGGGCTTCGGCGACGAGGCCTTCGAAATCTGGCGGGTGTCCGCGCCCTGAAGCCATTGCCACCCGCGAAAATTGGCCCACCAATTGCTCATCCCATTTATCATGCAAACCCGGCCCACCCTCCGCCTCGTCCTGCGCGCCGTCGCCCTGCTCGCGATTTTTCCGGTGATCGCGCACGCCCACCCGGGTCACGACGGCCATGATCTCACCTGGGATTTCAATGCCGGCTTCACCCATCCTTTCAGCGGCTGGGATCACCTGCTCGCCATGATCGCGGTCGGCCTCTGGGCCGCCCAGCTCGGCGGACGCGCCCGCTGGCTCGTGCCGGCCGCCTTTGTCGGCGTGATGGTGCTCGGCGCCGGCCTCGGTCATCATGGCTGGGGCTTTTCCGGAGCGGAACAGGCCATCGCAGCCTCGGTGCTGGCGCTCGGATTGCTCGTGGCCGCCGCCGCGCGCCTGCCGCTCGCGGCCAGCATGACCATCGCCGGGGTTTTCGCTTTCTTCCATGGGCTGGCGCACGGGGCGGAGCTGCCCGCCGGAGCCGCCGGCCTCGACTACGGCGTTGGCTTCGTGCTCGCGACGCTGGCGCTGCATCTGGCCGGCGTCGGCCTCGGGCTTTTTTCAGCGCGCAAATCGAATCTCGTCGCGCAGACCGCCGGCGCCGCCATCGCCGTCGCCGGCGCGGCCATGCTGGCCATCGGCGGCTAAAAACTCAGAGTTTCCGCGGATCGCAGGCCAGCCGCGGAAAGCACGCCGCCAGCACCCGCCGCGTCTCCTGCAAGGCCCGACGCAGCCGCACGCCGTCCATCGCGACAAATTTAAGACTCCATCCGCCCTTGCGCAGGCGGCTCACGCCGACCCACAGGCCATCACCGTGCAAGGCGTGGATCGCCTCGCGCCAGTCCGGGTCATCGTTCGACGTTTCCGCGATCAGCACCGCGTTGCCAAAACAGGCGCCCGCCCCGGAGCCCATGAACGCCGCGAGCGCGCGCAACTCCTCGCCGGAGTGATGCAGGCGTTCCCGCAGCACGCGCTCGCCGCCCAGGCGCACGTCCACTTCGAGGCAAAGCGCATCCCACACCCACGCCTCCGCATGAGCCACGCGGCCGGGCATGAGCAGATCGGCGAAAAAAAGTTCCCCGCCCGGTTCAACCTCGATGCTCATGATCTGCCGGTAGCGGCAACCCCGGTGCGGAACCAACGGCTCCGGCATCACCTCCAGCCAGCCGCCGCGTGCAACCGTGAAACGCTGACGACATTCGGCCGCGCCCTCGCGCATTTTAAACACGCGGCTCGCGGCCGGCGTTGTCACCAATAGACACGCGCCCGCCCCGACCGTGATTTCAGATTCCAAGCGGTCGCCGGCCAGAATGCCGGCCGTCGGATTGACCACCTGCACCAACAACGTGGACGATTCGACATCCCAATACGGCTTGCTCAGATGAAACGGCGCGCGAAACGACTGCGCCGCCAGCACGGTGCGGCCATCGCGCGCCTCGGCGCTCAAAGCAAGCTGTCCGTGAAATTCGGCCATGGCGCGTGCGGTCGAAAGACCTCAGGTCCTCGGCCGACGGTTGAACAACACCTCGTGCTCGATCCAGGCGATGACCGCGTCGAGGTTGTGCTCGCGCTTGAGATCGCAAAACAGAAACGGCTTGGCACCGCGCTGCATTTTGGCGTCGCGCTCCATCACGCCGAGATCGGCGCCGACGAGCGGCGCGAGGTCGATTTTATTGATGATGAGCAGATCGCTGTGACGAATGGCCGGGCCGCCCTTGCGGGGGATTTTGTCCCCCTCGGCGACGTCGATCACGTAGATGAACGCGTCCACCAGCTCGGGCGAAAACGTGGCGGTGAGGTTGTCGCCGCCGCTCTCGACCAACACAACTTGCAGATCCGGAAATTTCGCCTCGAGCGCGCGGCAGGCCTGCTCGTTCATGGTGGTGTCGTCGCGGATCGCGGTGTGCGGACAGCCACCCGTTTCCACGCCGCTGATGCGTTCGGCGGGCAGCGCGCTGTGCTGGATGAGAAACTGCGCGTCCTCGGAACAGTAGATGTCGTTCGTAACGACCGCCATCGAGGTGCGTTCGCGCAACCGCTGACAAAGCTTCAGACAAAGCATGGTCTTGCCGGAACCAACCGGCCCGCCGATGCCAATGCGAGGAGGACGTGAGAGGGACATGGGGAAAAATTCGGCTACCAAAAAATTATGAGATGAAGAGCCGGCCATCGGCGGTTTCGTGACGGGCGGCGGCGATGTCGAGCCAGGGGTTGAACCAGCCGATGTCGTCGAAGGCGACCTCCCCGGCGGCGGCGATGACAGCCGGCGCGCGGCCGAGCGCCTCGGTGAGAAGCGTCTGGCAGCCGTTTTGGCCGAGCCGGAGAATTTTCATAGCGGCGGCCAGCAGCCCGGCGATGTTCGCATAATAAATCCCCGCCATCACCGCCGGAAGCGGCGCGCCGAGCACGCGGCCTTCCAGCGCAGCCGAGATCGCCGCCGAAAACGGCCAATCCGCCTCCGCCGCCCGCGCAAGAAAACCGGCCGCCAGCGGATGCGCGTGCAAGGCCGCCGCCAGCTCGGCACGCTGCCGTCCGATGTTGTGCGAGGCCTGGCGGGCTTCGCGGGCGGTCTTCAGCGCGGAGGACAGCACACAAAGTTCCCCCACCCGCGGCCAGTCCGGCGCGCCCAGCGCCTGATACGCATGCGCCGCCAGCGGCAGTTCGCCGTGTTGCAAGGCGGGCAGCGCCGAAAGGAACACGAACTCGCGCAACGTCGCCCGGTCGTGAACGGCCCCGATTTGCACCAAGCCCTCCAGCCCGAAGGAGTGCGCATAGGCGCCTGTGGGGTAAAACGAATCCCCCGCCTGCAGCAGGCCCGTGAGCCAGGCGGTGTCAGTGCTTGTGACTGGAGCCGAGTTCATGCGGTTGGGCGGCGGATGCTCCCCGGGCGAAACGACCGGCGCGAAAAATCGCGGTGGTCGGACGGTAGGCGATCCGAATACGGTCGAAAAGCTGGCGCGCGGCCGGCTCGTCCGGCGTGAGCAGGCGGGCGGGCTCCGAGGAAAATTCCAAGTGCAGGTTGCCGACCGCCCAGCCCACGCCGGCGGCCGCGCTCGGCGGCAGATCGAGGGCGATTTCCAGCACCGGCTCGGGCTCCTGCCGGATGACGTAACGCGCAGCCGTGTTTTGAAAAAAAGCCACCTCGTGAATGAGCGGCGCCGCCAGTTCGAAACCAAACTCCGTGCCGTCCTCGGCCACGCCGCGCCAAAGCCGTTTCGCCAGCGTGCGTCGCTCCACGCGCAAGCCGACTTCGGGCAAGGTGGAGTCGGGTTCGACGACGGGAGATTGGATCAGAAGCATGGGTGAAATGCGGACGCGAAAAACGGAGCCAAACCTCTCCGTGTTTCCGCCGTTGTGCGACTAAAACCTCAAAACAGGAAATAGCGCTGCGCCATCGGCAGCACCTTCGCGGGCTCGCAGGTCAGGACCTCGCCATCGGCCTTGACCGTGTAGGTCTCGGGATCGACCTCGATTTTCGGCAGGGCGTCGTTGAGCACCATGTCGCGTTTGGTGACGGTGCGGGTGGATTTCACCGGCTCGAGGCGACGGCGCAGCCCGAGCTGCGTGATCGCGCCCTGATCCAGGGAGGCCTGGCTGACGAAGGTGATGTGTGTCGACCCGAGCGCGGCTCCGAAGGCACCGAATTGCGGGCGGTAGAACGTGGGCTGCGGCGTGGGGATGGAGGCGTTGGGATCGCCCATGTTGGCCCACGAAATGAAACCGCCCTTGAGAATCAGCTCGGGTTTCACCCCGAAGAGCGCGGGCTTGAAGACGACGATGTCGGCCAGTTTTCCGACTTCGAGCGAGCCGATGATGTGACCCATCCCGTGGGTGCGCGCCGGGTTGATCGTGTATTTGGCCAGATAGCGGAGCGCGCGGAAGTTGTCGGCGGCCGGGTGCGATGGACCCGAAAGCCGGCCGAACTGGAGCTTCATTTTATGCGCGGTCTGCCAGGTGCGGATGATGACCTCCCCGATGCGACCCATCGCCTGCGAGTCGGACGACATCATGGAGATCGCGCCGAGATCATGCAGGCGGTCCTCGGCGGCGATGGTCTCGGGACGGATGCGCGACTCGGCGAAGGCGACGTCCTCGGGGATCTTCGAATCGAGGTGATGGCACACCATGAGCATGTCGAGATGCTCATCGATGGTATTGACCGTGAAAGGACGCGTGGGATTGGTTGAGGAAGGCAGGACGTTGGCTTCGCCGCACACGCGGATGATGTCGGGAGCGTGGCCGCCGCCGGCGCCTTCGGAGTGGTAGGTGTGAATGGCGCGACCTTTGAACGCCTTCAGGGTGTCCTCGACGAAACCGGCTTCGTTGAGCGTGTCGGTATGGATGGCGACCTGGACATCGAGTTCGTCCGCCACGCCAAGGCAGGTGTCGATGGCGGCGGGCGTGGTGCCCCAATCCTCGTGCAGCTTCAGGCCGATGGCGCCGGCGAGCACCTGTTCGCGCAACGGTTCGGGCGTGCTGCAGTTGCCCTTGCCGAGAAAGCCGAGGTTCACCGGGATGGATTCGGCGGCCTGCAACATGCGGTGCATGTTCCAGATTCCGGGCGTGCAGGTGGTGGCAAATGTGCCGGTGGCCGGCCCGGTGCCGCCGCCGAGCAACGTGGTCACGCCGCTGGAGATGGCCTCGTCCACCTGCTGCGGACAAATAAAGTGGATGTGCGAATCGATGCCGCCGGCGGTGATGATACAGCCCTCGCCCGCGAGCACCTCGGTGGCGGCGCCCACGATCATGGGATTCTTTTTGCCGGTGCGCGGATCAGGATAAACCGAGCCGAGCCCGCTCTGGATGCCGGGATTGCCGGCGTGGCCGACGCCGACAATGAGGCCGTGCTTGATGCCGACATCGGCTTTGATGACGCCGATGATGGGATCGAGAATCAGGGCGTTGGTGATGACAAGATCGAGGGCGTCGGCGTCGAGCGCGGTGGACGACTGGCCCATACCGTCGCGAATGACCTTGCCGCCGCCGAACTTGATTTCGTTTCCGTAACCGCCGCCCTCGGCGATGAGGTCGCGCTCGACCTGGACGAACAGCTCGGTATCGGCGAGGCGCACCTGGTCGCCCACGGTGGGCCCGAACATCTCGGCGTATTGACGGCGGGTGAGTTTAAGCGACATCGAAAGAGTGGGTTTTCCTGATTTTCCGGATTCCCGTTAAAGCTTTCCGTTGATGAGGGCGTTGAGTCCCCAGACCTCGCGGGTTCCGGCGAGCGCGACGAGTTCGACCGATTTGAGATCGCCCGCCTCGAAGCGCACGGCGGTGCCGGCGGGAATGTTGAGACGAAAGCCGCGGGCAGCGGCGCGGTCGAAACGGAGGGCGGAATTAGCCTCGAAAAAATGATAATGCGAACCGACCTGAATGGGACGGTCGCCGGTGTTGGCGACTTCAATGCTCTTGGTTTCAAGACCGGCATTGGCCGCGAGCGGCGCGGCGTCGGCGGCCACGATGATTTCACCGGGGATCATGGGATTCAGCGGATGGGATGATGAACCGTGACGAGCTTGGTGCCGTCGGGAAAGGTGGCCTCGACCTGCACGTCGTGGATCATGTCGGCAACGCCCTCCATGACGTCGGCTTTTTTAAGGATGGTGGTGCCGTGGCTCATGAGGTCGGCGACGGTGCGGCCGTCACGCGCACCCTCGATGATCTCATAGGTGATGATCGCCACGGCCTCGGGATAGTTGAGCTTCAGGCCGCGGGCCTGCCGGCGGCGGGCGAGATCGGCGGCGGTGACGATGAGGAGTTTTTCGCGTTCGCGCGGGGTCAGGTGCATGCGGTGGTAAGAAAATCAGACCTGCAAATGCGCTTTGACCACATCGTCCGTCAAGGCTGCGGTGGGGCCCGAAATGGTGACGGCGCCACGATCCATGGCGTAGAAGCGGTCGGAAATCTCACGGCAAAAATCGACGTATTGCTCGACGAGCAGAATCGCGAGCGAGCCGTCGGACTTGAGGGCTTTGAGCGCGTCGCCGATCTGGTCGATGATCGACGGCTGGATGCCTTCGGTGGGTTCGTCGAGGATGAGCAGCTTCGGCTTGGTGAGGAGGGCGCGGCCGATGGCGAGCTGCTGCTGCTGGCCGCCGGAGAGCACGCCGCCCTTGCGCGAAAGCATTTCCTTGAGAACGGGGAAAAGCGTGAAAACACGATCGAGCCCTTCGCGGGCCTCGGCGCCCTTGCGGCCGTGAACGACCAGCCCGACGTTGAGATTCTCCTCGATGGTCAGGTGCGGGAAGATGTCGCGACCTTGGGGAACGTAGCCGATGCCGGCGCGGGCGCGGGCGTCGGGAGCGAGACGGTCGATGCGTTGGCCGTCGAGCGTGATGCTGCCGGCACGGATCGAGCGCAGGCCGGTGATGGCCCGCAGCGTGGTCGTCTTGCCGACGCCGTTGCGCCCCATCAGCGCGACGAGTTCGCCGGAGTGCACCTCAAGATTCACGCCGCGCAGGATGCGCGAGCCGCCGATGTCGGCCTCGACGGAGACGAGTTGCAGCAGGGGACTCATTTGTGGGTTTTGCCCCGGCCGAGATAAACCTCGCGGACCTTGGGATTGGCTTGGACGGCGTCGAACTTCCCTTCGCAGAGGACGCGGCCTTGGTGAAGAACGGTGACCTGGCCATCGCGGGCGATTTGTTTCACGAAGGTCATGTCGTGCTCGATCACGACGATGCTGTGCTTGCCGGCGAGGGAGATGAGCAGCTCGCCGGTGCGGTGGGTTTCCTCGTCGGTCATGCCGGCGGCGGGTTCGTCCACGAGGAGGATCTTGGGATCTTGCGCGAGCAGCATCCCGATCTCCAGCCACTGTTTTTCGCCGTGGGCGAGCTGTCCGGCCTTCCAGCCGCGCTTGCCGTCGAGGCGGATGAGCTTGAGGAGTTCGTCGATGCGGTCGCGATCGGTCGAGGAAAGACGGTTGAACAGGGAGGCGAAGACGCCGCGCGAGCCCTTGAGCGAAAGGACGAGGTTGTTGAAGACCGTGTGCTCGGTGAAGACGCTCGGCGTCTGGAATTTCCGGCCGATGCCGAGACGGTTGATCTCATATTCGTTGAGCTCGGTGAGATCGGTGTCGAAACCGAACTCGATCTTGCCCTTGTCCGGCTTGGCCCGGCCGGTGATGAGATCGAAGAACGTGGATTTGCCCGCGCCGTTGGGACCGATCACGGTGCGCAGTTCGCCTTCGAAAAGATAAAACGTGAGATCGGTGATCGCCTTGAAACCGTCGTAGGTTTTCGAGACGTCCTCGACGGTGAGCATGTATTTGGCGGACATGGCGGGTCAGACGGAAGGTTTGGATTCGGAGACGACCGGAGTCGGGGCGGGCGCGGCGGCCACCGCAGCGACCTCCGGGGGACGACGGAAACGCTGCGCAAAGGCTTTCAGGCGGGCGGGAATGCTCACGATGCCGCCGGGCAGGAGGAGCACGACCACGACGAAGAGTCCGCCGAGGATGACGAGCCAGTAATCCGGCGCGGCGCGAGACGCCCAGCTCTTGAGCGAGTTGACGCCGATGGCGCCGAGAATGGGACCGACGAGTGTGCCGCGTCCGCCCACCGCACACCAGACGACGGCCTCGAGGGATTTGTCGGGCGTCATTTCGGACGGGTTGATAATGCCGACCTGCGGGACGTAGAGCGCGCCGCCGATGCTGGCGATGAGGGCCGCGACCACGAAGATGAAGAGTTTGAAATGCGCGGTGGCGTAGCCGCTGAAGAGCACGCGATTCTCGCCGTCGCGGATGGCGCGTTGCACGAGGCCGAACTTCGTATGGCTGAGCAGGCGCAGGGATGCGTAAACCAGAAGCAGCACAACCGCCGTCACGATGAAGAGGCCGCGCTGGGTCGCGGGCTGGCGCAGGTCGTGGCCAAGGATGAATTTGAAATCAGTGAACCCGTTGTTGCCGCCCATGAGCATGTCATTGCGGAAAAACATGAGCGACGCGCCGTAGGTGAGCGCCTGGGTGAGGATCGAGAAATAGACGCCCTTGATACGGGAGCGGAAGGCGAGGAAACCAAAAACCAAGGCCAGCAGACCGGGAAGTAGAAGGATCAGCGAGAAAGCAAACGGGAAGCTGTCGAACGGCTTCCAGAACTTGGGCAGCTCCGTCCAGCCGAGGAACACGAGGAAGTCGGGAATCGGTTTATGATACTGGCCGAGATCCCCGATCATGCGCATGAGGTACATGCCCATCATATAGCCGCCGAGGCTGAAGAAGAGCGCCTGCCCCAAGCTCAGCAGGCCGGTGTAGCCCCAGAGGAGATCGACCGAAATGGCCAGCAGCGCGTAACACAGATACTTTCCCCAGAGGTTGATCGTGAAATCGCTGACCAGACCGTGGGCATTGAGGAGCGGAAAGATGACGATGAAGAAGAGCGCGATCAGGCCGACGGCGATCAGCTCTGCTTTGTGTCGTGTGGACAGGGAGGACATGCGGAAGGATGGGCGCGAGGCGATGGCGAAAGATCAGTCGTCGAGGTTGCGACTGCGCGTGACAAAGAGGCCGGACGGACGCCATTGCAGGAACAGGATGATCGCGACAAGCACGAGGATTTTGCCGAGCACCGGGTTCAACAGAATCTGCTGGAGCGACTGATCGACGAGGCCAATGCCGAGCGCGCTGTAGAGGGTGCCGGCGAGATTGCCCACGCCGCCGACCACGACGGTCATGAAGCAGTCCACGATGTAGTTTTGGCCAAGGGAGGGGCCGACGTTGCCGATCTGGCTGATGAACGCGCCCGCCAGCCCGGCCAGCCCGCTGCCCAGGCCGAAGGTGAGCATGTTGACGCGCTCGGTGCGCACGCCCATGCACGAAGCCATGTTGCGGTTCTGCATGACCGCGCGAATGAGCAACCCGAGCGGAGTCTTGGTTAGGATCAGCCACACGCCGAACACGATGAGGGCGGCGAACCCGATCACGAAAATGCGGTTCCAGCCAAAGGTGATGTCGTCGACCGTCCAGTTGCCGCTGAGGTAAACCGGGCTGTTCACCTGGACGTTGTTGGAGCCGAACATGAGCTTGAGGCCTTGCTGCAGGAGAAGCGAGACACCCCAGGTGGCGAGCAGGCTTTCCAGCGGGCGCCGGTAGAGGAACCGGATGATGCTTCGCTCCAGACCGATGCCCACCAGCGCGGCGGTCAGGAAACTGAGAGGCAGCGCCACGAAAAAATAGCTCTGATAAAACCAGCCGGTCGCATGGATGCCGGGAATCGAGAGGCTGAACCCGAAGCACGGAATCACGAGGCCTTCGCCGAAAATGTTTTCGACGAGGTAGGTCGTGTAGGCGCCGATCGCGATCATCTCGCCGTGCGCCATGTTGATCACGCCCATGAGACCGAAGGTGATCGCCAGCCCGATGGCCACGATGAGGAGAATGCTGCCGAGGCTGAGTCCGCGGAAGAGCGTGCCGTAGAAATTAATCTTCGATTTATGCGCGTCGATCGCCTTGAGCGCGGAACGAGCGGCGACGGCGATTTCCGTCTGGCGCGCCGCCTCGGCATCGCGCATGGCCGTGCGGATCAGATCGTAACTGGAGAGCGAATGCAGCTCCCTGAGTTCCTTGAGCGCGGCGAGTTTCGCCGTTTCGGAGGAATCCTTGAGCCGGGTGACGGCCACGGCTTCGCGAAGAGAGCGGCGTGCATCGGCGTTGGCTTCGAGTCCGAGACGCTTCTCCAGCGCGGGGATTTTGCCAACGTCTTGGGCGAACCCGATGGCTTGGATCGCCTGAATACGCTTGGCCACGTCGGGCGTGGAGAGGTCGAGCAGATCGAGCACGTCTTTCATGGCATGGCGCAAGTCGGCGTCATGCTCGACCGCGGTGAGATCGCCGGCGGCGAGACGCACGGGCTTGCCCGCCGCGTCGAGAAGCGGACGGCCGCTGTCCACGCGGAGCGCGGCTTGGGTATCGTTGGCGTCCTTCTCTCCCGTCAATTGGACGGGTACCGGCGCGACGTCGGCAGAAGGTTGGTAAAGGAAGAGTCCGTCTTCTTTCCAGGCGGTCAGAAGCGGTTTGATCGCGTCGTCGGCTTCGCCGGCGAGGGAAGTGATCAGCTCGATCTTGCGGGCTTCATCCTTCGCAAGGATGGCCGCGGTGAGAACGGCGCGGGGAGCTTCGGCGGCGGAGCAGACGGACGCCATCAGGCCCGGCGAAAAGAGGAGGAGCAGGCGAATGAGGAAACGCACGAGGAAGCGAAAAAAGGTGGCCAAAAAAAGGGCGGGTCCGCCGAAGGGACCCGCCCTCCCGTATGAACGGGATATCTAGCAAAGCCTGTGCCTAAAGGCGCAGGGCGATGAATTACTTCTTGAACTTGCCGAGGAGCCAGGGCTCGCCGTACACGTCCTTGAATTCCTCAAGAATCTTGAACTGACCGTCGGCCTTGGACTCGCCGATGAACACGTTCTTGGTGAGGTGCATGTTCGGCTGGGTGGTGACCTTGCCGCCGGGGCCGTCGAAGGAGAGCCCGCTCTTCCAAGCGGCGCGAACCTTGTCCACATCGAAGCTGCCGGCCTTCTCGACCGCGGCTTTCCAGAGGTAGACGCCATCATAGCTCAGCACCATGGGGGAGTCGACAACGCGACCTTCCTTGACGATGCCGGGGACGGTGGTGGTTTTGATCCACTTCTTGAAGGCCTTCACGAAGGTCTTGTTTTCCTCGCTCTTGATCGACTGGAAGTAGGTCCAGCAACCGAGCTGACCGACGAGCTGCTTGGCCGGGAGGCCGCGGAACTCGTCTTCGGCGATCGAGAAGGAGACGACCGGAACGGTCTCGGCGGTGAGGCCGGAGGCGGCGTATTCCTTGAAGAACGGCACGTTGGTGTCGCCGTTGAGCGTGCTCACGACCGCGGTTTTGCCGCCGGCGGAGAACTGTTTGATTTCAGCCACGATCTGCTGGTAATCGGTGTGGCCGAAGGGCGTGTACTTGCCGGCGGAGATGATCTTGCCGGAGTCGTCCTTCTTGAAGCCGCCGCCGATGTTCTCGATCGGAACGCCCTTGCTGAGGAGATACTCCAGCAGCACGAGGTTGGTGGTCTGCGGATAAACGTAGTCGGTGCCGATCAGGTAGAACTTCGTGAAGCCCTGCTTGAGGAGGTAGTCGATCGCGGGCGTAGCCTGCTGATTGACCGCCTCGGCGGTGTAACACACGTTCTGGCTCTCTTCCTGGCCCTCGTATTGCACGGGGTAGAAGAGCAGGCCATTGTTCTTTTCGTAAACCGGGAGGACGGATTTGCGGGAAACCGAGGTCCAGCAGCCGAAGGTCACGGCGACCTTGTCCTGCTCAAGGAGCTGCTTGGCTTTTTCGGCGAAGAGCGGCCAGTTCGAGGCGCCGTCAACCACGACGGGCTCGATCTTTTTGCCGAGCACGCCGCCCTTGGCGTTGATCTCGTCAAAGGTGAAAAGCAGCACGTCGCGCAGCGAGGTTTCGCTGATCGCCATGGTGCCGCTGAGGGAGTGAAGAACGCCGACCTTGACCGTGTCATCGGCCGCCTTGACGGAGCCGACCATCGCGCCGAGCGCAACCGCGCCGACGGAAACAAACTGGGTGATTTTGGAAATCATAGGGGGACAAATTAAAGGAGAGGACGCCAACAAAGGCGGACTGCGGAGATCGCTTAAGAACCGCAGTCCGCCCCACTACAGAAGACTGCCAACAAGGCGCCGACGGGCCTGATTCGTTGTGCAGGAACTACTCTGCCCAACGCGACCCCATCGGACGCCGAAGAGATGAAACCGCTTAGAACGTGAACACCGCTTGGACGGCGTAGATGGTGCCCTTGCCGCTGAGGAGGCCTTGGGTGCCAATCGTCGCCTCAGGAGCATCCGCATACGAAACTTCGGCCTTCACCAAGAAGTTCGAAGTGAGCTTGTAGGTGGGGGAAACCGTGAAATAAGAACCGGTTTCGCCGCTCGAAGCATGCACGCCGCTGATGCGGACGATACCTGAGAGCTTGTCCGAGAAGGCGTATTGGAGCTCGGTCAAATAACCGCTGCCGAGATCTTCCTGATAATCGACCTCGGCCGCGAGGGTGATCGTGGAAGAGAGAGCATAGCTGGCCCACACATCGCCAAGAACGGTCTGACCGCCACCGGCCTGATTCTGGTCGTAGCCGAAGCCAGCCCAGAGGGTGAGCTTGTCGATGCCCGTGTAAGACACGTAAGCCTCGGTTCCGAATTTATCAAAATGACCGTCGCCCTGAGCGTAAGGCGCCCAGCCGTGGGCGGTGGTGTTGAACTCGGAATCAACCACAGCAACACCCGCAGTCAGGGTTTTGCTGGCGGTGTAGTCGACCTTCACACCCGTATGGTAGGCCGGAATGAAGAAGATATCAGGCGCATAGGTGATCTGGGTCATGTTGGGCGTGTAGAACGACTCATAGCCCAGCCAGCTGAGGAAGTTGCCGGCGGTGACAACGAAATCGCCCGTCGTATACGTCGCGTACAGATCGAGAACGCCGGAATTGCCATTCGCGCGAGTGGGGGTGTAGAGGAAGGAGACCTTGCCGCCAAAGTCGCCGTACTTCCCGACCAAACCGGCATTGATGACATCGTACTCGGGGCTGCCGGAGTTGAAGAGGGAAGACGTGTTCTTGCCCGCGTCCGGATCGGTGTAGGTGCCCGTAGCGGCCGCATAGCCGGTAAGCGAGAGGTAGTCGTTGATTTTGACGTCGGCGGAGGCGGTTGCGGCCAGCGCCACGAGGGACGCGGTCCAACCAGTCAGTTTGGTCATGTGTTTGATCATGGCTTGTGTGTTTTATTTGTAGTTTGGCTCAACTTTCCTCCCGTTTGAGTGGAAAAAAATTTAGCCACCATCCACTAAGCAACTCGCCTGCCAACCCCCCTGATTCCCCTTGGTTTAGCCCCGGCTCACCACGGTGAGTTCCGCCAGGCTTTCCTCATGCGTTAGAGGGGAAACACCCCTAAAAGGGCCAAAATGGAATGAGAAGTTTTCATCCAAATCATTACCCCCAAATAGGCCAAGGCCCAGCCAAGCGCGTTTTTGCGCGCATGTCTCACGCAGGAGCGGCGTAGTAGCCCGCCCAAGATTCCCGCCGGAGGCCGCTCAGGCCTTCTTTTCCAACTCGTGCCGCAATTCGCCGAAATTCCCCTGCTCCGCCGCGCGCACAAAACCTTCCGTCACGCTCTTCAGCTCCTCCCAACGACGGCGGATCTGCCGCGCTTCCTCCTTGGTGATTTTACCGTCAGCCGCGGCCGTGGCGATCACCCCGAGCATGTCGGCGAACTCCTGGACGATTTCGTTAGCCACCGGAATGATCGAGGAGGCCTGCGGGGCCGACTCCGGGTTGGCGATAAAGAAGCCCCCCGCCCGCTCGCACACCCATTGGGCGATGCGCCGGTCCCGGGTGCTCTTGAGTAGTTGCTCGATTCGATCGAGCGGGTTGTTCGCCCCGCTGCCGGCATCTTCCGACGGGGGCTCGGCCCATTTATAAATCAGCGACAACGACAATCCCATGTCGGCGGCGATTTGTTTCGCGCTGGTCTGCTTCAAAATCTCCTTCAGGACCTCATGCGAGTGCATGATTGCGAATCTGCCGTGGCATAAGTTGAACGCAACCCCACACGCATCTCCGCTTACATGCGCATCCTCCGGCGGTTTTGGCGTGCCATCCCCCGCCGCCTTCTGGCAGTCCTTGGCCCTTCCATGAACATCCACGAGTATCAGGCCAAGGCCCTCTTCGAGAAATTCGGCGTGCCCGTGCCCAAGGGCGTGGCCGCCAAATCACCCTTGGAATTCGAAGCCGCCCTCGCCCAGCTGCCCGACGCGCCCGTCGTCGTGAAATCGCAAATCCATGCGGGCGGACGCGGCAAGGGCACGTTCACCGACGGCTTCAAGGGCGGCGTCAAGTTCGCCAAGACGAAGACCGACGCGCTCGACTACGCGAACAAGATGTTCGGCAACACCCTCGTCACTGCCCAGACCGGCGCCGCCGGCCGCAAGGTGCAGACGGTCTACTTCACCCAGGCGAGCGACATCAAAAAAGAATACTACCTCGCCATCCTCCTCGACCGCGCCTCGTCGCGGCCCGTCATCGTCGCCTCCACCGAGGGCGGCGTCGAAATCGAGAAGGTCGCCCACGACACGCCCGAGAAAATTTTCAAGATCGTCATCGATCCCGCCTACGGCCTCGCCGACTTCCAGATCCGCGATCTCATCGCCCGCCTCGGCTTCGCGGGTAACGAAGCCAAAAACGCCGCCAAGCTCATCCGCAGCCTCTACGCCTGCTACTGGGAAACCGACGCCGCGATGATCGAGGTCAACCCGCTCATCACCACGCCCACCGGCGAAGTCCTCGCCCTCGACGCCAAGGTGTCCTTCGATTCCAACGCCCTCTACCGCCACCCCGAGATCATCGCCCTCCGCGATCTCAACGAGGAAGACCCCAAGGAAATCGAGGCCTCGAAATATGCGCTCAGCTACATCGCGCTCGACGGCAACATCGCCTGCCTCGTCAACGGCGCCGGCCTCGCCATGAGCACGATGGACATCATCCAGCATTTCGGCGGCAGTCCCGCCAACTTCCTCGACGTCGGCGGCGGCGCCTCGAAGGACCAGGTCGTGGCCGCCTTCAAAATCATCCTCGGCGACCCCAACGTGAAGGGGATTCTCGTCAACATCTTCGGCGGCATCATGGACTGCAACGTCATCGCCACCGGCATCGTCGAAGCGGTGAAGGAAGTCGGCCTCAAACTCCCGCTCGTCGTCCGCCTCGAAGGCAACAACGTCGCCGCGGGCAAGGCCACCCTCGCCAACTCCGGCCTCACCATCGTCTCCGGCGACACCATGGCCGACGCCGCCCAGAAAATCGTGAAACTGGTCGCCTGATCCTCTCGGGAAATCGCACTCAAATCTGAAATCTTAATTCATGAGCATTCTCATCACTCCCGAAACCAAGATCCTCGTCCAAGGCATCACCGGCGACTTCGGCGGACGTCACGCCAAGCTTTCCCTCGACTACGGCACGCAGGTCGTCGCGGGCGTCACCCCCGGCAAGGGCGGACTCTTTTTCGAACACGGCGCGCACAAGGTTCCCATTTTTAATTCCGTCGCCGACGCCGTCGCCGCCACCGGCGCGACCGTCTCCGTTGTCTTCGTGCCGCCGCCCTTCGCCGCCGACGCCATCCTCGAGGGCGTTGACGCGGGCCTCGATCTCGTCGTCGCCATCACCGAGGGCATTCCGATCAAGGACATGATCCGCGTGAAGCGCGTCATCGCCGGCAAAAAAACCCGCCTCGTCGGGCCCAACTGCCCCGGCCTGGTCACACCCGGCACCGGCAAGGACTCCTCCGGCGGCTGCCGCATCGGCATCGCCCCCGGTTACATTCACAAGAAAGGCCACGTCGGCGTCGTCTCGCGCTCCGGCACCCTCACCTACGAGGCGGTCTTCCAGCTCACCTCGCGCAACATCGGCCAGACGACCTCCGTCGGCATCGGCGGCGACCCGGTCAACGGCACGTCCCACCTCGATGTCATCAAGCTCTTCAACGAGGATCCCGACACGCACGGCATCATCCTGATCGGTGAAATCGGCGGCAACGCCGAGGTCGAGGCCGCCCGCTGGATCAAGGCCAACTGCCAGAAGCCCGTCGCCGGCTTCATCGCGGGCGCCACCGCGCCCGCCGGCCGCCGCATGGGCCACGCCGGCGCGATTGTCGGCGGCGCCGAAGACACCGCCGCCGCCAAGATCGCCGTCTTCCAGGAATGCGGCATCGAGGTCGCCGCCACGCCGAGCGACATGGCCGACGCCCTCATCCGTGCCGCGAAGGCCAAGGGTGTGACGCTCAGCTGAGCCTTCGACTGCTTCCGCAAAAGCCGCGCCGTCAGGCGCGGTTTTTTTATTGGCCGGAACCCGCCGATGCCCGTGGAGACGGCGGCGCCGCCACGATCCGCACGGGCAGCAAGGCCGCGTCCTGCATGCCGTGGATGATCTTTTTGTCGGGCGGGCAAAAAGTCGCGAGCGCACCGCTCAACGTCGTTTTTCCGGCCATGATAAAATAATACGGGCAAAGTCGCAGGCGTCCGTCGACCTCGCGCGCCTGCCGTTCGCGGTCGTACACCCGATGCTTCGCGCGCCGGGGTTTTTTGAATTCCTGGAGGATGTGCGGATTGGCGGGCGCATCGCCCACCGCGAGTTCCACCCCGGCCTGCCACTCCTCGCGCGAGCAATCGCTGCCGAGAATGACGCTGCGTGCGCCCCAGGCGCTCTCGTGATAACCGGAGATTTTCAAAATCAGATCGCGCTCCTTCTGCGAGGCGCCGGCCAGCTGGCGCCAGTCGGTGAGCGCCCGTCCTCCCACGCGCGGCCCGTCCAACACCGCGCCGGGCGGCAGCGGCGCCGGATCGATCACCCACGAGGGCGGGATGAGCTGGCGGAGCAGCTTGAGCGAACGTCCGCTCAACGCCTCCGTCCAGTAGTCCTGCAACAGGTGGTGATGAAAAAGCGCCAGTCCGAGTTTCTCCTCCTGGTAAGGCCGCATCGGCGGCACGATGGTCACCTCACCCGCGGCCCACGCCTCGAAGAAAAAATGCGCGGTCGGAATGTTCGCCAGATCGAACAGCTCGAAGAAACGATAGACGACGTCGATTTTCTCGGGGTTGCCCTCGACATCGAAACAGAGCGACGAGCCGAGCGGAAAAATGTCGTCGGGTTCGAGGCAGAACACGCGTTTGCCCAGGAGCTGAAGTTGCTCGGCGAGCCAGTGCATCTCGGGACGGTAGGTGCCTGCCTCTTCGCTCACGACCAAGGCAATGAGCGGGTTGCGAATATCCGTCCGCAACGCGGCGAGCGAATCGTAGAAATTGCGGATCATCACATCGCCCGCACCGAGCACCGCGCCGTTGTTTGCGTAGAGCCGGTTGAGAAACGCGGTGAGGCCGATGCCGCCGGGAACCGAATCCAGCTCGGTCATCACGAAACCTTCGTCGGTGAGCAACAGATCGGGACGAAGGACGGTCGGGAAAGCGCCGCGATTTTTCGGATCGCGCGCGTGGGCGATGAGCGCGGCGGGTTTGCCGCGGTCCAGGTAGTCGGCCACCCACGGCGCGAGCAGCGGCTTGTTGCGCAGGAGATTTTTGCCCGCGGCCGAGCGCAGATAGAGCGTCTCCAGCGCCTGATGATATTCGAGGCAGGCGGCGCCGATGGCTTCCAGCTGGGCAACCTGCTCCGGTGTCAACGACCAGGCATCCGGGGAGAGCTGCCAGGTCTTCGCCTCGAACAACGACGTGGCGGCAAAGGCGGACTGAAGCTGGTCGTAGGCGAGGTCGGGCATGGCGGAAAGCTCAAATGACAAACACCGAATGTCGAACGACCAATGGAGAATACCCGATGGTTGTCATTGAAAATATCTTGGAGCCGTCCGACCTCCCGGCGCGCGATCCGCGCCGGTCACTCGTCTTCCATCTGGATGTCCTTGTTGCGATGGCGCGGGCAACCGGCGCGCAGCCACGCGTTGATGAAACGATCGATATCGCCGTCGAGCACGCCCTGCGTGTCGCTGGTGCTGACGCCGGTGCGCAGGTCCTTCACCATCTGGTAGGGCTGGAGCACGTAACTGCGGATCTGCGCGCCAAAACCGATCTCGCCCTTGTCACCGTAGAACTTGTCCATCTCGGCGCGTTGTTCGTCCTGCTTCTTTTCGTAGAGACGCGCCTTGAGGACGTTCAGGGCGGCGGCGCGGTTTTTGATCTGCGAACGCTCGTTTTGGCAGACAACCACGATGCCCGAGGGAATATGGGTGAGGCGCACGGCGGAGTCGGTGGTGTTGACGCCCTGACCGCCCTTGCCGGAGGAACGGTAGACGTCCGTCCGGATTTCGCTCTCGGGAATGTCGATTTTGATCTCGTCGTTGATCTCGGCGACGACGTCCACCGCGCAGAACGAGGTGTGGCGACGGGCGTTGGAATCGAAGGGGCTGATGCGGACGAGCCGATGGACGCCGCGCTCGGCCTTGCAGTAACCGTAGGCGTTTTCGCCTTTGATGAGGATGGTGGCCTTGGAGATGCCGGCGGTGTCGCCGGGCTGGACATCCATGAGCTCGACCTCGAAACCGCGGCGCTCGGCCCAGCGGTTGTACATGCGGTAGAGGATGTCGGCCCAGTCGTTGGATTCGGTGCCGCCCGCGCCGGCTTGGATGGAGAAAATGGCGTTGTTCTTGTCGAACTGGCCGGTGAGGAAGGCGCCGATCTCGATCTCGTCGAGCTCCGGGATCATGGCGGCGACCTGGGCCGTCAGCTCCTTGGAATATTCCTCCTGCTCCTCGGGCGAGCCTGCCTCAATGAGCTCGATCATCACGTCGAGATCATCGACGCGTTTCTTGAAGGCGACGACCGGGAGGACGGCGCGCTTCAGGCCGTTGACCTTGGCGATGTGTTTTTGAGCCCGGTCGTTGTTATCCCAAAACGACGGGTCGCCCATCTGGGCTTCCAAGGCTTCTATTTCGCGCAGCTTTTGATCGCAGTCAAAGAAACCTCCATAGGTGGCCGGCACGCTTTTTGATGTTTTCGATATGGGAAAAAGTTTCGGGCGCGATCATGTGAAAGGATCATGACCGCAACGCCCGGCGGACGGCGCAAGAAGGAAAACGCCCGTCCGCGCGAATCGCTCAACCCGCATCGCCGGCGAGCCGGGCGGCCTTGCGCTTCTTCCAATCCCAATACCAGGCGATCCAGATGGAGGCCTCGTATAAGATATAAAGCGGCACGGCCATGGCGATCTGCGTGATGATCTCCGGCGTGGTGAGCACCGCGCCCAGGATCAGGCAAAGCACGATCACATGCCGGCGATAACGCGCCAGATCGCGATGCGTGAGGAGCCCCATCTTCACCAGCAGCAGCACGATCACCGGAAATTGAAAACCAAGGCCCATGCCGAAAATGAACTTCGTCACGAAGCTGACGTAGTCGTCGGCCTTCCAATCATAGGCCTCGAAGCCCATCATCTGGGAATACTCGACGGACGCGCGCAACGCCACCGGCAGCAGGAGGAAATAGGTCAGCGCTACGCCGCTGAGAAACAGGAAGGAGCCCCAACCGAGCCAGGTGCCGAGCGCCCGTTTTTCCCGGATGTTGAGCGCCGGCAGGATGAACTGCCCCATGAAATAAACCCAGAACGGCGCCGAGATCACCAAGGCGCCATAAATCGCCACGTGAAACGCCACGAAGAACGCCTCCGTGGGGCTGAAATTGTGCAGCTTCACCCGCAGGCTGCCCGAGTCCACCGTCGTCGCCGCGGAATCCAAGGTAAGCGTGGCGACCTGCTGGCCGTTCACCATCGCGGTGCCCACATTGAACACCGCATGGGGCGCCGGCCCCTCCGGCAATCCGGCGAACTGTTCCCGAGAAATCGGATAAGGCCCGAGACGCGTTCCGCCGATTTGAAAGGCCACCGAGGGCTTCGGCTTTTCGAAAAGATCCATCCGCCGCAGCGGGTATTCCAAAATGGAAACAAGCCGGTCGCCCATCAGCAGGCACAGCACCAAGGCCACGCCGACCGCGAGCGCCGAGCGGACCAGCGCGCGGCGCAGGTCGTCGAGGTGCTCCCAGAAGGTTTTCCTGAAACCTTCGGCGGCGATGTCGGGGGTGTCGGTGGAATCCATGATGAACGCGCAAGAGTCAGGCGGGCCTGGAGTAATCCAGCAAGCGGGGAAGTGCGCGCCCGACGACAACTTCCGGTTGCGCGAACGCCGTTCCGGAGATTAGGTCCGCCTTCCGCCACGATGAAGCTCCGCCGCCTGCACTGGTCGCTCTACTTTCTCCTCGTCGTCCTGATCGTGATGATCCTCGGCACGGGCTTTGGCGCGCTGGCGTTCATGCTCTTCGGCGCGATCACCGGCGCCGCCTTTCCCGCAATCGAACTCGCCCGCACCGGTGCGGAGACGCTCGGTTTTTATGCGCTGACGTGGGCTCCGGGACTGGCGCTCGTGCTCACAGTGAAGCGCGCCTACGAGCAGCGCCGGCTCCAGGAAAAATCCTGACGCCCGGGCCGCGAGACCGCGTCAGATCTGGAAATCCACGCGGCCGCTGTTCTCGTGCAGGCCGCACTCGCGCTTGAGCCCGCCGAAACGGGTCTCTTCCTCGGCCATGCCCGGCTCCAGCTTCGTGGTGCTGTGCCAGTCGCCCACCGAGACATAGCCCTCTTCCCACAGCGGGTGGTAATTCAGCCCGTGCTCGGTGAGATAGCGGTGCACCGTGCGATTATCCCAATCGATGATCGGATGAACCTTGGTGATGCGGTTCTGGCGTTGCACCACGGGCAGCGCCTCGCGCGTGCTGGCCTGCGAACGGCGCAATCCGGCCAGCCAAGCGGTGGCCTTGAGCTCGCGAACGGCCCGATCCATCGGCTCGACTTTGTTAAGATGGTTGTAGCGTTTCAGCCCCTCGATCCCCTGCTCCCACTGCTTGCCATACAAAGCCTCCTGCTGCGCGGCGGTGTGCGCCGGCACATAGGTTTTCAAGTTGAGCGAAAGCTTCTCCGTCAGATCCCGCGCGAAACGGTAGGTCTCCGGAAAGAGATATCCCGTATCGATGAAAATGACCGGTATCTTCGGCGCGATCCGCGTGACCAAATGCAACATCACTGCCGCCTGAATGCCAAAACTGGTCGTCATCACGAGACCATCGCCAAACTGCTCCACCGCCCATTTTACACGCTCCTGAGCCGAGGCTTTTTCCAGATGGAAAGTACTGGCTAAGGAATCCGTGGCCGTGGCGCTCATGAAGTGAGTACACGAATACTTACTTTATGTCCTAAATAAAGATTAAATCCCGTAAAAGATCTAAGCCTTTAGAATTATGTAGCTTAAATCCCCTTTAAATTCGGGGATTTTGAGCCCGATTGATAGGTGAGAGCGCGCCTGCCCGCTCTCACCTATCTCGGTTTAAACCTGCCTGTTAGCCCACCGCAACGAGCAGGCGCTCGATTTCGGCGCGCTTACCCTGAAGTTCGGCGAGCTGTTTGCGGGCACCGTCCAGAACGGCCGGCGGAGCCTTACTCGTGAACGCGATATTGCCGAGGCGGGCCTCGGTGCCGGCGATATGTTTCGCCAGCTGATCGAGCTCCTTGGTCAGGCGGACACGTTCGGTGGCCGAATCAACCTTCACCCCGGTATCGAGGTAGAGGGTGCCCAGCGGTGTAACGATGGCGGGCAGCGCCGGCTCGGCGGTGGTGCGTTCGATCGAGGCGGCGCCCACCAAGCGGGCAAGTTTCGCAACATTGGCCGCAAGCACGGACCACCCGGCGGTGTCGGCCAGGGCCAGGAACTTCACGTCGCGTTTCTGCGCCACGGCCTGGTCGGCCTTGAGCTGGCGGGCCAGCGAGGAAAACTGCTTCAGCTGCTCCACGCGACCGGCGGCCGCGCCGTCAATCGTCGCTCCGCGACCGGCAAGCGCGGCGGTGAGGGTCGCAACCGTTTCGATCCGCGTCTCCTGGAGAAACGCCTTCTCCGCGCCATAGCCGAGCAGGTGCCAGAGCTCCTCGGTGATGAAGGGCGCAAAGGGTTCGAAGAGAAGCAGGAACTCGCGGATGACGAGATCTTGCACGGCGAGCACGTGAACCTTCGCGGCCGGGTCCTGCAGGCGGGCCTTGGCCACCTCCACATACCAGTCGCAAAAATCGTTCCAGAAAAACGAATACAAGCGCTGCGTGGCGGTCGCGAACTCGAACTCCGCGAAGCTCTTCTCCAGCGTGCCCATCGTGTCGAGCAGCGCGCCCAGCAACGCATGGTCGTCGTCGTCGAAACGAGCCGGATCGATGCGCCCGAGAATGGCCGCGAGCGAGCTGTTGTCGCTCATCTCGCCGCTCATCTGGCGGAAGCGGCAGGCGTTCCAGAGCTTGTTGCAGAAATGTTTGCCGGCCTCGATGCGGGTTTCGTCAAACTTCACGTCCTGACCGAGCGGCGCGATCTGCAACAGGCCGAAGCGCAGACCGTCGGCGCCGTAGGCGGTGATGAGATCGAGCGGGTCGGGCGAGTTGCCGAGCGTCTTCGACATCTTGCGTCCCTGCTTGTCGCGGACGATGCCGTTAAAATAGACGTGCTTGAACGGAATACGTTGCTCGACCGGCGCGCCGGGACGGGAGAATTCCAGGCCGGCCATGATCATGCGGGCGACCCAGAAGAAAATGATGTCCGCGCCGGTCGCGAGCGTGGTCGTCGGGTAGAACGCCTCGAAATTGGCGGCCTTCTGCGCGGCGTCGTCGGGCCAGCCGAGCGTGCCGAAGGGCCAGAGCCACGAGGAGGCCCAGGTGTCGAGTACATCATCCTCCTGCTCCCAGTTTTGCGGGTCGGCGGGGCCTTCGAGCGAAACGTGGATTTTCCTCGGATCGCGAAGATCGGCCTCGGTGAGTTTCTCGCGGTCGACGCCCTTCGCGTACCACACGGGAATGCGATGGCCCCACCAGAGCTGGCGGCTGATGCACCAGTCCTGGATGTTATCGAGCCAGTTGAGATAGACCTTCGTCCAGCGCTCGGGGTGCATCTGGATGAGGCCGTCGCGCACGACCGCCTTGGCCTCCTCGACGCGGGGATAACGCAGCCACCATTGCTGGGTGAGGCGCGGCTCGATGGGCACGCCGGCGCGCTGCGAGTAGCCGACGTTGTTTTCGTACGGCTTCGCTTCGATGAGATTGCCGCGTTGCTCCAGGATCTCGGCGGCTTTCTTGCGCGCGGCAAAGCGCTCCATGCCGGCCAACTCGGGGCCGGCGAACTCGTTCATGGTGCCGTCCGCGTTGATTGCGTCGATGACGGGCAGCTTGTGGCGCTGGCCGATCTCGAAATCGACCTTGTCGTGGGCGGGCGTGACCTTGAGCGCGCCGGCGGCGAAGGCGGGATCGACGGCGATGTCGGCAATGATGGGGATCTGCACGCGTTCGCCGAGCGGACGCCAGACCTTACGACCGACGAGGTGCTTGTAACGTTCGTCGTCGGGATGCACCGCGACGGCGACGTCGGCGGCGATGGTCTCGGGCCGAGTCGTTTCCAGAATAAGATGCGTGAGCGGCACCTCGTTGCCCTCGGCGTCCTTCGTGGTGGTCGGCTCGACAAGCTCGTAGCGGAGCTTGTAAAGGAAGCCTTTGGTCGGACGCATCTCGACTTCTTCGTCGGAGAGCGCGGTGTGCGAGGCGGGGCACCAGTTGACCATGCGCTTGCCGCGGTAGATGTGGCCGCCGTCGAAGAGTTTCACGAACGATGTGAGGACGGCGCGGCTGTAATGCGGGTCCATCGTGAACGTCGTGCGGTCCCAATCGCAGGAGCAGCCGAGCTGGCGCAGCTGCTTGAGAATCATGTCGCCCTTCTCGTCGCGCCAGGACCAGACGCGCTTGAGGAACTCCTCACGGCCGAGGTCGCGGCGGCCTTTGCCCTCGGTTTTCTTGAGGTGCTTTTCCACCATCGTCTGCGTAGCGATGCCGGCGTGATCGGTGCCGGGAATCCAACAGGCGGCCTTGCCTTCGAGACGCGCGCGGCGGATGAGGACGTCCTGCAGGGTGTTGTTGAGCACGTGCCCCATGTGCAGGATACCGGTGACGTTGGGCGGGGGGATGACGATGGTGTACGTCTCCTGTCCGGGCGCGGCCTGCCCGGCGAAACACTTGGCTTCCTGCCAGGCGGCATACCACTTGTCTTCAACGTCGCGGGATTCGTAGCTCTTGGTGATCTCGGCCATGGAAAAAGGATTGAAAGCGGTTGTGTAAAAATTGACGCAACCAGCCGGGCCCGCCGCTGGCAAGCGGAGGATTGGCCCTGTATAATTGGTGATTGCCTCGCGGCGGATGCATCTTGGTCATTGCGGCCCGTTGCCGTTCGTCCGCAATCGCTTGTCGCTCCCTCATCGCCGTTAAGCCCTCCTCCATGTCCGGTCGCATTCAGAAACACGCCCGCGAACGCCTCAATTTTTCCGGAGACGTCCCGGTCGTCCGCCGCCTCGCCGCCTGCAAAACGTTTCTCCGCCTCGAAAGCGCGATGATCCGCATGCACCACGACGCCGGCGATTCGGGTCTGATGATTGCCCGGGGCCGCTCGGCCATGATCGATGTGATGCTGGCCCATCTCTTTTATTACGCGATCGATTCGTATGAGCGGCTGCATGGCAAACCGGCCTCACCCGTAGCCCTGCTGGCCATCGGCGGCTACGGCCGGGGCGAACTTAATCCGTTCAGCGACATTGACATCATGTTTCTGTTTCCGGCCAAGGCCAAGGCCGCCGTCGTCCAGCCGCTGCAGGCGCATCTCACCAACGAAATTCTCTATCTCCTGTGGGATTGCGGCCTGAAGGTCGGACATTCGACCCGCACCATCGACGAGGTCTTCGTCGAGGCGCGAAAGGACATCCAGAGCAAGACCGCGATGCTGGAAGCCCGTCTTCTCGCCGGCTCGCCGATGCTCTTCAACGGCTTCGAGCAGGCCTACAAGGTTTACTACACCAGCGAAGATCCCAAAGGCTACATTGCCGCCCGCCTCGAGGACCAGTCCACCCGCCGCGCCAAATACGGCGACACCGTCTTCCTCCAGGAGCCCGACATCAAGAACGGCGTCGGCGGCCTGCGCGATTTCCACAACGCCCTCTGGATGGCGCAGGTTAAACTGGGCATTTCCCAGATTCAGGAACTCGCCGACCAGAATTATCTCCGGCGAAACGAGCTCCGCGATTTCCAGCGCGCCTACGAATTTCTCCACCGGGTGCGCAACGAGCTGCATTTTCAAAAAAAGCGGGCCACCGACGTGCTCGACCTCGAAGCCCAGCCGCGCATCGCCGAGGGCTTGGGATACACCCAGCACACCATGCTCGGCCGCGTCGAACACTTCATGCGGGATTATTACCGCTCCGCGCAGACGATCTTTCGCATTTCAAAAATCCTCGAAAGCCGCCTCGCGCTCACCCTGGAGCCCAAGACCGGGTTTCTCGGCTCGTTTCGCGAAGCCGTCCGCGCCCGGCGCAACCAGCGCACCAAGCACATCGACGGCTTCATCCTGCGCGGCCAGGAACTCGGCGCCGAATCGCCCAATGTTTTTCGCGAGGACCCGGTGCGCCTCATCCGTGTTTTCCGCCACTGCCAGAGCCTCGACGCCCAGCTCGATTTCCCGCTGCAGACGCTCATTCGCGAATCCCTGCCGCTCATCACGCGCAAGGTCACCCGCTCGGCCGACGCCAACACCAGTTTCAAAGCCATCCTCGACGAGGCCGGCGCCGTGCACCCCACCCTCAGCCTCATGCATGAGCTGGGCGTGCTCGGCCGCTTCATCCCTGAATTCGACGGGCTCACCTGCCTGGTGCAGCACGAATTTTATCACCGTTACACGGCCGATATTCATACCCTGAACGCCATCCGGGAACTTGACCAGATTTTCACCGAGGCAGAGCCCATCACGCTGAAATACCGCTCGACGCTCCACGAAACCTCCAATCCCTCCCTGCTCTATCTGATTCTGCTCCTGCACGATATTGGCAAGGCTCGTGGCATTCAGGGACATGCTGAAAGCGGCGTCGAAATCGCCATCCCCCTCCTCAAGCGGCTGGAAATCTCCCCCGAAAGCAGCGAGCTCGTCATCTTTGTCATAAAAAATCATCTCATAATGGCACGCTTTTGGCAGAAGCGGGATGTTGATGATCCCAACACTGCCGCCGCGTTTGCCGAATTGGTCGAAAGTGCCGAAAAACTCCGGTACCTTTACGTCCATACCTTTTGCGACGCCCGCGGCACTTCGGTCGGGCTTTGGAACAGCTACAAGGATGCCCTCCATACCTCGCTCTACCGCTCCACGCTCGATCACCTGATCCATGGCGCCGAAATCGCCACCCATAACTCCCACCGGCTCCAAATGACTTACCAGGAACTCGTCTCCCAAAACATCCCGAACATCAGTCAGGACGAGATCACCGCGCACTTCAACCTCCTGCCCGAGCGGTATTTCATCCATACCGATACGACGGAGATCGCCCTGCACATCCGCATGGTGAACGGCCTGCTGAAATCCATCGCGCAAGCCGACTCCGTGGGCTCGCTCCACCCCGTCATCGACTGGAAGGACGACCTCAACCGCTCCCTCACGGTCGTCAACGTCGTCACGTGGGATCGCGCCGGACTCTTCTACAAGCTCGCCGGCGCCTTCAGCGTCGCCGGACTCTCCATCCTCGGCGCCAAGGTCATCTCCCGCAGCGACCATATCGCCATCGACACCTTTTACGTGGTCGAGCCCGGCCGCGGCGTCGTGCAAAGCGCCAAGGCCCAAGAAATCTTCGCCCGCACCGTCGAGGAGGCCCTCGTCGCGAACAAAGACCTTTATCCGGACATCGTCGCCCAAGCCAGGAAGTACGCGACCACGCACCGCTACACCACCCTTTCCAGCGGCGAAGCCATCCACTCCTCCTTCCCTCCCACCGTAGAGGTTTACCACGAGCTCTCGATGCATCGCACCATCGTGGAAGTCCAGGCGCGCGACGAGATCGGCCTCCTCTTCCGCCTGGCCAAGACGATCAGCGACCACGGCTTCGACATCACCTTCGCCCGCATCGGCACGGAACGCGGCATCGCCATCGACACGTTTTATATCGAAAGCGACAACCACGAGCCCACCGAGGACACCGCTCGCCTGCACACGCTGCGCGAGTCCCTCGCCGCCATTATCGCCCCTCCCGTGCAGACGGCCGCCGCCGTCTGAATGAAACCAGGCGACGGTGCGCAGGCTGTCCCGGCATGAGGATGGAAACGGGTTGGGCTGGCGTCAGCCGGCCGGCTCCGTTTCGATGCCAGCATGATCCGCGAAGCAATGCGTGCCGTCGCTGAAATCGTCGTTCCTGCGATGACAGCCTTCAAAACCACCCGCCGTGGCCAGTGATCCCCAGCCAGTGCTCCCGGCCCTCAATCCCAAGGTCTACGAGGCCCTCTACCGCGTCAGCAGCATCGCCGGCCGCCTCGACGATCCGCGCGAAGCCCTCACGGCCATCCTCGCCGTCGCCATCGACGTCCTCCGCGCCTCCTCCGGCACCATCTCGCTGCTCAATCCCGACACCGGAAAACTTGAAATCGACGTCCTGCAAGGCCTCCCGCCCGACAGCGACGAAGTCAGCCTGCGCCTCGGCCAAGGCATCACCGGCTGGGTGGCGTTTCACGGACGTCCCCAACTCGTCACCAACGTTGCCGCCGACTCGCGCTACATCGCCCTGCGCCAGGAAGTCCGCAGCGAGATGGCCGTGCCCATGCTCGAAGGCGGCGGTCAGGTCCTCGGCGTCATCAACGTCGACAGCGATGTTCTCGGCGGCTTCACCGAGACCGACCTCGCCCTCCTCGTCCGCCTCGCCGAGGAGGCGACTGCCGTCATGCAGCGCCTCTGGCAATTGCGCCACCTCAGCGGCAAGGCCCGTCAGCTCGAATCGCTCATCACCATCGGCCAGTCCCTCGTCGGCAAACTCGAGCAGCAGGAACTTTTCGACACCATCACGCGCGACGCCCGCCTGATGACCAACAGCCGCGCCTGCGCCTTCTATCTCTACGACTCGCCGCGCCAGACTCTGCAACTCGTCTCGCTCACGAGCACCGTCATCCTTCCGCTGCCCGAAACCAACCTGCCGCTCGAATCCTGCCTCACCGCTTCCGTCATCCACACGCGCAAGCAGGTCGAGTTCGCCAATATCCAGTCCCCCGAGTTCCGCGACGTCATCGACCTCCCGCACGACGAGAGCCTGCGCTCCGTCCTCGCGGCGCCCATGCTCTACGAGAACGAGGTCATCGGGGTGCTCGCCGTGTTCACCGATCACGTCCATCGCTTTAACAACGACGAGAAACGCCTGCTCGCCGCCCTCGCCAGTCTCGGTGCCGTCGCCCTGCAAAATTCCCGCCTCTACTCGCGCGTTTTCCAAAGCGAAGAATCCCTCCGCAAAAACGAACAGCTCACCACCCTCGGTCTTCTCGCCGCCGAGATCGCCCACGAGATCCGCAATCCGCTCACGGTCATCAAGCTCCTCTTCGGCTACCTCAACCTCGAGTTTCCCGGGGACGATCCCCGCCGCACCGACGTCCGCGTCATCAGTGAAAAACTCGACCAGCTCGAAGCCATCGTCTCGCGCGTGCTGAGTTTCGCCAAGGCTCCCGCCAGCATCCATTCGCGCTGGTCGCTCGCCGACATGATCGGCGACACGATCGTGCTCATCCGCCTCAAGCTCGCCCAAAACAAGATCCACCTCCGCTTCGAGCCGCCCGCCCGCCAGCTCGTGGTCGACGTGCACAAAGGCCAGATCCAGCAGGTCGTGCTCAATCTCCTGCTCAACTCCATGCAGGCCATGCCCGACGGGGGCACCATCACCATCCGCTGCGGCACCGAGGACCGCGCCGGCGCGCATTTTGCCCTCGTGGATATCATCGACACCGGCCGCGGCATCCCGGCGGAGCTCCGCGAGCACATCTTCGACTCGTTTCTCTCCGGCCGCGCCGACGGCACCGGCCTCGGCCTCGCCATCGCCAAGCGCATCCTCCTCAGCCACCATGGCGACATCACGCTCCTCGCCACCAGCCCGGCCGGTACCACCATGCGCCTGGCCCTGCCTCTCACCGTATGAGCGCCTCCCCTAGAAAACAGATCGTGACGTTGGCGATCGGGGTTTTGATTCTGTCCTCCCTGGTCATTCTGCGCCTGCCGCTTCCCCTGCCCTTGCGCCTCGTCGTAGCCGCGTCCGATCTCATCGCCGCCGTCATCGTCTTCGCTGTCATCCGCCAGCAAAAGCCCGATTAAGCATTCGCGTCGCAGGCCGAGCTCCATGCCTTCCCGCCCCCTGATCATCGGCCATCGCGGCGCCTGCGGTTATCGGGCGGAGAATTCGCTCGCCTCCGCCGCCCTCGCGCATGCCCAAGGCGCCGATTTTATCGAACTCGATGTCGTGCTCTCCCGCGACAACGCCCTCGTCGTCTGCCACGATCTTCATCTCGATGAACTCACCCTCGCAGCCGCGCGTTTTCCCGGCCGCCAGCGGGCGGATGGGCTCACTTACGTGCTGGATCTCGACTGGGCCGAACTCCGCACGCTGAGCATCGGTCCGCGCCAGCCCGGCCCCGCTCCGCGCGCCCATCCCTCCGAACCGCTCGCGACTCTCGACGAACATCTCGACCAGCTGGCCGCGCTCAACCGCGCCGCCGGTCGCACCGTGCAACTCTACCTGGAGTTGAAATCCCCCGCTTGGCACGCCGCCGCCGGTCGCGATCTCGCCGCCACCACCCTCGCCTGCCTCGCCCGCCACAGCCTCTCCCGCGCCGACGATCCCGTCATCGTCGAAAGCTTCGACCCCGCCGTCCTCAAACGCCTGCGCACCGATTTTAAAACCGCCCTTCGCCTCACCCAGCTCCTCGGAGAAAACGCCTGGAACGAGGCCGCCTGCGATTACGACCGGATGCGCACCCCCGATGGCCTCCGCGCCATCGCCACCTACGCCTCGGCCGTCGCCATCAATCTGGATCGCCTTCTGCCTGAGGTGGACGGCACGGCGTTCGTCACCGCCGCCCATGCCGCCCGCTTGGCGGTGCACGGCTACACGTTCCGCACCGACGCCCTGCCCAAAGGTTTCCCGACCGCCGACGCCGCGCTGCACGCCCTGCTGGATGAAACCGGACTCGACGGCCTTTTCACCGATCAGCCCGACGCAGTCGCTGCCTTCCTCAAAAAACGGGCGTGACCGCGGAACTCAGTCCTCCAGCTCCACGTTCCAGTAGGCCAGATCCAGGAAATCCTTCCAACGCTCGCGCTCCTGGTTGCCCAGCACCAGCGAGATGACCGGCCGCCACTTGGGGCGCACCGGCTTGCGGATGAGCCGCATGTGCGCCTCGTGCGGAAGGCGATTGGCCTTCTTCGAGTTACACTTGATGCAAGAGCACACAATGTTTTCCCAAGTGGTCTTGCCGCCGAAATCGCGCGGGATGACGTGGTCGAGATTGAGGTCCTCCCGCTCGAAAGTCTTCCCGCAATACTGGCAAGTTTCCTTGTCGCGCTCGAAGACATTGTTGCGCGTGAGCTTGAGCTCCTTGCACGGCAGACGGTCGAAATAGGCCAGCAGGATCACGCGCGGCAGGCGGATCGTGGTGCGGGGCGTGCGCACCGTGTCCATGTGCTCGATCGGCGGATTGCTCTGCGAGAAATCCACCCAGTCCATGAGGTTGAAAATGCGGAAATCATCCTCGTGATGATGGACGACGCTGGCATGCCCCCGGGCCAGCAGCGCAAAAGCGCGCCGGGCGCCGACGACGTTCACCGCCTGCCACAGGCGATTGAGGACCAACACCGGTTGATCAAGCACAGCCTCCATATGGGCTCTTCCGAGTAGGGACCACTTGGAGACCTGTCAAGGTTCTCGCCGTGAAGAACGCGTGACAGCGCACTCGGAGAGCGGGCGAGCTCGTGCTGACGAGCCCGTCCCGTCCGCCATCTTACTCCGCCGCCCGGTCCGCGTCGGTGGCCACCGCCGGAGCCAGCGACACGTTCTTCACCCGGATGCCGGCGAGCTTTTGCAGAATCAACGGAGCGTGCTCCGCAGCCACATCCACGAGCGTGTGCCGCTGGTGAATATCCATCGCACCCACCACATTGGCGGGCAGCCGGGTCACGCCCGCGATCTTGCCGACGATGTCGGCCGGCGTGATCAGCTGCTTGCGACCCACGTTGAAAAACAGCGTGGTCATGCCCGGCTCGCGGCCGGTGCGGGCGGCGCGCTCGAACTTCTGCTTCGTCGGGCGGGCCGGAGACGACTCCTCGTTTTCAAAGAGCACCCGTTCTTTTTCCTCCGGATCGAGGGACGGGGCTGACGATTTTTCAACCGGCTGGTGCGAAGCCGGGGCGGCGATCTTGGCCTTTGCCACCTTCGCAAAGGCCGCCGGCACCGCGCGCGGCGCCTCACTTTCATAAGCGGGCGCGGCCACATGCGCCGCGGGGGCGGGACGCGACGCAGCCTTGGCCGGAGCGTTGCCCGCGGAGGCCGCCGGCTCGGGTTTCTCGCCGCCGTGCATCATATGCAGCAACGCCGACACGACGTCGGTGCTCGCAAAGCCTTGCTCGATCAGACGGTCGATAAACCGGTCCTGCTTGATATATTTGCCGGCCTCAAGGACCCCGCGCACCTTTTCAAAAAACACGTTCTCGCGCGCCTCCTCGACCTGGTCGAGCGAGGGCACGTTCTCGCGACGGATCTTCAGCTTCCCGTAGCGAATCATGTTTTGCAGACCGTAGATTTCGCGGCCCGAGACAAACGTGAACGCCTTGCCCTCACGACCGGCGCGGCCCGTGCGGCCCACGCGATGCGTGTAGTCCTCGGCGTCGTTCGGCAGGTCAAAGTTGAAGACCACTTCAAGATCATCGACGTCGAGACCGCGCGCGGCCACGTCGGTCGCCACCAGAAACTCGAAGCCGCGCCGCTTGAACTTCTCCATCACCCGCGTGCGCTGCGCCTGGGTGATGTCGCCGTGCAAACGGTCCGTGGCGTAGCCGCGCGCATGCAGGTGCTCGTCAAGTTCATCCACCATCACCTTGGTGGAACAAAAAATAATGCCGTAACGGAAGTCGTGCAGGTCAATCAGACGCGTCAGCACGTCGATCTTGTAGCGACGGTCCACCTCGAAATAGACCTGATCGACCTTCGGCGCGTTTTGCGCCTGCGCGGCGATTTTGACCCACTCGGGATTCGGCAGGAAGCGGTTGATCATCGCCTGAATGGCGGGCGGCATCGTGGCGGAAAAGAAGAGCGACTGGCGCGTGGCCGGCGTTTCCGAAAGGATTTTCTCGATGTCGTCGCGAAAGCCCATGTCGAGCATGCGGTCGCACTCGTCGAGGATGACCATCCTCAAGTTGTCGAGACGCAGCGTGCCACGCTCCATGTGGTCCATGACGCGACCGGGGGTTCCAATGACGATCTGCGCGCCGGCCTCGAGCGCGCGAAACTGGCGGTCGTAGGATTGGCCGCCAAAGATGGGCACCTCGCGCACGCCGGTCTTGAAGAAGGCGAGTTTGGCAATTTCCTCGGCGACCTGAACCGCGAGTTCGCGCGTCGGGCAAAGGATGAGCACCTGCACGACCTTCTTCTTCGGATCGACCTTCTCCACCGCCGGCACCCCGAACGCCGCGGTCTTGCCCGAACCGGTGGCCGACTGGCCGACGACATCCTTGCCAGCCAGCAGCAGCGGAATGACGGCCGTCTGGATGGGTGAAGCCTCTTCAAAGCCCATCTTGTCCACGGCCTTCAACAGCTCGGCGGACAACCCCAGCTCGGCAAATTTGCGTTTTTCCATACGGCACGATAGGCAGGCCCTTGGCCAAATGAGAGCTTAAAGATTTCAGCCCACTTGCGGTTGTTTTTTAAACGAAAGTGCTAATTTAACAGACACTTACCCGGGCTAGGGTGTCACAAAACTTGCCCACGCGGGAAGCGGACGCATGCTCGCCACGTTCTTTTCGGATTCTCAGCCTAAGCCGTCATCGCTTCCTCGATGCCGGCACGGGGGACCCAAATTTCCGTCGCGCTCTCTCGCGGCGGACGGGGCGAACGGCCATGGGCAACCATGGCCAAGGTGACCTTCCAGCACCAAGCCCGTCAGCTAACCTCGTCGGCCAATGGAAGGGTGATCCCCTAGGGCCCGCGAGTGCGGTGTCTCCACGGTCTCCCTGTTTTAACCGCGTCCGTCTGCGTCGCCGGGAATACCGGCCGCGCGGCGGCGCCTGTTGGAGACAGTCAAATGAACTCGTTTATCGTTTCGCCTCTCGGTGCCGCGGGCTTGCTCGCGCACCTTTTTCTCGTTGGCGCGAGCTTTGTGCTCGCCGGACTCGCCTGCAAAAACCGAATCGTCCCCGGACGGCTCGCCTTCGGCGGCGGCGCCTTCGCCGTTCTGTTGTCAGCCTTCATACTCGCCGACACCTGGATCGAGTGCGTTGCCCTCGGTGCGGTCGCGTTGCTGACCTCCCCCCTGCTGCTCGGCATGGTGGTCATCCGCGAGGATCAGGTCGGCGTGGTTATCAAGAAATTCGCCCGCCGCAGCCTGCCCGCGGGCCGGCTCATCGCGCTCGATGACGAGGCTGGCTATCAGGCCGACACCCTGCCGCCCGGCCTCCATTTCGGGTACGGATTCTGGCAATACAGTCTTATCAAGGCCGGCATGATCATCGTGCCGCCGGGTGAAATCGCCCTCGTTGTCGCCGCCGCCGGCGCGCCCATCCCCGCCGAACGGATTCTCGGCAAGATTGTCGCCTGCGACAGCTTCCAGGATGCGCGCAGATTCCTTCTGGCCGGAGGCGAAAAAGGCCGTCAGCTCGGCCTGCTCACCGCCGGCTCCTATCGCATCAATCCCGCGCTTTTCCAGATCATCACCACGCGCAACGCCTCCCAGCACGGCATGGAGGCGGATGACCTGCGCGTTTATCAAGTCCAGTCCGACATGCTCGGCATCGTGACCGCGCTCGACGGCCGGCCCATCGAAGGCGGTGAAATCGCCGGCCCCGTCATCGCCGGCCACGACAATTTCCAAAACGCCCAGGCATTCCTCTCCTCCGGCGGCCGCCGCGGCCTGCAGGAACAGGTGCTCCTCTCTGGCTCGTGGAATCTCAATCCCTGGTTCGTCCGGGTGGAACAGGTGCCGATGCTCGCCATCCCCATCGGCAGTGTCGGCGTGGTCATTTCCTTCGTCGGGCTCGCCCACGAGGACGTGAGCGGCGCCGAATTCAAACACGGCGATCTCGTCAACGTCGGCCACAAAGGCGTGTGGGTGACCCCGCTTAACCCCGGCAAGCACCCCGTCAACACCCGCATCATGCGTGTCGAACTCGTGCCCACGACCAATATCGTGCTCAACTGGGCCAATCGCACCGAGGCCCATCACTACGACGCCAAGCTCAGCTCGATCACCGTGCGCTCGCGCGACGGCTTCGCGTTCAATCTCGACGTCGCGCAGATCATTCATGTCGGCGCCCTCGACGCCCCCAAGGTGATTTCGCGCATCGGCTCGATGCAAAACCTCGTTGATCACGCGCTCCAGCCGATCGTCGGCAACTATTTCCGCAACTCGGCCCAGCATCACACCGTCCTCGACTTCCTCAACGCCCGCAGCGATCGACAGGTCGAGGCGTCCGCCCACATCCGCCAGGCTCTCGCCGCCTATGACGTGCAGGCCATCGACACTTTGATCGGCGACATCACCCCGCCGGCCGAGCTGATGAAGACCCAGACCGACCGCAAAATCGCCGAGGAGGAAAAGAAGACCTACGAAATCCAGGAATCCGCGCAGTGCCAGCGCCAGGAACTCGTGCGCGCCACCGCGCTCGCCAATATCCAGCAACAGATGGTCGACGCCGACCAAGGCGTGCGCATCGCCGAACTCCACGCCCAGTCGGCGATCAAACAGGCAGGCGGCGAGGCCGAATCCATCCGGTTGCGGGCGCTCGGCGAAGCCGACGCGATCCGCGCGACCGGCACCGCCAAGGCCGATGCCTACCGCGCCGGCGTCGAGTCGCTCGGCGCGCAGAGCTACACCGTCATGCAGCTGATGCAGACCGTGGGTGAACGCGGCGTACGCATCGTGCCCGACGTTTCCGTCACCGGACAGACCGGCGGCAACGGCCTGCTCGACTCCCTTCTCGGCCTCATGATGAAGGAAAAATCCCAGGACAAGGCCGCCTGATCCACTCGCATTAGCCCTCTGTAAACTTCAGCCATGTCGCTCAAATCACTTCTCTTCGGCAAAGCTCGCTCGCTCACCGATCACAAACTGTTTCACAAGGTCTCACTCATTGCCGTCTTCGCATGGGTGGGACTCGGGGCCGATGGGCTCTCGTCGTCCTGCTACGGCCCGGAGGAAACATTCAAGGCTCTCGGGGCCAACACGCACCTGAGCCTCTTCGTCGCGCTCGCCTCGGTGGTCACCATCCTCGCGATCTGCGCGAGCTACTCGCAGATCATCTCGCTGTTTCCCGCGGGCGGCGGCGGCTATCTCGTTGCCAGCAAACTGCTCTCTCCCGCCGCTGGCGTGGTCTCCGGCTGCGCACTGCTCATCGATTACGTACTCACCGTCACGATCTCCATCGCAAGCAGCGCCGACGCACTGTTCAGCCTTCTGCCGCCGGATTGGCAGGGATGGAAACTGCCCTTCGCCTTCGCCGGCGTGGCCGGGCTGACCCTGCTCAATCTGCGCGGTGTGAAAGAATCCGTCGCGCTCTTTGTCCCCGTCTTCTTTGTCTTCGTGGGCACACATGCCTTCGCGATCTTGTACGCCATCGTCACCCATTGGGAAGGCGTCGGCAGCTTGCCCGCCGCTACCGTGCACGAGGTCGGCAGCGTGGGCAGTCAGGTGGGTTGGTTCGGCCTTCTGGCGCTCCTGCTCAAATCCTACAGCATGGGCGCGGGCACTTACACCGGTATCGAGGCGGTCAGCAACGGCCTGCCCATTCTGCGGGAGCCTCGCGTGAAAACCGGCCGGCGTACCATGCTCTACATGGGTGTTTCGCTGGCTGTCACCGTCGCGGGGCTGCTCCTCGCCTACTTGCTCTATGCAGTGACTCCGGAGGACGGAAAAACTCTCAACGCCGTGCTTCTCGAAAACATGACGGCCTCGTGGGCGGGACCGGTAGGCGGAGGGTTCGTCTGGATCACCCTCGCCTCCGAGGCCGCCCTGCTTTTTATCGCGGCGCAAGCCGGCTTCCTCGACGGTCCCCGCGTGCTCGCCAACATGGCGCTCGATCGCTGGTTTCCCACCCGCTTCGCGCATTTGAGCGACCGTTTCGTCACGCAGAACGGGGTGCTGCTCATGGGCGTCGCCGCCGCCCTGATGATGCTGGTCACCCGAGGATCCGTCGGGCTGCTCGTGGTGCTCTACAGTATCAATGTTTTCATCACGTTCTCCCTCTCCCAACTCGGCATGGTCCGTCACTGGTGGCAGCAGCGGCGCACGGAGCAGGCGTGGTTGCGCAAACTGGCCGTCAACGGCTTCGGCCTGCTGCTCACGACTTTCATTCTCGTCTCATTGACGGCGGTGAAATTCTTCGAAGGAGGCTGGGCCACGCTGGCCGTCACCGCGCTGCTCGTCGCCATCGCTTTCGGCATCAAGCGCCACTACACGCACGTCGGTCGCCAACTCGGGCGCCTCGATCTGCTGGTTTCCGCGGCCGAAGGGCCTCCCCCCGTCGTGCATGCCCCGGAGACGGTTGATGTCCATGCCCGCACCGCCGTCGTGCTCGTCAACGGCTACAACGGCCTCGGCCTGCACACCCTCCTGAACGTGCCGCGCGTCTTCGGCGACACGTTCCGAAACTACATCTTCGTCCAAGTGGGTGTGGTCGATGTGGGCAACTTCAAGGGTGCCTCCGACCTCGACGCGCTGCGCGCCAACGTCGATGATTCGGCGCGGCGTTATGTCTCCTTCGCTCGCGCCCGCGGCTACGGTGCCGAGGCGTTCACGGCCATCGGCACGGACACGGTCGCCGAAATCGAGCGGCTCTGCCTGGAAGTTCGCGAACGTTTCACCAACCCGGTCTTCTTTTCCGGCCAGCTGCTTTTCGAGCGCGAAACCCGCTTCACCCGTTGGTTGCACAACCACACCGTCTTGATCCTGCAGCGCCGCTTCTTCCTCGCCAACCTGCCCTTTGTGATCCTTCCCATTCGCGTGACCGGTTGATCTCCTGCGCGGTCTTTCCCGCTCTGTTTACGCCCTCGACGTTCCGCCTGAACCTGCGAAACGTCGGGGGATGCCTTTTTCCAAACTCGGCCTCTACTCCAGTCTCGTGCGCGGCGCGCAAGCCCTGGGCTACACCGAGCCCACGCCGATCCAGGCACAGGCGATTCCCGCCGTGCTCTCCGGCCGCGACCTCGTCGCCTCCGCCCAGACCGGCACCGGCAAGACCGCCGCCTTCGTCCTGCCCATTCTCAACCGTCTCGGCCCCCACCGCGATTCCGGCCCGCGCGTCCTCGTGCTCGAGCCCACCCGCGAACTCGCCGCACAGGTTGACGAATCCTTTCACGCCCTCGGCAAATTCACCGATTTCAAATCCGTCGTCCTCCACGGCGGTGTCACCCTCGGTCCGCAACGCAATGCCCTCCGCGCCGGCGTCGATGTGGTCGTCGCCACCACCGGCCGCCTGCGCGAGTTCCTCGACGGCACGTTGATCAAACTCGATTCCATCGAGGTGCTCGTGCTCGACGAGGTTGATCGCATGCTCGACATGGGCTTCATCGAGGACGTCAAAGCCATCGTGAAACTCTGCCCGCCCAAACGGCAGACGCTCCTCTTCTCCGCCACCATCCCGCCCAAGCTGGAGGAGGTCGCCAAGTTCGCCCTTAAAAACCCGCAGCGCATCGAGATCGCCCGCGAAAAACCGGTGACCGAGTCGGTCAACCACGTCATCCATCCGGTGACCGAGGCCCAGAAGCTCGATCTGCTCTACGCTCTCCTCCAGCGCGACGAGTTCAAAAGCGTGATCGTTTTCGCCCGCACGCGCAAAGGCGCCGACCGCATCGCCCACCAACTGCGTCTTGAAAACCACGCGTGCGTGGTCATCCACGCCGAGCGCAGCCAGGGTCAGCGCGTCGAGGCGCTTGAAAAATTCAAAACCGGTCGCGTCGGCGTGCTGGTGGCCACCGACATCGCCGCGCGTGGCATCGACGTGGCGGGCGTCTCGCACGTCATCAACTTCGACGTGCCGTTGCACGCTGAGGATTACGTTCACCGCATCGGCCGCACCGGCCGCGCCGCCGCCACCGGCGATGCCGTCACCCTCGTCACGCCGCAGGAGGCCAACGAAATCGTCGCCATCGAAAAACTCATAGGGCAGAAAATCACCGTCGTTCCGGTCGAAGGCTTCTCCTACGAAGGCGGCCAGCCTCCGCGCATTGACCCGGCCAACCCGCTGGCCAACTCGCCCAAGCGTTCCGGCCACCAGCAATCCCTCGGCGCCGGCGGACAGCAAAAAGGCGACGCCGGCGGCAATCAGGACAAAATCTACAAGGGAAAAGCCTTCGGCGGCGGCAACCCCAAGTGGCACTCCAAGGGCAAACCCGGCGCGCACTGGCGCGACCGCAAGGGCCGCTGACCGGTCGAATCCTCCGACACCTTGGAAGTATCGGGGCCGATGGGAGAGTGGGCATTTTCCCTAAGGTTGATCAAAAAAGCCCGCCCCAACAGGGCGGGCCATTCAATCAACCTGTGTAAGACGGCCTTGCATCAAGACCGCTTGCGTCGTTTGCACCAGAAAGCCAACCCCAGCGAAGCCGCCCCAAAAAGCGCCGCATAAGTCGCGGGCTCGGGGATTGCGGCGGCGGATAGATTGTCCAAGTTTACAGTAAGTGTGCCCCCCAACCCTCCGGTTGTTAAAGCCATATGTGTAGCGGTTCCATTAAAATTTGCCGAATTGCCACCATCCTGTCCCGCAAAAACCAGTTGGTATGAAACGGAACTAGCTGAAACGACCCAAGAGGAATTATAGTTCACCGAGTTGTTACTCGAGTCGAATAGCTGTATGCCGAAACTTGTAGTCAACGAAGTCGTTTGTGTTGCCAAAAGAGTCAAATTAGCCGGCGTTCCTATAAAAACAGAGCTGAAACTCCCATATAAACTGCCTCCATTATCTAGACCACTAATGCCGAGAGCAGTCACCGTTTGAGTCTGAGAAAAATCAGAAAATGTCGTAGTAAAAGGAGCCACATCACCATTACCAAATCCAGTAATGGTTGTCTGCCCCTTGAGAACCAAGAAAAAAGCCAAAAACAAACCGATAAGTTTAATTTTCATCGTCAAAGACTATAAGGCAAAGCTTGAGCAATCGGTGCGGCACCAGTCGATGCCCCACGCCTGCTAATTATAACACCACTCCCTGCAGCCACAACAACTCCATCACTAAGGGTTTCAGCCCCGACACGATACCAGGAAGTGCCATTGTAATAATATTGCCTGTATGTAGTCCCGACCAATATCTGAACAATATCCGCGGATGAAACAGCCGATGAGTTACTCGCCGTAGCCCAATTCGGCAGATTATTAATACCTAATTGAGACAAAGTCGTATTCACGGGCCAACCAGTAGAGAGTGCTGTAAGTCCCGAATTCCTCACGATTGCCTTGCGATCTACCGACGGAACGGTGCCGGTAAGCTGAAAAGCAATCGGAGTATTACCAATACGATTATAAATTACTAAAGAATCAGGCCGAATAGGAATATCATTAGAAAGAGTCTCAGCCCCCACCCGAGTCCAAGCATTGGTAGTTCCCGTCTTATAATAATACTGCCTATAAGTCGTCCCAACCAGAACTTGAACAATATCAGCTTGTGTTGAATCTGCTCCACCCACAACGCCGGTTGTCTGTGGCGTGCCCAGAATTGAGCTCAACGTGTCACACGGGATTATTTTAAATGAATCTCCTGTAATCAAACCGATCGCAGTAAGATCCACCAGTCCAGCTTCATCAGAAGCAATCGTTAGCGTTGTAGCTGTATTAGGACTAGTTGCACCGGTTGCTATCAAGAAAATATAACCCTTAGCTACCCCGCTGGTGATTTGGACTAAGTAAGGTGTGGCCGTAATCGAAAGTGCCCCAGCAGTCCAATTAGCAGCAGAACATGACAAGCTATTGGCGGTGAATGATGTTATGCTGCCGCCCATGCTTCCTGATGCCAACGGAGTGTCCAATAAAGGAAAAGACACAACAGAAGCTACGCGAGACGCGCCTGTGCCTGCTGCAATCGTCACCGTCACTGCACCCACCGGCACCGTCGTGACCGTCTGCGCGGTCGCCATCCACGGCAAAACGACAAACGCAACGCACAGTCCCGCCCGCTTACACCAAGCGTGACGGAGTAAACCAGCCAAGTTGAGGGGAGCTTGCATGCGAAGTAGGGGTAACTGGGAACTAAAGCGGCGCCACCCAAACACGAGCACTCGGAAAGTCACACTTGGAGGCGTTTGCACTAGTAACCGCGAACAACGAAAGCCCACCCGGCACAAACTGTCTAGAATTTAATGTCCCTTAAGAAAACTTACGGTCAGCTCCCTCACCCACCGCCCCGGGCGCCGCCCGCTATCGCACTTGCAGTGTGCTGCCGTCGAATTCGAGACCGAGCGACGGGATAACGACCGCCTTGCGGTCGCCATCCTTTTTCACCGTGCCGGCGATCCAGGCCTTGTAGCCCGAAGCCTTGGCGGCGGCCAGTGTCGCCTCCGCGGTGTCCGGCGAGACGTAGGCGGCAAAGCCCACGCCCTGGTTGAAGGTCGCATAGGCTTCGCGCAGTGAGATCGGGCCAGCCTCGCGCAGGAATTTGAACAAGGCAGGCTCTTCGCCCGGATGCGTGATCTCGTAGACGAAAGGTTCGTCCAAGCGCATGAGCTTCCGCCAGCCGTGGCCGGTCACGTGCGAAACATAGTTGAGCGTCAGGCCGGCCTGCTGGCACTCGGCCACGAACTTCACGTAAATCACCGAGGGCGCGAGCAGCGCCTCGCCATAGGTGCGGCTGTCGCCGTGACCGAGGGGCGTCTGGTAGCCCTGCGGAAGCTTGTCGGCGATCAGACGGCAAAGACTAAGGCCATTGGTCTGCACGCCGGAGGAGGCGAGGAAGATGATCCGGTCGCCGTCTTTCACCTCGCCGGTAATGCGTTGCGACTTGGGCGCAATTTTTCCGATGGCCGAACCGGCGAGCACAATGGCCTCCTCTTTCACGATGCCGCGCAAGGTGGGCGTTTCGCCGCCGCCCCAGACCGCGCCCGCCTGGCGGCAGCCCTCGGCCCAGCCGGCAACGAGCGCCTCCATGCGTTTCGCATCGGCAAACCAGGACGACTCGCCGACCGCCGCATGCATGGCCACCGAGATCGGGAGCGCGCCGCAGGTGATCAGGTCGTTGACGATGGTCGCAACGGTATCGATGGAGATCTCGCGGTAGAAATTCTTGCCCGTCTGCGTGTAGACCGCATCGGCCACGAGGTTCTTGGTGCCAAGGCCTTCCTCGACATGAGCCAGAAAATGATCGTCGGCCTCCATCAGGTAGCAGCTCTCGCCGCGCGTGTTGGCAGGCTCGGCATAGCCATGCAGCTCCAGCAGCGGCGCGGTGGTGCGGGCGGCCTTCTGGCAGGCGCGCTTGAAGGCGTCGAGCTGGTCGTAGTTAACGCCGGAGGATTCGTAGGAAAGCGACATGCGATAAAGACTGAGACCTAACGGTTGCCCCGATGAAAGCCGATTTTCGGCTTCGGCTTTTCGGGCGCGGGCTTGAGAAGTGGTTGGAGACGTTCGATGACCTCCCGGAGAACGACGTCATGTTCGAGGAGTTTCTTGTCGATTTCGGAAAGGCGGCGCAGGACGGAGAGGTTGGAAGCAATCTCGTCACGCATCTTCACGAAGGCACGGACGAGATAGATGCTCATTTGCACGGCGCGTTCGCTGCGCAGGATATTGGCGGCCATCAGCGCACCGTGTTCGGTGAATACCGTGACCGCATACTTCCGATGCCGGCCCCGGCCTTCGGGCTTTAAGGTCGCAAATTGCGACCTTAAAGCCGTCGCCTCCTCTGCGGTCAGCTCAAGCCGGAAATCATCGGGAAAACGCTCAATGTTGCGCCGAACCGCCTCATTGAAGCGCTTGGTTTCGACCCCGTAGAGAAACGCAAGGTCCGCATCCAGCACCACCCGCTGTTTGCGGATCGTATGGATGCGCGGCAGCGCGGGTTCGGGGGTGCTCGCCTTCACCATGCCCTCAGTAGCTGCGACCTTCGCTCTGTTCGAAGTAGTTCAAATACGCCTGATTGACGACGCGGAAGCCGCCGGGAGTCGGGTATTTGCCGGTGAAATACCAGTCGCCGGTGTGGTTCGGGACGGCGGTGCGGAGGTTTTCGACGGTCTGGAAGATGATCTCGAACTCGCCCTGCCACTCGATGCTCTTGGGGCGGACCAGCTCGGTGATCTTGGCGGAGATCTCCTCGGGCGCGAACGGCTCGTAGATTTTGCGCACGTGATTGACCGAGTCGCCCTTGGCGATGGCCTCGCGGCAGAGTTCGTACACCTCGCGCAGCAGGCCGGCCTGACCGCGCTCCTTGAGCAGAGCGACCGCCGCCTCGAAGGCCACGAATTTGCCGAGCTCCGACATGTCAATGCCGTAGCAGTCGGGGAACCGGATCTGCGGCGCGGTGGAAACGATGACGATCTTGCGCGGATTGAGGCGCGAGAGGATGCGCAGGATGGAACGGCGGAGCGTGGTGCCGCGCACGATGGAGTCGTCCACGCACACCAAGTGGTCGCCGGGCTTCACCGAGCCGTAGGTGATGTCGTAGACATGGCTCGCGAGCTGGTTGCGCATGCCTTCCTGACCGATAAAAGTCCGGATCTTGATGTCCTTGGAAACGACCTTCTCGCCGCGCGGCCAGTTGCGGAGGATGAGGTCGTCGAGCAGCGCATCGGTGAGCTCGCCGGCCTTCGAAGCCTTGAGAATGGCGGCCTTCACCTCGTCGCGACGGCGCTCGCGCAGCGCGTGCATGAGGCCGTAGTAGGCGACCTCGGCGGTGTTGGGAATGAAGCTGAAGACCGTGTGCTCCCAGTCGTAGTCGACGGCCTTGAGCACCTGGTCGGCCAGGCGGCCGCCGAGGAGCTTGCGCTCCTTGTAGATCTCCACGTCATTGCCGCGCGAAAAATAAATCCGCTCGAACGAGCAGGACGTGCGGGGCAGCGGCGCGGTGAACGCGGAGGAGGTCACCTGGCCGTTTTTCTTCATCACGATGACGTGGCCCGGGGAGACTTCCTTCACGTCCTTGATCCCGAGGTCGAACACCGTCAGGAGCGGGGCGCGCTCGGAGGCGAACGCAACCACCTCGTCGTTCTGGAAATACCAGCAGGGACGGATGCCCGACGGATCGCGCGCGACAAAGGCGTCGCCGTTGCCGACGAGGCCGCAAAGCGTGTATCCGCCATCCCACTTCTGCGAGGCGCGGGTGATGACGCGGGCCAGGTCGAGCTCCTCGCTGATGCGCTTCGAGGTCTCCTCGCCGCTGAGTCCCTGGGCGCGCAGCTTGCGGAAAATCTCCTCGTGCTCCTCGTCGAGGAAGAAGCCGATTTTTTCGAGCAGCGCCTGCGTGTCCGTGGCGAAGATCGGATGCTGGCCCATCGCGATAAGCGACTGGTTCAGCTCCGTGGTGTTCGTCATGTTGAAGTTGCCGCACAGCGCCAGATTGCGCGTGGGCCACGGGCTGCGGCGGAAATACGGATGGCAGGACGAAATGTTGTAACCCCCGCTGGTGCCGTAGCGCAGGTGGCCCATCAGCAGCTCGCCCCCGAAGTCGAAGTGCTTCTTCACGGTCTCGGCGAACTCGGGATGGATCACGCCGGTGTCGACCTTCTCGTTATACTGGCCGAGAAGCGTCTTGAAGATCTTGTCGAGCGGGTTGGTTTTGACGCAGCGCTCGCGGAACATGAACGGATCGCCCGCGGCCACGTCGCTCTTGACGCAGGAGACACCCGCGCCGTCCTGGCCGCGGTTGTGCTGCTTTTCCATCAGCAGGAAAAGCTTGGTAAACCCCCACAGCGGCGTGCCGTATTTTTCCTGATAGTAAGAAAGCGGTTTGAGCAGCCGCACCATCGCGATGCCGCATTCGTGGGTGATCTTGTCGCTCATGAGTGGGAACGGCGGCCGCAGGCCGGAGACTGCGAACAGGAACAGGTGAACATGGAGGAACTTAGCACAAGAAACGTCATCATGCAGAGGGCGGACGACATTCGATTCACTCCCGCCCGACCGCCGCCACAGGGAGCGCTGACAGGGCTTGCTGGAGGATGACGAACACGTTGAGTTTCACGGCTGTTAAAAGGAAGACGATGACGCCGTGAATCCCCCAGCGGTCAAGGGTTTTTACCCGCGAGGGCCCGGCTCCTGATTGCGCGGATGAAATCTCGCATGCTGGTCGAGCAGACGCTTTTCCTCCACCGCCGTATAAATCTGTGTCGTGGCGATGTTAGCATGGCCCAGCATCTCCTGGATGGCACGCAGGTCGGCCCCCCCTCCCAACAAATGCGTGGCAAATGAATGGCGCAGCAAGTGGGGTTTTACCGGTTTGGTGATACCGGCCTGTTTCGCGTATTTTTTGACCAGCACCCACAGCATCTGCCGGGAAATGGCGGTGCCGCGCTCGCTGAGAAAGAGCTGGCTCCCGGTCTTCGGCTTCACGAAGTGCGGCCGGGCCGAGGCGAGGTAGGCCGCGAGCGCGACCGCCGCCTTGCCGCCGACCGGCACCACGCGCTCTTTCGCGCCCTTGCCGAACACCCGCAAAAAACCGGCCTCCAGATCAACTTGCTGCAACGTCAGACCCGCCAGTTCCGACACCCGCAGTCCGCTGGAATAGAACAACTCCAGGATCGCCCGGTCGCGCAGCGCGTGCGCGTCGCCGCCGGCAGGGGCGGCAAGCAGGGCGTCGATCTCTTGGGACGAGAGCGTGCCCGGCACGCGGCGGACGAGCTTGGGGCCCTGCATCAGCTCGGTGAAATCGTCCGGCCGCACCCGTTCGCGCACGAGGTGGCGGGCGAACATCCGCAGCGCCGAGAGTTTTCGCGCGAGGCTGGCCACGGTGTAGTCGTCGCCGCTCAACGAATACAGCCACTCCGTCACGCCGGCGGCGTCCGCCGTCTTCCAGTTCTTCACGCCCCGGCGCGCCAGATGGGCCGCGCACTGGCGCAGGTCGCCCTCGTAAGCCTCCAACGTGCGGTCGGACCGGCCGCGTTCCAGCGTAAGCGCGTTGCCAAAGTCGCGGATCGCCTCGTCCAGGCCTTCGGGCAGTGCGAACGCAGGCGGGTTTTCGTTAGGGGGAAGGTCGGCCACCGGACACAAAAAAGACGCCCTCCGGGCGGGGGCGTCCATTCAAATGTGGGCGGCGAAGCTGTTCGCGCCCGGAGCGGGCCGTTCAATAACGGCGGCGGCGCGCGAAAGCCGGGGCGGCGTTCACGTCCTTCATGCGGTAGGTGATGCGGGCCTTTTCGAGGTCGTAGGGACTCATCTCCATCTTCACGCCGTCGCCCGCGGCGATCTTGATGAAGTTCTTGCGCAGTTTGCCGGAGATATGCGCGAGCACGATGTGGCCGTTGGAAAGCTGGACCTTGAACATCGTACCGGGAAGGACGGTCACAACTTTACCTTCAACTTCGATCGATTTGCCGTCGGAGGATTCAGACATAGGATTCGGCAATGAGGCCGGAAAGGGGGAGGAGCATGCGTATGATTCGCGTGTAAAAGCTCCTTGTAAGCCATCCTCCCCCCTCGTAAGTCAAGGCTTTCCTCGGGACGCCGGCCACGGCTCCCGCCCTCCGCGTCCCCGCATGGTCCCGCTCAACCCTCACGATTGTCCTTTTGAGAAACGCTTTCCGTCGCAACTCGTCCGCGACGACGTGTTTTTTATGAATCTCGCCTATAACCAGGCGATCGACGCTTGGAGGCAGGACGAGGTGCCGATCGGCTGCGTGATCGAGTATGGCGGCGAAGTCATCGCCTCGGCCCACAACACCGTCGAAAGCTCACACGACCCCACCGCGCACGCCGAGGTTCTCGCCATCACCCAAGCCGCCGCCCGGCTCGGCGATTGGCGGCTGGAAGGCTGCACGCTCTATGTCACCAAGGAGCCCTGCCCGATGTGCTCGGGGGCCACGCTCATGTCGCGGCTCAAGCGCGTGTGCTATGCCGTGCCCGACCCCAAGATGGGCTGCCTCGGCGGCGCGACCGATCTCAACGCCCTGCCCCGCGTGAACCACCACCTTGAGCTCACCGCCGGCGGCGTGCTTGAGGACGAATGCCGCACGCTGATTCAGGCGTTTTTCAAGCTGAAGCGGACGGCGGATTAAATCGCCAAGAGCGGACACGTTCCGCGAGGAGAGAGACGCGTGCGTCGTTCGTCCGGCCATAAGGATTTCGTTTAGGTCTCAATCGAATCGCATCACACCGCCGTCGGACGGTGGATGTCCCTTCCTTGCGGAGCCGAGGACGGGTTGAATGACCGGCCATGTCACATCCGATCATTATTCAAGGCGGGATGGGCGTCGCCGTTTCCGGTTGGCCGCTGGCCAGGGCCGTCTCGCAAGAAGGTCAGCTCGGAGTGGTCTCCGGGACGTTGCTCTCCGTGGTCTTCGCCCGCCGTCTCCAACAAGGAGATCCGGGCGGTCACCTTCAGCGCGCCCTGGCTCACTTTCCCCTCCGCGAGATGGCGGAACGCGTGCGGAAAACGTGGTTCGTGGCCGGAGGAAAGCCCGCCGGCCAACCGTTCAAAACCGTGCCCATGCCCGCGCTCGATTCGCCTCCGGCGCTCATCGAGCTCACGGTCGTCGCCAATTTCGCCGAGGTCTTTCTTGCCAAGGAAGGTCATGCCGGCGTGATCGGCCTCAACCTCCTGGAAAAAATCCAACTTCCCACCCTGCCCTCGCTCTTCGGTGCGATGCTGGCCGGCGTCGACTACGTCCTGATGGGAGCGGGCATTCCGCGGGCGATCCCCGGAGTGCTCGACCAGTTCGCACGCGGTGAACCGGCGGAACTCGCGCTCGACGTCGCCGGCGCCGCCGCGCCCGCCCGGATGACGTTTGATCCCGGAGCCTTCTGCAAGGGCGCCGCGCCTGTCCTGAAACGCCCCCGCTTTCTTGCCATCGTGAGTTCGGCCACCCTGGCCACGACGCTCGCCCGCAAATCCACCGGCCGCGTCGACGGCTTCGTGGTCGAAGGCGAACTCGCCGGCGGGCACAACGCCTCTCCGCGCGGCCCCCTGCAACTCAACGCCGCCGGCGAACCCGTTTACGGTCCGCGCGACGTGCCCGACCTCGAAAAAATCCGCGAACTCGGCCTGCCCTTCTGGATCGCGGGCGCCCAGGCCACGCCGACGGCGCTCGCTCGCGCCCGGCGGCTCGGTGCGGCGGGCGTGCAAGTCGGCACCGCCTTCGCCTTTTGCGAGGAATCCGGCATCACGCCGGCGCTCAAGGGCCGCGCCCTCGCCCTCAGCCTGGCCGGCCGCGCCGCGGTTTACACCGATCCGCTGGCCTCGCCCACCGGCTTTCCCTTTAAAATCCTCCAGCTCACCAGCACGCTCTCCAATCCCGCGCGCTACGCCGGACGGACGCGCGTCTGCGACTTGGGGTATTTGCGGAAAGCCTACACCAAACCCGACGGCACGCTGGGCTATCGCTGTGCCGGCGAACCGGTCGAAAACTTCGTGCGCAAAGGCGGCGCGCGCGCGGACACCCTCGGACGCAAATGCCTCTGCAACGGACTGCTCGCCACCGTCGGCCTGGGGCAGTTGCAGGACGGTCATCCTGAAACCGCGCTGGTGACCGCCGGCAACGATGTCGCCGCCCTGCCGCGCTACCTGGGCGACTGTCGCACTTATTCCGCGGCGGACGTGATCCGCTCCTTGCTCCAGCCCGATTTCATCGCGCCGGACCTGGAGGCGACTGTCTTGGCGCAGACTTAGCCGTCCTCAATTCGCGCGCGGTTTTTACCAACCCGCGCGCAGGCTCCCGACTCGACGGCACTCCACCGGCTGGCAACGCTATCGGCTTCCTCCACGACCCATGAGCACTCCCGTCCGTCCCAAGAAAGTTGCCCTCCTCACCGCCGGCGGCCTCGCGCCCTGCCTCAGTTCCGCCGTCGGCGGACTCATCGAGCGCTACACCGAGATCGCGCCCGAAATCGAGCTCATCGGCTACCACGGCGGCTACAAGGGCCTCCTGCTCGGCGACAGCTACAAGATCGGCCCCGCCGAACGCGCCGCCGCCCCCGTGCTGCACCGCCACGGCGGCAGCCCCATCGGCAACAGCCGCGTCAAGCTCACCAACGTGAAGGACTGCGTGAAACGCGGCCTCGTGAAGGAAGGCCAGGATCCGCAAAAAATCGCCGCCGACCAGCTCATCAAGGACGGTGTGGACATCCTCCACACCATCGGCGGCGACGACACCAACACCGCCGCCGCCGATCTCGCCGCCTTCCTCGCCAAAAACAATTACGGTCTCACCGTCATCGGCCTGCCCAAGACCATCGACAACGACGTCTATCCCATCCGCCAGTCCCTCGGCGCCTGGACCGCCGCCGAGCAGGGGGCCCGTTATTTCCGCAACGTCGTCTCCGAGCACAACGCCAACCCGCGCATGCTCATCATCCACGAGGTCATGGGACGCAATTGCGGCTGGCTCACCGCCGCCACCGCCCGTGCCTACCGCAAGCTTCTCGACCGCGAGGAATTCGCCCCCGGCCTCGGCCTGGCACGCGCCAACCTCGACGTCCACGCGGTCTTCATCCCCGAGATGGCCATCGACCTCGCCGCCGAGGCCGCGCGCCTCAAAACCGTCATGGATCGCGTGGACAACGTGAACATTTTCATCAGCGAAGGCGCCGGCGTGGAAAGCATCATCGCCGAGATGCAGGCCAAGGGCCAGGAAGTGCCGCGCGACGCTTTCGGCCATGTCAAACTCGATGCCATCAACCCCGGCAAATGGTTCGGCGAACAGTTCGCCAGAATGCTAGGCGCGGAAAAAGTCCTCGTGCAAAAATCTGGCTACTTCGCCCGCGCCGCCGCCGCCAACACCGACGATCTGCGCCTCATCAAGAGCTGCACCGATCTCGCAGTGGAATGCGCCCTGCGGCGCGAAGGCGGCGTGATCGGCCATGATGAGGATCGCGGCGGCGTGCTCCGTGCGATCGAGTTCCCCCGGATCAAAGGCGGAAAGCCCTTCGACACCGCGACCCCGTGGTTCGACGATCTTCTCGGCGCCATCGGCCAGCCCAAGGGATCCGCCGTACACGTGAACCATTGAGGCAGCGGCGACGGCCGCCCGACCGGTCTGTCGAATGCCGTCCGCCGCCGTGCAATCCCATCATGACGCTTTCTCCAACCCGCTTCGTCTGGGCTGGCCATTCATGCGGAAATCATAAAAGACAATGTCATGCATAAGACACTCTTGGGGGTTCTGGCATTGCTTTGCGTCGGGTCGGGTTTGGCTCACGGACAGGTTCTCTTGGTGAACACTGCGGACCCTTCCGCCGTCACCTTCACAGGGACCGGCAGTTTCGCCAGTGCCGATTACGCCGTCACCGGCACCACCGCTTTCCCCATACGGCTGGCGTCTTTTTTCACGACGGATCAAACCAACTTCGATTCCCTCGCCTCCTCGACCACGCTGATGACAACCGGCGCCGGCCACACCCTCGGGCGCGCGTTTTTGCGCGTAGGTGCCGGCGGGCCCACCACCCTTCTTCTGCGCCAAGACGGCAACTCTCAGGAGCTTTTCAGCACGGGCAGCGCGGCTTTCACCGGCTCGGCCACTTATGATTTGTCCAGCGTCGCGAGCGCGCTGCCCGGCAGCGGAGCTTCCGGCAACATCTACGCAGCCGACAACACGACGCTGATCGGCACTTATTTGATCACCGCGATTCCCGAACCGGCCACCTACGGAGTGGCCGCGGGTCTGTTCTGCCTTGGGTTCGTCGCCCTGCGGAAACGGTCGAGGTCCTAGCCTGACCTCCGTCGGTCAGCCCATCGCCCACCACGCCCAGCCCGCCGCGTGTGCGGCCAGCGCCAGCACCGCGATCACCGCGAATGACGCATGCCGCGTCTTGTGCCGCAGCCACGCCTGCCCGAGCAACGCCCCGCCGAATCCGCCCGCGAGCGCCCACAGGTGCAGCGTGCGTTCGCGCACCCGCTCCGCGCCCGGCCGCTTCGCCGCCCGTTTGTCCCAGGCATACAGGCACAGGGTCACGCCGTTGATTCCGACGTACGCCATCGCGACCATTTCGAACGAAGTCATGCCGCGTTGCTAACCCGCCGCACCGGCGTGTCGAGCGGACAGAATTTCCGCTCTAGACTCCCCGCTCCGGACCCGAGACGCTGCCCCTCATGCCGCTCAAAGCCTGGTTTCCCACCTTCATCTACTGCGACAAGCTCCAGCCCAAAGGCCTTGCCAAGTTCAACGACGAACTCGCCGCCGAATGCGCCCAACTGCGCGATTACGACGAAGCCGGCCGCAAATGGTCCGAGAAAAATTACCCCGGCGGCTACACTAGCTACGCCTCGATGCACGAGCTGCACCACTTCTCCAGCACCTTCGGCGGACTGGAAAAAAAGCTCACCAAGCATGTGCGCGCCTACGCCAAGGCCCTCGACATGGACCTGCGCGGCCGCGAAATCCACATGACCGACTGCTGGGTCAACATCATGCCGCCCACCGCCGCGCATTCGCTGCACCTCCACCCGCTCTCCTTCATCAGCGGCACCTATTACGTGCGCACCCCGAAAGGCTGCTCCGGCCTGAAATTCGAGGACCCGCGCCTGAGCAAATTCATGGCCGCCCCGCCCAAGCTCGCCGACGCGCACGAGGCCAACCGCGCCTACACGACCTACGCCGCCGAGGCCGGCAACGTCATCCTTTTTGAAAGCTGGCTCCGCCACGAAGTCGCCGCCAACCGCGTGGACGACGAACGCATCAGCATCAGCTTCAACTACGCCTGGCGCTGAGCCGGAGGCGCCTCACTGTCCCTTCGCAAAAAACCAGCCGCCCACGCCGAGCATCGCCAGGCTCGGCAGCAGCGCGGCCCAGAGCGCCGGGATCACGTCACGACCGCCGAGCGCAGTGGAGGCCTTGGCCAGCACGAAGTAGATTAGGAAAAGCCCGAGCGATTTCGACACTCCCACCACCGGGTTCACCCGCACGCCCGCCACCGCGAAGGGGATCGCCAGGGCGATGATGATGAGCGGCCCCAGCGTGTCCGCCAGCACGCTGTAATAGCGCACCGCATACGGCGTGACCTTCGGGTTCTCGGTGGCGGAAAAATAGTCGATGATCCGGCGCAGCTCGGTGAACGACAGATCCTGCGGCCGCACGTCGAAGATCAGCATCAGGGAGGGATCTTCGGTGAAGGCCGGCACGATTTTTTCCCGGAACGCGGTGGTGGTCGCGACTTCGCCGGTCGCTGTCTCCATCGCGATCTCGCGACCGTTGCGAAACACCCAGGCCTTGCGCGCCGGGTCGTACCAGGCCTCGGCGGCCAGCAGGCGGTAAAGCTCCCGGCGCTGCGCGTCGATCTGCACCACCGTCACGCCATAGCCCTTGCGCGTGAACTGGCTGTAACGGTTGAAAAACCACATGCGTCCCTCGCGCTGGTTCTCGAACGTCACGCCCGGACGCATGCCCACGCGGTCCAGCGCCTCGCCTTTCGCCTCCTTGCGAAACTCCAGATTTTCCCGGATGGCGCGCGACTCCTCCACCGACCAGGGGATGACCGTCGCGTTGATGTACCAGGTGACGCCGCACAACAGCACACCCGCCGCCCAGATGCCGCGGGTGATGCGAAAAAGCCCCACGCCCGCCGCGCGCATCGCGGTGATCTCGTTGTTACGGTGCATCTGGCCGAGCGTGTACAGCAGCGAAACCAGCAACGCCAGCGGCAGCACCACCGAGAGATAGCTGGGCAGCTTCACGCCGTAATAAACCAGAATGTCCACCGCCGCCGCGTCGTCGTTGATGAGGTCGCGAAAGTCGTCGTACATGGCCTGCATGAGCAGGAGCCCGAGCGTCGCGGCGATCACGAGGCCCAGCATCTTGAGCCATTCACGCAGGAGGTAGCGGTCGATGAGGTTCAACGGCTGTGGTTAAAGAACGCTCCCGCGGGAAAAGCAAAGCGAGAAGCACGAACGGGCGGAACGCGCCCTGCTGTGGACAAGCCCGGCCGCCGCCGCACAGTTTGATTGAAAGCCCGCAGGCGCTGGCCTTTGTTCACCGCCACCCGCCGCCGTCCACGCATCTCTCCTTCTTCTCCTTATGTCTTTTCCCCGCGTCCTCGCCCCCGTCCTTCTCGCTCTCGGCGCCCTCTGGATGTCCGGCTGCGCCCCGAAGACCACCGATTCCTCCACCCTCCGGATCGGCGAGTTCGCCTCGCTCACCGGCAAGGAGGCCGCCTTCGGCCAGTCCTCTCACAAAGGCACCCTTCTCGCCATCGAGGAACTCAACGCCGCCGGCGGCGTTCTCGGTAAAAAAATCGAACTTCTCTCCGAGGACAACCAGTCGAAGCCCGGCGAATCCGCCACCATCGCGAAAAAGCTGATCGCCCGCGACAAGGTCGTCGCCCTCCTCGGCGAAGTCGCCTCCAGCCGCTCGCTCGAAGCCGCCCCGGTAGCCCAGGCCGCCAAAATCCCCATGGTCTCCCCCGCCTCGACCAATCCCAAGGTCACCGAGACCGGGGATTATATTTTCCGCGTGTGCTTCATCGACCCCTTCCAAGGCACCGCGCTCGCGAAGTTCGCCCAGTCGCACCTCAAAGCCCGGCGTGTCGCCGTGCTCACCTCCGTCTCCTCCGCCTACAGCGTGGGTCTTTCCAAGTACTTCCACGAACAGTTCCTCCAGGACGGCGGCGTCATCGTGGCCGACCAGAAATATTCCGAGAGCGACAAGGATTTCAACGCCCAGCTCACCGCCATCCGCGCCGCCGCCCCCGAGGCGATTTTCGTCCCCGGCTATTACACCGAGGTCGCGCTGATCGCCCGGCAGGCCCGGGCGCTCGGCCTCACCGTGCCGCTCTTCGGCGGCGACGGCTGGGAGGCGCCCGAGCTCCTCACCATCGGCGGCGACGCCGTGGAGGGCTGCTTTTATTCCACGCATTACTCGCCCGATACCCCCACCGAGGCGGTGCAGACCTTTGTCAAAAAATTCCGCGCCAAATTCTCCGGCGAAACTCCCGATGCCATGGCCGCTCTCGGCTACGATTCCGCCCTTGTGCTCGCCGACGCCATCCGGCGCGCCGGTTCGCTCGACCCGGCGAAGATCCGCGACGCCCTCGCCACCACCCACGGTTTCGAAGGCGTGACCGGCCGCACCGACATCGACGCGCATCGCAACGCGAGCAAGCCCGCCGTCATCCTCGAGGTGAAAAACGGCAAGTTCGCCTTCGTCGAATCCGTCGCGCCGTAAACGCCCCGCCGTCCGTGACCGAATTCCTTCAGCAGCTCATCAACGGCCTGTCCCTCGGCGCGATCTACGCCCTCCTCGCGCTGGGCTACACCATGGTCTACGGCGTCCTGCGGTTCATCAACTTCGCCCACGCCGACGTGTTCATGGTCGGCTCCTTCGCCGGCTATTATCTCGGGCGGCTCGTCCCCGGCGGCACGTTGTGGGGCGGTCTCGCCGTCCTCGCCGCCGCCATGATCGCCTGCGCCCTCCTCGGCGTCCTCATCGAGCGGCTCGCCTACCGTCCCCTCCGCGGCGGCCCCACGCTCAACGTTCTCATCACCGCCATCGGCGTGTCGCTGCTGCTCCAATACAGCGGCCAGATCATTTTTGGCGCCACCCCGCGCACGTTTCCGCAGCTCTTCCCCGTCGCCCAGTTTCACCTCGGCCGCGTCGGCATCTCCAGCAACCAAATCGTCGTCATCGTGGTGGCGCCGCTCCTCATCGCCGGACTGCAACTGGTCGTTTTCAAGACCCGCATGGGCATGGCCATGCGCGCCGTCTCCCTGAACCTGAAGGCCGCCCAACTCGTGGGCGTCAACATCAACACCGTGATCTCCTTCACCTTCGCGCTCGGCTCCGCCCTGGCCGCCGCCGGCGGGATTCTTTACTCGATGAACTACCCGTCCATCGATCCGCTCATGGGCGTGATGCCCGGCCTCAAGGCCTTCACCGCCGCCATCCTCGGCGGCATCGGCAGTCTGCCCGGCGCCGCCCTCGGCGGACTCATCCTCGGCGGCGCGGAAACCTTCGTGGGCGGCAGCCAGTTCTCCACTTACAAGGATGCCATCGCCTTCGGCATTCTCATTGTGATCCTCCTGCTCCGTCCCGCCGGCCTCCTCGGTCGCTGGACAGCGGAGAAAATTTGAGCGGAAGACCACCTTTCTAATGGCAGAAATTCCGCAGTCCCGCGCTCCGAACCCGAAATCCGACACGCCGGTGCCCGTTTGGCGGCTGCTTCCCCGCCAGCACCTCGCCCTGGCCCTCGGCCTCGTCGCCGCGGTCGTGATCTCGCGGTTTTCCGGCTCCATCGACGCCTATCTCGTGGATGTGGCCATCGGCATCGGCATCAACGTCATCCTCGCCGTCTCCCTCAATCTCGTGAACGGCCACACCGGCCAGTTCTCGCTCGGTCACGCCGGCTTCATGTCGGTGGGCGCCTATCTGGCCGCCGCCTGCACCGTGTTCGCCGGTCCCCGCTTGCTCGGCGCCGCTCCCGGCCCGCTCGCGCACAACCTCCTTTTCTTCGGCGCGCTGCTCATCGGCGGCCTCGGTGCCGCCTTCGCCGGCCTGCTGGTCGGCATCCCCTCGCTGCGACTCAAGGGTGACTACCTCGCGCTCGTCACCCTTGGCTTCGGCGAAATCATCCGCGTGATCTTTCAAAACGTCGAAGTGCTCGGTGGCGCGCTCGGCTTCAACGGCGTGCCCGCCTACACCGATTTTGCCTGGGCCTACGGCTGGGGCGTCCTGACAATTTTCACCGTGAGCTGCCTGGTCAACTCGACCTACGGGCGCGGCTTTATCGCCACGCATGACAACGAGATCGCCGCCCAGTCCATCGGACTCGACACCACGCGCTACAAGACCGTGGCATTCGCCGTCGGCGCGTTTTTCGCCGGCGTGGCGGGCGGCCTTTTCGCCCATCTCAAACTTTCGATCGACCCCCGCGGCTTCGATTTCACCCGCTCCATCGAGATCGTTGTCATGGTCATCCTCGGCGGCATGGGCAACACCCTCGGCGTTATCCTCGCCGCCGTCCTCCTCACGATTCTCCCCGAAATCCTGCGCCCCGTCGCGGAATACCGCATGGTCCTCTATTCCCTCCTGCTCATCATCCTGATGATCACCCGTCCCCAAGGTCTGTTGAATTTCCGCTTTGGAAAAACGCGGCTCTGATTCTCCGCTCCCGATTTCTTCCGTGCCTCCCCTGCTCCAGCTTCATCAGGCGACCATTCGCTTCGGCGGCCTCACCGCCGTCAACACCGTGGATTTCGCCATCGCGGAAGGCTCGCTTTGCGGCCTCATCGGCCCCAACGGCGCGGGCAAGACCACCGTTTTCAATCTCATCACCGGAGTCTACGCTCCCACCCACGGCCGCATCACCTTTGCCGGCCATGATCTCGCCGGGAAAAAAGTCCACGAGGTTGCCGCGCTCGGCATCGGGCGCACGTTTCAAAACATCCGGCTCTTCGACCGCCTCAGCGTTTTCGACAACGTCCGCGTTGCCTGCAACCGCCACCGTGCCACCGGTCCGTTGCAGACGCTCGTCCGCCTCCGTGCCTTCCGCGACGACGAGGCCGCGGTCTCCCGCCGCGCCGAAGAACTGCTGGAGATGTTCAACCTCCTCCGCTTTCGCGACACGCCCGCCACCTGCCTGCCCTATGGCGAACAACGCCGCCTCGAGATCGTGCGCGCCCTCGCCACCCGGCCGCGCCTGCTGCTCCTCGACGAACCGGCCGCCGGCATGAACCCGTCGGAAAAAGCCGACCTCGTCCGCCTCATCCGCCACATCCACCGGGAATTCGGCCTCACCATCCTGCTCGTCGAACATTCGATGCGCGTGGTGATGGGCGTCTGCCAGACCATCGCCGTCCTCGACCACGGCATGAAAATCGCCGAGGGCACCCCCGCCGAAATCCGTCAAAACCGCAAGGTCATCGACGCCTACCTCGGCGAGGAACACGCCCCGCTGAAGGCGGAATGAACGCCGCTCCCATGCTTTCCGTTTCCCAACTCTCCGTCAGCTACGGCGCGATCAACGCCGTCTGCGATCTCTCGCTTGAGATCCCCCAAGGCGGCATCGTCACGCTTCTCGGCGGCAACGGCGCGGGCAAGACCACCACGCTCCACACCCTCTCCGGGCTCCTGCGCCCGAAGAGCGGACGCGTCACCTTCTGCGGCGAGGACATCACCCGGCTTCCCCCGCACCAGATCGTCGCCCGCGGACTCAGCCATGTGCCCGAAGGCCGCATGGTCTTCGCCAATCTTTCCGTGGCCGAAAACCTCGCCATGGGCGCTTTCCTTCAGACGGACAAAGCTCTCGTCGCCGAAACCCGCGAGCACATCTTCGCGCTGTTTCCCCGCCTGAAAGAACGCCTCCGGCAAACCGCCGGCACGCTCTCCGGCGGCGAACAGCAGATGCTCGCCATCGGCCGCGCCCTCATGGGCTGCCCGAAATTCCTGATGCTCGACGAACCCTCGCTCGGCATCGCCCCGCGCCTCATCACGACGATTTTTGAGAAGATCGTGGAGATCAACCGCACCCAGGGCATCACCATCCTGCTGGTCGAGCAAAACGCCAACCTCGCCTTGGAAATCTCCTCGTACGGCTACGTTTTGGAAACCGGCCACATCGTCTGCCAAGGCCCCAGCCGGGATCTCCGTCAAAACCCGCAGCTCAAGGCCGCCTACCTCGGCGGATGAAGTTTTTTCGCGTCGGAAAGATGCAGCTCTTCAGGGCTTGGCGACCGGCGCAGGTGGATCTTGAAGCGGCTGCTCCAATCTGAGTTCCAAGGACAGCGCGTGGGTGGCGGACAAAGTCGGCGTCACCTTGAGCTGGATGTCGCCGATCTCGATGGTGCCGCTGCTGCCGGGTAGCACCGTGATGCGCGGATACCCCAAAAACTCCGTGCCGGGGGTTGTTCTCAATTGGTTCACCACCGATTGCTCCTCCTCGGGCACCCACACTTCGCCATGCTGGAGCGTGTTGGCGGCGTTGGTTGCGAGGGTATCGAGACCGACCGACTTGCCCGCTTCATCCGTAAGCGTGAGGTAGCGCCCCTCGATCATCACCTCGTCCCGCCCGTTGTTCTGTTGGACAACCGGCTTGGCAAACGCGTAGAGCCGCCGGCCATCCGCCAGCTTGTAGCCGCCGGTCACGACCACCTCGCCGGACTTCAGTTCGGCGCGCAAAGTGGAGCTGAGAATGTCGGCGGTCATCGGACGGCGAAGTTCGTCCAACTGCTCCTTCGTCTGCTTCAGGGTGGCGGCATGCTCCACCAAGCTCGCGCGCGCGGCGTCGAGTTGCGCCTTCAACTCGGCATTCTCCTGGGAAACACGAACCAGCTCGGCCTTGACCGTGTCCGGAACCCGCGGAGTGGAGCGACGGGGCGCGGCGGCCGGAGCGGTTGTCGCCTCCGCCAGTCGGCTGACGAACTGACAAGTCGCCAGACTCGCGACGGCCGCGCCGAGAACGGCGGCCAGGGTGTACTTTAGAAATTTCATGGGAATGTCAGGACCGCGGATGGCGAAAGGATCGCCGGACCAGCGTTGTCGTCCGGCGCACGAGGGCGAACGCAAAACGGCGCAACTTTGCGGTCGCGCCCCTGTCGAAACTTGGAGAGCTCAGTCCCGCATCGTCGCCGGCTGCGGTTGAATATTTGCCAACCGTTCCGGCCGCCGGCAGGATCGGGACACCCCGCCATGCATGCCCGTCTTTTCGCCATCGTGATGTTCGCCGCCGTCCGGCTTTTTGCGCAAGACACGCCGCCCTCGCCTTCCGCGCCCGGCTCGCCCCTCGCCTCCGTCACCCTCACCGGCGCCAATGGCCGCGCGGTGGAGTTTGCCGGCATCTGGGAAGCCCGGCCCGAGGGTCTCATCGTGGTCACCTCGGCCGAGAGCAATCCCGTCCTCGTACCCTGGACCAAGTTCGACCTCGCCAAGCTCAAGGCCGAGCAGCCCGCGTTGGACGCCGCCCGCCAACGCGCGGTTTTTCTGCGCAGCGCCCAACCCGTGAACCTGGGGCTTTTCGCCAGCATCCTGACGCCCGCGCAGGTCGCCTCCGAAATCGCCCGCGTGCTCGACGTGCCGTCGACCGTGAAGGTGCCGGTCGCCTTTCGCACCACGACCGAGACGGTCGTGCAAGCGCAGGTCGTCACGATCGCGCCCACCGTTTACGAGGGCCTCGTCGTCACTCCTCCCTTCGCCACCGTCAACCAGCGCACCAAGACCGAAACCGAAACGCGCCAGCTCACGCCCGACGAGCTCACCACCACGCCGCGCCGGGTCATTTATCAGTTCACCCGCACCGACGGCGTCCTCCAGTCCGATCGCCGCGCGCTCTTCGAACTCAACAAGGCCAACCCCAAGCTCCTCGAAGAAGTCGCGCAAGGCCTCGAGCGCATCCACGCCAGCCTGCCTCCCGTCCGCTTCCTTGCCAACGACCCGACCCTGCAAACCCTGCCCCAGCGTCTCACCGAGGCGATCGACACGATTCGCGATCTTCCCTCGGGCCAGACGATCAGCCGCGCGCAACAGGACAAGTTGAAGGCGTTCCTCGCCCTCGCCGAACATCCGATCCTGCGGTAAACAGACGGGCGGGTGTTCGTCCCGCCAACGTGCCGAGCTTTGGTGATTGATTGCTTGCGCTAACCGCGGCCCAAATTCCGGCTGTTAAATGAGAGCCCGTCCATTCCGCATGCGTCCCTATCCGCTTCTTGGCGTCTGCTTCGCCCTTCTCTGCGGCCTCGCGCCCCTTCGCGCGGAAAAGATCACCGTCGCCGCGGCCGCCAACTTCACCTACGCGCTCGACGCGCTCAACGCCGCCTTCCGCAAAGCCCAGCCCGACATCGAGGTCGTCACGCTCACCGGCGCCTCCGGCAGCCTCTTCGCCCAGATCCAGCACGGCGCGCCCATCGATGTTTTCCTCTCGGCCGACCTCGATTACCCCAAGAAACTGATCCAGGCCGGCGGGGCCGACGCCTCCACGCTCGCCACCTTCGCCACCGGCCGGCTCGTGCTCTGGACTACCCGTTCCCAACTCGTTTTCACGGATCTCTCGTCCGCTTTGGACGATCCGCGTCTGCGGCACCTTGCCATCGCCAACCCCAAGACGGCACCCTACGGACGCGCCGCGCAGGAAGTCCTGCTCGCCCTCAAGCGCTGGGACGACCTCGCGCCCAGGCTCGTGATTGGCGAAAACATCTCCCAGACGGCGCAGTTCGTCGAAACCGGCAACGCCGACGCCGGCTTTGTCGCCCTCTCGTTCGTCCTGTCGCCAAAGCTCAAGGACAAAGGCCGCTACCTCGAAATCCCGGCGTCCCTGCACGCACCGCTCGAGCACGGCGCTGTGCTCACCACCCGCGGCGCAACCGGCACCGCCGCCCGGCGATATCTGCTTTTCCTGCGCTCGCCCGAGGCCCGCGCCGTGTTGCAAAGCCAGGGCTATGGCGTGCCCGCCCAGTGAGCGCTTGAGCGCGGGCGTCCCGCCCGCCAGCGTCGCCCGCAGTGCCTGAAACCACCGCCACCTTCCTCGGACTTTCCCTGCCGCTCTGGCAGGCGTTATGGCTCACCGTGAAGCTGGCCACGCTCACCGCCCTCGTGCTCGGCCTCGTCGGCCTGCCGCTCGCACACTGGCTCAACACCACGCGCTGGCGCGGCGCCGTCTTCGCCGAGACGCTGGTCACGCTGCCCGTGGTCCTGCCGCCAACGGTCCTCGGATTTTACCTGCTCGTCGCCTTCTCGCCCGACCATGCGCTTGGCGGCTGGTGGCATGCGCTCACCGGCGGAACGCTTGCCTTCAGCTTCACCGGACTGGTGATCGCCTCGGTCGTTTATTCGCTGCCGTTCGCGGTGCAGCCGTTTCAGGCCGCGCTGCGCGGCGTGCCGCGGGAATTCATCGAAGCCGCCCGCGCCTCCGGCGCCTCGCCGCTTCGCACGTTTTTCCGCGTGCATGTGCCGCTGGCCCGCAACGGCCTGCTCGCCGGCCTCACCCTCGGTTTCGCGCACACTCTCGGAGAATTCGGCGTCGTGCTCATGATCGGCGGAGGCCTGCCGGGCCTGACCAAAGTCGCCAGCATCGCGCTCTACGACGAGGTGCAGGCGCTCAACTACGCCCAAGCCCACGTCTTCGCCGCCGTGCTGCTCGGCGTGTCGTTCGTGCTGCTGCTCGCGGTCAATCTGCTCCAGCGCCGCCCGCGCTGACCCAGCCGGTTTGTCACGTATTACGTGACAATGGCCCGCCGCGATTTTTCGCCGTCCCGGGGCGCGGACATTAAGAATTTCCGCGGTGCGCCGCCACCCAGGCCTCGTAGTCTTTGCGCGGCATGAAGCGCAGCGAGGCGGAGTTGATGCAATAGCGCAGGCCCGAGGGCGCCGGGCCATCGGGGAAAACATGCCCGAGGTGGGCGCTGTCCACGCCGCAATGCACCTCGTCGCGAACCATCCCGTGGCTCGTGTCGCGCGTCACGCTGACGAAGTCCGGTTCGATGGGCCGGGTGAAGCTCGGCCAGCCCGTGCCGCTGTCGAATTTGTCCCGGCTGTCGAACAGCGGCGTGTCGCTGCAGACGGAAAAATACACGCCGTCCTCATGGTGATTCCAGTAGTCATTGCGGAAGGGCGGCTCCGTACCCTGCTGTCGGGTGACGCGGTACTGCGCGGGCGTGAGCAGCGCCCGCCATTCGTCATCGGTGCGATGCACAGATGCCTTGGCGAGGTCGATCACGGCTTGGGAAGGCAGACCGCAGGCGGAGCGGGAGGCGTTTTTCATGATCACTTAAGATGCGCCAACCGCGCGTTTATTCCAGCCCGCGACGGGACAAACTGCTTCTTGATTTTCGGCAAACACCGTTAAAATAGCGGGCTTTCTCCGTTTTCTCTCCTACGCTCATCCTTTAACCCGTCACCTTTCCCCCTCCCATGTCCACCGCCACACCGCAAAAATTCGAGTTCCAGGCCGAGATCAAGCAGTTGCTCGATATCGTCATCCACTCGCTTTACACCGAGAAGGAAATCTTCGTGCGCGAGCTCGTTTCCAACGCCTCCGACGCGATCGAGAAGCTCCGCCATCTCCAGCTCACCGAGAAGGAAATCTTCGACGACAAGCTCACCCTCGAGATCAACCTCACGACCGACGACAAGGCCAAGACCCTCACGATCCAGGACCACGGCCTCGGCATGACCCGCGCCGAGCTGATCGAAAACCTCGGCACCATCGCCCACTCCGGCTCCAAGGCCTTCCTCAAATCCCTCAGCGAAGGCGGCCAGAAAAACGCCAACCTCATCGGCCAGTTCGGCGTCGGCTTCTACTCCGCGTTCATGGTCGCGAAGTCCGTAAAGGTTTACTCCCACTCCTGGCGCGCCGCCGAGCCCGGCCATGTGTGGACGAGCGATGGCTCCGGCAGCTACGAGATCGAGGAGGTCGAGGGCCAGAGCCGCGGCACCAAGATCGTCATCGAGCTGAAGGACGACTGCGGCGAATTCTCCGAAGAGTCCCGGATCAAGGAAATCCTCGAGCGCTACAGCGCGTTCGTGTCGTTCCCCATCAATCTCAACGGCACCCGCATCAACACCGTCCAGGCGCTCTGGCTGCGTTCGAAAAACGAGATCACCGACGAGCAATACAACGAGTTCTACAAGTTCCAGAGCCACGCCTACGACGAGCCGCGCCTGCGCCTGCATTTCTCGGCCGACGCCCCGCTCCAGATCAACGCCCTGCTCTTCACCCCCAAGGACAACACGGAAAAATTCGGCATGGCCCGCCTGGAGCCCGCCGTCTCGCTCTACTGCCGCAAGGTCCTCATCGACGCCAAGCCCAAGGACCTGCTCCCCGAGTGGCTCCGCTTTCTCAAGGGCGTGGTCGATAGCGAGGATCTTCCCCTCAACATCTCCCGCGAGACCATGCAGGACCGCGCGCTTATCGAGAAGCTGAACAAGGTCATCACGAAGCGCTTCCTGAAATTCCTCTCCGAAGAAGCCAAGAACCGGCCCGACGCCTACAACGAGTTCTACGCCGAGTTCGGCATTTTCCTGAAGGAAGGCGCGGCCCTCGACTACACGCACAAGGACGAACTCGTTAAGCTCCTCCGCTTCGAGTCGTCGCTCACCGAAAAAGGCAAGACCACCTCGCTCGCCGACTACGTCTCCCGCGTCGGCACCGAGCAAAAAGAAATCTATTACCTCCTCGGACCCAGCCGCGCCGCCATCGAAAGCGGTCCGTACCTCGAAGGCTTCAAGGCCCGCAATCTCGAGGTGCTCTTCTGCTATGAGCCCGTCGATGAGTACGTGATGAACAACGTCCGTGAATTCGACGGCAAGAAACTCATCGCCGCCGACCACGCCGATGTGAAGCTCGCCGACGCCCCCAAGCCGCCGGCCGCCGAAGGCGACCTGAGTGAGGACGACGCCAAGGCCCTCGCCGAATGGCTCAAGACCACCCTCGGCGACCGCGTCGAGTCCGTGAAGGCCAGCGACCGCCTCGTCGATTCCCCCGCCCTCGCTGTCAACGCCGACAAGTTCATGTCCCCCCAGATGCGCCGCATGATGAAGGCCATGAACAAGGACGGCGCCGACGCCCCCGTGAAGGTGAATCTCGAAATCAATCCGCGTTCCGCCGTCATCAAGCACCTCGCCGCCGCTCGCGCCACCGCCCCGGAAAAAGCCGCCCTCATCGCCGAACAGATCCTCGACAACGCCCTCATCTCCGCCGGCCTGTTTGAAGACCCCAGCAAGATGGTCGCCCGCCTGTACAAGCTGCTGGAAACCGTCTGACGAACACACCGGCCTCTCCGCAAAAGCCGCCGTCAAAGCCCCGACGCCGTGTCGGGGCTTTTTCGTCGGTCGCCCCAGTCTTGTCCGTCCGGCTTGGCGCGCTTCGAGCTTGTCAGCCGACTGCGGGCCGATTGCCCTCCCCGCCCCTCGCGTTCCGAGGAAAGCCCAATTATCCTCACGCCCCCTCATGGACACGTTTATTTACGGCATCGACTTCGGTACCAGCAATTCGGCGGTCACGATCTGGAATGCCACCACACGCACTCTCGTGCGCGATCCCCGCATCGCCGGGGTGGACGCGTCCTTCCTCTATTTTCCCGCCACGACCCGCCGCATCGCGCCGGTCATCGGCAACGCCGCCAAGCTCCGCTACGTCGAGGACGAGATGCGCGGACGTTTTTTTCAGGCGGTCAAAACCATCCTCCCCTACGCGACGTTCACCGACACGGTCATCAACAACCAGACCTACCTCATCGAGGACCTGATCGCGTTGTTCCTTCAGAACCTGAAGGCCCGCGGCGACGCCGTCACCCGGCAGGACGTCAAACGCGTTATCCTTGGCCGCCCCGCGGTGTTTTCCGAGGATCCCGCGGAAGACCAACTCGCCGAGGAACGCCTGCGCCGGGCCGCCCGGCTCGCCGGTTTTGAGGAGATCCATTTCCAATACGAACCCATCGCCGCCGCCTTCGCCTACGAAGCGCGCATCACCCGGCCGGAGCGCGTGCTCGTCGGCGATTTTGGCGGCGGCACGTCCGACTTCACCGTCGTGCAGCTCGACCCCGCCCGCCAAGGCCTGACCGACCGCCTGCGCGACATCCTTGCCACCGGCGGCCTGCCCATCGCCGGTAACAAATACGACTCGGCCACCATGTGGCACAAGGTCACCCCGCATTTCGGCCGCGGCGCCAAATATGACAGTTGGGGCAAACAAATCGAGGTGCCCGACTCGCTCTATCGCACGATCTGCCAATGGGACCAGATCGTGTTCCTCCGCAACGCCAAGAAACTCGATCTCCTCTGGCGCCTCACCGGCCTGTCCGACGATCCGCCCGCCTTCGAACGTTTCCAAGCCCTCATCAAGGAGAACCAAGGCTTCGCGCTTTTTCAGATCATCGAAGGCGCCAAGATTGCGCTCACCACCCGGGAACAGGCGCCGCTTCGCTTCACCCATCCGCGCATCCCGCTCGACATGCAGCTCACTCTGGCCGAGTTCAACCACAACTCCGCCGATCTCACCGCCGCCATCACCGGTTATCTCGATAAGTTTCTTTCCGATGCGAAGATCGCCCCCGCGAGCATCGAAACGGTGTTCCTCACCGGCGGCACCTCGCTCATCCGCAGCCTTCGCTCGGAGTTCGTCCACCGCTTTGGCGCGGTCAAGATTCGCGACGGCAACGAATTCACCAGCGTGGCCGACGGCCTCGCCCTCAGCGCCCCGCTCTTCTTCCCCGAGTTGCATCCCTGACGGCGGCCGGCTCCGCCAGCGCGGTTTTCGAGCCGCGCCTTGCCCGAATACGGAGATCCGGCTACCGTTTGCTCGATGCCGCTCGTCTCGATCAACCCCGCCACCGGTCGCACGCTGAAGCGTTACCGCGAGCACACGCCGAAACAAATCGCCGACGCTCTCGCCGCCGTGCATCGGGGTCATCTCGGCTGGCGCGAACTCGCCCTGTCCGACCGCGCCCGCCACCTTGCCGCGCTCGGCGCCACGTTGCGCCGGCAAGTGGAATCCCTCGCCCAACTCATCACCGCCGAGATGGGCAAGCCGCTCGCGGCGGCGCGCCTTGAAATCGAAAAGTGCGCCGTCTGCTGCGATTTCTACGCCCGCCACGGCGCCCGTTTTCTCAAGGACGAACACCCGACCGGCGCATCCCGCGGCACCAAGGTCGTTTTCGAGCCGCTCGGCGTGGTACTGGCCGTCATGCCATGGAACTATCCCTTCTGGCAGCTGTTCCGCGCCGCCGCTCCCGCGCTCATGGCCGGCAATACCTTGCTGCTCAAGCACGCCTCCAACGTCTCCGGCTGCGCCCTCGCCATCGAACGCGTTTTCTCCGAGGCCGGCCTGCCCTCCGGCTTGCTGCGCACGTTGCTCGTCAGCTCCCGGGCCATCCCCGCCCTGATCGCCGACGAACACGTGCGGGCCGTCACGCTCACTGGCAGCGTCGAGGCGGGCCGCAAGGTCGCCGCGCTCGCCGGCGCCGCGCTTAAACCCTGCGTCCTCGAACTCGGCGGCAGCGACCCGTACGTCATTCTGGCCGATGCCGACCTCGACCACGCCGCCGAGGTCTGCGCCCAGGCGCGCCTCGTCAACAGCGGACAAAGTTGCGTCGCCGCCAAACGTTTCATCGTCGTCGAAAGCGTGCGCGCCGCCTTCACCGAAAAACTGATCGCTCGCCTCCAGGCCCGGCGCCTGGGCGACCCCGCCGTCGCGGGCGTCGATTTAGGGCCGCTGGCCCGGGCCGATCTGCGCGATGAACTGCACGCGCAGGTCACCCGAAGCGTGAAGAAAGGCGCGCAACTCCTGCTCGGCGGCACGGTGCCCGCCGGCAAGGGATTTTATTATCCGGCCACCGTTCTCGCCGGCGTTCGCAAAGGCATGCCCGCGTACTCGGAGGAGCTCTTCGGCCCGGTCGCCGCCCTGATCGCAGCCAAGGACGAAGCCGCGGCCATCGCCCTCGCCAATGACACTGTTTTCGGACTCGGCGCCGCTGTTTTCACCGCCGACCGCAAACGCGGCGAAACCATCGCCCGCGAACGGCTCGAGGCCGGCCTGGTGTTTGTCAACGACTTCGTGCGTTCCGACCCCGCCCTGCCGTTCGGCGGCGTCAAACAATCCGGCTACGGACGCGAATTGGGCACCCCTGGCATCCGCGCTTTTGTGAACACCAAAACCCTATGGGTGCGATAAGCAGGTGCCTGGCGTCATGTGACATCCGCGTGACACCTCACTAAAAACTCGTTTCAGGACGGCGCGTCCTTACGTTGACGCCCCCTCACCTTCGCGATGGCCACCAAGCGTTCCTCCTCCGCTCCTTCCTCCACCCGGGCCGCCGCCCGCGGGGACGACGATGACCGGGTGATCACCCCGAAGACGGTCATCCGTCCGGTGGTTCCCGCCGCCAAGCCGATCAAGGCCGCCTATTTCAACCGCGAACTCAGCTGGCTCGCCTTCAACCGGCGCGTGCTGGAGCAGGCGCAGGACGAAAAGCACCCGTTGCTCGAACGCGTCAAATTCCTCGCGATCGTCAGCTCCAACCTCGACGAATTTTTCGAGATCCGCGTCGCCGGCATCATCCAGCAATTCGACAGCGGCGTTACCGAGCCGAGCGTCGACGGGCTCGGCCCAAAGGAGTCGCTGCGCCGCATCCACTCCGTCGTCGCCTCCCTGGTGGAGGACCAATACGCCTGCTGGCATCACCGCCTCATGCCCGCGCTCGCGGCCGAAGGCATCGTTTTCAAGACCGCCGCCGAGCTCAACGCGTCCGAGCTCGGTTGGGTCACCGCTTATTTTCACGAGCAGATTCATCCCGTCCTGACTCCGCTCGCGCTCGACCAGTCGCATCCGTTCCCGCAGTTGGGCAACAAGACGCTCAACGTCGTCGTCTCGCTCGAAAGCCCCGAGGAAGAGGGCGCCGAGAGCCTCGTCGCCATTCTGCCCGTGCCGCGTATTTTGCCGCGCCTGGTGCAACTCACGCCCGGCGACGCCGGTCCGCAGCGCTTCGTTTTCCTTTCCGAGATCATCAAACTCTGCGCCGGCGAGTTCTTCCCCGGCTACCGCGTCACCGGTGCGCACTCCTTCCGCGTCACCCGCAACAGCGACCTCTACATCGACGAGGAAGAAGCGGAGAATCTCCTCAAGAAAATCGAGGAGGAATTGCGCAATCTCCGCCGCGGCGCCGCCGTGCGCCTCGAGATCGAGGAGGGCGTGAACGACACGATCTTCACCACGCTCTGCGAACACCTCGACCTTTCGCACGAGTACGTCTTCCGTCTCAACGGCCCGATCAATCTCCTCCGGCTCATGAGCCTCGCGGAAATCGACCGGCCCGACCTCAAGTTCCCGCCGTTCACCCCCGCCAACGCCTCGCCGTTGCGCGATGCCGGACGGATCTTCGAAACGCTGCGCGAGCAGGACGTGCTGCTGCACCATCCCTACGATTCGTTCCAACCCGTCATCGATTTCGTCGAGCAGGCCGCGCGCGATCCCCAGGTCTTCGCCATCAAGCAGACGCTCTACCGCACCAGCGGCGATTCGCCCATCGTGCGCGCCCTCATCGAGGCCTCGCGCAACGGCAAGCAGGTGACCGCGCTCGTCGAGTTGAAGGCCCGTTTCGACGAGGCCAACAACATCCAGTGGGCCCGCCAGCTGGAGGAAGCCGGCGTGCATGTCGTCTACGGCCTCATCGGCCACAAGACCCATTGCAAGTGCTCCCTCGTGGTCCGGCGCGAGGGCAAGCGCATGCACCGCTACGCCCACTTGGGCACCGGCAACTACAATCCGAAGACCGCGCGGCTCTACACCGACCTCAGTTATTTCACCGCCCGCGAGGAACTCACCGCCGACGCCGCCGCGTTGTTCAACACCCTCACCGGCTTCAGCCGCGAGCCCGAGTTCAACCACCTGCTCGTCGCTCCTTACAACCTGCACCGCCGCCTTCAGGAACTGATTCAGCGCGAAACCGCCAACGCCGCCGCCGGCCGTCCCGCGCGCATCATGGCCAAGATGAACTCGCTGGTGGACAAGGTCACCATCGACAACCTTTACGCCGCCTCGCGCGCGGGCGTGCAGATCGATCTCATCGTCCGCGGCGTGTGCTGCCTCGTCCCCGGCGTGCGCGGACTCAGCGAAAACATCCGCGTGCGCAGCATCGTCAACCGCTTCCTCGAACACGCTCGCGCCTTCTATTTCGAAAACGACGGCGAGGAACCGCTCATCTTCGCCGGCAGCGCCGACTGGATGCCCCGCAATTTCTTCCGCCGTGTCGAAGTCGTCTATCCCATCCGCGACCCGGCCCTGCGCCGCTGGATGGTGGACGAGTTGTTCACGCTCGAATTGCAGGACAACGAATTCGCCCGGCTGCTCCATCCCAATGGCGGCTATCTGCCCGTCCCGCGCGATCCCGCCGTCCCTCCGTTCTCCGCTCAGGGCTACTTCGTGGCCGCCGCCCTGCAACGCGCCGCCGCGGCGGATTGATCCGCGGCCTTGCGCCGGTCCGCGCGGCGGCCACGATGCCGGAGCCCGCGCCATGTCCATCGCCGCCCGCCTGCTCATCCTAGCCCTGCTCGCCGTCACGCCGGCATTCGCCCGTACTTGGACGGATCTGCAAGGCCGCACGTTGGAAGCGGATCTGGTCAAGACGACCGCCACCACCGTCACTCTCCGCCGCGAGGACGGCCGGATGTTCGATCTCGCCCTCGCCCAACTCTCCGCCGCTGATCGCGCCTTCGCCACCGGTCCGTCCACGGGCGCTTCCGCCGCCACCGTGCCGTTTGCGGATCTCAACGCCATGCTCGGCTTGGATTTGTTGGCCGATGACAATCTCTGGGATGACGAACCCGCCGCGGCCGCCCGCCGTCTGCATCTGCCGCTCGAGGGAAAAAACCTGCATTTCGAAAGCTATCGCGCCTACCCTAAAAAGCCCATTTCCGTCCTCGGCGCGCCCGCCTACATGCTCTCGTTGCAATCCAGCGAAGGGCACATCACCGCGGTCACCCTGATGTTTGCCAACCGTGGCGACTACCCGCCTTTTCTCGGGCGCGATTCGCACAGTTTTCTGTCCAAGGCGGAGCTGAAGGAATTCGATCAAGCTCTCAAAACCGACTTCGACAGCCTCACCGTCGCACTCACCGCCAAACTGGGCGCCCCCAAACGTGAAACCGTCGTCGGCGGACTCGAGCCAAACCGGCACGTGCTGCGCTGGGAAGCGGACGGACATGCGTTTCTTGTCAGCCACGATGCCGAGCAGATGGTGTCGCTTAAAATCGTGCCGGCGGATCGCAACGGCACGAGCCACCTCAGTGACGAGCAGGTCCGCCGGATGCTCAAGGAACGCCTGACCAAGCGGCCCGGCGGCGATGTGATCATTGATCAGGTGCCAATGGTCTCGCAGGGCCCCAAGGGCTACTGCGTGCCCGCCACCTTCGAGCGTTATCTTCGTTACGTCGGCATCCCGGCCGACATGTATGAACTCGCCGAGGGCGGCGGCACCGGTTTTGGCGGAACCTCCTTCGAGGCGATGGCCGCTGGCCTTGACCGATACGTCCGCCGTCAGGGCCGCCATCTCGACAAGGCCACGTTCAAATTCAACATCAACAGCATCGCCCGCTATCTGGACGAAGGCCGCCCGATTATCTGGGGCCTGTATTCCACAAAGGCTTTCAACGAGCTTTCCAGCGCGCTGACCGAGGCCCGCGGCCAGGTTGCCGACTGGCCTAAATGGAAGAAAACCGTGGCCGCGTCCGACACGTCCCAACTCGGCCCGGACCGGGAAAGCGCCCATGCCTGCCTGATCATCGGCTACAATCGCGCCACCAACGAAATCGCCTTCACCGATTCCTGGGGGCCCGCCTTCGCCGAACGCTGGGTGGGCATCGACGCCGCCCAGAAGGTCTCGCAGGACCAGTTCTGGGTGATCTCGTGGTGACCGTCGGCCTACGAACCGACCAGCGACAGCCGGGACTCCTCGTCGGAATCGGCAGACTCAAACGGCGAGGCGGTCACGGCCGGACGAACGGTGGAATGCGCCAAGGTCTCCCGCATAAGGGCCTTCAACCGCTTGGTGGACACCCGCAGGCACAAACGCCGGCGCAGCCACCCGCGGTTGCCGGGATGTTCGTTGAAACGCTCGGCCTCCGCCGTGAAGTCACGCACCCGCCGCAGATGCTCGACCCCGTAGATGAGATCGAAGTCGGCCGCGAAATAATCGTGATTGAAAAAACGTAATGCAGGCGCAAATACACGAGCGCGCCGGTAGAGCGCCTTCTTGAAGACCGCCTGGACAAACTGCTCGGGCGCGATCCGATGCTGAGCGCAGAAACTTTCTGCAAAGGTGGGAGTACTCATGGGGGTAACGGGGTAGTCAGAGGTAAGCGATTCCCCCGCAACTTCGCCACCCTCGGGTGCGCACATCCGTTGCAAGTCCAACAACTTACCAAGTATCAGTTACTTTTAACCAAAAAAAGATGAGGGGTTCACCCTAGTGCAGTTTAAGTACAATTTCAGCCCTCTGAAATTCATCATGTCTGCCGCATCACCGGCCCTCCGAAGCAGATGGCGGGCGTCCCCAGAGAAGCCATTTCTGCGGAACCTCATGACCGCTTCCGTTTCGGAGGTAAAATCCTCGCGAAACGCCGGTATTTGCCATTTGCCAAGCCCGCGGGTCGCCCTACGCTTCCTTCTTTTCATGCTTTCTTTTCTCTTCAAAGGCTTCGCCGGACGTCATTATCGCAAGTTCCTCGAGAAGGCCCGACCTATCGTTACGAGCATCAACGAGCTCGAGAAGTCCTACCAGTTGCTCACCGACGACCAGCTTCGCGCCAAGACCGATGAATTCCGCGCCCGCGTGAAGGCCGGCGAGAGTCTGGACCAGATCCTGCCCGAGGCTTTTGCCACCGTCAAAAACGCCGCCCGCCGCCTCGTCGGCCGCAAGGTCACCGTCTGCGAACATGAACTGGAGTGGAACATGGTCCACTTCGACGTCCAGCTCATCGGCGGCCTCGCCATCCACTCCGGCAAGATCGCCGAAATGGCCACCGGCGAAGGCAAGACGCTCGTCTCCACCCTCCCGCTTTACCTCAACGCCCTCACCGGACGGAACACCCAGCTCGTCACCGTCAACGATTACCTCGCCCGCCGCGACTCCGAATGGATGGGCCATCTTTACCGGTTCCTCGGCCTCACCGTCGGCTGCATCCAGCAGCAGATGTCGTCCGACCTCCGTCGCGAGATGTACGCGTGCGACATCACCTACGGCACCGCCAGCGAGTTCGGCTTCGACTACCTCCGCGACAATGGCATGGCCACGCGGAAGGACGACCAGGTCCAGCGCGACTACTGGTTCTGCATCGTGGACGAAATCGACTCCATTCTCGTCGATGAAGCCCGCACTCCGCTCATCATTTCCGGCCCCGCCCCCATTGAGCGCGAGCAGCCTTTCACCAAGCTCAAGCCCGGCATCGACCAGCTTGTCGGCGACCAGATCCGCCTCTGCAACAAGCTCGTGAGCGAGGCCCGGGAGCTTCTGGAAAAAACCGCGCCCTCCTCCGAAGATCGCACCCTCGGCGCGCGCAAGATGCTCCAGGTCAAGATGGGGCATCCCAAGAACAAGCAGTTGCTCCGCCTCATGGAGACTCCCGAGTGGCGCAAGCTCCTCGACAAGACCGAGACAGAGATGAACAGCGATTTCCAAAAGGAGGAACTCTACCGCCTGAAAGAAGACCTCCTCTACGTCATCGACGAGCGTCAGCACCAGGCCGACCTCACCGAGATCGGCCGCACCCGGCTGCGCCCCGATAATCCCGACGCTTTCGTCCTCCCCGATCTCGCCACCGAATTCAGCGAGCTCGACCACAACACCGCGTTCACCCCCGAGCAGCGCGAGGAGATCAAGCTCAAGTCGCAGCAGCGCTACGCCGAGGTCTCCGAGGAGATCCACGCCATTTCCCAACTCCTCCGCGCCTACTCGCTCTACGAACGCGACGTCGAGTACGTCGTTGCCGAGGGGAAGGTCATGATCGTCGACGAAAACACCGGCCGCGTCATGCCGGGCCGCCGCTGGTCCGACGGCCTGCACCAGGCGGTTGAAGCCAAGGAGGGCGTCACGATCGAACGCGAGACCCGCACCTACGCCACCGTCACGATCCAGAATTACTTCCGCATGTACGAGAAGCTGGCCGGCATGACCGGCACGGCCGAGACGGAAGCCACCGAGTTCCACGACATCTATCGCCTCTCCGTGCAGGTCATTCCGACCAACAAGCCCTGCATCCGCATCGATCGCAACGACTCCATCTTCAAAACCCGCCGCGACAAGTTCGCCGCCGTCGTCCGCGAAATCGAAAACGCCCACAAGCGCGGCCAGCCCGTTCTCGTCGGCACCGTTTCCGTCGAGTCCTCGGAGGTGCTCTCGCGCATGCTCAAGCGCGCCGGCATCATCCACACCGTTCTCAACGCCAAGTTCCACGCCCAGGAGGCCGAGATCGTCGCCCGCGCCGGCCAGCGCGGCGCCGTCACCATCGCCACCAACATGGCCGGCCGCGGCACCGACATCAAACTCGGCGAGGGCGTCCGTGAACTCGGCGGCCTCTACGTCATCGGCACCGAGCGCCATGAATCCCGCCGCGTCGACCGCCAGCTCCGGGGCCGTTGCTCGCGCCAGGGCGACCCCGGTCTCACCAAGTTCTTCCTGTCGCTCGAAGACGACCTCATGCGCCTCTTCCTGCAGGGCAACCTCGCCTCGCGGCTGATGGAAGGCTCGATGAAAGACGGCGAGGAGCTCGAGCACCCCTGGCTCAACCGCTCCATCGAAAGCGCCCAGAAAAAAGTCGAGCAGCAGAACTTCTCCATCCGCAAACGCCTGCTCCAGTACGACGACGTGCTCAACCAGCAGCGCGAGGTGGTCTACGGCATCCGCAACGCCGCCATCCACGCCGACCGGCCCAAGGAAATCATCCTGGAGCAGGTCGAAGAGGAGATCGTCACCCGCCTCGAAAACGCCGGCCTTCGCGAAAAGGGCGGCGCCAGCCAGACCTCCCTGGAAAGCTTCGCCGGGTGGGTCAATGCGACCTTCCCCATCGGCCTGAAGCTGGAAGAGCTCGCGGGCAACGATCCCGTCGTCCTCGCCCGCATCGTGGTCGATCGCGTGAAGCAGGCCTACGCCGTCAAGGAATCCGTCGAGATCCCCGAGGCCCTCGGCTCGCTCGAGCGCTACGTCATCATCAACGCCATCGACCACCACTGGCAGGAGCACCTCACCGAGATGGAGGAGCTCCGCCGCTCCATCGGCCTGCGCAGCTACGGCCAAAAGGATCCGCTCGTCGAATACAAAGGCGAGGCGTTCAAGTATTTCGAAGAGATGATGGGCAACATCCGCCTGCAAATCTGCACCGGCCTGTTCCGCAACGCGTCGAATCTCGACGCGTTCGAGAACATGCTCGCGCTGCTCTCGCGCACCGCCCGCGTGGAAGGCCCGGAAGGAACCGCCGCTCCCGGCAAAGGCCCCCAGACCTCGCCCGCTTCGCTGCGCACCGCGCAGTCGCTCCCGCCTCCGCAGATCACCACCACGATCACGACCAGCGGAGGCCCCGGACCCGGCCCGCTGCCCGTGGCTCCCGCTCCGAAAGAAGTCGAGCTGCCGAAGGTCACCATTCGCCGCGAGCTTCCCAAGGTCGGTCGCAACGACCCCTGCCCCTGCGGCAGTGGCAAGAAATTCAAAAACTGCCACGGCCAGTGAGCCGGCCGGTCGCATCCGTCTGACCGCCCGCCCATGCCCGACGACTTTTCCGCCGACTCCTACGACGCGCCGCCTTCCTTCTGGCGGCGTCATGCGGATCGTCTCTGGGCCGCGGGTGTTTTCCTCGCCACGGTCGTGCTCACCGTGGCCGCCTTTCCGCCGTCGCGCACGCCGGAGTTCGCCTACGCCTTCGCCGTGCCCGCCTTGTTCTGGGCCTATCTCCGGCCGGCGTTCCGACTGTTCGCGCTCACCACCCTCGCCGCCCAAGCCGTCGCCTGGACCATCATCCTAGGCTGGCTGCACCATGTCACTTGGGGCGGGCTGGTCCTGCTGGGGCCGTTCATCGGCGCATGGATCGGCTCTTGGTTTCTCGCCGCTTGGTGGACGCTCCCGCGAATGCTGGGACGTCCCGTTCTCACCCGCCTTCTCGCGCTCTTCGGCCTCGCCGGCCTGTGGGTGGTGATCGAGTGGACGCGCACCTGGATGCTCAGCGGTTTCCCCTGGCTGCCGCTCGCCGCGAGCCAGTGGCAGCGCATGTCCATCCTGCAGATCGCCTCGTTCACCGGCGCAGGCGGCGTCTCCTTCGTGCTCATCGCGATGAACCTCGGCTTCACCGCCTACGCCCACCGCCTTCTTCGCGAAAACGAGCGCGGCTTCAACCGGCGCTCCCAGGAATTTCTCGCGGCGATGTTCCTCCTCCTCGTGTGCGTCGCCACACAGGTCCAGGAAACCTTCAACCGTCCGCGCTACGCCGTGCCGCTCGGGCGTTTCGCCTTCGTCCAGCCTTACATCCCGCAAAACGTGAAATGGGATCCCTCCGAAGGCCCGGGCATCCTCAGGGTTCTCGAAACCCTCACACTCGCCGCCGGCTCGACCAAGCCCGATGTGATCCTCTGGCCCGAGGCGACCACCCCTTGGGCCGTCAAGGGCAATGCCGACACGCGCGCCTGGGTCGAGCATCTCGCGCACGCCGCCGGGGCTCCGCTCGTGCTCGGCTCCATCGCCATCGAGCCGCCCGCCCGGACCGGCGGCGAGGAGGACTGGTTCAACAGTGTCTTCGTGATCGACCCCGCCACCGGGCTGCAACCGCACTCCTACGCCAAGCGCAAGCTCGTGCCCTTCGGCGAATTCGTGCCGTTGCGCCCGCTGCTCGGCTGGCTGGGAAAATTCGTGCCCATCGGCGACGACTTCGGCCGGGGCGACGATCCCTCCCCGCTCCTTGTAAATACCGCCGCTCGTCCCCTCGCGCTCGGCACGCTGGTCTGCTACGAGGATATCTTCCCTGCGCTCGCCCGGCAAAGCGTGCTCGCCGGCGCCGATCTCCTCGTCGTGCACACCAACAACGGCTGGTTCGGCACCGGCGGCGCGGCCTACCAGCACGCCGCCAACTCCGTGCTGCGCGCCGTGGAAACGCGCCGTCCCGTGCTCCGTTGCGGCAACGGCGGCTGGAGCGGCTGGATCGACGAATTCGGCAGTATCCGCGCCGTCCTCACACAAGATCCCGACACCGGGACGATGAGCGTCGATCCGCTGGAGGCGCGCGTCGGCACCGTTTATTTCCGAGGCACCCAAACGGTCGCCGTATCCGCGGACTCCCGCTGGATCGACCGGCAGAGCTTCTACGTGCAACACGGCGACTGGTTCATCGGCCTGTGCACGGCCCTCGCCGCCCTCGGTTTTCTCGCGCTGCGCCCGGCTCCTCTGGCCCCGGTCAAGACCCCGGCGCACGATTCACTGACCGAGCGCGGTTAAGAAGCCGCCGCGGCGGGCTTTCAGACGGCGAAAAAAATCACGAGGATACCCGCCGGCTGGGCAGGCCAATCCGGCGGGGCAGTGCATGGGAAATGTTCCGACCGCTCTCTCGGTAGCACGCCTGCTGGGCCTTCCGATGCAGCGCGGGCATGATGATGACGTTGAGCGGTTGCGTCCGTACCGGGCCTTCGGGCCCTGAATCCTCGTCACGATGAAATTCGTCATCTTCGGCCTCACGGTCAGCTCGTCCTGGGGAAACGGTCACGCCACGCTCTGGCGCGCACTCTGCCGGGCGCTGGCCGCGCGGGGGCATCAGGTGGTTTTCTTCGAGCGGGACGTGCCCTACTACGCCCTGACCCGCGACCTGCGCACGTTGCCGGACGGAGAGCTCATCCTGTTCAATGACTGGAACGAGGTGCGTCCCCTCGCCCGGCGTCATCTTGACGAAGCCGACATCGGCATGGTCACGTCCTATTGCCCTGACGGGATCGCCGCCTCCGAACTCGTACTCGAATCCGCCGTCGGCCTGCGCGTTTTCTACGATCTGGACACGCCTGTGACGCTCGACTGCCTCCGCTCCGGCGGCACGGTAAACTATCTGGGGCCGCGCGGGCTCGCCGATTTCGACCTGGTGCTCAGTTATACGGGCGGCCGGGCCCTCGATGAATTGAAGACCCGCCTCGGCGCGCGGCTCGTGGCGACGCTTTACGGCAGCGTCGATCCAGACGTGCACCGCCGGGTGCCACCCGACCCGCGGTTCAGCGCCGATCTCTCCTATCTCGGCACCTATGCGGAAGACAGGCAGGCGACCCTCGACGCGCTTTTCATCGAACCGGCGCGGCGGTTGCCCCATCAGCGTTTTCTCATCGGCGGCGCGCAATACCCGGGCGAGTTCCCCTGGACGCAGAATATTTTTTTCGTCCGCCACGTGGATCCGGCACAACACCCCGCCTTCTACTCGTCGTCGCGGCTCACGCTCAACATCACGCGGCGGGCGATGAAGGCGATGGGGTATTGTCCTTCCGGCCGGCTTTTCGAGGCGGCCGCGTGTGGCACGCCGGTGTTGAGCGATGCTTGGGAGGGACTGGACCGGTTCTTCACGCCCGGCCGGGAAATCCTCGTGGCGCATACGCGGGAGGAGGCGGCGGAAATCCTCGCTCTGCCCGACTCCGTCTTGCTTCAAGTCGCGGAACACGCCCGCGAACGCACGCTCGAGGAGCACACCGCCACGCGGCGGGTGCGCGAGCTCGAATCCACCTTGGAAGCCGCGATGTCGCCGGCCGGCACGCCGCTCCACTCGTTTCCGGAGACCTGAGTCATGTGGGGCATCATTCCCGCCGCCGGCGCCGGCAGCCGCATCCAACCGCTCGCCTTCTCCAAGGAGTTGCTGCCGGTCGGCAGCCGTTTCGAGGGAGGCGCCGAGCACCCCCGTGCGGTGAGCGAATACTTGGTCGAGCGCATGCTCCTCGGCGGCGCCACGAAGCTCTGCTTTGTCATCTCCCCGGGAAAATCGGATATTCTCAGCTACTACGGCGGCGGCATCGGCGCGGCGGACATCGCGTATGTCGTGCAGCCGCAACCCGCCGGATTGTGCGACGCGCTCTTTCGCGCGGCACCGCTCGTGCCGGAAACGGAGCCGGTCATCGTGGGCCTGCCCGACACGATCTGGTTTCCCCAAGACGGCTTCACCCGGCTGCCCGACGACGAGCTGTCCTTCCTGCTTTTCCCGGTGGCCAGGCCCGAGTTTTTCGACGCCGTGGTCACCGACGGCACCGGTCGCGTGCTCGAGATCCGGGTGAAGCAGCGCGAGCCGCGTTCCTCGTGGATCTGGGGCGCGATCAAGATGCCCGGCCACGTGTTTCACGCACTTCATGCGCTCTGGCGAAAACGCGAACGCTGCGACGAATACCTCGGCACGTTGATCAACGCCTACCTGGAACTCGGCGGCCGGGGGCGCGCGGTGCAGGCCGGCGAAGCTTACGTGGATGTCGGCACGCTGAACGGCTATCGCGAGGCGTTGCAGTTGCTGCACGCCGACGGTCCAGCCTCGGAAACGACGCCCCACGCCTCCCCCCGCCACGCCGTCCGGCGAACCTCCGGTCCGGCGGATCCCCTCACGTTCATCCCGGGCGGCGCGCCGAGCCCCGCCCCCTGACTCCCGCTGCCCATGATCGAAGCCGTCATGTTCTGGAATGAGCCCAACAACAAATCCCACTGGGCTTTCGAAGCGGATCCCGAGTGGCTGGCCTTCGCCTCCATGGTGAAGCTCGCCGCGGACGCCGTGGCGGCGGAGAACCCGCGGCTCTTGCGGGTGCTGGGCGGCATCTCGCCCATCGACCCGCTCTTCATTCGGCGCATGACGAGCTTCGGCGTTCTTGAAAAACTGGACGTTGTCGCGGTCCACGGATTCCCGCTGGACTGGAATCTCTGGCAGATCCACGAATGGCCGGCGAAGCTTCAGGAAATCCATGCGGTCACGCACCTGCCCGTGTGGGTCTCGGAAGTGGGCGTTTCCACGTTCGGCGCCGACGAGGTGCAGGTGTTCGGCTTGAATCGCACCGCCGAGTTGCTCGTGGGCCGCACGCCCCGGATTCATTGGTACAGCCTCTACGATCTGCCCGCTGCCTGGGGCGCCACGACGCGGCACCGCGAGGCGGAAGGTTCGTCGTACTACCGCCATTTCTACATGGGCCTGCTGCGGGAGGACGGTTCGCCCAAGCTGGCGCTGCAACATTTCCGGAAACACACCCCGGCCCTGGGCATCTGCCAATGGTTTCACTTCGAGGATCCCCGGCTCGACGACGCCGTCCGCTGGTTGCGCGAGCTCGGCGTGCGCCATCTCCGCACCGGTCTGAGTTGGGCCGACAGTTTTCGCCCCAACGCGGACGCCTGGTTCGACCGCCAGATGAAGGCCCTCGCGGAATTCGAGGTCACTCTCACTTTTTGTTTCACGCCGGAGCACCGCGGCATTCAGCCGCACCACACGAGTCCTCCGAAAATCGCGGCGGAGTACGCCGCGTTCTGCGCGCGCATGGTGCGCCGCTACGCCAACCTCCAACCCTCGGCCCCCCGGGGCGGCCAGACCGCCGTGCCCGGAATGATCGAAGCCTGATCCCATGCAAATAAACCCTCCTTTTTCCGCCGCCGCCTCGTCCATCCTTCCCGGGGAAATGCGAGCCATCCTCGTCGCCGCGCACCCGGATGATGAAACCGTCGGCGCCAGTTCGCTCCTGGGCGGGCTGCGCAAATCAACGTTTATCTACGTCACCGACGGCGCGCCCGCCGACATGAAGGATGCGCGCGCGGCGGGCTTTTCCACACGCCAAGCCTATGCGGCCGCGCGGCGGAAAGAGCTGAACGCCGCGCTGCGGCTCGCGGACATTTCTCCGCTCCACGTGCACTGCCTGGATGTGATGGACCAGGAGGCGGCCTTCAACCTCAGCATCGTCACCCTGAAGCTCGCGCAACTTTTCCGCGTGCTCCGGCCCAATTTGGTCGTGACCCACGCCTATGAAGGCGGTCATCCGGATCACGACGCCACCGCCTTCGTGGTTCATGCCGCGCGCGCGTTGCTCCGCCACGAGCGCGGCTTTCCCCCCGTCATCGTGGAAATGACCTCGTATCACAATCAGGGAGGCGCGCCGGTATTCGGCGAATTCCTGCCCAATGGACGCGGCCCCGACACCGTCGTGGAGTTGGACGAGCAGGCCCGCGCGCACAAGGAAACCCTGCTCGCCTGCTTCGCCACACAACAAGGCATCCTGCAGTCCGTCCCGACGGAACTGGAGCGCTTCCGGCTCGCGCCCGATTACGATTTCGGCGCCCCCCCGCATCCAGGTCCGCTCCTTTACGAGCTTTTCCCTTGGGGCATGGACGGCGCGCGCTGGCGGGAGTTGGCGCACTTCGCCCTGAAGGAGCTCGGGCTGCCGATGCTGGAAACCGCCCCGTCATGAGCCTCACCGTCCTGAGCGTCGCCTACCCGCCCGCCCCCGTCGGCCCCGCCGCCGTGGGTGGCTCGGAGCAGGTGCTGACGCTGCTGGACACCGCGCTCGTGCGAGCCGGGCATCGCTCCCTCGTGATCGCCTGCGCGGGCTCCGTCACCGCGGGCACGCTCATTCCCGTACCTCGCTTCGAAGGCACCCTCACGGATTTTCAAAACGCGGAATTGCAGGCGCGGCATCGCGCGACAATCGCGGAGGTCGTGCGCACCCAACACGTGGACGTGGTGCACCTGCACGGTATGGATTTCCATGCCTACCTGCCGCCACCAGGGCCGCCGGCGCTGGTGACCCTGCATCTCCCCCCCGCCTGGTACGCGGCCGGAGCCCTCTTCGTCGATCGGCCTCGCACATATCTGCACTGCGTATCGGCTTCTCAACGACAATTCTGTCCTCCCGGCCTGACGCTCTCGCCGGACATTCCGAATGGCGTGCCCGTGGAGGCGCTCGCCGCCCGGCATGGCAAACGTCGCTACCTCCTGTCGCTGGGCCGCATCTGCCGGGAAAAGGGCTGCCACTGCGCCTTGGACGCCGCCGTGCGCGCGGATTTCCCGCTGCTCATGGCCGGACGCGTTTTCCCCTATGCGGCGCACGAGGCCTATTTTCAGGACTGCATCGTGCCCCGCCTCGACCGATGGCGGCGGTTCATCGGTCCGGTCGGCTTCGCACGCAAACGCCGGCTGCTGACCGCCGCGCGCGCGCTGCTGGTTCCGAGCCTGGCGCCGGAAACCAGCTCCCTGGTGGCGATGGAGGCGCTCGCCTGCGGTACGCCGGTGATCGCCTTCCGCGCCGGCGCGCTACCGGACATCGTCGAACATGGCGTGACCGGCTTCCTCGTGGATGGCGTCGAGGAAATGGCCGCCGCCATCGAGGCCGCCGGCTCGATCAATCCCGCCGCCTGTCGCGAGGCGGCCCGCAGCCGTTTCTCGATCGATCGCATGGTGGCGGATTATTTCGCCACCTATGAAACGCTCGCCGGCCTCGCTCGCGGGAGCACCGGACCCCGGGAGGTTTCGCATGCTGCTTAAATTTCCCTGCCGCGCACCGGTCCTGACGGTGCGCGAGATCTCCACCGCCGCCGCCCTTGCAGAGCTGCGCCCCGAATGGACGGACCTCTTTGAGCGCTGTCCTGCGGCGACTGTTTTTCAGTCACCCGAGTGGTTGCTCGGCTGGTGGCGGCACTTCGGCGGCGCGCCGCTCTGGGTGCTGGCGCTCCGTCAGGACGACCGGCTGGCGGGGCTCGCGCCGTTTTATGTTTATCGCAACACCGTGGTGCTCCTCGGCAACGGCGTATCCGATTACCTCGACGTGCTCGTCGAGCCCGGACTGGAGACGGCGGGAGCGTCCGCCATTCTCGCCCACCTCGACGCCCATCGCGAGCGGTGGGAACAATGCGATTTCCGGCAACTGCGTCCGAACTCTCCGCTGGCCATGGTGCCGGTGCCGGCGGACTGGTCGGAATACCTGGCGTCCGACGATCCCTGCATGAGCGCCACGCTGACGAATTTCCCCGGCGCGCTCTCGCCGCATTTTCTCAAAAAACTCGACTATGAGGCGCGATACCTGGGCCGGCTGGGCACGGTCACATGGGAACAGGCGTCTCCGGAAAATTTCACGGAGCTCTTTGACGCGTTCCGCAAACTCCACGCCGCGCGTTGGTCGCTGCGACGCGAGCCGGACCTGCTGGCCGACGAAACCGTGGCCGCCTTCCACGCGGAAACCGCGCGCCAGTTGCTCACCCGCGGCATGCTTCGGCTCCACGCGCTCCGGCAAGGCGAACGCATCGTGGCGTGCTGCTATGGCTTCGCGCATCGCGGGCAAATTTCCTTTTACGCGGGCGGCTTCGATCCGGATTTCGCCCGCCACGGCATCGGCAACCTGAGCGTGTTTCACGCCATGAACGCAGCGGCGCGAGAGGGCGCGGAGACTTTCGATTTTCTGCGCGGTTGCGAACCCTACAAAGCCCGCTGGGGTGCCCGCGAATCCTCCACCCTCCGGCGCTGCCTCGCGCATCCGGGAGCCGGCGCGGACATCCGGAAGGACGTGCCCGCATGATCCAAACCCAAAAGCTGGGCCTTCGCTGGACCGTCGGTAACGTCAGCGCCCGCGGCTTCGAAGCGCTGCGGCTTTCGCTCTGGGGCGCGTGGAATCTCTTCGGTCCGGAGGCGGCCTATCTCGTCGCGGTCAACTCCCTCGCTCTCGCAGACGCGCATCGAAAGACGGGAATGGCCCCGGACGCGATTCAATGGATCCAAGTCACCGCCGGGGGGATTCCGGACTGGCTGCGCCCACACCTGGATCCGGCGATGGCGGAAGGCGTCGCCTGGAAGCTGGCGCCCCTCCGGTTTTTTCCTGATCGCTACGAACTCGCCCTGGACAACGACTGCATCCTCTGGGATCTGCCCGACGCTCTTCGTAGCTGGCTCGACGGCCGCCACGCCGATCACGTGGTCTTCGCGGAAGATGCAACCCGCGCCCTCGGGCAATTCTCGGATCTTTGCGGACCCGAACCGCGCAACAGCGGCATCAGGGGGCTGCCGCCCGGTTTTGATTACGAGCGCGCGCTGCAAAAAGTTTTTCAAAAGCACCCGGTCATCCTCAGCTCCGAACTCGACGAACAAGGCCTTCAAGCCGCGGCGCTGGAGCAAGCAGCGCCTCTGCTCGCGGTGAGCCTCGACGACGTGACCATCTGCTCCCCGTTTCCCCCGCACCGCCCGGCGCTCGGCCGGTGCGGCGCGCATTTTGTCGGCACCAACGCGCATTCGCTGCCATGGGCGCTCAATGGTCGCCCGGCCACGGCCCACCTCGACGACCACTGGCAGCTCCACCGCCCCACCCTCTACACCCGTGTCGGTCTCGGCCCGCCGCCTCCGCTCGCTCTTTGAAAGCTCAGGGAGCCCACACGCTGGCCTGCGAGCACTGGCGCATCGAGGCCGGGCTGATATGCGTGCTCTTGCCCGTCTCCGTATCGAGAATACAGAGGCCGCGGCTGTTGGCCGAACGCTCGGTATAAACCAAATGACGGCCGTCGCCCAGCCACGAGGGCTCGACCGCGTCCACCGGGGATTTTGTTGAAACCACCTTGGTCGGCGTCTTGCCCGAAAGATCATAGACTGCCACTTGGTAGCCGCGTCCGCTGCGCACGGTGAAGGCGATCTTGTTGGGATCGCAACGGCTCCAGTCCGGCTCCGCGCAATAACCGCTGATCGCGGTGGGCAGACGCTGGGCGCTGCCGCCCGCGGCCGACATCACGTACAATTGCGGACCGCCGGCGGCGTCCGAGGTGAACACCATGCGCGAACCGTCAGGAGAGAAACAGGGGGAAGCCTCGACGGAGGGCGTGCGCGTGCGGCGGGCGACTTGCCGGCCTTGGGCGTTGCTCACGTAGATCTCGGGGTTGCCCTCGCCGGAGAGCACCATGGCGACCTGCGTGCCGGCGGGATTGAAGTGCGCACCGCTGTTGGTGCCCTTGAAGCTCACGAAGGTCGTGCGCTGCAGGGTGTTCAAATCGATGAGAAAGATATCGGGAAAGCCCGATTTGTAGAAGCTGGTGTACAAAATCCGGCCGCCTTCGGGCGCCCAGCGGGGCGTCATGGCCTGGGCGTTGTCACGGGTGATCTGCTTCACTTCGCCGAAAAACAGATCGCTGGTAAACACCTCGGGGTGCCCCGAGTAGTTGCTGATGAACGTGAGCCGGTCGGCGAAAAAGCCCTTGAGCCCGCTGGTGGCCTTGACCGCGAGATCGGCCGCGCGGAAGAGCGCGTTGCGCAGGCTCGTGCCGGAGGCGACTTGAGTGAGCACCGTGGCGCCGGCCTTGGTCACCGTCACCTGCACCTGCGACGGAGCGACTTGGGTGAACTTGATGTCGTAGGCGCCCGAGGCGACGCGACGGTAGCGCCCGTGGGCGCTGAAGGCGAGGTTCGCCAGATTGTCGAGCTCTGGCGTACCGCCCGAGACATGCACGGCAATCGTGCGCAGATCGGCGGAGATCACGACATCGCCGAGATCTTGGGCGGCGAAAACGGAGGGCGCGATCAGGGCGACGGTCAGGGCGAGCAGACGGAGCAGGGTTTGCATGGCGGAAAAGGGGGTGTGATAGTTGCGGGCGAGCAGGGCATTTCTATTTACAGCCCACCCACCCTTAACAACGTAAAACCTTTCCCGTTCCAAATTTTCTACCGCACGTGACCTCCGAAGAGATCAAAGACGCCCTGAAACAAGTGAAATATCCCGGCTTTAGCCGGGATATCGTGTCGTTTGGCCTGGTGCGCGCGGCCGCCTTCGTGGACGGCACCGCGAAGGTTTCCCTGGCGCTCACCACCTCCGATCCGAAGATCCCGCTGCACCTGAAGCAGGAGATTGAGAAGTGCCTCCGCGCCCTGCCCGGCGTTCGCGCCACCGTCATCGATGTCGCCGTGACTCCGGCCAAACCCGCGGCCGGCGGGGCCAATCTCGGAGGCAACGCATCCGCCCCGAAAACCATCAAGTACGCCGTCGCCATCGCCTCGGGCAAAGGCGGCGTCGGCAAGAGCACGTTCGCGGTCAATCTCGCCTGCGCCCTCGCCCAACTGCTCACCGCCCAAGGTCGGCCCGGTCGTGTCGGCCTGATGGATTGCGACATCTATGGCCCTTCCGTGCCATTGATGATCGGCCTCGACGGCCGTCCGCTGGTTGAAGGCGACAACCTCCTGCCGATGGAAAAAAATGGCGTGAAGGTCATGAGCATGGGCTTTCTCGTGGACGACAACACGCCCGTCGTCTGGCGCGGTCCGATGATCATGAAGACGATCCAGCAATTCGTCCAAAACGTGAAGTGGGGCGAGCTCGACATCCTCATCGTGGATTTGCCGCCCGGCACGGGCGACGCCCAGCTTTCGCTCGTGCAGACACTCCCGCTCGACGGCGCCGTTCTCGTGACCACGCCGCAACCCGCCGCCACCAACGTCGCCCGCAAAGGCGGCCTGATGTTCCAAAAGGTAAACGTCCCTCTCCTCGGCGTAGCGGAAAACATGAGCTACTTCCTCGATCCCTCCGGCCAAAAGCACGCCCTCTTCGGTGAAGGCGGCGGCAAAAAAACCGCCGACTCGCTCGGCACCGTTCTTCTCGGCCAGGTGCCGCTCATTCCGGAAATTCGCGCGGGTGGCGACGCCGGACAGCCCGTTGTTGTCAGCGCGCCGGACAGTGTGGCGGGCAAAATTTTCCGCGACATCGGCGACACGCTTCTCGCTCAACTCGCGCGCAAAACCGCTCCGGCAATCGTGTAAGCCCGTACGCATTCAAACGATTCATTTGAGCCGCGCAATCCGCGCGCTTTTGTAAACGATAATCAAGTAGGCGCGAGGCCGGCACGAACATTGACAGACTCTGCGGCGGACATACTTTTGGTCCACCTGACATCATGGCACCTACGAAAGAAGAGGCCTTCGCAATTTTTTGTACCCGTCAGGAGCTCAAAGCGTCCGTTTCCTCTCTGCGCTCAGTGCTGCGCGGAGATCGTTCAACGAGGGAGGAACTTAGGTTCCTTCATTCCGTTTAAACTGCAGACGTTTCCAAACCGGCCGTGGTATCCATGACTTCATCCCCCCGCCAAGAGCAAGACACGTCCTCCCATGAGTTCGTGAAACAATCGAGCCTCTATCAGGAGTTTCTTGCCGAACGGGAAGAAATCCTTCGCCACAAGTGGATTGAATCGGAACGGCTGGGCTACGACATCGGTTTTGAACGCGCTTTGTTGGATTGGATCCGCAAACACCGCGAGAGCTGGCGGACCGCCCGTCGCTCCCAAGCCACCTCCAGCGGCGGCACGCTCAACCCCTATAATAACCAGAACTCCCACTCCAAGCGGATGGCGGGTTGAGGGACCGATCAGGCTTCCGACGCGGTCGGGAAAAAGCCAAAAAAAAAGCCGGCCTCGAGAGGCCGGCCGGGAAAGAAAACGCTTAAGTCGCGTTACTTGATTTCCTTGTGCAGCGTGTGACGCTTGAGGAAAGGATTGTACTTCTTCTTCTCGATGCGCTCGGTGACCGTCTTTTTGTTACGCTTGGTCAGGTAACGGGAAACGGGTTTGCCCTCTTTACGGGCTTCGGTGCATTCTAGGGTGACGACTTCTTGTGCCATGGTTTTAAAAGGTTGAAGGGTCAGAGCAAAGCCCCCAACCCGCCTGGCGCAATCCCAAAGTTCGCCTCAGCCGGCCGCACCCATTTTCTTTTCCGTGAGCGGCAGCATCACCCCGCGGCGGAAAAGCGTCACTTGCCCGGTGCTCGACGAGACCACGATGGAAATGCACTCCGTCGCCACCGAGATCGCGGCCGCGGCCGCATGCCGGCTGCCCAGACCGCTCGGCAACGTATGATCCGTGTCGGCCGCCTGGATAAGACTGCCTGCTGCGGAAACCACCCCGTCGCCGCAAATGACAAAAGCACCATCGATCGAGGAAAACTCCTTCACCGTCTCATCCATGAAGGGACTCAGGATGTTGCGATCCTCCTCCTTGTAGCCATAGAAGGGATTCAGGACGAGTGGTTTGATGAATTTCTCCACCTTGGGAGTGTCTCCGACCACGAACAGGCAGCCCACCGGCTTGCCTTCACGACCTTCGACCGCGAGCTCGGTCGCGATGGCGATGACACGTTCCAACACCTCCGGTTTGACGTCGTCGGGCAAAAGATCGGTGTGACCGGTCAGGAGCGTCTGGAACTCACGCTCCACATCCACGATGACCACGGTGTCGAACTGATTGCTGCCCATGATGCCGCCCACGCAGCAAACACGGTCGCTGAAGGAAATCATGCCGCGCGTGAGCGCCACAAACATCGCGCTGCGCAATTGGGCCAGCCGCCGCGAGGAATAGGAGCGGACTTGGATCACCTGGGGCACGTCCCTCCCGTCCTCGCCCAGATCGACCACGTTGCGCGTGACCAGAATGGTTTTGCTTTTGGGGAACCACGCGCCCGGCTCAATGCCGCCGACAAACGTGTCGCCGAAAACCATGATCGCCCCGCAGCCCGCGCCCTTGGCCACGCGGTCGGCCTCGCGGATCATCAGGCGGTTGATGCGATTTTGCTGGGCTTGGACAGGCTTGGACAAGATGCCGCCAAAACCCGCGGCCAACCGGTCGAATAAGTCCTCGGGCGAGGGCGCTTCGATCAGGGCCTTCACCAAGTCCGGATCCTTCAGCAGGCCGGCGATGGAGGCGAGCATCTGCAGGTAATCGCGCGCCTTTTCATCCGCCAGCAGCATGAAGATCAGGTGGATTTTTTCCTCATCCACGGTGTTTTCGCTGCAAATGCCCGCCCGGCTCCGCCCGATGGCGAGAATGTAACGCCGCCCCATCTTCACCCGCACGTGCGGCAACGAGACGCCGGAGCCGAGATAAGTCGTCATCGACTTCTCGCGCTGCAACAGCCCGCGCAGCAACGCCTCTTCCTTGAGATCAGGAAACTTGCTGGCAGACACCGCAAGAAGCTCGCCCAGAGCCCCCTTCATGTCGGTGCTCCGCAGATCGATGATGCGGCTCCGCGCGACGATTTTTTCGAGTCTCATCGGGGGTTCGCGTCGGCTAGCCCGCCATGGGCTCGATTACTTTTCCCAAACGAGGGCGCCCTTTTTCACCTCGTAAACCAGACCGAGCACGAGGACGCCGAGGAAAAAGAGGATGGGAGTCAGAATGCTGATGTGGCTCGCCAGAAAATCACGGTAGATAAAAGCCCAGGGAATGAGGAACACGACCTCGATGTCGAAGAGGATGAAGAGCATCACCGTGACGTAGAACTTCACCGAAAAACGGGTGTGAATGACGCCGTCCGTCTTCACGCCGCACTCGTAGGGCGTGTCGGTGATGGCGGTCTTCCGCTTCGTGCGCTCGCCCGCGATATGACTCAGGCTCACGATGAAACCGGCCAGACCGGCGGCCAGAATGATTTGGATAAGAAGCGGGAGATACTCGGCGGACGTCATGACAAGGTTAGAAATGGGCGCAGGATCGGGGATGAGACAAGGGGAATTTGCATCAATTCCCCACCGGCACGAATTTGGCGTCAGCCGTCTTGCGCGAACCCACGCCCAGGACAGCGGCAAACTCCAGCGTGCGGATGTCGTCCGGGATGGGTTTGAAGCCCGTGCGCTGGCGCCAGCGATTGATACGCTCTTGCATCAGCGCATCCATCAGCACCGGATCCGTGCCCAGCCAAAGCCGCGGCTCTGACACGGTGTAAAGCGAGTTGAACCACGGGCCGCCGATGAACTGGTAACGCTCCAGGCTGGCGAGGGTAAACATCCAAGTGTGTCGCAATTCGGGAATCGCGCTCATCTCGGCCACGGCGGCGGGTGCGCTGGCCGGACTGCGGAAAAACCGCGCGGTGTTCGAAGCGTTCCACAACGTCGCGTTCACCAACGCACCGTTCACCCCGAGGACCGGATGATCGGTGTAAACCGGCAGGTTGATCCAAAAGTCCGCGTCCACGAACAGCGGCGTGGCGAGAAAGCTTTTGCGATCCTGCTCCAGCGTCGTCTCGGAATCCACGTTTTCGACGCTCTTCTGCGCGAGAATCGGATCAAAACGCGAAGGCAGCGGACTGTCGTAAAACCAGACCGGATCGAAATAGCGGCCCGATTCGAGGACATAGACCTTGTGCCCCTCGAAGGCCGACCGGCCCGTCACCAGCGAAGGCAGATAACCGGTGAAACGCAGCCGCTGCTGATTGAGGCCCACGAGAAAAATATCGCTCTTCGCATACCCGCGCCGCTCCAGCGCGGCGATCACCGCCTGCGTGAGCGGGATCGGCGTGGCCAACCCCGGACCGGAATCCGTGTAGATTTTCAATCCCACCCGGTGCTTCGCCCCCGGAACCAGCCGCTGGCCAATCGAAGCCTCGAATTTCGCGATTAACCGCTCCACTTCCACGGCATAGGTTTCGGCGGAGAAATCCGTCAACGGCGCCTCCCAAATGACGGGCGAAACCGTCGGCGTCGGCGCGGGCCCGCCCGCCGCGCGCACGGCGCAAAGCAGAAGGCCGAGCACCGGCAAGAGAAGGGAGGTGAACGCGGAACGAAAAGTGTGCATGAAAGAAGGCCGACGGAAAAGCCGCCGGCTGCGGGCCGGCGGCCCGCAGTTCTTGACAGACCCGGCACGAGGGTAAAAGTGCAAACTTCGTCGCAACTTTTTCGCGCCGTCCGCCGCTCCATGCCCGTCATCAAACCCACCTGCCTTCGCGACGTGAAACTGCGCGTGAACATCGTGGACGTGGTTTCCCGGGTGGCCACCCTTCGCAAGGCCGGCTCGCGCTTCAAAGGCCTCTGCCCTTTCCACAACGAGAAATCGCCGTCCTTCCACGTCGATCCCGACAAGGGCTTCTACAAATGTTTCGGCTGCGGCAAGGCCGGCGACGTCATCACCTTCGTGCGCGAAACCGAACAGCTCACCTTCACCGAAGCGATCGAAACCCTCGGGAAACGCTTCGGCATTCCCATCGAATACGAAGAGGGCTCCGGCGGCCCGAGCCGCGAGGAGCGTTCGCTGCGCCAGGAAATCTTCGACATCCACGAAACCGCCGCCGAACATTTTCATCAGATCTTCAAAGGCGCGTCCGTCACCGGCGACTGGATGCGCGCCTACTGGACCGACAAGCGCCGCTTCACCCGCGAGCTCGCCGACGAATTCAAGATCGGCGCCGCCGAGCCCGGCGACGCCACGCTCGGCGCCGCGTTGCTGAAGAAAAAATATTCCGAGGAGGCGCTGCGCCAGTGCGGACTTTTCTTCGTGCGCGAAGGCGCCGTGCTCGGCCTCGGTTCGCTCAAGCCGCGCTTCCGCGGACGCCTGATGATCCCGATCCGCGATCATCAAGGTCGTGTCGTCGCGTTCACCGCGCGGCAGACCGATCTCACGCCCGAGGACGATCCCGCCCGCGAGGCCAAATACGTCAACTCGCCCGAGACTCCGATTTTCACCAAGGGTAATCTCCTCTTCAACCTCGACCGCGCCCGCGACCCGGCGGGCAAGGGAGCCCCTTTCGTTCTGGTCGAAGGCCAGCTCGACGCTCTCCGCAGTTGGAGCGTCGGCCTCAAAACGGCCATCGCCCCGCAAGGCACGTCCATCACCGAGAGCCAGCTCGTGCTCCTGCGCCGCTACAGCACACAGGTGGAATGTTTCTTCGACGGCGACGGCGCCGGCCAAAAAGCCGCGCTGCGTTTCCTGCCCATGGCGCTCAAGGCCGGACTCGAGGTCCGCTTCCTCGGCGGCGCGACCGATACCAAAATCGACCCCGATCTGCTCTTCCTCGAAAAGGGTCTCGCCGGTTACGACGAGGTGCGGAAAAACGCCCTTTCCGCCATGGCCTTCGCCTGCCGCGCCTTGCTGCCGGCGCCCGAAAACGCCACTCCCGAGCAAAAAGCCCGTGTCGCCCAGGATCTGCACGCGCTCATCCTCAACGCCGAATCCGAAGTCGCCCGTTCGCAATTTTTGGCCGAGGCCGCCGGGCTGTTGCGATTGCCGTTGTCCGCCCTGCAAAGAGACTTCGACACCCAACGCCTTCGCCAAAACCGCCAGCAGGCCGCCCGTCCGCCCGCACCGGCCGGCGAGGAAACCCCCGCGCCCGTCGCACCCAAAACCGCCACCAAGGACACCTCGGAGCATCACTTGCTGTTGATGATCCTCCACTTCGAAGCGTTTGGCCGGTCCTTGAGCACCACGCTGCCCCACGACTGGATCGACACGACCCACGCCGCCGGCGTGTTGCTCAACCGTTTTCTCGCCGAATTCGAGCAGGATTCCTGGCCCGGTCGCGAGCATCTGGACACTTTATTGGAGACCCCGGAGGAACGCACCCTGGTCGCTTCCCTGTTGTTTGAGGCGCCTCAACTCGATGACCCCGGCAAGGTTGTCAACGAAGCCCTCCGCCAGATTCAGGCCCGCGTGCTGGAGCCCCGCATTCGCCAAATAGAACTTGCTCTAGCCAATACCCACGCGGACAGTAACGTTGACGCAAATTCTCTTTTTAAAGAACTCCTCGACATCAAGCGACAGCTACGCGCGCCTCTCCGGCTCCCGTTAGCTGAATGATTTTTCCCGTACCTGCCCAACCATGCCGCGCAAAGCCAAGTCCGCCGCCACCTCCTCCCATTCCGAAGCCGTGGAGACGGCTCTCGACCACACCAAAACCGCCACCGCCGACGGTGGCCCCGGCACAGACCTTCCGGCCGGCGGGATCAATGACAAGATCCGCAACCTCATCCGCCTCTCGAAGGAGCAGGGTTATCTCACGTTCGACGACATCAACGAAGCCCTGCCCGAGTCGGTCGAAAACCAGGAGGAAATCGATAACGTCCTCTCGATTCTCCAGAACCTCGAAATCGAAATCCTCGAGCCCGATCAGGTTGACGATTACAAGCAGCGCCAGGAAGAGGCCGAGGAAGAAGAATCGCGCTCCTCGCAGCACGACATCCTCGACGACCCCGTCCGCATGTATCTCAAGCAGATGGGCCAGGTCCCGCTGCTCACCCGCGAACAGGAAGTCGAGATCTCCAAACGCATCGAGAACGCCGAGCTCAAGGCCCAGAGCGCGCTCTTCGAGGCCGCCGTCGTCGGCGGCTACATCGCCACCCTCGGCGCCAAGCTCATCAATCGCGAGGAACGCTTCGACCGCATCGTCATCGACAAAAAAATCGAAAGCCGCGACGCCTACTTCAAGGGCCTGCCCAAGCTGGTCGAAACCACCCAGAAAAACGAGGAGTCCGTCGTCGAATCCTGGGCCGAGTTCCTCAAGGCCAAGTCCGAGGCCGACCGCAAAAAAATCCTCGCCAAGCACAAGAAGCGCGAGGCCACCCTGCGCGCCAATTTTTCCAAGTTCTTCTTCAAATTGAAGGTCTATGAGGAGTGGCTGGAAGCCCTCCAGCCCGTGCTCAGCGAGGTCGAGCAACTCAACCACCAGCTCGACCGCGCCCGCCATCCCAAGACCAAGAAGGACGCGGCCATCGACTCGAAAGCCATCAACGCCCGCCTCAAGCAGATCGAGGTCGAGCAGCGCATCTCCCCCGCCGATCTCCTCCGCGTCGTCCACCAGACCAACGTCCATGTGCGCGAGGCCCACAAGGCCAAGACCGAGATGGTCGAGGCCAACCTGCGCCTCGTCATCTCCATCGCGAAGAAATACACCAACCGCGGCCTCTCCTTCCTCGATCTCATCCAGGAGGGCAACATGGGCCTGATGAAGGCCGTAGAGAAATTTGAATACCGCCGCGGCTACAAGTTCTCCACCTACGCCACGTGGTGGATCCGCCAGGCCATCACCCGCTCCATCGCCGACCAGGCCCGCACCATCCGCATCCCGGTGCACATGATCGAGACCCTTAACAAGGTCATGCAGGTGCAGAAGCAGCTCCTTCAGGAATTCGGCCACGAACCGACGCCCGAGGAAGTCGCCGACGAGATGAACCTGCCGGTCGAGCGCGTGCAGCAGATCATGAAGATGGCGCAACAGCCCATCTCCCTCCAGTCGCCCGTGGGCGACGGCGACGACACGTCCTTCGGCGATTTCATCGAGGACAAGTCCGCCGAGAATCCCTACGACATGACGGCCTACTCGCTTCTCCGCGAGAAGATCATCGACGTGCTCGACTCCCTCACCGACCGCGAGCGCCGCGTGCTCTCGCTGCGTTTCGGCCTCGTGGACGGCTACAGCCGCACGCTCGAGGAGGTCGGCAAGCAGTTCAAGGTCACCCGCGAACGCATCCGCCAGATCGAGGCCAAGGCCCTGCGCAAGATGCGCCACCCGACGCGCATCCGCCAGCTCCACGGTTTCTTCGACGCCGAGCAGATCGACAACGCGCAGAACCTGCTCAAGCAGGTTCAGGCCAACAAGCCCGTCATTCCGCAGCTGCCCTGACCCGTCATGCGCCGCGCGCTCACGTTCGCGCTTTGCGTTCTGACCCTCGCCGGTTGCGCCACTCACCCTGGCCGCAAGCCGGCGACGGCGGCCGGCCATGCCGGTGCCCCCGCGCCCAGTCCCATGCTAGTCGTCGGCCGTGTGATTGCGGTCGATCCGCGCACGCTCGACGTGATCGTCGACGTCAGCCCGTATGCCGTTCTGCCCAGCGATTTCGAACGGCGGATCCTGCTCGCCCGCACGGAAGACCTTCAGCCCACCGCCCGGTTGCAAGCCTCGCCTTACCTGCGCGGCCACACTTTGGGCACCCGCCTTCTCATCGGCCGCCCCAATGTCGGCGATGAAGTTGTCCTTCCGCCTGCCGCGCAGTGAGGCTGCAACGCCCCGCCGCTTTCCCCCTTGCCAGCCTCCGGACGGAGCCTAACCCTTGCGGGCATGAACAGTCTTTTTAATCCGGTGGTCGCAGGCATGATTGGCGGCTGGGAAATTATCGCCATTCTCGCGATCGTCCTGCTCTTGTTCGGCGGTTCCAAGTTGCCCGAACTGGCCAAGGGCCTCGGCAAATCCATCAAGGAATTCAAGAAGGCCTCCGCCGAAGCGGACGAGGCGATTGCCGAATCGAAGTCGGCGGCCAAGCCCGCGGACGCCTCCAAAACGGACCCCAAGGCCCCCGGCTCCAGCTGAGCACCTGCCGCCGCATCCAAGGCGGATTTTAAATTTTCAGCGCGCCCTCATCGGCGCGCTTTTTTTGCGTCCGCACACGGCGCCGGACGCCCGCCATCAGCCCGCGGTGGAGACAGCGCCTTCGCTCAGCCACGCCTTGAATGCGCGGATCTGGGCGGGTGTTCCCAGTGTCAGCAACTCGTCGCCAGCGCGCACCGCCTCGTCCGCCCCGGGGTTGAGAATGCGAGTACCCAGGCGATTGATCCCCGCGATCTGCACCTGGTGGATCTGGGCGGGCGATAATTCTCGCAGCGTGCGTCCCACCGCCGGGCTGGTCGTCGGCACCGGAAGCGATTCCATGCGCACATCGTCGAACTCCGAGGGCGTGAGCGGCAGTCCCGAGACCACGGTGAGGAAAGCCTTGCCCGCCGCGACCTGCGCGGCCGTGCCGATGATCAGGATCTTGTCGCGCGGATAAAGCACCGTGTCCGGCGCGGGCAGCGAGATCATGTAACCCTGCCGTTCGATTCCCACCACCGTGCAGCCGAATCGCGAGCGCAATCCCAGTTCGGCGATGCGCCGGCCCTGGCAATCGGCGAGATCGGGCAACACGCACTCGCCCACGCTCAGGTTCCACTCCTCGTGCGGACGCAGCCAGGGCGCCGCCGTCGCGCTCATCCGTTCCTCGCTGCCGGCCAGCCTGCCCTGCAACTCCACCTCCAGTTCGCTGTGCCAATAGACGATCTTCCGCTTCAACAAAAACACCGCCGCTCCCGTCACTCCCACCGTGCCCAGCAGCAGCCATTTGACCGAGCCGCCAGTCGGGAGAAACGACGCCAGCCAGATGAAAAGCGCCACCCCGACGACGCTCTTGAGCCCGGTTTCCATGAGCGGGGCCAGCCGCGCCGCGCGCGCGTTCCCCTGCGTTGAAACCTGGGAGTACAGCAGGGCCAGGGCCGAGAAATTGCGCCAGATCGCCACGAGCGGCACCAGCACCACCAGACTCAGGACCATCCAAAAAATAAATACAGGACCTCCCGGGAAAAGCCAGTCGCGGCCCACCCAGTCTTCCGTCATCGAGAACAGCTGCTCCGAAAACACCAGCAGGCCCGTGACGAACAGCGCCTCGACCCCGATTTGTACGAGACGCTTCTTGCTCAGCTGCCAGAGCAGGTTGCTTTTCTGCCGCGCGTGCAGGCGCTCCAGCCAGCCCGAGTAATAGGCCAGCCAGGCCTCCAGCCAGCGCGGCTGCCGCGCAAAGGCCCAGTCGCTGATGGCTTGGGACTGTCGCGTCAGCAACGGGGCCGCCAGCGTCGTCAACAGCGACACGCCCACCGCCAGCGGATAAAACTTCGGCGGCACCACTTTCGCGGTGATGCCAAGCTGCGCGATCACGAAGGAAAATTCGCCGATGGGCGTGGCCATCAGCCCCGTGCGGAAGGCGTCCTTCGCCGGCGTGCCGATCAGGGTAAGTCCCGTGCTCACCGCCAGCAGGCGCGTTGCCAGCGTGAACACCGCCACGCCCAGAATCAGTGCCCATTCCGCGCCCAGCACGCGCAGGTCGATCTGCATGCCGATCGCCACGAAAAACACCGCGCTGAAAACATCCCGCATGCCCTCGAACGTTCGCTGGATCTGGTGACGATGCGGCGTCTCCGCCACGATCGTGCCGAGCAAAAACGCCCCCAGCGCGAGCGAATACCCCGCGTGCTCCGCCAGCATCGCCAGGCTGAACAAGACCCCCGCCATCCCGAGGGTCTGCACCTCCTCGTTGGCCGAGATGCTCATTTTCCGCAGCAACCAAGGCACCAGCAGCAACCCGGCGACACCCGCCAGCACGACGAACGCACCGAACAGCCCGATCGTTTCACCGAGGTGCGGCCCCCCGCCTTTTCCGCCAAATTGTACAAAAGAGGTGAGCACCGTCAGCATCACCACCGCGACGACGTCTTCGAGCACCGAGACGCCCATCGCCAGCTGCCCGGCGCGTTCATGGGTCGCCCCCACCTCCTGAAGCACCTTTCCGATGATCGAGGACGACGAGATCATCAGCATGCCCGCGAGAAAAAGACTCTCCGCGCCATCCAGCCCGATCATCACCCCCGCCAGCCGCGTCAGGTAATAAACCAGCCCCGCGCTCATGAAAACCCCGAGCAGCAACGACAGCCCCAGCCGGCGGAGCTTGCGGATGCTCAGCTTCAACCCGATGGAAAACATCAGGAACACCAAGCCCACCTGCGCCGCCGTCGCGATGCGCGCCTCGTCGGTCACCAACGAAAAAGGCGGCGTGTGCGGCCCCACCACGATCCCCGCGACCAAGAAACCCACCACCACCGACAAACCGATGCGCTGGCACAGCCACCCCGTCAGTGCGGCCACCACCAAAATCACGGCAAGGTCTTGAATGAAATCGATGCCAGGCATGGGACCAGCCCACAACGCTCGCGCAAGCCGGACGCGTCAAGTGCGGAGGTCTTTCCCGGCGCGCGCCCGCTCCGCGGTTTTTGCCCCGCACGGGAGTGTTTTCCTCTTTGACACTCACAAGCTTCGCTCGTTTGTAGTCTGAGCGGCGCAGGCGTCGTCGTTACCACCCAGAATCATGGCTTCGAACTTATTCGGCTACTTCTCCAACGACATCGGCATCGACCTCGGCACCGCCAACACGCTCGTGTACGTGAAGGACAAGGGCATCGTCCTGCGCGAACCCAGCGTCGTGGCCATCGACACCGCCAGCCGCAAGGTCCGCGCCGTCGGCGAGGAAGCCAAGAAGATGCTTGGCCGCACCCCCGGCAACATCACCGCCATCCGTCCGATGAAAGACGGCGTCATCGCCGACTTCGACGTCACCGAGGCGATGCTGCGCTATTTTATCCGCAAGGTGCACAACAACGCCCTGCGCGTCGCCCCCCGCGTCGTCATCGCCATCCCCTCGGGCATCACCGAGGTTGAAAAGCGCGCGGTAAAAGACTCCGCCACCCATGCCGGCGCGCGCGATGTCATCACCATCCCCGAGCCGATGGCCGCGGCCATCGGCGTCGGCCTGCCCATCGACGAACCCGCCGCCAACATGATCGTGGACATCGGCGGCGGCACGACCGAGATCGCCATCATCTCGCTCTCCGGCATCGTATTTTCGAAATCGATCCGCGTGGCCGGCGACGAACTCGACGCCTCCATCGTCAACTACATGAAGCGCGCCTACAACCTCCTCATCGGTGAACGCACCGCCGAGGAGATCAAGATGCGCATCGGCTCCGCCTACCCGCTCGAAGAGGAGCTCACCATGGAGGTCAAGGGCCGCGACTCCGTGGCCGGCCTGCCCAAGACCATTCACATCACCTCGCAGGAAATCCGCGAGGCGCTCAGCGATCCCGTTTCCTCCATCGTGGACGCGGTCCGCGCCACGCTCGAACGCTGCCCGCCCGAGCTCTCGGCCGACCTTGTCGACCGCGGCTTCGTCATGGCCGGCGGCGGCGCGCTCATCCGCGGCATCGACCGCCTGCTCAGCGAAAAGACCGGCCTGCCGGTCACCGTGGCCGACGACCCCCTCTCCGCCGTGGCCAACGGCACGGGCGCCGTGCTCAACGACCTCAACTGGGTGCTGCAGAACGTGTGACGGATCGCACGATTTCAGGTGTGCGGATTACGATTTGCCGGCGTCCCCGCCCGGCCGGAGTTCAGCCGTCGTAATCGTGATTGGTCATTCGTAGACTTCCCCGTCCCCCGTGCCCAACCAACGCTTCGACCAGGCCAAACCTTTCGTCACGCTCGCCCTCGTGCTGGCGGCGTGGCTGGTGGTGCCGGTGGCGGTGAAGCGATTCCTGCGCGCCAGCTTTTTTGAACTGCAGGCCCCGGTGGAAGTCGTCGCCTCACACGTTCGCGACCTGCAAGATTTTTGGTCGCTCAAGGCGCGTTCCAACAACGAACTCATCGAGGCCGGTCGCGATCTCGCCCGCCTCAACGCCGCCTACGAAATCCGCCTGCAAAAAGACGCCAGCCTGCGCGACGAAATCGACCGTCTCAACGGACTGTTGAAACTCCCCGCTCCCGATGGTTATCGCGCCGAACCCACGCGGGTCGTGCGCCGTGATTTCTCCGGCTGGTGGCAGCAGCTCATCATCCGCAAGGGCCGCGACTACGGCATCATCGAAGGCTCACCCGTCATCTATGTCGGCGGTGTCGTCGGCCGCGTGCGCGAGGTGCACGCCTACACCTCCGTGGTCGACCTCATCAGCAGCCCCGGCGTGCGCATCGCCGCCAGTCTGGAGGGCGATACGCGTCCGATCAGTTATCAAGGCGGTCTCAACCCCACCCTCGCCCCCGCCCGTGGCACGGTGGAATACGTGCCCGTCGACATCTTCGTCACCCCCGCCGCACCGCGACGGCTGGTGACCTCGGGCCTCGGCGGTGTTTTCCCCGCCAATCTCACCATCGGTTACATCACCCGCGTGGAACCGAGCACCGACGGACTTTTCAAAAGCGGCGACGTGCAGCTCGAACCCGCCCTTTCCGCCCTCACTGAGGTGACCGTGCTCATCCCGCAGGGCCCCGCGGCCGCCGCCGGCAAATGACATGAAACGCCGCGCGCTTCTCCTCACCCTCGCCTCGCTTCTGCTCGCGGCCCTGCTCGGCGAACTCAACCACTACCTCGGCGCGTGGCAGCTCCACGTCTGGTGCGGAGGCCTTTTCGTCGCCTTCGCGGCGCTGCGGCTCGATTTTCGCACAGGCGCGACCGCGGCGTTTCTGGCCGGTTTGCTCTTCGACGCCAACGCCCCGGTCGCCTTCGGTACCCAGGCCCTGCTCTTTCTCGCCGCCCATGCGGTGATCTTCAACGCGCGGGCGCGCGCCCCGCGCGAGGTGACGCTCGTGGGCGTCATCATCGCGCTGCTCGCCAACCTCGCCCTTTTCCTCGCGCTCTCCTTCTTGCGCATCGGCGCGTCCCCGGCCCCGGGTGAAACCTGGATGCGCGATTTCGCCGATCTCCTGGTTTCCCAGGCCGTGATCGCGCTTATCGCCCCCTGGTTTTTCGCCCTGCAGGTGCGACTGCTTCAAATCGGCGGCGCGGGCTTGCGCGAGACGGCGCGCAGTGCGATCTAAGGCCTCTCATGCCGGACACGGTCGCAGAACGCCCCAGCGGGTTGGTCGAGACGCACAAGGGCTACAACCCCCGGGTGATCTTCTTTTATTTCCTCATAGCCGCCATGCTGCTGACGCTCACGGGCGGACTCGCCTACCGCCAGCTCGTCAGTAACGACCTCTATCACGAGCGCGAGAAAACCCAGAACCAGCGCCGCATCCTCGTGCCCGGTCCGCGCGGCAACATCTACGACCGCGACGGCCGGCTGCTCGTCGGCAACCGTCCGCGTTTCGCGGTGACGCTTTACCTCGACGAACTTCGCAAGGAGTTCCGCAGCGAATACATCAAGATCCACAAGGCTTACGTCGAGGCGGACAAGAAGGACATGCCCTCCACCGTCCAGATGGAGCGGATCGCGCGCTTCACCGTGGTGCAGCGCTACCTCGGCCAGATCAATCGCACGCTCGGCCGGAACGAGCAGCTCGACGCCGGCGAGCTCAACAAACATTTCTCCCAGCAACTGCTCCTTCCCTACATTCTCATCGATGACCTGAAGGCCGAGGAATACGCCCGTCTTATCGAGCAGCTGCCCGCCACCTCGCCCCTCCAGGTCTACACCTCCAGCATTCGCGATTATCCCCTCGGCTCTCTCGCCGCCCACACCCTGGGTTATGTCATCGGCAACGACAGCTTGGACGCCGCGGACGACGATTTTGCCGGCTCCGACTTCGCCACCTTCACCGACAAAACCACCTTCAAGATGAAGGGCACCGTCGGCCGCGAGGGCTTGGAGGCGCACTTCGACCCCCTCCTCCAAGGCGAGACTGGCGGCGCCATTTACCGCGTCGATCCCGCCGGTTACCGAGTGAACCCGCCGCTCTCAAAACACCAGCCCGTCCACGGCCACGACCTGCACACCTCCCTCGACGCCGAGCTCCAGATCGCCGCCGAGAAGGTCATGACCGAGACCGAGCTCAACAGCGCCGCCGTGGCCATTGATGTGAAGACAGGCGAAGTCCTCGTGCTCGCGAGCAAGCCCGATTACAACCTGCAGGATTTCATTCCGCGCCTCGCCGCCGCCGCGGGGAAGGACATCAGCGACCGCGGCGCCTGGATCAACCGTGCGACCACGGGCCTTTACCCGCCCGGCTCGTCGTTCAAGATCCTCACCAGCATCGCCGGCCTCCGTGGCCAAAGCATCGATCCGCACGCCACCGTCAACTGCCCCGGCTATCTCCAAGTCGGCGGACGCAGGTTCCCTTGCCACGGCGGCCATGCACACGGTGACGTCACCCTCGCGGACGCCATCGAGAAAAGCTGCAATGTCTATTTTTACCAGCAAGGCATCACGATGGGACCCGACACCATCGCCGCCGAGGCCCGTCGTTTCGGTTTCGGTCGCCCCACGGGTATCGAAATCGCCGAGACAAAAGGCAGCCTTGTGCCCGATCCCGAGTGGAAACAACGCCGTCGTGACGAACGCTGGTTTCCCGGCGACACCGCCAATTTCGCCATCGGCCAGGGCGATCTGCTCGTAACGCCGTTGCAGATGGCGGCCTTTACCGCCTCCTTCGCGCGCAACGAAACGATCACCGTACCCACCCTCCAGCACGATCCCGACCGGGCCACGCAGCACAGCGCCCCCACCGGACTCAGCCCGGAGCAACGCGCCGCCATTCTGGAAGGCATGGAGGCCTGCACCCTCACCGGCACGGCCAAGGTGCTCGAATCCCCGTTCATGAAAATCCCCGGCCTGCGGATCGCGGGAAAGACCGGCACGGCCCAAAAGCAGACGGCGAAAGGCACGATCAACTTCGCCTGGTTCATCTGCTTCGCGCCCATCGAAGATCCGCAGATTGCCATCGCGGTGATGGCGGAAGGCGACGTCGCCGGCGAGGAGTTCGCCGGCGGCCGCTACGCCGTTCCCATCGCCCACGCCATTCTCAAGAAATGGAATGAGAAACAAGGCCGCACCCCTGCAGCCGGCATCAGCGTGGCCCGCCAGTAATCTTCAGGCGCTGCGCCGTCTCGCCTGCCGCATTGTTTTTTTCGCGCGGCGAAACACCGCCAGTGGCTCCGGCCAGGCTTGGCGCGGACCATAACGCAGACGTTCCAAATCGATGCGCACTGCCGCCTCCTCCGGGGTTTTCAAGCCGGCCTCCGCCGTTTTTCTGAGCCAGCGCCCCGCCTCCCGGCGCACGGGATCGAGGCCGTTCCGGGCCAGACCGCTGCGCCAGCGCAGCCACGCGCCGCGCCCGTAGAAACGCCAGCCGCAGAAACACCCGCCCAACGCCAGCGCCGCTGCCGTCCAGACGGACACCCGGCGGACATCCCACGGACTTTGCAACCAGTGCTTCACTTTCTCGAAGCGCTGCCGAAGCGCCTGCTTGAACTCGCGCAGATGCCGCTCGACCAGTTTCTTGGTGGTGTGCGCCAGCGCGATTTGGGAGCCTTGGTCGAAACTGACGATGCGCCGGTACCAGAAGACGCGCAGGCTGTCGAAACGCGCCGTCCAGCTGTCGTCACGAATGCGCGCCAGCGTCGCCTCGCCTCCGGCGGCATTCACCGGCTCACCCACGGCCACGGAACCCGGGGTCGGATCCACCCGCACCCACAGGTTCGCGGCGCGATCGAAAACCTCGTCCCACGCGTGCGCATCGGAATTGCGGATCGTGAGATTCTCGCTGTGCGCGTTCCAAGAACCGCCTTTGAAGCCCAGAACAACCCGCGTCGGATAACCTGCGGCGCGTGCCAGCAGCAGGAAGGAACCGGCGAACAGTTCGCAATGCCCCGGCTGCCGCGACGCGATCCAGCGCATCAGCGGATCGCCCGGGACGGACTCGAGCTGGCTTTGCAACGAATAGGAATGCGTCCGCCACAACCACGCGCTCGCCCGCCGGGCAAACTCCGCCGGATTGTCGGCCGGCGCGTTGATCTCCCGCACCCAGGCCGCCAGTTGCGCCTGATCGGCCGGCGTCAGCGTCGCCAGTTCCAAAAAATCAGGAACCTTGCCCTCGCCCATCGCCTCCTGCCGTCCGCTCCCCGCCATCTGGTCTGCCGAACCCAGCGTCGGACCGAACTGCATTCCCTCCACGCGGTAGGCGAGCATCTTGGCGGGCATCTGGCGCAACGAAACGATGCGCAGGTCGTGGTTGAGCCCCGCGCTCTGCGGACTTTCAAACGTCAGCTGGTTGAAACCGCCCAGCAGCGGCAGAAACCGACTGGTGCCCACTTCCAGATAAAAGGTCCACACCGCCCGGTTCGCCCGCAAGAGGACGTCGCCCTCGATCTGGGCGGTCTGCTCGCGGTAGGCCTCAAGGTTGCTTTTGAGGGCAGCGGACATGCGAAAGCCTCCTTGCGAATATTCGTCGAGCACCAGCATGCGCCAGTACGGCAACGCCGGCATCTGCGAACGATCCGACACGTCCACGCTCAAGGCCACGTTCGTGTCTCGCTGGATGTCGACCACGTCGCCAAACTGGACGGTCTCGCTGAAGCCCGACTTCGCCTTGCGCGAAACCATGCGGTCAAGAAAGAGACCGTTGCTGATCTCAAAGCGCGGGATCGCCATGAACAACAGGGCCGACAATCCCACCACGCCCGCAAATAGCAGGCCACCCAGCACCGCCACGCGCCAGTCCACGCATTCCCGCATCCGGCGCGCCAGCCGGCCCCAACCCGCCTGCATCCAGGCCGCTTCCGTCGTCCGCCCTTCCTCCGGCAAGCCCTGCTCCATCGCATCCACCAGCGTGACCACGAGGAGCAACCCCAACGCGCAAGCCGTGAACACGACAATCTGCGCGGCAAAGAGAATCGAAACCGAGAGCACCCCGCCCACCACCACGAGAAAAAGCCCCAGCAAAATGAGCTGAAGATCGTCGCGCCGCCGTCGGGGCGTGATGACGCGGTAAAGCATCAGCATCAGCGTCAGCCGGATCACCGATGACAATGGCTCCCTGACATGCAGGACCAGGTCGATCGCAAAGGTTCCCACGAGCAGCGGAAACGCCAGCCGGTGAACGCCGCGCGGCACGCGCAGAATCAACGCCGGCCACGCCATCACCAACGGCGCGGCGAGCGAGATCAGGACAAGCCACAACCACGCCTCGACGTCCATGTAGAGCACCGTCCACGCGGAGATCAGGGCGAGCATGCCGCCCAGCAGCCACTTGAGCTGGTACAGCTCGGGCAGGCTAAGCTGCGGCCGTTTGGATGCCATCGACATAGGCGAGCACGCCCCGCGCCCCGTCGGGCGCAAAGGTCAGCAGGTTGAGACGGCGGCGCGCGGCCCCGCCCGGATAAGATTGTGATGACGGTGCGCGCGGCGCGGCCAGGGCCAGACGATCCAGAAAACGTTCAAGGTCGCGAACGCTTCGCACCGGTTGCGACGGTTCGTCGTCGAGCGCCACCGCGGCAAGACGGCCCGCGCGGAAATAATCCTCCGCCAGCGTCGCGGCGAAACTGCACAGCAACTCGAACTGCTCCGGCCGCGTCCAGATGTCTGCGGAGGTTGTCACCCAGAACGAAAAACCGGTCTGCATCTCGGCGGCGAACTGCCTCACCATCAGGCGGCGCAGCCGCGCACTGGCCTTCCAATGCACGAGCCGATGCGAGTCGCCCTGCGCGTAGGCACGGAGGGCCAGCAGATCCCCGCCCTGGCCGGCCGTCGTCTTCTGTCCGCCCAGTCCCGGCCGCCGCCAGGAATCGGCCGAAAAACGGCGGTACTCCACCGGTGCAGGCCAGACGATCACCTCGCACCTGAGCTCCGAGCCGATGAGCTTGCGCAAAAATCCGAAGGGGAAAAGCGAACCGACCGCGACCAGTTGCACTACCAGCAAGCCCCGCTTCGCCGGTCGAAGCGTCCATTCCACCCGCATCTCCGTCTGCGGATCGAGACGCCCGCCCAGCGCCCGCCGGACAGGCCCGACGCCGGTCGCGGTAAAATCGAACCACAATCCGTAGGTCGGCAGCACGCGTTTTCCGTTTCGCAATTCCAAGCTGACGAGCTGCTCCAGGCCAACGCGCAACGGGGGAACCAGTCGCAGGCGCCAGGCGACTCCGCGCAGATTGAGCCAGGAGAGCACGCCGCTGAAAACCAGGCAGGCCAGCAACAGCGAGAGCGCGATGAAGAGGATGTTGCTCGACGTGTTGTAGGCGGCCATGCCGATGCCGAGCGCCACCGCGATGAGCAGCGTGCCGGGAACCGTGGGCAGGATGCGCTGCCCCTGCCGGGGATAGAGAATCGACCACAGCAGCGCGCGCCAGCGGTGCGTGCGGTCGCGGACATCCGGCGACCCGGAAGCCGAGCCATGCCAGACCGCATCGCGGGCAATGAGTTTGGTCGTCATCGGCGGCGTTGGAATTTTACCGCACAAGCCCGGCTCACACGGGCGCGGGCAGCGACGCCACGATGCGGCGCAAGGTGGCGGTGACCGCCCGGCGTTCCTCCAGCGCGTCGGAACTCTGGCGCACCAGGGAAAGACGGTGGGCGAGCACCGGCACGATCAGAGCCTGTACGTCTTCGGGCAGCACGAAATTTCGTCCGAGCAAAAGCGCGCGGGCCTGCGCGGCATGCTTGAGCGCAAGTCCGCCGCGCACGGAAACACCGGCCTTGAACTCGGCCTCGGTGCGGGTGGCCGCAACCACCTTCAGCACGTAATCGAGCACCGACTCCTCGATAAAAACCTGCTGCGAAACCTGCTGCAGGTGCAGGATGTCCTCGCGCGTGGCGACGGCGTTGAGCGCGATGGCGTCGTAGTTGGTGCGGGGCGAGCGCAGGATGTTCAACTCGTCCGCCGCCTCGGGATAACCCATGTGCAAGCGCATGAGAAACCGGTCCATCTGACTTCCAGGCAGGGGAAAAGTGCCTTCGTAATCCACCGGATTTTGCGTGGCAAAAACCAGGAAAGGCGAACCCACCGCGTGCGACTCCCCGTCCATGGTCACACGGGCGCGATCCATCACCTCCAGCAAGGCCGACTGGGTCTTGGGCGTGGCTCGGTTGATCTCATCGGCCAGCACGACGTTGGCGAAGATCGGGCCTTTTTTGAAAACAAAGCGTTTTTCCTGCTCGTCGTAAATCGCCACGCCGGTGACATCGCTCGGCAGCAGGTCGCTGGTGAACTGGATGCGGGCGAACACACAATCCATCGAACGGGCCAGGGAGTACGCCAGCGTGGTTTTGCCCACGCCCGGAAGATCTTCGATCAGCACGTGCCCTCCTGCGACCAGGCAGATCAACACCTGTTCGATCACGTCCTCTTTGCCCTTGATGGTCAGCCGGATATTGGCGCGCAACCGATCGAGCACTTGCTGGGCGGCGGCGATCACGGGACCAGAGACAAAGTCGCTCATGCGGGGAAGGCTGCATGCTCCCGGCTTTTGCGCAAGCGCGGGCCCGAAGGGAAAACCCCTGCTTTTCGGCTAAATTTCGTTGCTCACCCGGCGAACGCCGGCCCCGCGCCGCCACCCCATGTCCGCCTCCGGCCCGCCCGCAGATTCCGTTGAAGAAAGGTCACCGCATCGCGCACCGCCACCTCCACGCGCCGGCCCCGCGCCAGCCCCGTCGCGATGGCCGCTGACAACACGCAACCGGTTCCGTGGGTGTTGCGCGTGGGCACGCGCGCATGCGCGAACCAGCGCACGCGTCCGTCGGCCGTGACCAGGCAGTCCTTGCACATTTTCCCGGGCGCATGCCCGCCCTTGACCAACACCGCCGCGCAACCCGTGACGAGCAACGCACGCGCCGCCTCCTCCGCCTCGGAAAAAGTCGTCACGGGCAACCCGGTGAGCAACGCCGCCTCCGGCCAGTTGGGCGTGATTAGCGTCGCGCGCGGCAGCAGGTGGCGCTTTAGCGCGCGCACGCCGGCGGCGGTCAGAAAGCGCGTGCCGCTGGTCGATCCGATCACCGGATCGATCACCAGCGCAATCCCCGCCGGCAACGCCGCCGCCACCGCCTTCACCGCCGCCGCGCCGGGCAACAATCCGGTCTTCGCCGCCGCGATGGAAAAATCGCCGGCCACCGCCGCGATCTGCGCGGCAAGCAACGCCGGCGCCACCGGCTTCCAAGCGACGACACCCCGCGTATTCTGCGCCGTGACCGCCGTGACCGCCGTCAACGCATAGCCGCCGAGCGCATGGATCGTGCGGCTGTCCGCCTGCAAACCCGCGCCCGCCCCGCTGTCGGAACCGGCGATCGTCAGCACACAAGGAGGCGTTTTCATGACGATGATTTCACCCAGCCCTTGTAGCCGCCGCTCAGGCTCAAGATCGAAGTGAACCCATGCCGCGCGCGGAGCGGACCCAGCGCCTTCAGGCTGCGCATCCCGCCCGCACAATACACCACCGTGGGTTTTTTCGGATCGAACGCCGCCAGCACTTCGCCCGCCGCCGCCGTCTCCAACGTGCCCAGCGGCGCGTGCACCGACGGCTGGATCGCGCCCTGCGCCCGCTCCCAATCCTCGCGCACGTCGATCAGTTGCAGTGCAGGACCGCCGGCCAGCGCGGCGCGCAGCCCTGCCGCGGCGATCTCATCCGTCGCGGCTTTTGCCGGTACGGCGCAGGTCGTGCCATAGTCCGCGGGCGGCAGCTCGCGAATGCTCCGACTCGCAGGGTCGGCGGAAAACCGGATCGTGCGCGTCGTCATGGTCAGCGCGTTCCACAACAGCAACCGGCCCGTCAACGGTTCGCCGATGCCCGTCAGGAGCTTGATCGCCTCACTAGCCTGCACCGTTCCGATGAGACCGGGCAACACGCCGATCACGCCCGCCTCGGCGCAATTCGGCACCGTGCCGGGCGCCGGCGGTTCAGGAAAAAGACAGCGATAGGTCGGCCCGCCGCGCCAGTTGAACACGCTCGCCTGCCCTTCGTAACCATGGATGGCGCCGTAAACGAGCGGACGATCCGCCAGCACGCAGGCGTCGTTGGCGAGGTAGCGCGTGGAAAAATTATCGGAGCCGTCCACCACCACGTCGTGCGCGGCGACGAGCGCGAGAGCGTTGTCGCGGCTGAAGCGCGCCTCGACCGGGCAAACCTCGATCAAAGGATTGAGCGCACGCAAACGCCGCGCGGCGGCGGCGGCCTTGGGCTGGCCCGCGTCGGCGGTGGTGTAGAGTACCTGACGCTGAAGGTTGGAAACGTCTACGACATCGGCATCGACCAGTGTGATTTTCCCGACGCCGGCAGCGGCGAGATAGAGCAACGCCGGACAACCAAGCCCGCCCGCACCGATGACAAGCACACGACCGGCTTTCAATTTTGCCTGCGCCTCGGGCCCGAAACCCGCCAAGGACAGGTGGCGCTGATAGCGGGCGATTTCGTCGGGAGAAAAAGACATCGGAGGTTTTAAACCGGCCAAGAGACACTAATGAACGCTAAGAAAAGTCTCGGGATTAGCGGCCCTTAGCGCACATGAGCGGTTAAATCGGTTTGATGGTTTTGCCCATCATAAGTGGAATCCCAGTCCTTCCACACGGGTTCGTAACCGTTGGTGCGCAGGAAGGCCGCGACTTCGGCCGGCGTCCGTTCGTCGCTGATCTCGAACTGCTCCAGCGATGACTCCTCGCCGGCCGCATAGCCGCCGGGATTCGTGCGCGAACCCGCGCTCATGGACGTGAACCCGAGCCGGTACGCATGATTGCGGAAATGCGGGCTCTCGCGCGTGGAGAGCGACAGCTCGACTTCCTGGCTGAACAGACGAAACGCGCAGGCCGCCTGCACGAGATCGCGTTCGTTGAAAGGCGTCACCGCGATGTCGCTGCCCTCGTGCGGACGCAGCCGCGGGAACGAGAGACTGTAGCGCGTACGCCAGTAATGTTTTTCCAGATAATCCAAATGCAGGCCCGCGAACCACGCCTCCGCCCGCCAGTCGGACAGGCCGTAAAGCGCGCCGATGCCGATCTTCTTCACGCCCGCGCGGCCCAACCGGTCGGGCGTTTCGAGGCGATAGGCCATGTCGGACTTGGGCCCTTTGAGATGATGCTTCGGATAAACCGCCGGGTCGTAGGTTTCCTGGTACACCAGCACCGAGCTCAATCCGTCGGCGACGAGCGTCTCATAATCGGACTGATCGAGCGGCTGCACTTCCATCGAGAGTCCGGCAAAATGCGGACGCAACAGGCGCAGGGCGTTTTGCAGGTAGGCGACACCATAGCGCGAAGATTCGCCCGTCACCAACAGCACATGTTCGAAACCGTGACCCGCCAGCACGCCGGCCTCGGCGAGAATCTCGGCATCGTCGAGTGCCTTGCGCGGAATGCGGTTCTGCGCGCTGAAGCCGCAATAGGTGCAGATGTTGGCGCAGACGTTCGTCAGGTACATCGGCGCGTAAAGCTGCATCGTGCGCCCGAAACGCTCGACCGTCAGCCGGTGGCTGAGCGCGGCCATCTCCTCCAGAAACGGCGCGGCCGCCGGAGAAAGCAACGCCGCCAGATCGATGAGCGTGAGCCCGCGGCCCGCGCGAGCGAGCGCGCGTTGCACGTCCGCCGGCGTACGCGCGGCGATGGACACGGCGACGGCGGCGAAGTCGTGTTGTTTCCAGGTATCGACAAAGGTGCTCATGGGCGTGCGGGATCGGAATAGGTCCTATGGGTCTTATGAGTCCTAGGGGACCTATACTCCGGCCAAGAATGAGGTAAGCGGAGACGTGGCCTGTGCCTCGCTGCGCGTTGAGCGAGAGGCGAGGCCCGCTTCGTAGCCGAGGCGGCCGGCCTCGACCGCGAGTTTGAACGCCAGCCCCATGGCAACCGGATCGGCGGCGGCGGCGATCGCCGTGTTCACCAGCACCGCATCCGCGCCCATCTCCAGCGCGGCGGCGGCGTGCGACGGCACGCCGAGCCCGGCGTCGATCACGACCGGCACGCGAGATTGCGCGATGATGATTTCCAGAAACGCCCGCGATTCGAGGCCGCGGTTGCTGCCAATCGGCGCGCCCAGCGGCATGACCGCGGCGGCGCCGGCTTCTTCGAGCTGCTTGCACAGCACCGGATCGGCATGAACGTAGGGCAGCACGACGAAGCCGCGCTTCACCAGCTCGCGCGTGGCCAGCAGCGTCTCGACCGGATCGGGCATGAGGTATTTCGGATCGGGATGGATCTCGAGTTTCAGCCAGTTCGTCTCCAGCGCCTCGCGGGCCAGCTCGGCGGCGAGCACCGCCTCCTTGGCATCACGCACGCCCGAAGTGTTGGGAAGGAGCCGATAGCGGGTGCGGTCGAGCCGGCCGAGAATGTCATCGGCCGCGCCGTCGGTGCGCACGCGGCGCAGCGCCACCGTGACCAGCTCCGTGCCGGAGGCGGCCAGGCTTTCGGCCATCACCGCGCCCGAGCTGTATTTGCCCGTGCCGAGAAAAAGACGGGAGCAGAGTTGAACGCCGGCGATGACGAGGGGGGACGTTTTCATACGGAAGTTGACGGAGGAACATTCATGACCGGAGACGCGGACCAGGCGGCGACGAAGGCCGCATGGTTGGCGGAGACGCTGTTGTCCAGGTAGAGGGAAGAGGAAACGGCGACGCCGGCGAGATGCGCGCGACGGAGAGCCGGCAGGTCGGCGGGTTGAACGCCACCGATCGCCCACGCGGGCAGGCCGTCGAGGAGCGGGAGGAGCGCGGCGATGCCTTCAAGACCGAGGACGGGCGCGAGCTTTTGCTTGGTGGTAGTGAAGCGCAGCGGGCCGATGCCAACGTAATCAAGAACGTGCGCGGCCGCGGCGCGGCGGGCGTCGTCCGCGTCGTTGACCGTGCCGCCGAGGATTTTTTCCACGCCGAGACGGGCACGCGCGGCGATCCAGTCTCCGTCGAGTTTGCCGAGGTGGACGCCATCGGCATCGGACGCGAGGGCGATTTCGACGTTGTCGTTGATCGTACAAAGCGCCCCGCCCTCGTGGCAGATGGCGACGACCTCGCGAGCGGTGGCGAGCCAGAGATCGGGTGCGGCGTTTTTCATGCGCAACTGGACCCAGCCCGCGCCGGCGGCGACGAGCGCGCGGGCCTGGTCGGCAGGCGAAAGCGCCAGGCCGTCCATCGTGAGCGCCATGACCGGCGGAAAATGGTCGGGATCAAGCGGCATGGGAGTGGAGCGCGTGTTGGAGTTCGTTGAAAGCGCGCACCGGATCGGCGGCTTGCCAGATCGCGCCGAGCACGGCCACGCCATCGAAGCCGAAGTCGCGGCAGGCAGGGAGCCGCGAGGCGTCTATACCGCCGAGGGCGATCACTTCGGCGCGCCGCGGGAGGGCGAGCGCGGCTTTGAGTTCGGCGGGCTCGAGGCGGGCGTCGGGAACGCGACCGGGTTTGGAGAACGAGCGAAACACCGGGCTGACGAGCAAGCGTTCGTAATGATCGAGCGAGGCCCGCAGCGTGGGCAAATCGTGCACGGCGCGGCTGCGGAAATCATGGTGCGGCGGGCGGTTCTCCGACTTGGGCTCGTCGCGCTCGTGAAGGCCGCGCACGGCAAACTCAACGGCGAGATCGCCGTGGCTGTGCAGAATGACGCGTGCGCGAAACTCCGGTGGCAAGGCGCGCAGATACGCGGCGCAGGCATTGCGGTCCCACGCGGGTTTGCGCAGGTGATAATCGTCCAGACCTGTGGCGAAGAGCCTCGCGAGCACGGCATGCTCACGGGCGTCCACGGCTTCGGGAGAGATAACGATTAACTTCATCAGAGGAATGGCCACAAAAGGCGCAGAAATCACACAATCGGAGTCGGTGTCTTTTGTGCTTTTTGTGGCCCTGTTTTCAACCGCCTTGGGTGGCTTGGATCACGAGCACGTGGTCCGCCTCGGCGAGTGTCCGGGCGGACCAGACGGAGCGAGGAACCACCTCGTCGTTCACCGCCACGGCGAGCCCGCGTCGCTCGGCCAGCGCGAGGTCGCGCAGGAGATCGAGCAACGTGGCGGCATCGCCGACGCTGCGGGGCTGGTCGTTGACACGGATGGTCATGGCGCGGACGGATCAGGCTTTCGTTTCGTCGAGGTAGATCTCGCCGCCCTTGGCGTGGAACTCGTCGGATTTTTCCTTCATGCCGGCCTCGATCGCCTCCGTGGAGTTGAGCCCGTGCTCGTCGGCGTAGCGGCGGATGTCGTCGGTGATGCGCATCGAGCAGAACTGCGGGCCGCACATCGAGCAGAAATGCGCGGTCTTGGCGCCTTCCTGCGGGAGGGTTTCGTCGTGATACTCACGGGCGCGCTCGGGATCGAGGGAGAGGTTGAACTGGTCCTCCCAGCGGAATTCGAAGCGGGCCTTGGAGAGCGCGTTGTCGCGGTACTGCGAAGCGGGATGGCCCTTGGCGAGATCGGCGGCGTGGGCGGCGATCTTGTAGGTGATCACGCCGGTGCGCACGTCGTCGCGGTTGGGCAGACCGAGGTGCTCCTTGGGCGTGACGTAGCAGAGCATCGCGGTGCCGTGCCAGCCGATGATGGCCGCGCCGATGCCGCTGGTGATGTGGTCGTAGCCCGGGGCGATGTCGGTCGTGAGCGGCCCAAGGGTGTAGAACGGCGCCTCTTCGCACCACTCCAGCTGTTTCTCCATGTTCTCGGCGATCATGTGCATGGGGACGTGGCCGGGGCCTTCGTTCATGACCTGCACGCCGCGCGCCCAGGCGCGCTTGGTGAGCTCGCCTTGCGTCTTGAGCTCGCCGAACTGGGCCTCGTCGTTGGCGTCGGCAATGGCGCCGGGGCGGAGGCCGTCACCGATGGAGAACGACACGTCGTAGGCGGCCATGATGTCGCAGATGTCGTCCCAGTGCGTGTAGAGGAAGTTCTCCTTGTGGTGCGAGAGGCACCACTTCGCCATGATCGAGCCGCCGCGCGAGACGATGCCGGTCATGCGGCGCGCGGTAAGCGGGATGTAGCGCAGCAGCACGCCGGCATGGATCGTGAAGTAATCCACGCCCTGCTCGGCCTGCTCGATGAGCGTGTCACGGAAGATTTCCCAGGTGAGCGCCTCGGGGCGGCCGCCGACTTTTTCCAGCGCCTGATAAATGGGCACGGTGCCGACGGGCACGGGGCAATTGCGAAGAATCCACTCGCGGGTCTGGTGGATGTTCTTGCCGGTGGAGAGATCCATCAGGGTGTCGCCACCCCATTTGACGGACCAGCGCATCTTCTCGACTTCCTCATCGATGGACGAGGCGACGGCGGAGTTGCCGATGTTGGTGTTGATCTTAACGAGGAAATTGCGGCCGATGATCATCGGCTCGAGCTCGGGGTGGTTGATGTTCGCCGGGATGATGGCGCGGCCGCGGGCGATTTCGGAGCGGACGAATTCGGGCGTGATCTCCTTGGGGATCGCCGCGCCGAAGGACTGGCCGCCATGCTGGCGCCAGAGGGAGTTGCGCGGGCCCTGCTCGGTCATCTCCAAAAGATCGCGGGCGCGCTGGAGCTTGGTGTTTTCGCGGATCGCGATGTACTCCATCTCGGGCGTGATGATGCCGGCGCGGGCGTAGTGGAGCTGGGTGACGCATTGCCCGGCCTTGGCGCGAAGGATGCGGCGCTGGCTGCGATCGAAGAACCGGATCGGGTTGCGGCGGCCCTCGGCCTCGGCCTGGGCGCGGTGCGCCTCCGAAAGATAACCGTCGTCGATGGGCTTGATCGCGCGGCCCTCGACCTCCTCGACATCGCCGCGTTCGCGAATCCACGGGTCGCGAACGGGCGTGAGACCCTTGGCGGAATCGCCGTGGAAGGAGGAATCGCCCCACTCGCCGGCGGTGTCGTAAACGCGAACCGGCTCGTTGGGCACTTCCTGGCCGTTGGGTAGCTTGGTGGGCGAGAGGGCGATCTCGCGCATCGGCACGCGGATGTCGGGACGGCTGCCGGTGATGTAAACGCGGGTGGAGGCCGGGAACACCGTGTGGGTGCTGGGCGAGGCGGGGGACGAGGAGGACATGTGGGAGGGAGCTTGAAGATTCGCAGCCGGCCACGCCGGAAGGATCGCAGCTCCCGTCGCCCGTGCGCCGGAGTCCGTTTTCCCTTCGTCGGTGCTAACCGCATCAGGTTCGAAGGCTTTGGGGACGGATCGTGTCCCTGTCTCAGCCCGACGCCTCGGGTTCGCCTAAACAAATGAAGGCCTCAGCTCACGCAGCCTCCGGGGGGTTTCAACTTAATTTTTTATAAGCGCCGGCGGCCGCGCGACCGCCCCCATCCGCGAATCGTTTGCCCGCGGACACTACAACAGCTTGATCAGCGCCGAAAAATCCTCGTCGGCGGAGCCGGCCCGGACCGCGGCGGCCAGCCGGTCGCGCACGGTGTCGAGCACGGGGAAATCCTCGCAGCCGTTGATGCTCGAGGCCAGGCGCAGATCCTTGAGCATGTGCTTCACGGAAAATTGCGGCGAAAAATCGCCCGCCCGAAGCTTGGGTTGCTTAAGCGCGGCGAGGCCCGACCAGCTGGCGTTCCGGGCGAGCGCGGTAAAGAACGTGTCGTCGCTGATGCCGGCGCGGCGGGCCAGCGTGAGCGCCTCGGCCAGCGCCTGCATCTGGGCGGCGATGTTGAGGTTCATCGCCAGCTTGAGCGTGGCCGCCTGGCGATTCGTTCCGATGGAAAAGCGCGTCTCCGAAACCAGCGCCAGCAACGGCTCCAATTCGGCGATCAGCGCGGCCTCGCCACCCAGATAATAGACCGTTTGCCTCTGCTCGGCGGCGGGTTTGCTGCCGGTGAAAGGCGCCTCCAGATAACGGGCGCCGCGCGCGGTCACCTGTTGCAGAAATTCCTCGCTGCTTTGCGGATCGATGGTGCTCGACTGCACGATGGTCTTGCCCGGCCCAAGCGCGGGCAGGAGACGCGCGAAAATTTCCCGCACCGCGGGCGGATCCGCCACGACGATCTGCACCACGTCGGCCGCGGCCGCGACCGCCTCGGGCGTCGGTTGCCACCGGGGGAAATCGGGCCGCGCCGTGCGATTCCACGCTCCGGCCAGCACGCCGGCGGCTTCATAATGCCGCGCCCATGTTTCGCCGATGATCCCCAGGCCGATGATGCCGATTTTCATATCTTAAGTGATCGCAGCGTATGCGACTGAACAGGAATTCCAAATCTCCGTCATGGATTTATCCGCGTTCCTCCGCCGTATCCGCTGCGAACGCTCAGGCCAGAATTTCCAAGAGGCGCGTGAACAACCGGTCCACCCTCGCTTGGTTGGATTGCACGAGGTCCCGGAATTTCGCGAAATCGATCTCAGTGTTTTCGAGGCCATTGGCGTAGTTGTCCACGACCGCCAGGGAATTGTAGCGCAGGCCGAGTTCGCCGCAAAGGTCGGCCTCGTGCGCGGCGGTCATTCCGACGACATCGCCCCAGTTTTTGATCACGCGGATCTCGGCCTTCGTCTCGAAGCGGGGACCCCGCGTCTGCACGTAGGTTTTGCCCGCATGGATTTGAAACTCCGGCGCGAGCCTCGCGGTCAGAAGTGGGATGAGATTGTTGGCGATGCCGGGCGCGCCGCCCTTGAGTTCATCATCGAAAAACGTGGCCGGACCCTGCTGCAACCCCACGTAGTCGCCGCAAGACACGAGCGTGCCGGGCGGCAGGCCGGGCTGGAGCGAGCCCACGGAATTGAGCGCCACGACATCGCTAAAGCCAAGGTCCGCGAGCGCCCTGATGTTGGCGCGGTGGTTGATCCGGTGTGGCGGCAGCGGCAGGCCGGAACCGTGGCGGTTGAGCAGCACGTGGTCGCCATGCCGGCGATAAGTCACCGGACCGTGGACGGTCGTGATGACACTCGTCTCCCAACGGGAGAAAATCGTTGAGTTCACGACGCTGGTGCCACTTATGAAAGCCACTTTCATGCTGCGACTAACAGCCCGGTGCTTCCCCGTGACAACGCGAAATCTCTGCGGTCCCACCCTTCTGGTGCTGGGTTTGGCGGCCCTTCTGACGGGCTGCTCCACGCCGGGGCCCAACCACGCCTACGTCGCCTCAACCGGCGACGCCGCGATCCTCGACCTGATGGCGGGCGCGCCCGCTGTCGAGGTCTCCAGCCATCTCGTACCCGTCGACGAGATCTACGGCATCGCTTACGACCCGTTCACCGATCATCTTTTCCTGCGTATCATCCCCGGGAATTTCATCCGTGTGGTCGACCGGCCCGCACGGGCGATCAAACGCGATTTCGAAGTCGAGGGCCTGCCCGAAGGCCCGGGCGACCTCGCCATCCGCTCGAGCGACCGGCATCTCTTTTTTGCGCATCCGACCGAACCTGTCCTGGTTGAGAGCACTCTTTTCGGAAAACACGTGCGCACGATCCGCTTGGAGCACCTTCAAGGTCCGCCCGCGGGCGTGGCTTATGATCAGAAGCGCGACCTGTTACTGATCCTCGCCGGCGGCAATCCCGCCCAAGTCGTCACCTACTCGCTCGCCGGCAGCCGTCTGGGAGCCGTGCCCCTCGACCATCGCGTCCTGCCCACGTCTCTCGCCTTCGACTCCGTCGCCCGCGAACTCTACGCGCCGCTCAACGGAGAAGGCGGCATCGGCGTGTTCGATGGCAACGGCCATCTGCTGCGCAAACTGCCCGTGCCCACCGCCCAGAACTACGCCCATGTCGATGTGGGCGCCCGCTCTCTGCTCCGGTTGTTTTAACCCGCAGCGGCCGGCCGCCGGTCACTCGATCCATGCGATCGCGTGGATGCGACGCGCCAGCTCCAAATCCTTCGCCGTGACCTTGCCGCCGGCATCGTGCGTGTTGAGCCGGATGGCCACGCGATTATAGACGTTGGTCCACTCCGGATGGTGGTTCAGCGCCTCGGCTTCAAAACCCACGCGCACCATGAAGCTCAACGCCTCCCGGAAACTGCCAAACGTGTACGTCTTCACCAGCGCATCATCCTGAAACGTCCAGCCAGGCAAGGCGGACAACGCCTCGGTGATTTCTTCCGGCGCGAGCGGTTGGGAGCGCATGCTCTACTGTCCTGCGTCCAAAAGGGTTCGTCAACCCGCCCCGTTGCATTCTCGCCACCGGCCGCTTTTGCCGTCCCCGGACTTGCTGGCGGCTTGTCAAAGCCCTTCGCCCCGCCCTAACTGCCCGTTCGCCTGCATGTCCTCCTCGCCCGCTTCCATTCCCACCCACGTCGCCATCATCATGGACGGCAATGGACGTTGGGCCAAACAACGGGGATTGCCTCGCATCGAGGGCCACCGGCGCGGAGTGGAGACCGTGCGCAGCATCATCACCGCAAGCCGCGAGCTGGGCATCCGTTACATCACGCTTTACGCCTTTTCGGTTGAAAATTGGAAGCGTCCCCAGGCCGAGGTCGGCGCGCTCATGGGCCTGTTGGAATATTTCCTCAAAAAGGAGCTGGCCGGCCTCGTGAAGGACAAGGTCCGCCTGCTCACCATCGGCCGCACTCAGGACTTGCCGGAAACCGTGCGTATCCACTTGCAGAAGGCCGTCGAGGCAACCGCCGGATTCACCGGTCACACGCTCGTCCTCGCCCTCAACTACGGCGCACGCACCGAGGTGGTTGACGCCGCCCGCGCCTACGCCGCCGCCGTCGCCTCCGGACAGGCCAGTCTGAACGACAGCTCTTGGGAAAGTTTCAGCCGCCACCTTTACACGGCCGCCATTCCCGATCCCGATCTCGTCATCCGCACCTCCGGCGAGATGCGCATCAGCAATTTCCTCCTGCTCCAAGCCGCTTACGCAGAATTCGTTTTCACGCCCGTCCTCTGGCCCGACTTCACCAAGGAGGATCTCGCCGCCGCCGTGGACGTCTACGCCCGGCGCGAACGCCGCTTCGGCCAGACCAGCGATCAACTCAAACCTGCCGCAACCTCCTAAATTCCCGTGGGCAAACGCATCTTCAGCACGCTCCTCCTCTGGACCATTGTCCTCGTCTGCATCGGCTGGTTCGGCACGACCGGCGGCATCTGGCTCCTCACCGCCATCAGTGTGCTCACGCAGCGCGAGTTCTACCAGATGCTCAAGCGCATGGGCATGGATCCGTTCGACCGTCTCGGGCTGATCCTCGGCGCCCTCATCACGCTCGCGCCGGCCTACTTCCCGGCTTTGGCCTCGCCGGAAAACCTGCTCGCCCTCGCCGTCGTGGTCTTCGCCCTGCGGATCCTCGGCGAACGCGAGCCGCACAACCGCGTGGAAACGCTCGCGTGGACGCTCTTCGGCCTGGTTTACGTGCCGTTCATGCTGCAGTTCCTCGTGCGTATCATCCGCATCGACGCGCCGCACCCCCACACCGGCCTCGTCCTCGCGATCTGGCTCATCGCCGTCTCGAAATTCTGCGACGTGGGCGCGCTTCTCACCGGCCTCGCCTTCGGCAAACACAAGATGGCCCCCGGCATCAGCCCCAAGAAAACTTGGGAAGGCGCGGCCGGCGGCGTGCTCACCTCCGCCGCCATCGGCGCCGGCATCGCCTATTTCCTTCCGCACGAGCTCCCCGCCGGTTTCACGCCCCTGCTGGCCGCGGCCATTGCCGCGCCTCTGGCCGCGCTCGCCATTGTGTCGGACTTGGTTGAATCAATCATCAAGCGCCGCGCCGACACCAAGGACGCCGGCCAGACCATCCCCGGCATCGGCGGCGTGTTCGATCTTTCGGACAGCCTGATCCTCACCGCGCCGGCGGGCTTCGTGGTGTTCAGCCTGCTGTAAGCCTCCGGCCGCCAAGGCAAGTCCTTGTGGCAATCCCACCCACGCGCGATGGCCTCCTCCTCCCGTAAACGCATCGTCCTCCTCGGCGCCACCGGCTCCATCGGCGAAAGCACCCTGCGCGTCATTTCCGCGCACCCCGACAAACTCGAACTCGTCGGCATCGCCGCCTGTTCCAATCACGTCCGGCTCGCCGAGATTGCGCGCGCGCATCCCGGGGTGCGTCATGTCGCGCTGTTCGATCCGTCCGCCCATGCCGCCGCCCGGGCCTCCGGCGCATTTCCGGCCGGAGTCGCCCTGCACGCCGGGCTCGGCGGACTCACCTTCCTCGCACAACTCCCGGAAGCCGACACCGTGCTCGTGGCCGTCGTCGGCACCACCGGCCTCGAGCCTGCGCTCGCCGCGCTCGCCGCCGGCAAGGACCTTGCCCTCGCCTCGAAGGAAATCCTCGTGCTCGCGGGCAAGTTCGTCATGGCCGCCGCCCGGGCGAGCGGTGCGAAGCTCCTGCCCGTCGACAGCGAGCACAACGCCGTTTTCCAGTGCATCCAGGGCCACCCCTCGGCCGATGTCTCCCGCATCATCCTGACCGCCAGCGGCGGCGCGTTCCGCGACTGGCCGGCGGAGAAACTCGCGCACGCCACCCCCGCCGACGCTCTGAAGCACCCCAACTGGTCGATGGGGCCCAAGATCACGGTCGATTCCGCCACCCTCGCCAACAAGGGACTCGAACTCATCGAGGCGCAGTGCCTCTTCGGCTTGCGCGCCGAACAATGCCACGCCGTGGTGCACCCGCAAAGCATCGTGCACGCGCTGGTCGAGTTCACCGACGGCGCCATGCTCGCCCAGCTCTGCCCGCCCTCGATGACGTTTCCCATCCAGCATGCCTTGCTGCATCCGATGCGGGCACCGGGCGTTGAAACGCCGCTCGACCTCGCCAAGCTCTTTTCGCTCGAGTTCCGCCCGGCCGACGACGTGCGTTTTCCGATGCTGCGGCTGGCCCGCGAGGTCATGCACGCGGGCGGCACGGCCCCAGCGGTTTACAACGCCGCCAACGAGATCGCCGTCGCCGCGTTCCTCGGCGGAAAAATCCCGTTCCTTGCGATTCCGCAAGTCGTGGATAAGACATTGCAGACCCTTGCATCCTTTGAACCCGCCGACCTTCCCGCAGTCCTAGCCGTGGACGCTGACGCCCGCCGCATCGCGCAACACACCACCCTCGCTTTTCAGCCCTAGCCTCCCGCCCCTTCTCCCGTGGACCTCCTTCAATCGCTTCTCTCCAATCTCTGGTCGGTCCTGCTCATCGTCATCTTTTTCGGCGGTTCGATCTTCGTCCATGAGCTCGGCCACTTCATCGCCGCCCGCCGGCGGGGCATGGTGGTGGAGCGTTTCTCCATCGGCTTTGGCCCGAAAATCTTTTCGTGGCGCGGCAAAGATGGCGTCGAATATCGCCTCTCCTGGCTTCCGCTCGGCGGTTATGTGGCCCTTCCTCAACTCGCCGATATGCGTGGCATCGAGGGTGAGAGCACCGCGGATGTCAAAGCCCTGCCCGCGCCCACTTACGCCACCAAGATGATCGTCGCCGGTGCCGGCGTGGTCTGCAACGTGATCTTCGCCTTCGTCCTGGCCTGCATCGTGTGGATCGCAGGTCAGCCGACCACCTACAGCCTCAACACCACTCAAATCGGCGAGGTTCTCCCGACCATCAAGCCCGTTGACGGACCCGAGGTGCGCAGCCCGGCGTCGGAAGCAGGACTGCAAGCCGGGGATATCATCAAAGCGGTCGATGGAAAGTCCGTGAACAACTGGATGAGCTTTACCCAAACTCTTGCGACCGGCAGCGAACGCGAAGCCGATGGCCGCCGGACTGCTCTGCTTACGATTGAACGTGCCGGCCGCTTGATGGATACCGTCATCCACCCCCGACTCTCGGGCGAAGAAGGTTTGCGCACGATCGGCGTGGAGCCTGCGGACGACATGAGCGTAGCCAAGGTGCTGCCCAATTCTCCGGCTGCTTCCGCGAATATCCTTTCGGGAGACAAGCTGATGGCCGTGGACGGTCAGCCGGTTTTCCAACGCGAAGCGTTGTACAAGCGCCTGCAGGCTTCCGAAGGCCGGCCGATCGTTTTGGAAATCGAACGGGACTCCCGCTTGTTACAGATCAATCTTGCTCCCCAACTTCGTGCCATTCCCGGCTCGCCGGCCGGCGCCTATTTTATCGGCGTCGAATATCGCAACGATCTCATCGTCATCCACCCGTCACCCTTCAGACAATTGTTCGATGATGCCACCAGCGTGTGGCGCGTACGCGGCGCCCTGTTTAGCCCCAAGTCAGACGTGGGCTTTTCCAAGCTCAGCGGTCCCATCGGCATTGCCCGTGGCTTTCATTCGCTCGCCCAAGTCGATATCCGCCTCGTCCTTTGGTTCACGATCCTCATCAACGTCAATCTGGCGATCCTCAACCTCCTGCCCATCCCCGTGCTGGATGGCGGTCATATGTTGTTTGCCACCATCGCCAAATTACGGGGACGCGCCCTTCCCGCCCAGTTGATCGCCACCACTCAAAGCGTGTTCATGGTGCTCTTGTTTTCGTTGATGATGTACGTGCTTTATTTCGACAGCCGCCGCTGGATTCGCGACAGCCACGCCGCCAAGCCCGAAGCAGAAGCCGTCGCTCCGGCCAAGCCGTGAGCCGGCCGGCGGCCCACCGGCCGCCGCGCAGGGTTTGACATTGGTCATTCGACCTTGGTCATTGGTCGTTCCGGGCCGCTGGCCCGGCCATCACCATGTCCTACTGCGCCTCTCGTTTTCACACCGTCCGCCGGCCCACCCTTGAAGTAAAGGTCGGCCAGGTCGGCGTCGGCGGATCCAATCCCGTCCGCGTCCAGTCGATGACCACCAGCGACACGCAGGACGTCGCCGCGACCGTCCGGCAGTCGATCGCCCTCGCCGAGGTGGGCTGCGAGATCGTACGCATCACCGCCCCCAACGTTCAGGCCGCCCGCTGCCTCAAGGACATCCGCGCGCAGTTCACCGCCGCCGGCTTCGGCCATATCCCGCTCGTGGCCGACATTCACTTCCTCCCGCAGGCCGCGATGGAAGCGGTCGAGCACGTTGAAAAAATCCGCGTCAACCCGGGCAACTACGCCGACAAGAAAAAGTTCGCGGTCAAGGAGTACACCGACGCCGACTACGAGCAGGAGTTGCAGCGGCTTCACGACTCGTTTTCTCCGCTCGTGCTCCGCGCCAAGACGCTGGGCCGCGCCCTCCGCATCGGCACCAACCACGGCTCGCTTTCCGACCGCATCATGAACCGTTACGGCGACACGCCGCTCGGCATGGTCGAGAGCGCCCTCGAATTCCTCCGCATCGCCGAGTCCCACGGCTTCAAGCAGATGATCCTCTCGATGAAGTCCTCCAATCCCAAGGTCATGATCGAGGCCTACCGCCTGCTCACCGCCCGCATGAAGGGAGAGGACATGCACTACCCGCTGCACCTCGGCGTGACCGAAGCGGGCGATGGCGAGGACGGCCGCATCAAGAGCGCCATCGGCATCGGTTCGCTGCTCTTCGACGGCCTCGGCGACACGATTCGTGTCTCGCTCACCGAGGACAGCGTTTACGAGGTTCCCGTCGCGCGCGCCCTCGCGGACAAAGCGATGTCGTTGTGGGGAAATCAAAAATCTCCAATCGCGAGTCCCGCGCCGGACAGCATCGACCCGTTTCACTTCACGAAGCGGGAAACCGCCGGGCTTGCCCTGGCCGACAACTGCCTCGTCGGTCCGGAACAGCCGCCGCGCGTCATCGTGCGCGTCCCCTCCGTGGCGGCGCTCGCCGAGACCGCCGCGCAACTCGCCTCGCCCCGTCTCGCCGACACTCCCGCCGAAGGCCTGCTCGTGCCCGTCGCCACCGCCGCCGATCTCGCCGCATTTCAACACATCGTCACGACCCTGCCGGCTCCGCCCCGCTTCTTCGTTCTCGAACTCGCCCCCGCGCTTTCCATCGCCGACGTGGCCGCCCTCTCCGGAGGAAAAACTGCCATCGTCCTCCTCCGGGAATTTACCGACGGCGAAGACGGAGCGCTCACGGCGTTCGCCCGGCATGTCCGCCACCACGAACAATTTCTCGCGATCGCCGGCACCGCCGCCGATCTCGCCGCGCTCGCCCCCGCGCTGCGTTCCCTCGGCGATGACCGTCTTCTCTTCACTCTCGGCGCCCGGTTCGCGAATGCGGGCCATCCCACCGGCGCCTATCGCGCGCTCGCCGAACAACTGCGCACCATCGGGTCGCGCGCTCCGCTCTGGGTGCGCAACACCGCCGCGACCGCCGTGCGCGGCGACGCGAGTTTTCTCTCCAAGCTCCTCGACGCCGCCATCCTCACCGGCTCGCTGCTCTGCGACGGACTCGGGGATCTCGCGAGCATCGAAACCGAGACCGACGCCACCCGCGCCACCCGCCTCACCTACAACGTCCTGCAGGGCGCCGGCGCGCGCATTTCCAAGACGGAGTTTGTCGCCTGCCCCTCGTGCGGCCGCACCCTCTTCGACCTGCAGACGACCACGCAGCGCATTCGCGCCCAGACCGGCCATCTCAAGGGCGTGAAACTCGCCATCATGGGCTGCATCGTGAACGGCCCCGGAGAGATGGCCGACGCCGACTTCGGCTACGTGGGCGGCGCCCCGGGCAAGATCAATCTCTACGTCGGCAAATCCTGCGTTCAGTATAATATTCCCCAGGCGGAAGCGGACGCCCGCTTAATTGCCCTCATCAAGGAACATGGGAAATGGGTCGATCCCTCTCCCGTAACTGTCGCATAACCCGAAGCTCAGCGACGCGCGCGGCGGGACGGGGTTCCGCCGCGTAGTGCCCGTCCCCCGACACGTTTTGAGAGGAGATTTTCGTCCTGTAATGCCCCCTTCGTTACATCACTGTAACATTTTTGCCTTTGGCCCGAAAACGGCGCCACGGTGGCAACAAAAAAACACAAAAACTTATCCGCAAAGAGGGTGTGAATAACTTGTCGGAAAGTTGCTCTTGAAACCCTTTTCGCCTTCAACGTTATTGCATCCCCGTCCTTTTCACCCGAGCAGTTTCGGCAGTTCTTTCCCACGTCCTCAGCGAGTCCCGGTTCGGCCTCTTGGCCAGCGCCCGTATAATATACTGATCATCAGCTACATATTTACATACCCTTTACCCCTCCTTATTTTTCGATGATCCGTCCCCCTTTTTTGACTGGCTTGATCTTGAACCGCTCCCGCTCCGACGTGCTTTCGACCGCCCCTGATTGTGCAGTGTGAATAATCTTCAGCCCGTCCTTCTCTTCCGTCCTTTTCGTCCATGTCTTCAGCCGTCACATCTCCGAGCCTTTGGGAAACCGTAAAAAGCGATTTTAAGGGCCTATTTCCGGAGGATGTCTACCAGCTGTGGTTTGAGCCCATCGTGTGCTTGGACGCGACGGAGGAAGTCCTCACTTTGGGCGTGCCCAACGATTTTGCGGCGATCTGGATCAACGACAACTACCTCGATCTGATCGTCCAGCGCCTGCGCCTCACTTCCGGCCGCTTGCTCACGGTCAAGCTGAAGAAGGCCGGCGGCGACACCCACCCCCGCGCCGGCATCCTGGCGGTGACGGAAACCCCCGCCCCCCGCGCCAAGCCCGTCGCTCCCCGCCGGGCCGCCCGCTATGACGAACGCGGCGGCGCCCACACCGGCACGCTCAACCCGCGCAACACCTTCGAGACCTTCGTCGTCGGCAACAACAACCAGATGGCGCACGCCGCCGCCCTCGCCGTTGCCCAAGCTCCCGCGCAGGCCTACAACCCCCTTTTCCTCTACGGCGACACCGGCTTGGGCAAGACCCACCTGATGCACGCCATCGGCCATGCCATCCTGCAGGCCAACCCCGGTGCCAAGGTCGCCTACCTCTCCACGGAAAAATTCACCAACGAGTTCATCCAAGCCCTGCAAGAGAACGCGTTGACCAAATTCCGCCAGCGCTACCGCCATGTCGACGTGCTCCTGATCGACGACGTGCAGTTCCTCAGCGGCAAAGAGCGCATCCAAGAAGAGTTCTTCCACACCTTCAACGACCTCTTCGAGTCGTCCAAGCAGATCATCCTTTCCAGCGATCGCCGCGCCTCCGAGATCCAGAAACTCGAAGCCCGTCTCGTGTCCCGCTTCGAATGGGGGCTCCCCGCCGACATCCAAGCCCCCGATTTCGAGACCCGCCTCGCCATCCTGCGCACCAAGGCCGCCACCCTGAAGTTCGACATCCCCGCCAACGTCGCCAACTTCATCGCCCAGCACATCTCCAAGAACATCCGCCGCCTCGAAGGCGCGCTGATCAAGGTCGCCAGCTACGCCACCCTCACCGGCAAGACCATCGATCTGGCCGCGACCGAAATGCTCCTCCAGGACGTCCTCATGGAGCAGGCGCAAAACCAGCTCACCATCGAGATCATCCAGAAACGCGTGGCCGATCACTACCAGATCCGCCACAGCGACATGACGAGCAAGCGCCGGCCCAACAACATCGCCATCCCGCGCCAGATTGCCATGTACCTCTCCCGCACGCTCACCAAGCACTCCCTCCAAGAGATCGGTGACGCCTTTGGCGGCCGCGATCACGGCACCGTCATCCACGCCTGCAAAGCCGTGGACAACATGATGGAGCAGGACACCACCGCTCGCGGCAGCATCGAGTTCCTCAAGACGCAGCTCAGCCGGTAACCTCGCGCCGCGCGCGATCAGAGTTGAGAGTTGAAGGTTGGGAGTTTCATTCGGACAAACGTGTCCTAAGCTGTCCTTTCAACGCTCAACCCCCTCAACTTTCGTCATGTCCCTCACACCCGAACAAACCGCCGCCGTCTCCAGCTGGGTCACCGCCGGGGACAATCTTTCCGTCATCCAGAAAAAGCTCCGTGAACAGTTCAACGTCTCGCTGACCTACATGGACGTTCGCTTTCTCGTGGATGACCTCAATCTGCAGCTCAAGGATCCGCCCAAGAAAGTGGACACGAGCGACGTCAGCAAAGCCCAGCCCAAGCCCGCCGCGAACGCCCCCGCGCCCGGTGACGACGGCCTGCCCGCCGAAGACGAGCCGGCTCCCGCCGGTCCCGGCAGTGTGAGCATCAACGTGGACAACGTCACCCTGATCCCCGGCGCGATCGCCAGCGGCGAAGTGACCTTCAGCGATGGTGTGACCGGCAAGTGGATCATCGATCATCAGGGCCGTCCCGGCTTCACCAAGATCAGCCAGCCCGGCTACCGCCCCACGCCCGAAGACGGCCAGGCCTTCATGCAACTGCTCGAAGCCGAGCTGCAGAAGAAGGGCCTCTGATCCCAAGGTAGGGCGGGTTATCCCTAACCCGCCGGTTTGCCCTTCCGTTACTCAGTCAGCCTAGACCATTCCGTGAGCGAATCCTCCCTCGATTCCCGCGGGTTTGTCATCAGCGCCTCGTTATTGCGGGACAGAGTGCCCTCGTTTGACGACTATCCGTTCAACCTGCCGGCCGTAAAACCACTGGAAACGCTGCCCCTTCACCAGGCCGTTACGTTTATCGTCGGTGAAAACGGCAGTGGCAAATCCACCCTCCTGGAAGGCTTGGCGGTGGCACTCGGCTTCAATGCCGAAGGGGGCTCGCGCAATTTCAACTTCACCACCCGCGCCAGCCACTCCGACCTCGGACGCCACCTGCGCATCGCCCGCAGCCATCGTCGCCCGCGCACCGGCTATTTCCTGCGGGCCGAATCCTTCTACAACGTGGCCACGGAAATCGAACGCCTCGACGAAATCGAGGGAGCGGGATCACGTATATCGGAGGGTTATGGTGGCACCTCCATGCACGAACAGTCCCACGGCGAATCCTTCCTGTCCCTCATCTTGAACCGCTTCGGCCCCGAGGGCCTCTACCTCCTTGATGAGCCCGAAGCCGCGCTCTCACCGGCCAGGCAGCTGACTTTGCTGGCTCGCATGCACCAACTCGTGCAACAGGGCTCCCAGTTCATCATCGCGACACACTCGCCCATCCTGATGGCTTATCCCGATGCCATCATCCTCGGCTTGGGCGAAAACGGAATGGCCACGGTTGTCTACGAAGAGACCGAGCATTTTCAACTGACCCGCCAATTCCTGAACAACCCGCAAGGGATCATGAAGGAACTGTTCCGATAGTCTCCGAATGTAGACGCGGCATCCTGCCGCGTTGGTTCGTTAATCCTGCCGCACCCAACGCGGCGAGACGCCGCGTCTACTTGGAGAATCACTCCGGCCGCCACGGTTCCATCAGGTGCCAGACGAAGCCGGTGCGGAGATTTTCGGCCATGAGCAGGGTGATGCCTTGGTCGATGCCGATCACATCCGGACCTACCCAGCCCGTCACCGGGTTGAACGCGTCGGCAAAACCGTAGCAGCCGTAAATTTTGTCTCCCCAACGCGCCTGCATCTCGCGCAACGCCGCCAGGCAGTCGTCCGGCACAAACGGCAGCGAGCCGGCCGCCGCGCACGGCACCACCGTCCCGTCGATGCGCGCATCCACCGCTCCGCCGAGCACGGGCGGACCGCCCCAATCCATGTAACCGGCCGCGCCGTCGGAAGAGGTCAGACCCCAGACATTCTCCTCGTAGCCCGGAAAACGCTTCCGCAGGTCGAGGCAGAATTGTTTCTGCGCCCGGGTGGCCGCGCAGGCATTGGCAAAAAAGTTCACGCCGCTCACCGCGTCGGTAAACCCGCGCCAATCGAGCCACGCCTGGGGAAACTGATGCACGAACAGCGGCGGGTGCTGCAAAAACCGTTCGCCCGCATACTCCGCCCACGGCTCACGGCGCCACGCCGTCCACGTGGATGCAGGCGCACGCCGCGTCGCCCCGTTCACCGCGAACCATGTCATCCCGTAGTGCTCCGAATACTGGTCCCAACTCCACGGCATAAATCCGTTCTCCGGCGTCCAACCATGCCGGATGCGCCCGGCCTCATCGACCATCCACGGCCAATCCACCCGCGCCTCGATCGCCTGCGCCAGCTCCGCCACCGCCCCGCCAAAGTAGCGTCCCGCCGACAACGCACCGAAGATCGCCAGCCCCGTGTCGATAGTCGACGCCTCGCAGTTCCATCCGCGCACACCCATGCGCATGTCGACGAAATGATAGAAAAACCCGTGCTCGTGCTGAACGTCCCGCCACAATGTGCGCAGCACCCGCTCGGCACATGCCCGGCACTCCGATTTCGACTCCCAGCCCCGCTCGGCACCGATTACCAGAGCCGTAAGCCCGAAGCCCACCGCCGCGATGCTCGCCATGTCCCCGGGCTTGGAACCATCGGCCTTCGCCCGATCCGGAACCAATCCCGTATGCGCATGCGCCGTATCAAAAAAATATCGAAACGCCCGGCGACTCAAATCCTCCAAAAACGCATCATCGCTGGGGTAGTTCATGCAAAGAAGGTTTAACCACAGATTACACCGATGGGCACAGATAGAAAACCAACGGGCATCCCTGTCCTGATAAATCTGTGTGCTCTGTGGTCAAAAAATCAGGTTTCTCCGAGCAGCGCCTTCAACCCCGCTTCATCCAGCACCGGCACGCCGAGGGTCTTTGCTTTTTCCAGCTTCGAGCCGGCGTCCTCGCCCGCGAGGACGTAGTGGGTCTTGCGGCTCACGCTGCCGCTCACCTTCCCGCCCGCCGCCTCGATTTTTGCCGTCGCTTCTTCGCGAGACAGTGTCGGTAGCGTCCCTGTGAGCACGACCGTCTTGCCCGCGAGCGCCCCGCCCGCCGCCGCCTCGGGCGGAGGTGTGGGCCGCAGGCCGGCCTCCAACAATTCCGAAACGAGCGCGCGGTTGACCGGCTCGTTGAACCAAGTGCGCACGGCCTCGGCGGTTTTTTCCCCGAAACCGTCGATCTGCACCAAGTCGTTCAAAGACGCCTCCGCCAGCGCTTCCAGCGACCGGAAACGCCGCGCGAGATCCTTGGCCGAGGCCGCGCCGACTTGGGGAATGCCCAAGCCATGGATGACGCGCCACAAGTCGGCCGTCCGCCGGGCGGCGATGGCGTTGACGAGGTTGCCCGCCCACACCTCGCCCGACTTTTTAAGCGGAAGCAGGTCGACGACCTTCAGGCGAAAAAGATCGGGGATCGAGCGGATGAGCCGGTGCTTGAGCAACAAGTCCACGATCTCCTCCCCCAGCCCGTCGATATCCATGCAGGCCTTCGAGGCGAAATGCTCCAGCTTGCGCCGCACTTTTTCCGGACACTCGGGGTTGGGACAGCGCCACGCCACTCCGCCTTCAATGCGCACGACCGGCGTGCCGCACACCGGACATTTGTCGGGAAAAACGTAGGCTTCGCAGTGGGGCGGACGTTTTTCCACCAGCACCCGCACGACCGCGGGAATGATTTCGCCGGCTTTTTCGACGAGCACGGCATCGCCCACGCGCACGTCCTTGCGCGCGATCTCGTCGGCGTTGTGCAAGGTCGCCCGCTTCACCGTGGTGCCCGCCAGTTGCACCGGTTCCAGCTCGGCAACGGGCGTGAGCGCGCCGGTGCGGCCCACTTGGATGGTGATGGCGCGCACCCGCGTCTCGGCGCGATCCGGGGCGAATTTGTAGGCGCAGGCCCAGCGTGGCGAAAGCTTGCGCGCCGCCTGCCCTTCGCCGCGGTAACCCACCACTTTTTGCTGCGCAAAAGAATCGAGCTTCACCACCGCCCCGTCGGTGCCAAAGGGCAAGGAGCGGCGAAGAACGTCGAGCTCCTGGATCGCGACCCACGCCGCGTCGATGCCGGAAACGGTCCAGAACTTCGCCACCACCGGCAGCCCCCAATGCTTCAGCTGTTCGTGAAAGGAGGTTTGTGAGTCAAAGCCCTCGGGGGCCGGTTCGCAGGCGCCCAAACCGTAGAGCACGATTTCAAGACGCCGCGTGGCCACGAGCTTCGGGTCGAGCAGCTTGAGCGTGCCGGCGGCGAGATTGCGCGGGTTGGCATAGGCCGCCTCGCCCGCCTCCTCTTGCTGACGGTTGATGCGCTGGAATTCCTCGTCGCGCAAAAAAATCTCGCCGCGAATCTCGATGAGATCGGGCATGGCCGCGAACAGCGGATCGCCGGCGGGTTTCAACGCATGCGGCAGTCCGTGGATCGTGCGCACGTTCGTGGTGACATCGTCGCCCTCCTCGCCGTCGCCGCGCGTCACCGCCCGCGTGAGCCGGCCGCGCTCAAAGGTCAGGCTCACCGCCACGCCGTCGATTTTTGGCTCAACCGTGTAGAGCAGCTCGGGAGTGCCGAGCGCCTTGACGAGCCGGGCATGAAATTCGCGCAGCTCCGCCTCGTCGTAGGTGTTGTCCAGCGTGGTCATCGCCAGACGGTGTTTCACGCGCACGAAACCCTCGGTCCGGTCGTCGCCCACCCGCCGGGTGGCGGAGTCGCCGGCGGCCAGTTGGGGAAACTGCGCCTCCAAATCGGCCAGTTCCCGCTTGAGCCGGTCGTAATCGAAATCGCTGATTTCCGGCCGCGCCTGCCGGTGATAGCGCTCGTCGTGATAAGCGACCTCGGCGCGGAGCTTGGCGATGCGGGACTGGACTTCGTCGGGCGTCATGGGAAGGACGCCGCCATGCTGGTCGGCCCGTGAGCGGAATCCAAGAAGGCAATCAGCCTAAATGCATCCGCCATCCGGCGGACCTGCCGGAGGTTAAGCAAGCGGGCGCAAAAAAGCGCATCGCCGAAGACGATGCGCAACGGGGAAATGGTCGGGCTGGTGAGATTCGAACTCACGACCTCTTGCACCCCATGCAAGCGCGCTACCAGGCTACGCTACAGCCCGAAACTGGAAGGAGGGTCAGAAAGCCGAACGGCTGCGCGAGAAGCAAGCGGTTTTTTGCGGAAAGCGGTTCGGCCGATCCCGACCCGCAATCCGTTCCTCTTAACCGCAGGAACCTCCCGTTCAGGGAATCGCGACCAGCTTAGGCGCCAATTCTCTTTCGAGAAAAGCGCGGTCGGCATTCAACTGCCCGATCAGCTCCGACCACAGGAGCTTTTGCACCGCCTGCGTGCCCTCGGCTTCGATCCGGTCGGGGGGAGCGAGAAGTTTGCAGGAAACCGTCACGACGGCCTGAGCGGTGTAGCTTTTTAAAGTCCGATTCCCCTTCGTCAAATCCAGCGTGCACTCGGCTTGATATTCATGATCATAGGTCACAATCGGCGCGGGCAGGAAAAAGAGAAAGCCCGTCAGAAAGGACTTCGGAAACAGCGCGCCGTCCGGATGAAAGCGGGCGCTCAGATGGAGCCCAATGCTGCCATCCAGTTTATCCGTCGCTCGCACCGGATAGTACACGTTTTGAAACAGGCCGCTCTGCGTCAGGGTTTCCCTGAAGCCCGGCACCAAATCGGGAAAACCGCCCGTTACTTTTTGTTCGGTCTGCGTGATCCCGATGGTCACCGGAATCGGCTTGGCCATATGCGGCATCGTAATGGACGCCGCCGTCGGCTGGACTTGAAAACTGGCGCAGCCAGAAGCGCCAAAGAGCGCGGCCAGCGAGAAACAGATCAGGAGCACGGATTGAGGCTTCATCGTCATCGGGCGCCAAAATGCAATCAACCCGCTCACAAGGCCAAGCCTTTATCGATAATGGCTTACCATTTTACGGACGATGCGTCTTCACTCGCAGCCCTGGTGCCCAGAGTGGGGGTCGAACCCACAAGACTTTCGTCGGTAGATTTTGAGTCTACTGCGTCTGCCAATTCCGCCATCTGGGCCAGCCGAGGGAAACGCGAAGCTAGAAAGGCCCGCTGTCTTGTAAACGAGAAACAGCAGGAAACACACGTCACCAACCTGCGCGGGGTTTCCGATTGCCGCGGACGAGGCGGGTCGGTTGCACTCGCCCATGCCCGACTTTCGCGTTTTTTGCACCCCGACCGACCGTCAGCCCGCCGAGCTGCGGCTTTCAGCGGAGGAGTCCCATCACCTCGTCGTCGTCAACCGCGCCCGCCAGGGCGATGCCGTGGTGGCGTTCGATGGACGCGGCACCGAGTGGGACTGCGAGCTGCGGACCGACTCCAAGCGCGAAGCCGTGCTGGCTGTGCGTTCGACCCGGCAGGCTCCGCCGCTGCCTTTTGATATCACTCTGGCACAGGCGCTGCCCAAGGGACCGGCGATGGACGCGATCGTGCGCAAGGCCACCGAGATCGGCGCGCGCCGCATCGTGCCGCTGGAAACCGAACGCACCCAGGTACACCTCGACGGCGACCGCTCCGATAAAAAAATCGAGAAATGGCAAATCGCCGCGCTCGAGGCGGCCAAGCAGTGCGGCAATCCGTGGCTGCCCGAAATCACGGCGCTGCAAAAACTCGATTCGTTTCTGGCCGCGGTTGAGCCGGAGTATGATTTGAAACTGATCGCCAGCCTGCATCCGGGCGCGCGACCGCTCAAAGACGTGCTCGCCCATTTCAAAACCGCGCAGGGTCGAGCGCCAAAAAAAGCAACTTGGCTGATCGGCCCTGAGGGCGATTTTTCACCCGCGGAAATGAGCGCCGCGCTGACGGCGGGATTCACGCCCGTGACGCTCGGTCCGCTCGTGCTGCGTTGCGAAACGGCGGCGGTGTACGCGCTCAGCGTGCTGAGTTACGAGCTGCAAAACGGCTGAGCGCAGCGCCGGCCTTACTTGCGCTCCCAGCGAAATTTCCGGTCGGATTCCAGAATCGACAGATCGTTGATGCTGGCGAAGCGGCGTTGCATGAGGCCTTGCGCGTCGAACTCCCACTGCTCGTTGCCATAGGAGCGGTACCATTGTCCGGCAGCGTCGTGCCACTCGTACTCGAAGCGCACGGAGATACGGTTGTCCGTAAAAGCCCAGAGTTCCTTCTTCAACCGATAGTCCAGCTCGCGTTCCCATTTGCGGGTGAGGAAGGCGACGATCGCGGGACGGCCGCGGAAAAATTCCGAGCGGTTGCGCCATTCCGAATCCTCGGTGTAGGCCTGCGCCACGCGCGCGGGATCCCGGGAGTTCCAGCCATCCTCGGCGGCCTGGACTTTCGCCCGGGCGGACTCGGCGGTGAAAGGCGGCAGGGGCGGGCGCATGCGGCGATTTACCAGACCAGCAGGCCGCCCGCGAAGGTGAGGCCGGCGCCGACGGAGCAGAAGATGATCTTGTCGCCGGATTTGAAGATGCCCTCTTCCGCCGCCCAGCCGAGCGCCATCGAGACGGACGCGCCGGAGGTGTTGCCGTACTTGGCGATGGTCACAACGAAACGCTCGAAAGGGATGCCCACGCGTTTGCCGACGGCGCGGAGGATGCGCTCGTTGGCCTGGTGCGGCACGATCCAGGCGATGTCGTCGGGCTTGAGCTGGTGACGCTTGAGGGCGGACTCAATTTCGTTGGCGAAAGCGATCACGGCATTTTTGAACACCGCGCCACCGTCCATCTGGAGATAAAAATCCGCGAGGTCGGCGCCGCCGGGGGCCGGGACGAGTTGGCGGGCGCCGCCGCCGGGGCGCTGGATCGCCTCAAAGGCGGAGGCGTCGCCCGAAAGAGCCATGCGGTGGAGGCGATGACCGCCGGGGGCGTCGGTCAGGATGGCCGCGCCCGCGCCGTCGCCAAAGAGAAACGCGGTCTCGTGGTCGTTGGGATTGGTGATGCGCGAGAGCAGCTCGGCGGTGACGACGATGACGTTTTTCGCGGTGCCGCCGCGGATGAAGGCGCGGCCGACCTCGAGAGCGTAAAGCCAGCCGGAGCAGGCGGCGTTGACGTCAAAGGCAAGGGCGCGCGGGCAGCCGAGCAGCTTGGCCAGACCGCTGGCCATCGAGGGCACGGGCTGGTCGGGAATGATCGTGGCGAGAACGATGCCATCGATCTGGCCGGCGTTGAGACCGGCCTGCGCGAGGGCATGCTTCACGGCGGTGGCGGCCAGGCTGGTGGCGGATTCATCGGCGTCGGCGTAACGGCGTTCCTTGATGCCGGTGAGCTTGATCATCTCTTCCTCGGTTCGGCCGGGGAAGGACTTGAGAATCTCACTGGTGGGACGGACGTTCTTCGGCACAGCATAGCCGACGCCGGCGATGCAGACGGTTTCAGAGGACGCGGCCGGCGCCGAGCGCTGGGCGCTGAGCGACGAGAGGCCCGAGCCGGTGGCGGCGGGATTCGCCGCAAGATAACGCGCGATGTCGTCGCCGGAGATGCGTCCGCCGGGGCCGGTGGCCTCAATGCCGGTGAGCGTAGCGGGATCGAGCCCGGCGTCCTGCGCGAGTTTCGCGGCGCGGGGCGTCCATTGCAGGCCCGACGCGGCCGGAGCCGGTTTGGCGGGCTCGCGAGCGGAGGCGGCGGTCGCCGCCGCGGGCGCGGCCACCGGAGGCGTGGGCACGGATTCGGTCTTCCGGGCGCCGGCCTTGGCCGCGAGGTGCTTCAAAGAAATATCGGCGGTCTGAATACTCAGAAACGGCGCGCCGCTGGGCAAAATATCGCCGGCCCGGGCCTGGATGGCCTCCACCACGCCGTCGCAGGGGGACTCAAACTCAAAAACGGATTTGTCGCTCTCCAGTTCCGCGATCTTCTCTCCCTTGGCGACGCGCGCGCCGGGATGGATCTTGATATCGATGACGGTGAGTTCGCTGACAGTCGCCCCCATGGAAGGGATCGGCACGTCGATGAGGAAGGTTTCCATCAGGGTTGGATTTGGACAGATAGGGTGAAGTCGATTTCCCGCCCCGGTCAACCGTGTGTGTCGCAATTGAAACGCACGTTCAACGGGGATATTCCACGAGGCGCCGCCGCTTTAGGAGCGGGCGAGGCGCCAGAAGGCGAGACACTTCGCGAGCAGGGCCTCGAGTTCGTCGAGCGGCACCATGTTGGGTCCGTCGGAGAGCGCGTTGTCCGGATCGGGATGGGTTTCGAGGAAAAGACCGTCGGCGCCGGCCGCGAGGGCGGCGAAGGCGAGCGTGGGCACAAACTCGCGCTGGCCGCCGCTCTTGCCGCCGGCCGCGCCGGGGAGCTGCACGCTGTGGGTGGCGTCGAGAATCGTAGGATAGCCGTTGCGCGCCATGATGGGGAACGCGCGCATGTCGACCACGAGGTTGTTGTAACCGAAGGTCGCGCCGCGCTCGCATTGCCAGATCTCGGCGGCACCGCCGTGCTTCAGCTTGCCGACGACGTGAACCATGTCGGTGGGCGAAAGGAACTGGCCTTTCTTCACGTTGACGGTCTTGCCGGTCGCGGCGGCGGCGAGGAGGAGATCGGTCTGGCGGCAGAGATAGGCGGGAATCTGGAGGACGTCGCACACGGCGGCGACGGGCGCGCACTGCTCGCTCTCGTGCACGTCGGTCACGCAGGGCAGGCCGTAATCTTTTTTGACGAGAGCATGGAGGGCGAGTCCCTCCTCCAGGCCGGTGCCGCGGCCGCCGGCGATGGAGGTGCGGTTGGCCTTGTCGAAGGAGCCCTTGAAAACGAGGTTGAGCTCGGGATATTTCGCGCGGAGAGCGACGAGTTTTTCGGCGACGGCGCGGACAACCTTCTCGTTTTCGAGCGAGCAGGGACCGGCGAGGATGAGGAGCTTGGCGGGATTGAAAAGCGGCATGGAAATGAGGGGCGCGGCGCGTTTACTTCTTCTTGGCTTTCGCGGGCTTCTTGCCGCCCTTCTTGTTTTTCAACGCGGCGGCGACAAAGGCGGCGAACAGCGGGTGGGCCTTGTCGGGCTTGGACTGAAACTCGGGGTGAAACTGCACCGCGAGGAACCAGGGGTGCTTTTTGAGTTCGACGATCTCGACCAGATTGCGGCGAGGGTTGATGCCGCTGATGACGAGGCCGCCGCGCTGGAGCTGGCCGACGTAGGCGTTGTTGACCTCGAAGCGGTGGCGGTGGCGTTCGCGGATGCTGGCGGCCTTGTAGGCGCGGGCGGCGAGCGTGCCGGGCGTAAGCGCGCAGTCGTAGCTGCCGAGGCGCATGGTCGCGCCCTTGTCGATGATCTTCTTCTGCTCCTCCATCATGTTGATGACAGGATGGGGGGCGTTGGCGTCGAACTCGGTGGAGTTGGCGCCCTTCAGCTTGAGCACGTTGCGGCAATACTCGATCACCGCGATCTGCAGGCCGAGGCAGAGGCCGTAGTAGGGAACGTTGTTTTCGCGGGCGTATTTCGCCGCGGCGATCTTGCCCTCGGTGCCGCGGTCGCCGAAACCGCCGGGGACGAGGATGCCGTCGAGGCCCTTGAGGAGAGCGAGGCCGTTCTTCTTCTCCAATTCCTCGGCGTCGATGCGGACGACATTGACGCGGGTGTTGTTGGCGATGCCGGCGTGGGTGACGGACTCGTACACGGATTTGTAGGCATCCTGGAGCTCGATGTACTTGCCGACGACGCCGATGGTGACTTCGTGCGCGGGGTTTTTCACGCGGCGCACGATCTCGTTCCAGATGTTTTTCTCGGGCGGGGGATTTTTAAGGCCGAAAAGGTCGATCACGAGATCGTCCATGTGTTCCTTTTGGAGCGCGAGGGGCAGCTCGTAGATGGAGTCGACGTCGCCGCACTCGATCACGGCCTTCACCGGAACGTTGCAGAACATCGAGATCTTCTCGCGCAGGCCGGCCTCGAGCGCGTGGTCGCAGCGGCACACGAGAATGTCGGGCTGGATGCCGATTTCGCGGAGCTTGGCGACGGATTGCTGGGTCGGCTTGGTCTTCAATTCGCCGGCGGCCTTGAGGTAAGGCACCAGCGTGACATGGATGAAAATGCAGTCGTTCGAGCCCACTTCGAGGGCGAACTGGCGCATCGCCTCGAGGAACGGCAGTCCTTCGATGTCGCCGGTGGTGCCGCCGATCTCGGTGATGAGGACGTCGACGTCCTTGCCGCCGGAGTAGATGCGTTCCTTGATTTCGTTGGTCACATGCGGAATCACCTGCACGGTCTTGCCGAGGTAAACGCCGCGACGTTCCTTCTGGATCACGTTTTCATAAACCTGGCCGGAGCTCAGGCTGTTGAGGCGGGATAATTTTCCGCTCGTGAAACGCTCGTAGTGGCCCAAATCGAGATCGGTCTCGGCGCCGTCCTCGAGGACGTAAACCTCGCCGTGCTGGAAGGGGCTCATCGTGCCCGGATCGACGTTCAGGTAGGGGTCGAACTTCTGGATGCGCACGGTCAGCCCGCGCAGCTCCAGCAGCGCACCCAGCGCCGCCGCCGTCAGGCCTTTGCCCAACGACGAAACGACTCCGCCTGTCACGAAGATGTATTTCATCGGAAAGGCATATGGGGTGGGCGGAAAACGTGACAAGCAAAACCCCGTCCTATTCCCACAACCACAGCGCCAGCGCCGCCGTCAGTCCGGCGAAAACCGCCAGCGCCAGCAGGTAGGCCGACCATTTCGCGACCTTCGCCAGCCCCCAAAGGACCGCCGCCGCGGAAATGGCGAAGCAAACCAGCACCAGCCCCCTCGGATAGGCCTTGAGCGGTTGGAGCCAGGAATCGAGCGGGGACATCGGCCGCCCACACAAAACGCCCGCCGGCCCCGCGCCAAGCAATTCCCCGCTTGCGCCGCCTCCCGAACGCCGGCCAGCATCTCCGTTTACATGCAATCGAAACCGCAAGTCCTTGCCTGGCTTACCTGCGACGGCGTCCATCTCGACCCCGGTTCGGGCAAGCACACCATCCTCGGCGTGTTCTCCAACATCCGCGCCCGCGAATTCCCCGTGGTGCACCCGCTCATGATCTGGTTTCTCACCCTCAGCGACGTGCCCGCCGGCGAGCACACCATCCGTATTTCCATGGGCTTGGACGCAACCAATCCCCAGCCGCTGATCGAGCGCCCCTTCGAGTCGCAGAGCCCCCTGCAACGCATCAATCTCATCAACGAGATCCGCAACCTCTCGTTCCCCCAGCCCGGCGATTATTCCATCATCATCGAGGTCGACGACGAACCCCTGCTGGCCACAAGCCTCACGGTTTCCAACTAGTTCTCCCACCCCCCGCTTCTTTACGTGACCACCAAACCTTTCGATCTCATCGGCGCCGGCTCGCCCATCATGGACCTGCTGGCCCATGTGCCCGACACCTTCCTCACCACTCTCAACGGCGCCAAGGGCGGCATGGTGCTCGTCGACGCCGACGAGATGGAGGCCATCGTCACCCGTCTAGAGGAGCATCCCGCCACCGTCGCCGGCGGCTCGGCGGGCAACACCACCGTGGGCGCCGCCTGTCTCGGCCTGCGCACCACCTTCCTCGGCAAGCTCGGCAACGACGCCACCGCCCGCGCCTACCTCAAACATTTCGGTGCCGCCGGCGGCGACACCACTCGCTTTAAATACGCGGACCTCGCCAACGCCCGCTGCGTCTCCCTCATCACGCCCGACGGCCAGCGCACCCTGCGCACCTGCCTCGCCGCCGCCATGACGCTGCATCCCGGCGAAATCAGCCTCGCCGATTTCAACGGCTGCCGCCATGCCCACATCGAGGGTTACCTGCTCTTCAACCGCGACCTCGCCAACGCCGTCATCAACGCCGCCCGCGCCGCCGGTTGCACCCTCAGCGTCGACCTCGCCTCCTTCGAGGTGGTCAACGCCGCCCGCGACTGGATTCTTGCCCAACTCCGCACCGGCATCGACGTGGTCTTCGCCAACGAGGACGAAATCCTCGCCCTTTTCCCCGACACCTCCGGCCATGATTACGCCGCCCTCGCCCGGCGCGTGGCCGACTTCGGCGGCGTCGCCGCCGTGAAAATGGGCAAGGACGGCGCGTGGATCGCCCACGGCCAGCAGCTTCACCGTATCGATCCCGTGCCCGTGCCCGCCGTCGTGGACACCACCGGCGCCGGCGATGCCTGGGCCGCCGGCTTCCTCTACGGCTACCTGCAAAAGTGGCCTCTCTCTGCCGCCGGTGCGCTCGGCTCGCGGCTCGGCTCCGAATGCGTACGCCATCTCGGCCCCGCCATCCCCGACGCCCACTGGCCCGCCCTGCGCGATTATGCGCAGCGTCTTGCCCATTGAGCCTTTATCGATCCTTTCCTGAAATGTTCGTCGACCTCGCCCAACTCGTCACCGCGATCGCCCAACGCGCCCGCGCCGCGTCCCTCGTGCTCGCCACGACGCCGGCCTCCGTCAAAAACGACGCGCTCCTGCGGCTCGCCGCGCTGATCCCCGAGTCCGCCGACGCGCTTCTCGCCGCCAACCGCCAGGACCTCGCCGCCGCCGCGGCCAACGGCCTCGCACCCTACGAGATCGACCGCCTCACCCTGACACCCGCCCGGCTCGAACATCTCGCCGAATCCGTCCGCCAGGTCGCCGCCCTGCCCGATCCCGTCGGCGAAATCCTCGAGGAGCGGATCCGTCCCAACGGTCTTGTCATCCGGAAGCGTCGCGTCCCCATCGGTGTCATCGGCATTATCTACGAAGCGCGCCCCAACGTCACCATCGACTGCGCCATTCTCTGCCTGAAGAGCGGCAACGCCTGCATCCTCCGCGGCGGGAAGGAAATTTTCCACACCAACACCGCCTTCGCCGCGCTTCTCACCCGGGCGCTGGCCGACGCCGGCCTGCCCGCCGACGCGGTCCAACTCATCCCCACGACCGACCGCGCCGCGCTCAACACCCTGCTCAAGCTCGATACGCTGATCCACTGCATCATCCCCCGCGGCGGCGAAGGCCTCATCCGCTTCGTCGCGCAGAACAGCACCATCCCCGTGATCAAGCACTACACCGGCGTGTGCTTCGTTTACGTGGACAAGGAGGCCGACGCGGCCATCGCCGAAAATATCCTCGTCAACGCCAAGACCCAGCGCCCCGGCGTGTGCAACGCCGCCGAGCAGCTCCTGGTCCACGAGGCCGCGGCCGAAGCGCTGCTTCCCCGTCTGGCCTCCGCGCTCGCCGCCAAAGGCGTGGAGCTCCGCACCGACGCCGCCAGCGCCGCCATCCTCGCCCGCGCCGGCATAGCCCACACGCCCGCCGCGCCCGCCGATTACACCGCCGAGTTTCTCAGCCTCGTCATCGCCGTGCGCGTGGTCGCCTCGCTCGACGAGGCCATCGCCACGATCAACCGCGACAGCTCCGGTCATACCGAGGCCATCATCACCCGCGATCCCGCGGCGGCGGAACGTTTTCAACTGGCGGTGGACAGCGCGGTCGTCACCTGGAACGCCAGCACCCGCTTCAACGACGGCTTCGAGTTCGGTTTCGGCGCGGAGATCGGCATCAGCACCGACCGCCTGCACGCCCGCGGCCCGATGGGATTGAACGAGCTGTGCAGTTATAAGTACCTGGTCACCGGCACCGGCCAGGTCCGCGGATAAGACGGTTCCCTCCCCGGGCTGCCGAAATTTTCCCGGGCGAACCGGCCGGGCCTTTTGCGGTCCAACGGGGGATGAAAGCCTTTCGTTTCCCGCGGACGACGGCGCTTCTCGCCCTGTCCGTTGTCACGCTCACCCTCGCGGAGTCCTCCGGCCCGCCCCACCGGATCTCTCCCGCCCTCACCAACGCGCTTCAGTCCAGCCTGCCCGCCTATGCGCCGGCCCCACCCTCGCCGGCTCTGGTTGCGGATACACCGGTGATTACCCTCCCCGAGATGATTGTCGAAGCTCCGGCGCCCGAGAGCTTGCCGGCGGACCGGTTGCTCACGCCGCGAGGACGGACCGAACTCGCCTTGAGCCGTTATCGAACCGAGGCCGACCGGATGCTCAATCCCTTCACCCTGCCGCTTCTCGGCCGGTCGCCTGCGGAGCGCATGCTCGCGCGTTATGCGGAAGCGGAGCGCACGCGAGAACTGGCCGAGAGCCGCGAAGAAGTCGCGATCGTGTCCGTAATCGATCCGGCCGCCGCCGCGCGCCTGCGCGAACTCGGCTACGACCTGGCGCTGCGCCCCGCTGTTTTCGCCTCCCTGCATGACCGCGATTGAACGGATGGGCGCGCACTTGAGCGTTGAACGTTCACCGGCGCTTGGTTGAAGGTTGGCCGACAACCATGCCCGCCGCCGCCGAAGCCCTTCTTAAACGCCTCGCTTGGGACGACCTTGATCTCGCGTTCCTCCGGCGGCTGGTGGAGATGGCGCGCGACGAGGATCTCGCCGGGCTTGGTTTGCGGGAGCGCCCGCGCGTCACCGGCGATCGCTCCACCGCCAGCCTGCCCGCCGCGCCCCGCCAAGGCTCCGCCGATCTTGTGGCGCGCGACGCGCTCACCGTGTGCGGCCTGCCGCTCATCCCCGTCATTCTTGCGGCCTACGGCGGAGGCGCCCGCGTACAGCCCTGTGTCAAAGACGGCCGCGGCGTGAAGGCCGGCGATGTTCTCGCCACCCTCACCGGCGATCCGCGCAGCCTGCTCGCGGCGGAACGCGTGATCCTGAATTTTATCCAGCGTCTTTCCGGCATCGCCACGCAAACGCACCGCTATGCCGAGGCCTTGGGCCAGGGCCGTACCCGCCTCCTCGACACGCGCAAGACCACCCCCGGCTATCGCATGCTGGAAAAATACGCGGTCGCCTGCGGCGGCGGCTGGAACCATCGCCTCGGCCTCTTCGACCGCGTGATGCTGAAGGACAACCACCTCGCCTTGATCGGCTTTGCCGATGAGGAAATCCCGGGCTCCAAATCTCAAAATTCAAAAAACCGCGCGCCCGCTTCCTCCCCGCTGGCCGCGGCTGTCGCCCGTGCGAAAAAAGCCGCGCCCGATCTCCCCGTCGAAGTCGAGGTGGACCGGATCGACCAGATCCCGCCCGTGCTCGCAGCCGGGGCCGATGTGATTCTTTTGGACAACTTCACGCCCGCGCAGATCAAACGCGCCGTCGCCCTCATCGGCGGCCGCGCCTTCACCGAGGCGAGCGGCGGCATTACGTTGAAAACGTTGCCCCGCTTTGCCGAGCTCGGCCTCGATTTTATCTCCACCGGCGCCCTGGTCCATCAAAGCGTCTGGGTCGACATCGGGCTGGACTGGCGCGCATGAAACCCAATCCGCGCCCGCCCGAAACCGTCATCTTGGAAGAGCTTCTCGCCGGCGAGGCCGGGTATGTCACAGGCACGGCCTTGGCGCGAAAACTCGGCGTGAGTCGCGTCGCCATCTGGCAGCACATGGAGAAATTGCGCGAGCAGGGCTTCGTTTTCGAACCCGCCCGCGCCCGCGGCTACAAGCTCGCCGCCCGTCCGTCCGGCCTGAACGCCGCGCTCATCCAGGCCTACCGCCACGGGCATCACCAGGATTTCACCCTGCAGTTGCTCGACGAGATCGACAGCACCAATGACGAAGCCGCCCGCCAGCTGGCCGCCGGCCGCGTCGCACCTTTCGCTATCATCGCCCAGCGTCAGACCAAGGGCCGCGGACGCTTTGGCCGCGCCTGGCACAGCGAGGCCAACGGCAATCTCTACGTGAGTTTCGCCTTCCGTCCCCGCCTGGAGCCCGCCCGCATGCAAATGTTCACCCTCTGGATGGGTGCCAACCTCTGCGAGCTCACCGCCAATTTCTGCCGCACCGCCCCCGGCCTCAAGTGGCCCAACGATCTGCTTTTCGACGGGCGCAAGGCCGGCGGCATGCTCACCGAGGCGCGCATGGACGCCGACCAGATCCGCGACCTCGTCTTCGGTCTCGGTCTCAACGTCAACAGTCCCGCCGGCGGCTGGCCGCCCGAGCTGGCCGGCAAGGCCGTTTCCCTCGCCGAGCACACCCGCCAACCGCTGGATTTGAATCGATTCACCGCCGCGCTCATCGGACGCGTGCTCCAAGCCTACGACCGGTTCGTCGACGGCAGCTACCGGCAGACTTTCGCCGACCTTTGGAACCGTTACGACGTGCTGCGCAACCGCTCCGTCGCCGTGCTCACCGGCGATCAGCGCGTCGCCGGCACCGCCCTGGGAATCGACGATGAAGGCTGCTTCGTCGTGCGCACCGAGCAGGGGCGCACCGAACGCTTTCGCGCCGGCGAAGTGACGCTGGAAAAACCGCCCAAAAGTTGAGGGTTGAAGGTTGGAGGTTGAGAGTCAGAAACTTTCGTTTCCCTCTTATTTTGATGTCTGCAGCCCTCCCTGCTCATTCGCCCCCGGTCATTGGTCATCCGGCCCCGTCGCCGGCCATCCTTTGCATCGATATTGGCAACACCCACGCGCACTACGGCGTGGTGGCAAAGGATTCCGTGCATTCGGCGGGCGTCGTGCCGACGCGCCTGCTCGACCACCCCGCCGACGGCATTCTTCCCCGGCTCTCCGGGCTGCGGACCGCGGACGACGCTCCGGTCGCGATCGCCTTCTGCTCCGTCGTGCCGGCGGCCACTCCGATTTTTCTTCAAGCGATGGCCGGCTATGGTCTGCCCGTCTGGCAGATCGGTCCGGAGCAACGGCTGGGCGTGTCCATCACCTACCCGCAGCCCGCCGAGATCGGCCAGGATCGTCTCGCCAACGCCGCCGGCGCTCATGCGCTGTTCGGTTCGCCCGCCGTCGTCATCGATTTGGGCACCGCCGTGACCTTCGACATCATCACCCGGGCGGGCGGTTACGAAGGCGGCATCATCGCCCCCGGCCCGGCCATGATGCGCGACTACCTCCACGAGCGCACCGCCCAGCTGCCCTTCATCGACGACTCCCTCAAAATCACCAGCGCCATCGGCAAATCCACCGTCGAGGGCATGCGCATCGCCTCGGTCATCGGTTTTCCCGGCATGATCCAAGCCCTGCTCGACGCGGTGCTGGCGGAACTCGCCGGACGCGGCGAACCGCCGCCCGCCCTCGTCACCGCCGGGGGCGCCGCCGCCGCCATCGACGGACGCCTGCGTCAGAAGCCCGTCGATTCTCCCGACCTCACCCTCCTCGGGCTCGCCGCCGCCTGGCGGTTGAACAACGCCTAAACCTTTCACGTTTACCCGTGTCGAAGCCTTCCCACGCTTGAATCCTATGTCCGCCGATCTCCCCGCCATCGAAGTGCGCGATCTCGTTAAAACCTACGCCGGCGTCACCGCCGTGAACAAGGTGAGCTTCACCGTGGCGCGCGGCGAGATCCTCGGCTTTCTCGGCCCGAACGGCGCGGGCAAGAGCACCACCATGCGCATCCTCACCGGTTATCTGCCCGCCAACTCGGGCCAGGTGACCGTCTGCGGCCTCTCCGTCGCCACGCACAGCGACGAGGTAAAAAACTTCATCGGCTACATGCCGGAGAACAACCCGCTCCCGGATGACATGCGCGTCTCCGAATACCTCCATTACCGCGGCCGGCTGAAAGGCCTTTCCCGCGGCAAACTCGGCGTGCGGCTCGACGAAGTCCTCGACCTCTGCGACCTCAAGCGCGTCCGCCACCGCATCATCGGGACGCTGTCCAAGGGCTTCCGCCAGCGCGTGGGCATCGCCGAGGCGATCCTGGCCGAGCCGCCCGTCATCATCATGGACGAGCCCACCATCGGCCTCGATCCCCACCAGATCCTCATCGTGCGTGACCTCATCGCGAGCCTGCGCGGCCGCATGACCGTGATCATCTCCTCGCACATCCTGCCCGAGATCGAGATGACCTGCGACCGCGTGCTCATCATCAACCAAGGCCGCGTGGTCACGCAGGGGGCGCCCGCCGATCTCCGCCGAGAAGTCTTCGGCCATTCCCGCTACGAGCTGGAAATCGCCGGCGACACCGCTGCCGCCCTGCCGGCCGCGCTGGTCCGGATCGAGCCGACGCTGCACATCGCCGATGCCGGTGAGCCGGATGCCGCCGGTTTCCGCAAACTCTCCCTCACGACCGTGCGCGACGACGATCTCGGCGAGACGCTGCTGCGCGCGCTCGCCGCCGACGAGCGTTTCCGCCTGCGCGCCCTCAACCGCGTGCAGCCATCGCTCGAGGACGTGTTCCTCGCCTCCACCCGCCGCGGCTGGGATGCGGTTGATGCCCCGAAAGGCGCTTCGAAATAACCTCGGCGAAAATCCCATGAGCGACTTCCCCAAATCTTTTTTAAGACCGGCTCCCGTCCTGCGTCTTTTTTCCGCCCGCCGCCATTAAGCCATGCGCCACTTCCTCACCATTCTCAGCCACGAGATCCGCATGCTGCTGGTCAGCGCCAGCACCTATATCGCGGCGGTCCTGTTCCTGGCCGTGATGGGATTCATCTTCGCCGGTGTCCTGGAAAACTACAGCAAGGCCGCCCAAGAGACCTCGCCAGCCACGGTGTTTTTCCAACTCTTCTGGCTGCCGGTTTTCTTCATGGTGCCGCTGCTCACGATGAAGTGCATCTCGGAGGAGCGCCGCCTGGGCACGCTGGAAACGCTGCTGACCGCACCCGTCACCACGGCCGAGGTAGTCCTCGGGAAATATTTTGCGTCCTATTTTCTTTACCTGCTGCTGTGGGCCTCGACGGGCGGATTTTTCTACATCCTGCACCGGTTCGCGGGCGACCTGCGCTTCCTCGATTTGGGGCCGCTGCTGGGCGGCTATCTCTTCATCGCCATTTCCGGACTCTTCTTCGTCGCCCTCGGTGTTCTGGCCAGCTCCCTCTCGCGCAACCAGGCGGTCGCCGGCATCCTCGCGTTCACCCTGCTCTTCGCGCTCATCATCGGGCTCAATTACGCGAGCTCGCTCGAAATGATGAATCTCGATTCGATGAAGCCCGCCCGCGCCATCCTCGATTACGCGCGGACGTTCCGCCATCTCGATGATTTCAGCCATGGCGTGATCGACACCCGCGAGGTCCTTTTTTATCTGAGCGGCACGGTGCTGGCGCTTATTTTCAGCATCCTCGGCGTCGAAGCCAAACGTCTGCACAGCTGAACCATGAGCACCTTCGCAAGCTTTCGCGCCGTCCGCTGGATTCGCACGCTCAACCTGCTCGCGCAGGCCGTGCTGTTCATCACGCTCTTCGGCGGACTCAACTACCTCGCGATCCACTATGCCTGGCGTTTCGACCTCACCCGTCATCACCGCCACTCGCTCTCGCCCGAGACCCGGTCCTACCTGAAAAATCTCGACCAGCCCGTGCGCGTCGTCGTCACCCTCACGGAGGACAGCGACAACGAGCCGGTCGCCCAGGCTTATCGCGACGTAAGCGGCCTGTTGCGCGAGTACGGCTACGCCACCGAAAACAACGCCAAGGGCCGCGTCACCACCGAGTTCATCGACGTGTTCCAACGGCGGCGCGACGCCGAGGCTCTCGGCATCGACCGGCCCAACACCATCCTCGTCCTCTGCGGCGACCGCCGCCGCGTCATCGACCTCTCCGATCTGTATCGTATGGAGAACGGAGAAAAGAAGGCTTTCCTCGGCGAGCAGGTTTTCACCGCCGCGATCCTGGATGTTTCCAATCCGTCGAAGCGAAAAATCTATTTCCTCAGCGGCCACGGCGAGATGCAGCCCGATGACGTCAGTCCCGCGCGCGGTCTCTCCCTGCTCACCACGGAACTCGGTGTTCGCAATTTCGAAGTCGGCACCTGGGACATTGCCCAGAAACACGGCGTGCCGACGGATGCGGCCGCGCTGGTGATCGTCGGCCCGCAAGGCCGGTACGATCCCCAGGAGCAGGAAGCCCTGCGCCAGTATCTCTCCACCCGCGCCGGTCGCGTCATCGCGCTCCTCCCTCCCCTTTTCCCGAACGGCCTCGACGATCTTCTCTACGACTGGGGCGTGCTGGACGACGACGTGCTCGTCTACGACAGCGGACCCGACGGTCAGAACGACACCGGGGATCTCATCCTGCGCGCCTACGCGAAGCATTCCATCACCCAGCAGCTCATCGACAACAACGTCCCCGTGCGTTTCGGCCCGACCCGCTCCGTGCGTCCCGATCCGGGCCGGCCGCTCGACGCCAACCTCGTGATCACCGAGCTCATCGCCGCGTCCAAGACCGCCTGGGGCGAGCGCAACTACCGCCAGCGCGGCGCGGCCGTGTTCAACGCCGGCGTCGACCTCGGCGGACCCGATCAGCGCATCACCGTCGCCATCACTTCGGAACGCGTCACCACCAGCGGCAACCTGCCCTTCAGCGTCCCCGGCGGACGTCTGATCGTCTTCGGCAGCGCCGACTGGATTGCCAACGACCAGCTCGCCACCATCGGCAACCTCACCCTCTTCCTCGCCACCATCAACTGGGCGACCGACCGCGACATTGACCTCAAGGTCCCCGCCCGCCCCGTGGACAAGTTCCAGCTTTCGCTCAGCCAGGACCAGCTCCACCGCCTCCGTTACAGCCTGCTTCTCCTGCTGCCCGGAGCCGCCGCCCTGCTGGGAACCCTCGTTTACTGGACGCGCCGCAGCTAACCTTCACCCGCCTTCCCCTTTTTTCCATGCGTACCAAAGTCACGCTCGCCCTGCTCTTCCTGAATGTGGCGCTGTTCGCCCTGATCTTCTACACCCGGCACGAGCTGAACATCGAACGCACCGAGGCCGAGGCGCGTCTCCGCGTGCTCGGCGACGAGGTCGTCGGCCTGACCACCATCGAGATCAAGTCCCCCGCCACCGCCGACATCCTCCGACTGGGCCGCAAACGCAGCACCGACGCCTGGGAAATCACCGCCCCCATCAACTGGCCGGCCAATGATTTTGCGGTGAAGCGCATCATTCACGAACTCGAATTCCTCAAGCACGAGACCAGTTTCCTCGTGAAAGATCTCAAGAAAAGCGGCCAGAGTCTCTCGGATTACGGCCTCAACCCGCCCAGTTGCACCCTCGCCTTCACCCGCGATCCCGCCCTCACCAACGGCGCCTCCGTCGTGACCGAACTCGGCATCGGCGACACCACCAAGGTCGGCAACCGCCTCTACCTGCTTTCGCCCGACAAAAAAACCGTTCATGTCGTCGGTCGCAGTCTCGCCGACAGCCTCAACCTCGGCTTGGAGCAGCTTCGCTCCGACGCGCTCTTCACCATCCCCGTTTTCGAAGTGCGTTCACTCGGCCTGCAAATCCCCGCGCCCGACGGCAAAAACGTGCGTCTCCGCCTGCGCCGCGACGGCGCCCGCTGGTCGTTTGAAGCACCCATCGTCGCCCGCGCCGGCAAAACCGCCGCCGAGGTGACGGTCAGCGCCCTCAACGCCCTGCGCGTGGGACGTTTTCTGAACAAAACCGAGGCCCCCGTCGAACACACCGGCCTCGCCAGCCCCGCGCTGCGCGTGACTCTCGAAGGCAACAACCGCCGCGAGACCCTGCTCGTGGGCCTGCCCTCCGGCGCCCCCGGCGCCGACACCACCGAGTTCTACGCGCAGATGGAAGGCCGCGACCAGGTCTTCGCCACGTCGATTCCCAACGAGCTGATGAAAACCCTCCGCCTCGCGCAGGAAAAATTGCGTGAAACGCGTATCCTCGATTTCGATGCCGCCTCGGTGACGGCCATCAGCATCAGCGATCCCTCGTCCACCCGCACGCCCGAGCTCACGCTTCAGCGCCTGGAGACCTCCGCCGCCTGGCAGATTGTCCTCCGCGCCGGCGAACAGGGCACCCGGACGTTCCCGGCCGACGCCACCCGCGTCGGCAATCTGCTGCAACGTCTCTCCCTGCTCTCGGCCACGCATTTCCTCAGCGACGCCCCGTCCCAGGCCGAGTTGGAAAATTTCGGGTTCAACCTGCCCCAGCGCAAAATCACCCTCACGCTCGCGCCCACCGGCGGCGGGCCGGTGGCGGCCGCCTCCACGCAGATCACGCTCATCCTCGCCATCAGCGGCGCGGCCGCCGACTCCGTGCAGGCCCGCGTGGAAGGCCAGACCTTCGTCTACGCCGTGCCCGCGGACACTCTCAACGAGTTGCCTGTCGTCTCCCGCGTTTATCGTGACCGCACCCTGAGCACGCTGCCCGAAGGCACGCAGATCACCGGCGTCAGCTTTGGCCCCACCGACGGCTCCGCTCCGCTCTACACGCATCAGCTCGCCACCGGGGAAACCTGGGCCGCCGCCCTCGCGGCCGAGCCCGCCGCCCGGCGCGCCGCCCTCGAAACCGTCCTCGCCCAATTGCGCACACTGCGCGCCAAGCAGATTGTGAGCGACACGTTTTCCGAAACCACCCTCGTGAACGGCCAGCCGCAAAAATGGAAATACCAGATCACCACCACGCTCGCCCTCGGCGGCGGGGGCGGCCAGACCAAGGCCTCCACGCTCTTCCTGAGCGAACGCTCCGGCGGCGGCACCCAGCTCGCCGGTTCGCCGGAATTCGGCGTCGTCTTCGAAATCGAACAGCCGCTGCTCGATGCACTCTGGACGCTGACCTACGGCGGACGCGATCCCGGCGAACCCGCGATCGTTCATCCCTGAGTTACTCTCGCGGCGCGCGTTTTCATGAAGTTCCTCCGCTCCCTCTGGCAGGCCGGCCGCTGGTGCACCCGCAAGGGCTGCGTCCTCGCGCTCTGGAGCCTGTGGCTGGTGCTGGCGGCGGTCTTCGCAACCCAGCTGTGCATCTTCATCTCGCATGAGCTGACGCTGCCCGCCCCCGTCCGCCATTTCATCGAACAACGCCTCGCCGAAAAAGGCGTGGGCCTTGCCTTTGACCGCGGCACGCTCGATCCCTCCGGCCACATCCTGCTGGAGGAAGTGAGCCTGAGCTCCGCCTCCGATTCCGACGTGCTGGTCACCGCCCGCTCCGTTTCCGCAAAGTTGCAGCCTTGGATGCTGATCATCGGCCGGCTGGAATTGGAAGAGGTGAGCGCCTCCGGACTCGCCCTCCACATTCCCCCAATGCTGTCGTCCTCCGGTCGCGACGAAACCATCGTGAGCGACGTGGATATCACTGTGCGACCGCGGGGAAGGATCCTCGATATCCCGCATCTCACCGGGCGCATCGCCGGACTCTCCCTGCAAGCCGACGGCTCCCTCCGGCTCCCGGCCGCTTCCCTCACGGCCGCCGGAGCGCCTTCGCCCGTCGAGCGCCTTGTACCCGCCTACCTTCAAACCTGCCGCCAGGCGCTCGCCCTGTCCGCCCGGCTGGCGGCTCTGGAATCTCCCGAGCTCGATGTTCATCTCGAACTCGCGGAGGACCGCATCGCCATCGCGCGAGCAACGCTGCGGGCCGACGGCCTGCTCTTGCCCGACATCAAAGGCGTCTCCGGCGGCCGCATAGGCGCGATCCTGCTCAACACGCGGATTCCCTTCGGCGGAGAGTTCACTGGTCCGATCCGCGTCGAAGGATCTCTGGATTCGTTGGATCTGCCCGGCCTCGGATCGGCCCGCGGCTTGCGCTTCAACGTCATCGGCCTGCCACCCCGCACCGGCCAAGACTTCCTGCCCCGGCGCATGGACCTGCAGGTTGCCTCGCTGCATTGGCGCGATCTCAACGCCGGCCCCGTCAGCGCAAAGCTCACCCGTCAGGGAGACACGCTCGTTAACGCCACCCTGTCCTTCCTGTTTGCCGGCTCGCCATGGGAAATCACCACCTCGCTCGACCCTTGGCAGGGTTCGGGCCACGCGAAACTGGACGGCCGGATCGACGACGCCCTGCTCAAGGCGGCGGGCGGCCTTGCCGGTCATGATTTGGGCGCTCTGCTGCAACCGGCCGAGCCCGCACCGCTGAATGTCTCCGTCACGCTCCTCCCCGGCTGGAAACCCGCCCTCGTCGAGGGCCGGTTGCATAGCGGCCCCGTTCGGGTGGACGGCGTTCCCCTCGACGAGACCGGCACCGAGTTCACCTACGAAAACGGCCGCGTGCTCTGCGACAACCTGGTCCTGCGCCAGGGCGAAAGCCTCGCCCATGGTCTCTACCAGATGGATACGAAAACCATGGATTTTCGCTTCCTGCTCACCGGCGGTCTGCGCCCGCTGGAGATCTCGGGCTGGTTTCACGACTGGTGGCCCCATTTCTTCAATAATTTCGATTTCTCCAAGGCCGTGCCCCAAGCCGATGTCGACGTCTCCGGCCGCTGGGGCTCGCTGGAGGCCACCCGCGTTTTCGTGCAGGCGGAAGGTGAACACACCGGACTGCACGGCGTGGAGTTCGATCGGGTGAACACCCGGATTTTCGTGCGCCCCAATTGGTACGACATCATGGATTTCAAGGTCGTGCGGGACAGCCGCGAAGCGAAAGGTTCCTTTGCACGCCTCACCGACCTGGAGAAGGACACCTGGAGCAGCATGCAATTTTCCGTCGAATCGAGCCTCCCGCTGGAGCTCATCACGCGGATGTTCAGCAAGGAAGGAACCGATCTCCTCGCCCCCTACCATTTTGCCAACGCCCCCCTTCTCCGACTGATCGGTCACGTTGAAAGCGCGGCGGCACCCGGCGGCGCGCACGAGCACATCGACATCGGCCTCCAATCGACCGGCGCGGTCGCCTACCACGGGTTCCCGCTCTCCGACCTCGCTTTCAACGCCCGCCTCCGCGACGACGAAGTGGACCTGCCCGCCCTGTCCGTGGTCTTCGCCGGCGGAAAAGCCGCCGGCACGGCGCGCGTGTGGAAGCAGGACAACGCCCGCCGGCTTTCCTTCGATGCCACGCTCACCGGCGCAAATTTGGGCGAGGCCATCCATGCGCTCAGCCCCCCGGACGCTTCTGCCTCGAAGGAAAAGGAGAAAAAGCTGACCCAGCGACTGGAGCACGGCCGTCTCAACCTCTCCCTCGCCGCGGAAGGGCCCTACGACGATTTCTACGGCTTCAAGGGCGCCGGCCAGGCGGAGATCACCGGCGCGGAACTCGGCCAGCTCAACCTGCTCGGCCCGCTTTCCGAACTGCTGCGCGGCACCATCTTCAACTTCAGTAGCTTTTCACTGGATACGGCCCGGGCCCGGTTCACCGTCGAAGGCCCTCGCCTGAGATTCGACCAGCTCAAGGTCACCGGGCCCACCGCCGCCTTGGAGGCCAAGGGTGATTACGACCTCCGCGACCACCAGCTCGACTTCAAGGCTTGGATCCACCCGTTCAACGAAAGCAAGACCCTGGTCGGAAACACCTTCAGCTTCGTGCTCAGCCCCTTCTCCAATGTACTGGAGGTAAAATTGGAAGGCTCCCTGACCAATCCCTCCTGGCGGTTTGCCTACGGTCCGACCAGCTTTCTCCGCACGATCACCGGCTCCGAAAAAACACCGGCTCCCGCTCCGTGAGCAACGTGCAGGCGGACGGAGTGTCCGCAGCCTGACTCCGTGCGGAATTTCTTACCCGCGGAGGACTTAAATGCCATTGCATGTCATCCCATGATAATACTAGGGTGAAATGCCCAGATGAGTTATCAGGTTTCCTCCCATCGCCTGTCATGGATGCAACGCTCCGTCGTTGTTTTCTCAGGGATGATTGCCGGGCTCGCCGGGCTCGCGGCTTTGAGAGGACTCGACCCGCTGGATTTGGCGACCGCCGGATTCGCGGAAACCTCGCCATGGTTTTATGTCGCCGCTTTGGGCTTCGGTCTGCTCGGAGCGGTGATCGCCATCATGGAAGTGGGCGGCCTCCCGGTCGCTTGGCTCGCGCTCGGCACCGCCTTGGCGGGCGCGGTTTCGCTGGCGCTTGAACCCCTCGGGCTCGGCCACGGCGTGGAATACGCGATCGCCGCTTTGTTTCCCGGCGACGTCACCCCCCAGGCGGAAACGATGCCCCTGACGGTTGCCTTCGCGCTGATCGCCAGCGGCCTCGCCGTTCCTTGGCTGGCCGTGTCGCGCCACGAAGGCCGGCGGGTTCACTGCTTCGCGCTGCTGGGATCGCTGCTCGGCGGCATCGGCATCACCACGCTGCTCGGTTACGCGCTCAAAATGCCGGTGGCCTATCACTGGGGCGCCCGCGCCAGCCTGCCCCCGAGCATGGCCGTGCTCGTGCTCTTCACCGGACTCACCCTGCTGGCTCTGGCCTGGCGCGAACACCACACTCGGCAGAGCGGCGCCCCGGGGTGGCTGCCTGTTCCAGTGATGGCCGTCTGCGGCATGATCACGCTCATTTTCTGGGCCGGATTGCGCGAACGCGAAGTCGTCTACCTGAGCACCAACGCGCAGATCGCGATCAATAATTTCGCGGGCAGCATCAATCTTGAATTTGAGCGCGAGGCAGCCGCCCTCGAACGCATGGGACGACGCTGGTCGGTCGACACCGGCCCCGCGATGTGGGAGTCGGACGCAGTGACCTGGATGCTCGACGCCCCCGGTGCCCGTTCCCTCGCCCGCGTCGGTCCCGATGGCACCACCGTCTGGTACTACCCGGAAACCGGCAACGAAACCCTCCTTGCCTTCAACCAGTTCAGCCAGCCGGAACGCCGCCAAGCCTTCGAAAACGCGGCCCGCACCGGCGCTCCCGTCGTGTCCAACTCCCTCGATCTCGGCGGACAGGGTCCGGGATTCATCATCTGTTCTCCCATCTATCGCGCCAACGCTCTCGCCGGCTTCATCAGCGCCGAGTTCACCTACCAGCAATTTTTAGGGACCCTCGACCGGCGCACCAAGGCCAGCACCCACCACCATTGCGAGATCTACATTGGCGAAAAACGCATGTACGACTCCATGCCCGGACTCGAAAGCCCGGGCAGCGACGGGCAGGCGCTCGCATCCGTCTTCACCCTCCAGAATCGCCGGGTGCGGATTGTGATGGAGCCCACCGCGGAGTATATGCAGCAAAACCGCCGCTTTCTGCCCGAACTCGCTCTTGCGGCCGGCCTGGGCATCACCCTCCTGCTCGGCCTCAGCGTTCATCTGGCGCGAACCGCACGCGCCAGCCTGCGTTCGGCGGAAACCTCCAACCGCCTCCTCCGCGAGGAAAACGAGGAGCGCAAACGCATCGAGGTGATGCTGAAGGTTTCCGACGAACGCCTGCGCCTCGCCTTGGACGCCACCGCCATCAGTATCTTCGAATGGAACCTCGCCACCGGCGAACTCCATCACGGCGCGGGCCTGTGGACCATGCTGGGCATTCTGCCCGAGAATGCCACCACCACACCCGAGGAGTGGGAGGCACGCATCCACCCGTTCGATCTGGCGGACTATCGCGCGGCCGTGGCGGCGCAGCTCAACGGCGCCCAGGCTTTCATTGATCCATCCTACCGGGTGCGCACTGCCGCCGGCGAATGGCGCTGGCTCTACGCCCGCTCGAAGACCGTGGCCTACACGCCCGCCGGAGAACCCACCCGCATCGTCGGGACGTTGCAAGACGTCAGCCAGCGCAAAGAGGCCGAGCAGGCCCTCCGTCGCAGCCAGGCCGCCGCCCGCAAGCTCTCGCTGGTGGCCAGCCGCACGGACAATCTCGTGCTCATCAGCGCACCCGACGGCGCCATCGAGTGGGTCAACGAATCCTTCCAGCGCGTGATGGGCTACACCCTGGACGAGGTCATGGGCAAAAAACCCGCCGACTTCATGGTCGGCCCCGAGACCAGCGCTCTCACCGTGCGGGATATCCAGGCCGCCATCGCCCGGGGCGAAGGCATCTCCACTGACGTCGTCAACTACTCCAAGTCCGGTCGCAAACACCACCTGCAGCTCGAGATCCAGCCCGTGCGCAACGAACAGGGCGTGCTGGAAAACTTTATCGCGATCGAAGCCGACATCACCGCGCGCGTGGAAACCGAGGCCGCCCTCCGCCGTGCGAAGGCCGAGGCCGACGCCACCTCGCGCGCCAAGAGCGAGTTCCTCGCCTCCGTGTCGCACGAAATCCGCACCCCCATGAACGGCGTCATCGGCATGACCAGCCTTCTGCTCGAAACCGCCCTCGACCACGACCAGCGCGACTCCGTCAACACCATCCGCGCCAGCGGCGAGGCCCTTCTCACCATCATCAATGACATCCTCGATTTCTCCAAAATCGAGTCCGGAAAACTGGAGATCGAGCACCAGCTTTTTGAGCTGTCCACCTGCATCGAGGAAACGATCGACCTGTTCGCCGCGCAAGCCGCCGCCCGCCGCATCGAGGTGTGCTACCACATTGATGAGAAGACACCCCCGTTGATGCTCGGCGACGCCATCCGCCTGCGCCAAGTTCTCGGCAATCTCGTCAACAACGCCATCAAGTTCACCTCCCGCGGCAGCGTCTCGATCGAGATCTCCCCCGCCGTCGCAACCGGTCCGCTTCGTCCCCGCCACCAACTGTTCGCCATCGCCGTGCGGGACACCGGCATCGGCATCCCCGCCGACCGGCTCAACCGCCTTTTCAAACCGTTTTCCCAAGTAGATTCCTCCACTACCCGCAAATACGGCGGCACTGGCTTGGGCCTGGCCATTTGCCAACGCCTGTCCTCGCTGATGGGCGGTGACATCCAGGTTGAAAGCGAGATCGGCCGCGGCTCCGCCTTCACCGTCACTCTCCAGCTCGAATCGGCCGCGGCCGAATTCAAGCCTTCCCGCTCGCCCCTTCCCGCCGCCCTAACCAAAGGCCCGGTGCTCTGCATCGACGACAATCCCGTCACCCTGCGGCGCCTGACCGCGTTTTTTCAATCCGCCGGTCTCGACGTTCGCACCGCCTCCACTGCCGGCGCCGCGCTCGAGCTTTTACGGCAACCCTCCGCGCCCGTCGCCGCCCTCCTCGATCTCGATCTCCCCGACGTCGGTACCATCGTCGAAGCCCTCGCCCGCCTCAAACTCCCCGTGGTCGGCCTTCTGCCTTCCAACCAAGTTCCCGCACCGGCGTGGAACGGCGAAAGTCCGTTCATCGCGATTTCAAAACCCCTTCGCACCCAAGGCCTGATCCGGGCCCTGCACGTTCTTTTTCCCGGCGACGAAGCCAAGGCCGCCCCGGCCGTCAGCGCCGACACCCTGCTCCTCTCGAAGGAGTTTCCCCTCGCCGTGCTGTTAGTGGAGGACAACCCCGTCAACCAGAAGGTCGCCCTGCGCTTTTTGGAACGTCTCGGCTACCGCGCCGACGCCGTCGCCAACGGCGTCGAAGCCGTGGCCAAGACCACCCAAGGTTCCTATCAGCTCGTTCTCATGGATCTGCAGATGCCGGAAATGGACGGCTTCGAGGCCGCCCGGCAGATCCGCAAACTTCTTCCCGCCGCCCGCCAGCCCCGCATCGTGGCCCTCACGGCCAACGCCCTCCAAAGCGACCGCGATCATTGTATCGAGGCCGGCATGGACGATTTCATCACCAAGCCGATCAAGCTTACGGAACTCTCTGATGCGATCCGCCGGCAATTTGGCAAAAACCCGGATGCCAAAGCCTGAACTGGCCGCCATTCTTCCGCCGTGATGTCTTCCCCGCTCCGCTTCGCCGCCATTGTCTGCGGCGTGATGGTGACCTCGCTGTCTCCGGCGGCCGGCACCAACGTCGTTGTTCCGCCGGCCGACAATCCCTACGCTCCGGCCTACGCGGCGCTGGCGCGGCTCAGTCCTGCTGATCTCGAAGCTTTGAAGGCGGGCAAACCCGCCTCGGCCGCCGCCGCGCCGCTAATGGCGGAGATCGCCCGCGGCCTCGCCGCCGGACGCACCGCTTCATCCGTAAGCTGGGGCGTGGATTATGAGCACTTCAGCATTTCCACGAACATCCCTCTCACTAGCGAATCTCTCCTCCTTACCAAGATTGCGCTGGCGGATACGGAAGGAGCTCCCCCGTCAGTCCTCGTCGACCGCGCGCTCGATGATCTAGCCCTGGCACACCATTTCGGCCAGAATAATCTCCTCATCTCCTTCATGGTGGAACGCGCCATCGAAACCCGTACCGACGACTGGCTGCAAAAACATCTCGCGCAATTTTCACCGAAAGACGCCGCCCGTTTTCTGGCCGGGTTGAATACGCTTCCACCCGGTGGAGATCTCACCAGCGCGCTTACCGTGGACAAGATGGTTTTCATCGACCCGCTCGCCGTGGAAATCCGGCGATTGATGGAGAAACTGGGCGATACCGCTCCGACCGCCAACAGCTTTGCAAGCCACCTCCGCTTGGCCGGCATTCTGACCGACGGCCCCGTCACCGCGGTCGGACTCGAACAGAACGATCAGTCCTTTTGGCTGAAGCCCGGCGAAAACAAACACGGCATCACCCTGCTCAGCGTGGATCGCACCCGTGACGAAGCGCTCCTTGCCTGCAACGGCCAAGTCGCCCGTGTGCGACTCTCCTCTCGCGCGATCACCACTATCGACCTTTCCCGCTTCGAGGAGCTGGTGAAAGCCCTGCCGCCGGACAACGTTCTTCGCCTGGTCGTCGATTATGAAAAGGGCACCAACAGCGTGACGTTCATCCAAAACCTCGAATTGGCCACCCATCAAATGGACGATCTTTGCACCGAAGCCATCCTTCATCCCGAACACCTGAACGACATCGCCGCCTACAAGGCGCGCATGCAACAGCTCACCCCGTGGGCGAAAAGCATGGCGGAAACGCTGCTGAGCATAAGCACGCGTGAAAAAGCCTTCGCCGAACGACGCGCCAAGTTGGTCTCGACGCTTTCCGCCGTCGCCACTCCCCCGGCCCGCTAAAGGTTACAATCCCGCGCGGTTGTTCATCTCCAGCGGATCGTTCGCCAGATCGAACTCCAGCCACGGCAAACCGTCCGCGTTGAAAATCGCTTTGCCCGTCGCACTCCGCCTCCCGTGCCAGACGCGGTCGCATTGATGCGGCAGCGCCACCACCGAAGGCATCGAGATCGCCGCATGCTCGCGCTCGCAGCGCCAGGCGCGACCTTCCGCCCATGCCAGCGTCATCGCCGGCAAATCGATTAACGAAACGGCATCCCGCGTACGGTCGCCGGGAATCGAACCCGGCGCTCCCCGCACCAGCAACGGCACGCGCACGCTTTCTTCATGCGGCCAGCCTTTGCGGAAAAGCCCGTGCGCCCCGTGCATGTCACCGTGCACCGAGGTGAACACCACGACCGTGTCCTCCGTCACCGCCGCCAGCAGCCGGCCGATCGCGCGATCCGTCGCCTCGATATGCGCATAATAGCCCGCCAGCTCCCGGCGGGCCCGCGCCTCGACTTCGCCGCCCCGCGGCACGTTCGTCGGCAGCACGATCTCCTCCGGCTGCCGCGCCGCCACGCCCGCCGCCGGCGCGTCGTAGGGCGGATGCGGAGATTCCAGACTTACCACCGCAAACCAGGGCCGATGCAGGCCGAGGATGGCGGATTGCGGATTTGAAATTTCCGCGCGAGCGCGATCGCACACGACGTCACTCTGATATCCGTGGATTTGCACCGGCTCCGGCAACCGCGATCCGTGCAGCCAGGGATCGTTCAGCAAAAATCCGCTCTCGAAACCCTCCCAGAAATCGAAGCCCCCGCGCGCCTCCGGCGGCACGAACATGCGCGCGTGCGCCTCGCCCACCAACGGCGCCGCCAGGTCGCGTCGTGCCAGATGCCATTTGCCGAAAAAAGCCGTCGCATAGCCGCGTTCGCCCAGCATTCCCGCGATCGTGCGCGCGCCCGCCGGCAGCGGATCGTAATAATCGCGCACGCCGTTTTCCGGCGAAGGCACGCCCGTGAACAGCGCCGCGCGCGCAAACGGACCGAACGGATGCGGCGTCACCGCCTGCGTGTAGTTCAATGCCCGCGCCGCCAGCGCATCGAGGTGCGGCGTGCGCGCGTTGACGTCGCCCGCGTAACCCGTCGCCTGGGCGCGCCACTGCGTCGTGACGATCCAGAGAATGTTGGGCGCGCGAAAGGCCATGGGCACGGGACCGCCAATGGACCACAGATTCCCCGGATGCGCACGGAGTTTTTCCGGCGGCAACACCGGGATGATTTAGCCGTGTTCCCCGCCGGGATCCGTGGTAAGGAAGCCGCCATGATTCTCCGCGAACCCGAAGCCATCGATCTGCCCACGCCCAACGGTCCCATGCGGACCCATCTGTTTCGTCCGGCCGCGCCGGGGAAATATCCCGGCATCGTGCTTTACTCTGAAATTTTCCAAATGACCGGCCCGATCGCCCGCACTGCGGCGTTTCTCGCCGGCCACGGCTTTCTCGTCGCCGTGCCGGAAATCTATCACGAGTTTCTCGCCCCCGGCACCGTGCTCGCCTACGATCAGGCCGGCGCCGATCAAGGCAACCGGCTAAAAACCGAAAAGCCGCTCGGCAACTACGACGCCGACGCCCGCGCCGCGCTCGCATTTCTCAAAACCCATCCAGCCTCCACCGGACGACTGGGCGTCATGGGCATCTGCATCGGCGGGCATCTCGCCTTCCGCGCCGCCATGAATCCCGAGGCGCTCGCTGGCGTGTGCTTTTATCCGACCGATCTGCACAAGCGCGGCCTAGGCGAGGGCATGAACGACGACTCGCTCGCCCGGACCGCCGAGATCAAGGGCGAGTTGCTCATGGTGTTCGGACGCCAGGACCCGCATATCCCGGCGGAGGGCCGCGCCCAGATTTACGCCGCCCTGGCCGCGGCGGGCACCCATTTCACCTGGCACGAGTTCAACGGCGCGCACGCCTTCCTCCGCGACGAAGGCTTCCGCTACGACCCGGAAATTGCCTATGTCGCGCTCGGCATGGCGGTAGATATTTTTCGTCGCAAGCTCGGCGAAGGCGACTTGCGTGCCGTCGCCGGCCCGACCGAATCCCGGCATTAAAAATCCCTTTCGCCGAATTTCGGTAACCGCCGGCGCGACGCCGGCGTCCCCCTCTCATGCACGCTCGCGTGCTCTTTCGTCAGGGATAGCGAGGCGGACGCGTTTATAGGGGACGCGTCCGCCTCATCCACCCATCACTGGAGGCGCATCGGCAGCCGGTGAAGGCGCTTGATCAAATCTGTGAACTGGTCGCCCGTCGGGCGCTTCGCCAGATCGTCGCCCGTGCGGATCGTCTGCGCGGGAAGAAAGTTGGTCACCAACGCGCAGTAGTCGCTGTTGACCATGATGCCGAGCAGTTCGCCCGTCTTGCTAAGCACCAGATCGCCGCGCGAGGGCGCGAAGTCGCCAAAAAGCCGGCGGACAAGCCGGTTGTCCATCCGCACATAACTCGGGTTGGTGGGATCGAGCTTGAACGGCACCTCGCCATAGCCCGCGCCACCGCTTGAGATCAGCACCGCATCGGGAAATTTGAACGGCTCCAGTGCGATCTGGTAAGGCTTCACGCCCAAGGCGGCCACTTGTTCCGGCGTGACCGGCAATACGGCCACCCGTGGATCGACCGCAAGAAACGAAAGCGCAGGCGCGGCGGCTTGGTAGCCGCTCTTGCTGAAATCCGCCCGCAGCGTGTTCCAGTCCCAGCCGATTTCGCCGAGGGTAAAGGGTGTGTCGTCGATGTGCAGCAACGCCACCGTCTCTTTGCCGTCGGTGACGAACACGGTGCGGGACTGCTTGCCGCGGTTGATGGATCCGAACAGTCCGGGGCGGCTCGCCGCAAACGTGGTCAAGACGCGGTTGGCGAGGAAATCATTGAAAAGAACGTTCAGATTGATCGGACGGTTTTCGCGGATTTCCTTCGTGAGGGCGCTGGAATTTTCGGCGAGATGACCGACGCCTTGGGCAAGCTGCGTGGTCGTCTCCTGCACCTTGAGGCGATCCTGACGCTCGGCCTCGACCTGGGTCTTCAGCGAATCGGCGGTGGCGCGCAGGAGCTGCTTCTCCTGCTCGGACACTTTGACCGCGACATTGAGATTTTCAATTTTTTCGCGGGCAGCGGCCTGCTGTTTTTCGAGCGCCGCGAGCTGCTCCTTCTGGCGGGCGGTCTCGGCCTGGCGTTCCTCCAGATCGCGCTGAAGCTTGGCGAGCTGTTCCTTGGTCAGGGTGGCGTCCTGCGCGGCGGCGGTGTATTTCTGGGAAAGGTCGGCGGCGCTCTTCTGTGTCTCGGCGAGCGTGGAGGAAACTTGGGACAGGTTCTGCTCGCGCTGCTGCAGTGTCGTCTGCGCCGATTGAAGTTGCTGCGAGAGCTGGTCGCGGCGGGCCTGCTCGTCTTCCAGCGAAAGTTTCATCACCGAAACGAGATCGTCATCCTTGCTCGAGACATCGGAGGACCGCACCGAAGGCAGTGGCTTGCCCGGAGGACGCACCGGTTCCGCCCGCTCCCAGTTGGTCAAAGCCAGCAGGTTGAGCAGCAGAAAATCGCAGATGATGAGGAGGAGGGTTTTGTTCACGACCGGACAAATCCGCGGTTACACGCCGGCTGGTTTCTCAGACTCGGCCACGACTTGGCTTTCCAAAATGAGACGACGCTTGAAGGGTCGCACATGCCGGATCTTGACCATGGCGACGCAGGTGATGCCGAAGAGGTTCGATGAATAGGCGGCGAGCAGGTTGGGCTCAATGACCTTGAGCACCTGGAGCACGAGCGCGGCGGCCGTGCCGGCGATGCCGATATAAAGACCGCCGTCGAAAAGGTTTTCCTCGTTTTCCATCAGCCGTAATTTGAGCAGCGACGGGATCCGCTGGAGGTCGATCTCCCGCATCTTGGCAAGGCACAGAAGATACATGCCGATCTGCAGAAGGGCGAAGAAGCCGATGGAGAGGAGCGTGGTGGTGTCCATGGTGAGCGTGGGTTCCTTGTGCGTGAGCGAGGCGGGATCGGAGAGGTTGGCGAGAACGGGGACGGAGAGCTTGAGCTGAAATTCGGAGGGAGGCGCAGGGTTGATCAGAAAGGGCTCGGTGGCGAGGATGAGGATACCCGCGGTGAGCACCGCCAGCACGCCGCTCTTGAGCCGGGGGAGCGAGGAATTCCCCGACGGAGCGAACAGCATATTCTCCAGACCGCGAAACAAGCAAAAAGCTCCAAGGAGAAAGCCGAGATATTTGGCGGCCAGGGCGAGCCGGGGATAAACCAACGCCACCACCGTCACCGGGCCAAAGGAGGGCGCGGCCTGGCGGTTGATCGGAACCTGGCGCAGCAGGAGCTGGCTCACCGCACCTTCGCCGAAGGAGAGCGCGAACTTGAGATCCGCCACGCCGGCGCGACCGTAGCGCAGAAGGTAAGTGGCCACGCCATCGGCGGAGTCGGAAAGCAGCGCAGCGCTGTACATGAGCGGCAGATCGTCGGGCGTGGCGCGGGCGAGTTGCGCAAATTCGCTGATGGTCTTGACGCTGTCGGTCACGCGCAGGAGTTCGCAGAGCTGGATCCAGTTGAGCCGCCGGCCGAGAGAAAGCAGGTCTAGAAAAACCGGCTCGAGTCCGCCGAGCTCCTGCTGCTGCACCGCCGTGTCGGCGAGGCCGCGCAGCTCGCGCTGCAAGGGCGCGGAAAAATGTTCGCCTTGGTAGAGCAGCGCGGTGAGCAGAACGATCGCATCAAGAGTCTGGCCACCCGGACGGGAGGCCGGCACAAAACGCCCGGTGCGGTCCAGCCCGCGCAAACGCAGGAGTTGCTGCACGCCTTGCGAACGGGAGTTGGCGAGGTAGGCACGCAGATCGGAACGCGCTTTTGCGGTGATGAAAAAAGCCAGCACCGGCGTGCTCGCATGCCGGCCGGTGTTCTCCTTCAGGTTGAACAACGGGTCGAGAAACGGATCCCAGCCGCCCCAAGGAACCAGCTCGGGCTGGCGCTTCTGCGCCTGATCGAGGGCAGAGGCCAGCAAGGTGGCGCCGGGATCGGCCACTCCCCGGGCGGTGGCCAGCGCAAACGCGGCCGGACCGGGTTTCTCCGCATCGACCAGCTGACGACCGAGCTGCGCGACCGACAGCGTGCCCGCACCGGCTTCCCGGAGCAGCGGCGGCGTGACGGATTTCAAATTCACGGGCACCAACCAAGCCGTGATCGCGAACGCAACTCCCGCGAGCAACCACGCAAAAACCGGCCAGGCACGGAGGTTGAGGGCATTGCTCATGGAAGACGCAGTATTCGGTTGCCGGACGTGGGTGGCAAATCCACGTTTCACGGTCACTCAACGACCCATGGCCCTGCCAATTGTTCATTACAACGATCCTGTTCTGCGCAAAAAAGGCGCCCGCGTCACGGCCTTCGACGCGTCCCTCGCCCGCCTCGCCGAGCAGATGATCGCCACGATGCACACCGCCAACGGCATCGGGCTGGCCGCCCAGCAGGTCGGCCAGGCGATCCAACTGTGCGTGGTCGACCTGCGCAACGCCTCGGCCGATTTCAAGTGGGAGCTTGATGGCGCGAAACCGCCGAAGGAACTCTTCATGCCGTTCGCGCTGGTGAACCCCGAGATCGTCTTTTTGCCCTCCGAAGAATTCGTTTACGAGGAAGGCTGCCTGTCGTTTCCCGACATCCGTGGCGACGTGATCCGGCCCGATGCCATTCGGGTGACCTATCAGGATTTGCAGGGCGTAGCCCATGTGCTCGTGTGCGACGACCTCCTCTCCCGTTGCATCCAGCACGAAGTCGATCACCTGAACGGCACGCTGTTCATCGACCGGATGGAGAAAAAAGTCCGGGCCTCCTTGGAAAAAAACATCCGCGCCCTCGCCAAAGAAACCCGCGAAGCGACGGCCAAATCAGGTTAGTTACCTCGCCGCTGCTGATTTTCCGGAAGCGGTGATAGCCGGGTGAACCGCGGAAGGATTCCCCTGTCCGCTTGGCCAAGCATGTTCATTTTCACACGCAGCTTACTCGGAGTTAGATGAAAATAGCGTGCACTTACTCATTCCAAGACTAACTTGGCCCGTGGAGCGTGCTTCTGCGTTCCTGACCCACAAACCCAACCCATGAAACTCGTCAAAACCCTGTCCGTTCTGGCCCTCCTCAGCACCGCCGCCATCACCGCCCGTGCCGACGCCTTCTTTCAGGCTTCGCTTTGGGCTCCCGAGCCCCAGCTCGTGCCCGCCACCGCAGATGTGTCCGGCATCCGCCTGCAGATCTACGGCGAAAACAGAAACGTCACCGGCCTCGACATCGGCTTTGCCCATTCGACCACGGGCGACTTCGTCGGCTTGGGCGGTTTGTTCACGCTCTACAATCATGTCGGCGGCACCACCCACGGCGTGCAATGGGGTCTCGTCAATTACACCGAAGGCGCGGTCGTCGGCTGGCAGGCGGGATGGATCAACGTTTCCCAAGCTTCGCTCACCGGCTTGCAGAGCGGTCTCGTGAACTGGATCAACGTGGACAACGCCGATCTCACCGGCGTGCAGTTGGGCATCATCAATGCCGCCCGGCATGTGACCGGCGTTCAGCTCGGCTTCATCAACTACGCCGAAACCCTCAAGGGCCTGCAGATCGGCCTCTGGAATCAGGTCAACTCTCGCGAGTGGGATGAATTCAAGCCGCTCCCGAAGGTTTTCCCCTTTATCAACGTCGGCTTCTGATCCTCTGAGCGCATCATCAGCGCTACACGCCCCGGAAGCTTCGGCCTCCGGGGCTTTTTTGTGAACGCCTCCGGGGGATGCGCGGCGGTCGAAGATTGAACATTCTTTGCCGCCGGCCAGCTTTGGCGCATGTCCTCCATCGCAACCCGCACCGGTGATGACGGCACCACCAGCCTGCTCTATGGCCAGCGCGTGCCGAAGGATCACCCGCAAATCGAGGCGGTGGGCGCCTTCGACGAATTAAACGCCGCGCTTGGTTTCGCCAAGGCCACCTGCCCCGACGCCGTCCGCCGCGCCGAGCTTGAGCAGATCCAGCATAATCTCGTCGCACTCATGGGCGAACTCGCGTGCGCCGAAGCCGACGCCGCGCGCTACGCCGCCTCGAAATTCGAACGCATCTCCGAAGCCGATCTCGCCCGGCTCGATGCCGCGGTGGCCCTGATCGAGGCGCAAAAAATCAGCTTCACCGGCTGGGCCACGCCCGGGGCCAACCCCCACGCCGCCGCCCTCGACCTCGCCCGCACCACCGCCCGCCGCGCCGAGCGCCGCCTCGTGGCGCTCCCCGCCCACGGCCGGACCGTGCGGCCGCTGCTGCTCCATTACGTCAACCGCGCCTCCGACCTCCTCTGGCTCCTCGCCCGCCAAGCCGAGCAGCCCTGACCGCGCCCCCCGCCAAGTTCCCCCGCCACTCCCCAACCCCATCAGTCAAGTAATCATTGACTGATGGGGTCGGGCCGAGATCGTGTCGGGGCATGTCCGTCAAACACTCCGCTCTGCATCCGGCAGCCGAACCGTTGGAGGCTGTGATTTCGGCCTCGGAGGCACTCGTCAAAGAGGCGTTGGCGCAGCGTCAGAAGCGCAAAGCCGTCGTTGCCAGAAACGCCCGCACTCAAACCCGGGCCACGCTGGCCGACGCGCCGCGCTGGTCCGCACTCGTCGAGGCCTGCACGCCTCATCTCCAAAAGCACGGCGCGCGCAATCAGCTGGCGCGCCACTTGGGCGTGACGCGGCAATGCATCTGCCATTACTTCACCTCGCGCACCGCCCGGCCCGACGCGGAACGCACGCTCATGATCCTCGAATGGCTCGCCGCCAGTCGCGCCGGACACGATCCGGCCCCATAAATCGCCCTTTTTTCGTCCCGGTGCGGGGCTTGTCTTTGGCAGAGCAGCGTGCCACTGTCCGCCATCATGCCTCTTGCGATCACACTCATTCTTTTTGCCACGGTCTATCGTGTCATCGCCGTTTCGAATCCCGGGCTGGTGAACTTCTCCCCGCTCATGGCTCTGGCCTTTTGCGGCGCGGTTTACTTTCGCTCGCGTTGGCTGTGGGCGGTGCCATTCGCCGCGCTCAGTCTGTCCGACCTTTACCTCAACCACTACTACGCCACCCAGCTCGGCTACACATGGGACCTCACGGGCGCGATAGTGCGGACCGCCTGCTTCGCCTCCGCCCTCGGCCTTGGTGCGATCGTGGCCCGCCATAAAAACTGGCTGAACCTCTTCAGCGGCGCCCTCGGCGGAGCGGTGGTCTTCTACCTCGCGACCAACACCGCCACCTGGGCCGTGGACGCCTACTACGCCAAAACCCCGGCCGGTTGGTGGCAGGCGCTGACGGTCGGCCATCTTGAGTTCGCGCCAACCCTGCTCTTTTTCCGCAACACCTTTGTCAGCGACCTCCTCTTCACCGGAGTGTTTGCGCTCACGATGGAATACGCCGCGCTTCGCGCCGGCCGGCCCAGCCTGCTGGGACACGCCAAGGCTCACGCCCGCGCCTGATTTTCTCTTTCGGTTCGGTACGCAAAAACGCCCGCCTCTTTCGAGGGCGGGCGTTTTGCTTGGAGCGATTCCCAAGGCGGGTGCCGAACGCGCTTACAACAAGTCGGCCGCCAGTTCGGCGAGCTTGGAGCGTTCGCCTTTGGTCAGCTTGACATGGGCGGAGATCGCATGGCCTTTCATGCGATTGTAGCAATAAACGAGGCCGTTGCTGCGCGAGTCGACGTAGGGATTGTCGATCTGCGCCGGATCGCCGATGAGCACGATCTTCGATCCTTCGGAGATGCGGGTGATCACGGTTTTCACCTCGTGCGGCGTGAGCTGCTGGGCCTCATCGAGGATGAAGAACCGGCGGGCGATCGACCGGCCGCGGATGAAGCACAGCGCCTCCACCTCGACGAGACCACTCTTGATGAGACGCTCGTAGGGCTTGATGGGCGCCGCGCCGCCACCACCACCGCCGCCGGAATGGCCATTGCCGCCGCCATGGCTGGAAACGGACTCGCTGCGCGAAACTTCCAGCGCGCTGGGTTGGTTTTTCTTGTGCTTCTTGGAGACCTTCTTGGCGGCAAACTGCGGCTCCTTGGCGGGCTTGGAGGGCATGAGCACTTCCAGCGCGTCAAAGTAAGGCTGAAGCCAAGGCTTCATCTTTTCCTCCAAGGTACCGGGGAGAAAGCCGATGTCCTTGCCGAGCGCGATGACCGGACGGGAGATCGAGAGGCCGTCGTAGAGCGAGCGGTCATCGTGCGTCTGGTGGAGCGCGCAACCGATGGAGAGCAGCGTCTTGCCCGTGCCCGCCTTACCGAAGCAGGTGATGAGCGAGATGGAATCGTCGAGCAGCGCGTCCATGAAGAACTGCTGCTCCAGATTGCGCGCGCGAATCGAAATGCCGCCGGGAGCCTTGATGCTTTCGGGGATCCGCAAGCGCTTGACCAGGCCCTCGCCATAATACCGCGCCGGCATGGTCTTGCCCTCGTTGGAACGGAGCAGGACGTATTCGTTGAGATGAAGCGTCTTGGCGACGTCCTTCCCGATGTCGAACTCGCCCTCGGAGCAGAAGCGCTGAATCTCGTAAATGGTGACCGGAATCTCGCGATAGGAATTTTCGTCGAACTCCTCGGGTACCTTGTCGTTGAGATAATCCTGGGCCTCGAGCCCGACGGCGCGCGCCTTGAGGGCGACGTTGACGTCCTTGGTCACCAGGATGGTGGGCGGCGGGTAGCTTTCCTGCACGAAAAGCGCCGCGGCGATGATGCGGTTGTCCTTCTTGCCGAAATCGGAAAGGACCGCCCGCAATTTTTGCATGAGCGGAGCGTCGCGCAACGCGGGATCCGCCATGTAGGGGTTGATGATGATCGACAGGGTGCCGCCATTTTCCAGCTTCACGCCCTCATGCATCGACCGGGAGTCGGGCAGGAGTTCGGAAAGGATGCGGTGCACACGACGGGCATTGCGGCCTCGCTCGGTGGACTGCTCGGTTTTGATGGCATCCAGTTCTTCCAAAACCTCGACCGGTATGGCCAGGTTGTTGTCCTCGAATTTAAAAATCGACTGCGGGTCGTGGAGGAGGACGTTGGTGTCCAAGACAAAGGTCTTCGCCTTTGCAGAGACCTTGAGCTGCGGTTTAGGGGCGATCGCCCCGCTCAGGTGTTCCATTTAGGTGGTGGATAACTTGTGAATAAAGCCTGCACGCGAAACGTCGGATGTCCATGCAAGACTCGGGCCATCTGAAGAAAAGTTCGGCGCTTGCCCGATCATTGCAAGGCGCGCGGTGGAAAAAATAAAGCGGGCCGCACCACACGGCCCGCTTTTCCAGCACTAGACTTTCTTCGAACTTGGTTTCCGCCAGGGAAACACACCACCAGAACCATCTCCTCAGACGCATCCGGAAGGAAAAAGTTGCAACGGAATCGGTGCCATTCGCGTGACAATCCCGCGTGCCGTACGAACGCCGCCAGTCTTTATGCGTAAGGACGCAAGGATGCGCCATCTGCACTTTTCTTCTTCGCCTGCGCCGGCGCCCAGAGCCGCAGAAGGTATTCCGCCAGATTGCGCAGGCTGGTTTTCCGGAGTCCTTCGCGTTGCGCGACTTCCTTGAACGGGGACGCGACTTCCGAACGTTCCTTAAAATACCGCCACAACTCCGCCTCCAGTTCGCCCGCCGCCGCATGCGGATCCGCCGCCCGGGCCGAAATCGCGCGGACCTTGTCCTGCCAATGACGTTTCTCGTCCGGGTGCTGCTGCACATAATCGAACACCATCTGCTCGGCGCGATTCAAGCTCATGAGCCGAACCGTGCGCAGGAGCGGACGAAAAACAATCGCAAAGCGGACTTCGTGGCGTTGCTTTTGTCCGGCATCATTCTAGCTTGGCCCCATCACCCAACCTCGTCATGTGGCCCAAACTTAAGGAACAACTCCCCACGGTGCTCGCGACCGTTCTCCTCGTCGGTCTGCTTCTCGGAGGGTACGCCCTCTATGTTAATTTCAAGGTTATCCCCGATCTCAATGCGTCCCAGCAACGCGAGCTCACCGAGTTAAAGGAGCAGCACGCCGCGGAGCTCCAGGCTTCCGCCGAGCAGACGCGCCGCCAGATCGAGGCCGTCAACACGCTCCTCAAGGACGCGATCCAGAAGCGCTCCGCCGATGCGTTCATGAATGACGAGGAGTTCGCCAAGGCCAACGCCGCCAAGGTCGACCAGCTCGCCTCCGCCATCGCCCAAAAAATCCAGCCGTTCAATCCGTTGCCCAAGACCCCGGAGGAAGCCGAGCGCCTCCAGAACGAGCAGGTCGACAAAGTCTCCTCGCGCCTCTCCGACAAGATCCAGCCGATCCTCGCCGACATCGCCAAGGACCAGAATCTCACCCGCGAATCCCTCGCCACCTACAGCCAGAAGATCACCGATCAGGTCGGCTCCGTGCTCACCGCCGAACTCGCGAAGAATCAGGTGCTCAACAACAACCTCGGCGAGTCCCAAGCCGTCGCCCAAGAGTCGCTCGCCCTCTCCCACGAACTCGCCGCGCTTTATCTGGGCAGCTTCAAGGATCAAGGCGTGCTCACGCGCATCTTTTCCCTGCCCGCCAACGTTCTCCGGGACGCCTCGCACTTCAGCATCATCAACAGCAACGAACGCCAGAAGAAGGAGCAGGAGCTCGTCACTCGGATGAATGAGATTCAGAAGCGCCTCGACGAAATCCAAGCGGCCAGCCCCAAAAAATAACCGGCGCCCGCCCTGTTTTCCTTTTTCAAAAGCCATGCCTCAACCGCGTGGCTTTTTTAATGTCTCCCTTCCTCCCATGATCCCGCTCCGTCTTCCGCTCCTCCTCGTTACGGCCGCCTTGTTGCTCACCGGCTGCGGTCCGCGCGAAACCCGTGTGGCCGCGGGCAACCGCACCCAAACGATCCATATCGGCAACATGGCGGAGCCGACGGATCTCGATCCTCAAATCATCAACAGTCTGGAGGACTACAAAATCGTGATGAATCTCATGGAGGGACTGACCGCCTGTAGGCCGAAGGATTGCCAGCCCGTCCCCGGCGTAGCCGAACGCTGGGAAGCTTCACCCGACGGGCTGACTTGGACCTTTCACCTGCGTGCCAACGCCGTCTGGTCCAACGGCGATCCCGTCACTGCGGACGATTTCGTTTACGCCTACCGGCGCATGCTCTCCCCCGGCCTCGCCGCGGAGTACGCCTACATGCTCTTCAGCCTGCAAGGCGCCCGGGAGTTCAACACCGGCAAGCTCGCCGATTTTACGCAGGTCGGCGTGAAGGCCCCGGATGCACGCACGCTGGTCCTCTCGCTCGCGTTCCCCGTTCCCTACCTGCCCAGCCTGGTCTATCATAACGCCTGGTATCCGGTGCATCGCGCCACCATCGAGAAATTCGGCAAGATCGATCAGCGCAGCACGCTCTGGACCCGCCCTGGAAACTATGTCGGCAACGGCGCCTTCGTGCTCTCCGCGTGGGAGCCCAACCAAATCATCCGTCTCACCAAGAGCCCCACCTACTGGGACCGCGAGGCCGTGCGCCTGCAGGAGGCCGATTTTTATCCCATCGAAAGCTCCACGACCGAGGAGGCCGCCTTCCGTTCCGGCCAGCTCCATGCGACGGCGCAGATCCCTTCCGAAAAAATCGAGACCTACCAAAAAGAGCACCCCGATTTCCTGCACCAGGACACCAACCTCGCCACCTACTTTTACCGCTTCAACGTCACCAAGCCCCCGCTCAACGACGTTCGCGTGCGCCGCGCGCTTTCCCTCGCCATCGACCGGCAGGCCATCGTCGAACGCGTGGTCAAAGGCGGCCAGCTTCCCGCCTTCCACCTCACTCCGCCCAACACCGCCGGCTACACCGCCAACGTCACCTTTCATGAGGACGTCGCGGCCGCCCGACAGCTCCTCGCCGAAGCCGGCTTCAAGGACGGCCAAGGTTTTCCCCGCTTGGAAATTCTCTACAACACCACCGAAGGCCATCGCCTCGTCGCCGAATCACTCCAGCAGATGTGGCGCAAAAATCTCGGCATCGACATCGGCCTCTACAATCAGGAGGCCAAGGTCTGGAACGACACCATGCGCCAGGGGAATTACCAGATCGCCCGCTACGGCTGGGTCGGCGATTACCTCGACCCGAGCACCTTTCTTGAACTGATGACCACCGGGAACGGCAACAACCAGACCGGCTGGTCCAACCCCGAGTACGACCGCCTTATCGACCAAGCCCGTCGCACCCTCGACCCGGCCCGGCGTTTCGCCCTCTACCACCAGGCTGAGGATCTCCTCATGGCGGAAATGCCCATTATGCCCATCTATTTTTACGTACGCAACGACCTCCTCCTGCCCTGCGTCAAAGGCTGGTACGGCAACCTCCTCGACCTCCATCCGCTCAAGGGCGTTTATTTGGAGCCCTGAGGCGTCCGCCCGATTCTTTGCTGGCTAAATTTAGCCGCCCGTAGGCGCAGGCATGGCTCCTGCTCAAGTACGCTTGGTAACACTTTTTACCATAAACGTAACACAACTGCCCGTCATGCGCCTACGTCCCCTGCTCCTCATCCTCCTCGCGGTTTGCGCCTCCTCCGGCCTGTCCGCTGCGCCGCTCAAAATCGCCTATTCCGACTGGCCCGGCTACACCGTCCTCGAGGTCGCCAAGCAAAAAGGCTGGTTCAAGGACGCCGGTCTCGACATCGAGCTCGCCTGGTTCGACTACCTGCCGTCGATCGACGCCTACACCGCCGGCAAGGTCGACGCCGTCTGCATCGTCGGCACCGACGCCCTCGTCACCGGCGCGACCGGCGGCAAGAGCAAGCTCATCACCCTGCTCGATTACAGCGACGGCAGCGACATGATCGTCGGCAAGCCCGGCATCAACTCGATCAAAGACCTCAAGGGTCAGAAAATCGGCATCGAGGTCACCCTCGTCGAACACCTCCTGCTCCTTGAGGCGCTCAAGCGCAACGGGCTCACCCAAGCCGACGTGACCCTGGTCAACACCGCCACCAACGAAACCCCGCAGACGCTCGGCTCCGGCCAGGTCGCCGCCGTCGGCGCATGGTATCCGATTTCCGGACAAGCGCTCAAACAGGTTCCCGGCGCGAAAAAACTCTTCACCAGCGCCGACGCCAAGGGCCTCATCTACGACGTGCTCGCGGTCAACCCCACGAGCCTCGCCGCCCATCACGACGAGTGGGCCAAGTTCGTCCAGATCTACCACAAGTGCGTGGATTACGTGCTCGATCCGAAGACCCGCGACGACGCCGCCAAGATCATGGCCGCCAAGGTCGGCGCCAACCCCGCCGAATACGCCAGCAATCTGCCCGGCACGCATTTCCTCACGCTCGCGGAGGCCAAGGCCGCCATGAAGAAGGGCCCCGGCCTCGACTCCATCTACGGCTCCCTGACGCTCGGCAACCAGTTCAACTTGGACAACAAGGTCTACGCCGAGTCCCAGAATCCGGACAGCTATGTCGCTCCCGGCATCGTGAACTCGCTCAAGCCCTGAGCCGTCCCGCCCGTCCGATGCGCCACCCTTGCCCCTGTCTTCATGTCGTCCCGTGACTGGCTTGGCCTGAAACATGAACTGCCGCGCCGGCGGCAGTTCATGCTGGTGGTGCTTTCGTTTCTTCTCCCGCTGGCGCTCTGGTCGGCGGTGAGCTATGTCCCGTGGCTCTGGCACCCGTTCGTGCGCGTGACCGCGCCCGGCGGCGTGGATTATTTTATCGAAGGCATGGACGTGCCCCGCGCGGTTTTTGCCAAGGAAAAGGCCGCCGCGCTCCAAGCCGGCCTCGTCGCGCCCGCAGGTTATCCCGTCAATCCGGTTTACCTCCCCGCGCCGCACAAAGTCGCCCGGGCGTTCTTCACCGCCTTCAAAACGCCCCCGCGCCTGCCCAACGAACCCTGGCTGCACGAGAGCCTCGGCCACAGCATCCGCACCATCTTCTGGGGCTTCGTGATCTCCTCGGTCTTCGGCATTCCGCTCGGCATCCTCTGCGGCAGTTATCGTTTTTTTTCCAAGCTGCAGGAGCCGTTCGTCGAATTTTTCCGCTACCTGCCCGCGCCGGCCTTCGGCGCGCTCTGCGTCGCGATCCTCGGCATCGATGATCCGCCGAAAATCGCGATCATCGTCATCGGCACGCTCTTTCAACAGGTCCTCGTGATCGGCAACACCGTGCGCAAGGTCGATCCCGCCCTCATCGAGGCCGCGCAGACGCTCGGCGCCCGCGGCTGGCGGCTCGTCCGCCGCGTCATCATTCCCGCCACGATCAGCGACATCTACACCGACCTGCGCATCCTCCTCGGGTGGGCGTGGACCTATCTCATCGTCGCCGAGGTCGTCGGCACCTCCTCCGGCATCACGTTTTTCATCAACCAGCAGGCGCGCTACCGCAATTTCGACAACGTGTACGCCGCCATCGCCATGATCGGCATCATCGGTTTTTCGACCGACATGGCGCTGGCGTGGCTCGGTCAATACCTCTTCCCGTGGAAACGACGCCGGCGCGCCTCCGCGCTCAAATCCTCCGTCGCCGAGCCCTCTCCTTCCTCGGCCATCCCCATGAGTATCGGTTGAAACGCCGCTCTCGCATGAACGCCTCTTCCCTCGCCCTTCCCGACTACCGCCAGCAACGCCCCGAGGTCGCCGCGCGATTCCAACGGATCAAGGAACGCCCCGTCGTGCTGCGCATCGAGGATCTCGCCAAACACTTCGGCTCCGGCCCGGCCGCCCGCACCGTCTTTGACGGAGTCTCCCTCGATATTCACCGCCGTGAATTCATCTCCATCATCGGCGCCTCCGGTTGCGGCAAGTCCACTCTCATCCGCATCGTCGCCGGCTTGGAAGAAGCCTCCGCCGGCAGAATCCTCCTCGACGGCAAGCCGGTCTCCGGCCCGGGGCCCGATCGCGGCATGGTGTTCCAGGGCTACACGCTGTTCCCGTGGCGCACCGTGAAGGAAAACGTGATGTTCGGCCTCGAAATGGGCGGCATGGACCGCTCCACCGCCGATGCCGAGGCGCGCCAGTGGCTCGAGATGGTCGGTCTCGGGAAGTTCGCCGAATCCTACCCGCACGAACTCAGCGGCGGCATGAAGCAACGCGTCGCCATCGCCCGCGCCCTCGCGAACAACCCGCGCATCCTGATCATGGATGAACCCTTCGGCGCGCTCGACGCGCTCACCCGCTGCAAGATGCAGGGTTACCTGCTCCAGATCTGGCGCAAGGTCGACGTCACCATCCTCTTCATCACCCACGATCTCGACGAAGCCTGCTTCCTCTCCGACCGCATCATCGTGATGGGTGCCAATCCCGGGCGCATCATCGAGGTCATCGAAAATCCCGTGCCGCGCCCGCGCAGCGTCGAACAATTTCTCACTCCGGAATTTCTCGCCCTCAAGCAACGGCTCGACGACATCATCCACGCCCCCGGCGCGGCGGAGGCCGAGGAAAAACTGCCGGTCGTCAAGCTCACGGAGGCGGGCGATGAAGTCGAATGAGCCAGCGCCCGGGCGCTTCATGCCGCCGCCGCGCTTCATATGGCCCGGCGGCCATCGGAGCGCCGCCATGCTTTGCTTCGACGTGGACGGCGAAACCACCGCGTTGAGCGAAAGTCCCGCCTTCGCGCAGCGCCGCACGCTGATGTCCCAGTGCGAATACGGTCCGCGCATCGGCGTGCCCCGCCTGCTCGACCTGCTCAAGCACCTCGGCGTCCCCGCGACGTTTTTCATCCCGGGTTACATCGCGGAAAACCATCCGCGGATGGTCGAGGCCATTGTCGCCCACGGTCACGAGATCGGCCTGCACGGTTATCTCCATGAAAAACTCGCCGGCCTTTCCGAACCCGAGGAGGAGGCCATTCTCGTCCGCTGCCTCGACCTGCTCACGCGTCTCACCGGCCGGCGACCCGCGGGCTATCGCGCGCCTTGGTTCGAAACCAATCCCTGGACGGCCGCGCTACTCGGACGTCACGCTTTGGACTACTGCGCCAGCGAAATGGGCGACGATGTGCCCTACACCCATCCCAACGGCCTGGTCGAAATCCCCGGCCAATGGCTGCTCGAAGATTGGGAACAGTTCGCCTTCAACGCCGATCCCGCGTGGGGATTCATCCCTGAAAACTGCGCCAAAGTTTACGACCTCTGGTGGCGCGAATTCGAGGCGATGCACGATTTCGGAAGTTGCTTCGTGCTCACACTGCACCCGTGGCTGAGCGGCCGCCCCTCGCGCGTACGACTGCTCGAAGACATCATCACCGGCATGCAGGCGAAGGGCGGCGTATGGTTCGCCCGCGGCCATGAGATCGCAGGCTACGTCCGCACACACCCGGAGGCGCGTCGGGAAATCGACTTCGATCACCCGGCGAACGCCTGACCCGCCAAAATCTGCTGATGCGCCTCCAACTGTTCCGCTCTCTCTGGACCAACGGCTTCGATCTCGCAGCGGCCCTGCGCGACGTTGCCACCGGCGCGTTCGACGGCGTCGAGGGACCCGTTCCCGCGGAGGCCTCATCCCGTCGCGAATTTGCGATCAGGCTGGCCGACGCCCGGGTGCCGTTCATCGCAGAGATCGTCACCGGCGGTGATTATGTGCCCCGCCATTCCTCGCTGGAAAAACACTTCGATGAATTCCGCCTGCAAGCCGAGGCCGCGATTCCCTGTCGTCCGGAATTTATCACCGTTCTCGCCGGTTGCGACCGCTGGCCGCTGGACCAAACCCTCGCCTTTCTCAGGCGCGCCTTGGATTTCTGCCAGGAACTCGGCGTCACCGCGTGTTTTGAAACTCATCGGAGCCGGCCGACCTTCAATCCGTGGGCGACGCGCGAACTGTTGCTGCGGCTGCCGGAACTCCGTCTCACCTGCGATTTTTCCCACTGGTGCTGCGTCTGCGAGCGCCTCGTGCTCGACCATGAACCCGAGATTTTGTGGCAATGCGCCGCGCACACCGGCCACATTCACGCCCGCGTCGGTTACGAGCAGGGCCCGCAGGTTCCGCATCCGGCCGCGCCGGAATACCTCGCCGCCCTCGAAGCCCATGAACGTTGGTGGCGCGTTCTCTGGTCCGCGCAACAAAGCGCCGGTCACGACGTCGTCACCATGACACCGGAATTCGGCCCGGACGGCTACCTGCACACCTCGCCTTTCAGCGACGAACCGGTCGCCAGCCTCGACGAGATCAACACCTGGATGGCCCTTCGCCAGCGGGCCGCCTTCGCCGAGTTTTCCGCCACGCCCGCCACGGTCAACTAGACGCGTCCATGCCCTCCCTCCGCAAACCCGTGCGCCGCGCGCTCCATTGGGAACACCTCACCTGGCCCGAGATCGCCGCGCTGCCCGCCGCTGGCAGGGACGCCGTCATGCTTCCCTGCGGCGCCACCGAACAACACGGTCCCCATCTGGGCGCGGGCATGGACACCTCGCTTGCGACCCAGGTATGCGATGCCGTTTCCGCGGCGACCGGCGTGCCCGTTCTCCCCCCGCTTTCCTATGGTTGCTCCCTCGGCCATTCACATCGCTGGCCCGGCACGCTCTCGCTCCAGCCGCAGACGCTCATCTCCCTCGTTACCGATCTCGGCGACTGGCTGCATCACGCCGGCTTTCGCCGGCTTTTCCTGATCAACTCGCATGTCACCAACGCCGCTCCGCTGCGCTGCGCGCTCGAAATCCTGCGCAGCCGCCACGACGGCTTTATGGTCGCCGTGCTCAATACCGCGGAGGTCAGCGCACGGGTGAAAAAAGTCTTTTGCGCCGATGCCGGCGACTGGCACGCCAACGCCGCCGAGACCTCGCTCATGCTCGCGCTCGCGCCCGCGCTCGTCCGCCCCCGCCTCCTCGCGAAGGCCGATGATCCCGACCGTACCCGCGGCCTCGTCTTCGCCCATCCCGTCAACCGCACCAGCACCCGCGGTGTCACCGGCTCGCCCTCGCGCGCCACCGTCGCCCAAGGCCGCCGGCTCTTCCGCTGGATCGTCGCCGATCTGACCAAAACCGTTCGCCGCGGCCTCCGCGAAACCGCCCCGCTCAACGCCGCCTACTCGGCCGTCTCCTCCTGATTTCCAGCTTCCCACCCTCCATGAAATCCGATTCCGAAATCCTCAGGATCCAGGCCGAGCTCAAAGCCAAGGGCGTCAAGTATTGCACCGGCGCCTACGTGGACATCCACGGCGTGCCCAAGGGCAAATTCGTTCCCATCGACCATTTCCTGCATTTCGCGCATGGGTCGGAGCTCTACACCGGCTACGCGCTCGACGGCCTCGGCCAATCGCCCAACGACGACGAGATCGCCTCCGTCCCCGATCTCGACCGCATCACCATTCTTCCCTGGCAGCCCGAGGTCGCCTGGATGCCGGCGGACAACTCGTTTCACGGCGAACCCTACGAGATCAACACCCGCGTCGCCCTCAAAAAGGTCCTCGCCGAAGCCGCCGCGCTGGGCTTCGGCTTCAATCTCGGCATCGAATGCGAGGTCTATGTCGTGAAGCTCGACGAACGCGGGCGGTTGCAGATCCCCAACCCCGACGACGACCTCAACAAGAGCTGCTACGACATCAAGCGCTTCATGGACCGCTTCACCTGGCTGGACAAGGTGAGCACCACCATCAACGACCTTGGCTGGGATCTCTACTCCCTCGATCACGAGGACGCCAACAGCCAGTTCGAGTTCGATTTCAAGTATGCCGACGCCCTCACCATGTGCGACCGGTATATTTTCTTTCGATACATGGCCAAGCACTACGCCGCGCAGGAGGGCCTCCTCGCCACGTTCATGCCCAAGCCTTTCCCCGAGAAGACCGGCAACGGCGCCCATTTCAACATGTCGCTGTCGGACCTTAAGACCGGGAAAAATCGCTTCGCCTGCGATCCCAAGGAGGACCCGCGCGGTCTCGGCCTCACGCCCCTCGCCTATCAGTTCATCGCCGGCATTCTCAAACACGGCCCGGCCATCTGCGCCGCCATGGCACCGACGGTCAACAGCTACAAGCGCCTCGTCCGCCGCGGTCTCATGAGCTACTATTCCTGGGCTCCCGTTTTCAACAGCTTCGGCACCAACAACCGCACCAACTCCATCCGCGTGCCCATGGGCGGCGGCCGTTGCGAAAGCCGCAATGCCGACTCCGCCTGCAATCCCTACCTCGCCGCCACCCTCGCCCTCGCCGCCGGTCTCGAAGGCATCCGTGAAAATCTCGATCCCGGCCTTCCGCAGGAGGACAATCTCTACGAACTCACCGACGACCAGCTCCGCGCCCGCGGCATCGCTTATCTACCACAGACGTTGCAAGAAGCCGTCGCCGCCTTCGCCGCCGATCCCTTCGTCGAAAAAACCCTCGGCAAAGGCCTCCGCGACGAATTCATCACCTACAAGTCCGAGGAATGGCGTCAGTACCACCAGCAGGTCAGCCAGTGGGAAATCGACAAATATGCCCGCCTGTTTTGAAAACCATATAACCGGGATCTGAACGCCGAAGGCGCCAGCGACTCTCAATTTTCTTCCTGCTCTCCGCTCCAGCCGCTTAGCTCTCGGCTTCCTTTCCATGCCTCGCCCTCCCTCCGACAAAGTCGTCCGCTTCAGCGTCTCCCTGCCCGAGAGCCTCCTCGACGAGCTCGACACGATGGTGGACCGGCGCGGCTATAAAAGCCGCTCGCACGCCGTCGCCGCCCTCGCTCGCGACGGTTTGGTGGACTACGCCAGCCAGCTCGGAACCGAATCGGTCGCCGGCACCATCAGCCTCGTTTACGATTACACCAAGAAAGGCCTTCAGGCCCGCCTCGCCGCCATTCAGCACAAATACTACCTGCTGGTCGTCTCCAGCATGCACGTGCACCTCGAACATCACAATTACCTCGAAGTCCTGCTTGTCCAGGGGAAGGCCAGCGAACTCCAAAAGCTCACCGACGAACTCGTGACTTGCCGCGGCGTGAAAAACGGCCGCCTCAATCTCACCGCGACCGCCATTCCCCCGCTGCTTTAAGGCGTCGCCTCGCCGGCCGCCTCCGACCCGGCTCCACACCGGGTTTTTTTGCGTCCAAAAACGCGCGCAACCCGATTCACGGCCACCTTGGCATTGATCTTGCAGTAACACATTTTAAACATTTCGTAACACTTTTATCCCTTTCTGCCCATGCCGCCTTTCGCTCCTCCCGCTCCGTCCGGCACTTCGTTCGACACTCCGCGGCCTTCCGGTCCGCCGCCCGCGCCGATTCACGACCTGCCGGCCGACCGGCTCACTTACGAGGAAACGCTCCCCGGAGGAGCCGCCTGGTCCGGCACGATCAAACGCGGCCATACCCTCCGCCTCACTGCGCTCGCAGCCGGGGCCAACGTTTCCTTCATCGCCCTCAACCGCCACGATTTCGTCGACCGTTACAACATGGCCGACACCCTCAAGGGCCAGCACACCGCGAAACTCACCACTGGCTATATTCTCGTCTCCGACATGGGCCGCGCCCTGCTGTCGATCACCGGCGACACGCTCGGCTGGCACGACCCGCTCGGCGGACACGACACCGCCGCCCTCGTGGAAAAGAAATGGGGCGCTCAAAATTACCAGACCGCGCGCAACGACTGGCGGCGCAATTCCCACGACCAGTTTCTCATCGAACTCGCCAAGTGGGGCCTCGGCCGGCGCGACCTCGTCGCCAACGTAAATTTCTTCAGCAAGGTTGTCGCCGACGCCGACGGACGCCTGCACTTCCAGTCCGTCCACGCCAGCGCCGGCGATTTTATCGACCTCCGCGCCGAGATGGACCTGCTCGTGATTTTCACGACTTGCCATCATCCGCTCGACACCGCCGGCACCTATGGCCCGAAGCCGGTCAAGCTCCAGCTCTGGCGTTCCGATCCGCCTTCCGCCTCCGACTACTGCCGCACCTATCGTCCCGAAAACGAGCGCGCCTTCTACAACACCGAGCTCCTCCACGCCTGAGCCATGAGCACCCTCAACTACACCGAGTCTCCGCTCGCACCTTCCGACGCCGTCTATCGCCGTGTCATTCCCGCGGGCGATTTTTGGATGCATGAAATCAAGCGGGGGCAGACGCTCCGCATCGTCGATCTCGAGGGCAACCAGGCCGCCGACACGCTCTTCTACAAGGCGTCCGATTTCACCGAGCGCTACAGCGCGCAGGACACCCTTCGCGAGCAGGGCGGCATTTATCTCACGACCGGCACCCGGCTCTTTTCCAATGAAGGCAACGTGATGGCCACCCTCACCGCCGACACCTGCGGCCGTCATGACACCCTTGGCGGCGCCTGCGCCTGCGAAAGCAACGCCGTCCGCTACGGCCATCGCACAAAATACATGCACGCCTGCCGCCAGAGTTTTCTGCTCGGCCTGGCGACCTGGGGCGGCGCGTCTTTCGATCTCAACAAGCGCGACCTTCCAGCGAACATCAACTTCTTCATGAACGTCCCCGTCACGCCGGAAGGCGGGTTAAAATTCGAAGACGGCGTCAGCGCCGGCGGCAAGTACGTCGAGATGCGCGCCGACATGGACATCGTCTGCCTTATCTCCAATTGCCCGCAGCTCAACAATCCCTGCAACGGCTACAACCCGACTCCGATCGAAGTCCTGATTTGGAATTCCTGAGTCAACTGCCTCCGCCCCCGTTTTCATGTTTTCCAAAGTCCTCATCGCGAACCGCGGCGCCATCGCCTGCCGGGTCATCCGCACGCTCCGCAAACTCAACATCGCCTCCGTCGCCGTCTACTCCGACGCCGACGCCCATTCGCTCCATGTCCAACTCGCCGACGAAGCCGTCCATCTCGGCCCGGCGCCCGCCGCGCAAAGCTACCTCGACGCCGAAAAAATCCTCGCCGCCGCCAAATCGACCGGCGCCCAGGCCATCCATCCCGGCTACGGCTTCCTCTCGGAGAATCCCGGCTTTGCCGACGCCTGCGCCGCGGCCGGCGTGATCTTCATCGGGCCGACCGGTGACCAGATGCGCATGTTCGGTCTCAAGCACGCCGCGCGTGCCCTCGCCGAAAAATTCAACGTCCCCCTTCTCCCCGGCTCGGGGCTCCTCCGTGACGAGGGGCACGCCCGCGACGAGGCTGCCCGCATCGGCTACCCCGTCATGCTCAAGAGCACCGCCGGCGGCGGCGGCATCGGCATGCAGCTCATCCGCAAGCCCGCCGAACTCCCCGCCGCCTTCGCCGCCGTCGGTCGCCTGGCCAAAAACAACTTCAAGGAAGGCGGCGTCTTCCTCGAAAAATTCGTCGAGCACGCCCGTCACATCGAGGTTCAGATTTTTGGCGACAGCCGTGGCCACGTCGTCGCCCTCGGCGAACGCGACTGCTCCGTCCAGCGCCGCAACCAAAAGGTCATCGAGGAAACCCCCGCTCCCGGTCTCGCCGCCGACCAGCGCGCCCGCCTCTGGGCCTCCGCTGCACGTCTCGGCAACGCCGCCGGCTATCGCAACGCCGGCACCGTCGAGTACGTTTACGACAACACCACCGGCGATTTCTACTTTCTCGAAGTCAACACCCGCCTCCAAGTCGAGCACGGCGTCACCGAAGAGGTCACCGGCGTGGATCTCGTCGAGTGGATGCTCCGCTCCGCCGCCGGGGAGCTCGATCTCTCGAATCATGTGTCCGCCCCCGCCGGCGCTTCCATCCAGGTGCGCATCTACGCCGAAGATCCCGGCAAGAATTTCCAGCCCGCCGCCGGCGTTCTCACCGACGTTCATTTCGCCACCGCCGCGCGCATTGAAACCTGGATCGAACGCGGCACCGAGGTCTCCGCCTTTTACGACCCGCTCCTCGCCAAGATCATCGTCAAGGGCCGCGATCGCGCCGAGGCCCTCGCCCGGCTTGAAAACGCCCTCGCCGACACCCGTCTCCACGGACTCGAGACAAACCTCGACTACCTGCGCCAGATCATCGCCAGCCCCGGCTTCCAAGCCGGCGGCGTGACGACCAAATACCTCGCCGGCCTCCCCTATTCCGCCGCCACGATCGATGTCCTCGAAGGCGGCACACAGACGACCGTGCAGGATTATCCCGGCCGCCTCGGCTACTGGGACGTCGGCGTTCCTCCCTCCGGCCCGATGGACAACCGCTCCTTCCGTCTCGCCAACCGCCTGGTCGGCAACCCCGACACCGCGGCCGGCCTCGAGATCACCGTCAACGGCCCCGTCCTGCGCTTCAACCGCGCCGCCGTCATCGCGCTCGCCGGCGCGCACATGCCGGCCACGCTCGACGGCAAGCCCCTCGCCTACCACCGCGCCCTGCGCGTAAAAGCCGGCCAGACGCTTCGCCTCGGCTCCGTCGACGGTCCCGGTCTCCGCGCCTACCTCGCCCTGCGCCATGGCCTCGACGTTCCCGACTATCTCGAGAGCAAGGCCACCTTCACCCTCGGCCTTTTCGGCGGACACTCCGGCCGCGCGCTTCGCACCGGCGACGTCCTCCGCGTCCGCCGCACCACGCCCGCCGGCGTGGCCGACGACGCTCCGCTCCTTAACGCCCCCGTGTCCATCCGGCCGGCGCTCACCCGCGACTGGGAGATCGGGGTTCTCTACGGCCCGCACGGCGCGCCTGATTTTTTCACCGAAGAAGACATCGCCGTCCTCTTCGAAGCGTCCTACGAAGTCCACTACAACTCCGCCCGAACCGGAGTCCGGCTCATCGGACCCAAGCCGCAATGGGCGCGACGCGACGGCGGCGAAGCCGGCCTTCACCCGTCGAACATCCACGACAACGCCTACGCCATCGGCGCGATCGATTTCACCGGCGACATGCCGATCATCCTCGGTCCCGACGGCCCCAGCTGCGGCGGCTTCGTCTGCCCCGCCACCATCGCCAGCGGCGAACTCTGGAAGATGGGCCAGCTCAAGCCCGGCGACAAAGTCCGTTTCCATCCGCTCACCGCCCAGGACGCCCGGGAACTCGCCACCGCCCAGGACGCGGAGATCGAATCGCTCAAGCCCGCCCGCCGTTCCCCCGCCCCGCCGTCTTCGGCCGGCCCCCGCCTGCCGGTCGAGCCCGCCGTGCTCCATCGCCTCCCGGAACGCCCCGACGCTCCCGCCGTCTGCTACCGCCGCGCCGGCGATTCCTATTTGCTGATCGAATACGGCCCGCTCGTCCTCGACATCGCGCTGCGCATGCGCGTCCATGCCCTTCAACAATGGCTGGAGCGCCATCGCCTTCAGGGGCTGGTCGATCTCACGCCCGGCATCCGCTCCCTCCAGGTTCACTACGACGCCCGCCTGCTCCCCCTTGAGCGCCTCATGGAGATTCTCCTTCGTGCCGAGGGCGAATTGCCCGCCGTCGACGATATCGAAGTTCCCTCCCGCATCGTCCACCTCCCGCTCTCATGGGAGGACGAGTCCACCCTCCTCGCCATCCGCAAGTACATGCAGATCGTTCGCAAGGACGCCCCGTGGTGCCCGAGCAACATCGAGTTCATCCGTCGCATCAACGGCCTCGATTCCATCGACGACGTCCATCGCATCGCCTTTGAGGCCAGTTACCTCGTCATGGCCCTCGGCGATGTCTACCTCGGCGCGCCCGTCGCGACGCCCGTCGATCCGCGCCACCGCCTCGTCACCACGAAATACAACCCGGCCCGCACCTGGACGCCCGAGAATGCCGTCGGCATCGGCGGCGCCTACCTTTGCATCTACGGCATGGAGGGACCCGGAGGTTATCAGTTCATTGGCCGCACCTGCCAGATGTGGAACCGCTACAAACAGACCGCCGATTTTACGGACGGCAAACCGTGGCTCCTGCGCTTCTTCGACCAGATCCGGTTTTACCCGGTGACCAACGCCGAGCTCGCGAAATTCCGCGAAGATTTCCCCCAAGGGAAGATCAAGCTCCGCATCGAGGAAACCACCTTCCGCCTGCGCGATTACCAACAGTTTCTCGCCACACACGACGCCACCATCACGACCGCCAAGGCGCGTCAGCAGGCCTCGTTCGAGGCCGAGCGAAAACGCTGGGAGGAAAGCGGCCAGCTCAATTTCTCCGCCGACAGCGAGGCCGCTGGCGAGATCAACACCGACGCGATTCCCGAAGGCTGCACCGCCGTCCCCGCGCACATTCCCGGCAACATCTGGAAGATCACCGTCGAGCCGGGCGCCGTGGTCAAAGAAGGCGACCCGCTCGTGATCCTCGAATCGATGAAAATGGAGGTCACCGTCGTCGCCAGCCGCCCGGGCCGCGTCCGTGAAATCCGCTGCATCGAGGGCAAACCCGTCAATGCCGGCGAAACTCTTATCGTTTTGGAACCCTAACTGCTTCGCGGGAGACGCGCCTTCTTTTTCCCATGCTCCCGACCCGCCTCAGTCTCGCCGCCCTTCGCCGGACCTCGCTTTCCCCGACGGCCCTCGTGGAGGAAATCTGGCGGCGCTGCGAAAGCTTCACCCAACGTGACCCCGCCGTCTGGATCCATCGCCTCTCTCTCGACGAACTTCGCGCCCACGCGCGCCGGCTCGAAGCGTTGGATCCCGCCACGCTGCCGCTTTACGGCGTGCCCTTCGCCATCAAGGACAACATCGACCTCGCCGGCGCGCCGACCACCGCGGCGTGCCCGAATTTCACCTACACGCCCGCCCGTTCCGCCGCCGCGGTCGAACGCCTGATCGCCGCCGGCGCGATTCCCGTCGGCAAAACCAACCTCGACCAGTTTGCGACCGGCCTCGTCGGCGTGCGTTCGCCCTACGGCGCGCCGCGCAACATCTTCAATCCGGACTACATCTCCGGCGGCTCCAGCAGCGGCTCCGCAGTGTCCGTCGCCGCCGGCCTCGTCAGCTTCGCTCTCGGCACCGACACCGCCGGCTCCGGTCGCGTCCCCGCCGCCTTCAACGGTCTGATCGGACTCAAACCCACTCGCGGCCGTCTCGGCACGCGTGGAGTCGTTCCCGCCTGCCGCTCGCTCGACTGCGTCTCGATCTTCGCCCTCGACTGTGCCGACACTGCGGAGGTCCTCGCGCTGGCCGAAGGCTACGACGCCACCGATCCCTTCTCCCGCCCCTCGCCCCCGGAAGCCGTTTGTCACGTATTATGTGACAAACTTTCGGAGCGGCCGCGTCTGGGAGTTCCTCGCACCGACCAGCTCGACTGGTTTGGCAACACCGAATCGCCGGCTCTCTTTGCCTCCGCTTTGGAGCGTCTGCGCATCACCGGTTGCGAAATCGTCGAAGTCGATTTCTCGCCTTTCCTCGACGCCGCCCGCCTGCTCTACGAAGGCCCGTGGACCGCCGAACGCTACGCCGCCGTCGGCGAATTTATCGAGACACACCGCACCTCTCCCGGACTCGACCCTACCGTCGCCGACATCATCCTCGGCGGAAAATCCCCGTCCGCCAGCGACGCCTTCCGCGCCACCTACCGCCTCGCTGGCCTCCGTCGCGCTGCCGATAGCGTTCTCTCCACCGTCGATGCGCTGGTCGCGCCCACCACCGGGACGATTTACACCGTTGCCGAAATTCAAGCCGATCCCATCCGCCTGAACTCGAACTTGGGGCGTTATAACAACTTCATGAACCTGCTCGACCTGTGCGGCCTCACCCTGCCCGCCGATCGTTATTCGTTCGGTCCCGGTTTCGGCATCACCGTGATCGCTCCCGCTTGGCACGATGTCCGCCTGCTCGCCTTCGGCGCCCGCTACCTGTCCGAGACATCCCTTCCGGAAACGTCCGCCGACCCATTGTCACCCGGTTGGATCGAACTGGCCGTGTGCGGAGCGCATTTGCGCGGGCAGCCGCTCCATGGGCAACTCACAGCTTTGGGCGCGCGGTTCATGACCGCGACCACCACCACGGCAAGTTACCGGCTCTACGCCCTGCCCGGCACGCAACCGCCCAAGCCCGGCCTTGTTCGGGTCAACTCCGACGCAATCGGTGCGCCCATTGCGGTCGAGACGTATGCGCTTTCACCGGAAGCCTTCGGCAAGTTCGTCGCGGCCATCCCCGCTCCGATGGTGATCGGAACCGTCGAACTCATGGGCGAAAAAGCGGTCAAAGGGTTTCTCTGCGAGCCCTGCGCTTTGGCCGGAGCCAGGGATATCACGACCTTCGGCGGCTGGATTGCTTACCGCCAATAAAAATTTGGGGGAAATGGAGCCCCGACGTTGCAGCCTGCACGAGCCACCTGAAAAGGAGCGGGCAATTTGCATGAAGCTCTTACGCTACTCCCGGGGCTGATCATTTTCATCCCTTTGGAGTAAAGTTTGTTAGGGAAATCAGAAGCCCGCTGGCATGTTCCGAGGTAGAGGGGAATGAGTCCGACTCAATCCAACCCTCAACGGAGCCCTTTTATGAATCCAGCGTCTGCTCGCCCGATCACGCCCGCCAAGCCCGAATCCGCCGCGGAGGCCGCTTACGACGCGGCTCTCGTGCGTCGCTTCAACGAAGGCGACGAATCCGCCTTCATCGAGATCATGCGGCGCTATCACAACCGCCTCTTCAGCCTCGCCCACAATCTCCTGCGCAACGCCGCCGACGCCGAGGAGATCGTTCAGGACGCCTTCATCCGCGCCCACCGCGGTCTGGCGAATTTCCGCGGCGATTCCTCGCTCGCCACTTGGCTTTATCGCATCGCGCTGAATCTCTCGCGCAATCGCTACTGGTATTTTTTCCGCCGCCGCCGCCAGGACTCGCTTTCTTTGGAGCATCCGCTTTCCGACGAATCCGACGCCACGTTTTCCGAACTCATCGCGACCGGCGAGGCGGACCCCGCCCGCGATGCCGCGACCAACGAGTTCGCTTCGTTGATTGCCGCCTGCATGGACAAACTCGACGCCAGCCACCGGGAAATTCTCACCATGCGCAACATCCTCGAACTGCCCTATGAGGAAATCGCCCGCGCCCTCCGCATCAATGTCGGCACGGTGAAGAGTCGCATCGCCCGCGCCCGTGAAAACCTTCGCAAGTTGCTCGCCGAATGCGCCCCGGAATTCGGCCCGGAATCGACGCCCGCCGATTTCTTCGAGGGCGTTCACCCCGCCCAAGGCTGCCACGCCATCGCTTACGCTTGAACTTAGCCGGCGGGGGCGCCCCCGCTTGGCTGGCCGCAGCGGCAAGTATACCCCGGTCGGACTCAGGTCCGGCCGGGTTTTTTGTTTTCGGACATAGCGCCTGCAATTGCGAGTCATGTGCGCACTTTCGACCTCGGAGGAATGAGACAAAGGTCTGGCTTGGATTGAGAAATCCATTATGACTTCGTCCGTTGGCGGCGGCGTCTTTCCCCATCATGCACGCTTCACTCCTGCGCTGGTCGCGCGGAACCGGCTGGGTTCCATCGCTCGCGAGGGCCGAAGGGTCGGCTTCGCTCATCTTTTATTTCGGCGCGTCCGAAATCCTCCTCGATAATCCGACGCCTTTGCGCGAGCTGCGGGGCGCCCATCCGGGAGCGGTGTGCGCCGGTTGCAGCACCGCTGGCGAGATCGCCGGCAGTAGCGTCAACGATGGCACCATCGCCGCCCTGCTGATCCGCTTCAACCGCACCCGCGTGCGCGGCGCCTGCGTGAAAGTGGATTCGGCGGAAGATAGCGCGGAAGCCGGCGCCGCCCTCGGCCGGCAACTCGCCTCGCCGGACCTTCGGCATGTGGTCGTACTGAGCGACGGCCTGCTGGTTAACGGCAGTCAGCTTACCGAAAGTTTGCGCACCCACCTGCCGGCCGGCGTTCAGGCCACCGGCGGAATGGCCGGAGATGGTGCGCGTTTTCAACGCACGGCCGCCGGCCTCGATGACGATATGGGTCCCGGCCGCGTCGTTGCCGTCGGATTTTACGGTGAATCCTTTCACGTCGCCTACGGCTCCGCCGGAGGTTGGGAGCCGTTCGGACCCAAGCGTCTGGTCACCCGGTCGAAAGACAACGTGCTCTACGAGCTCGATAATCAACCCGCCCTCGCCCTCTACAAACGCTATTTGGGCGAACGCGCCGCCGCCCTCCCGGCGGCGGGACTCCTGTTTCCGCTGCAACTGCTTCCTGATGCGGACGCCACCTCCGGCCTCGTGCGCACCATTCTCGCGATCGATGAAGAAGCCCAGTCGCTCACCTTTGCCGGCGATATTCCCATGGGGCACTTCTGTCGCCTGATGAAGGCCGGAGCCGACAGTTTGATGGAAGGCGCTGCCTCCGCCGCGGGTCAGGCGCTCACGTCTTTCAACGATCATCAACGCGTCGCCCTGCTGGTGAGCTGCGTCGGCCGCAAGCTCGTGCTCGGCCAGCGGGTCGAGGAGGAAGTCGAGGCCGTGCTGGCCCGCTTGGGCGCCGGCGTGTGCAACGCCGGCTTTTATTCCTACGGTGAAATCAGCCCCGCAGGACTCACCCACGACTGCGAATTACACAACCAGACCATGACGCTCACGGTCTTTTCCGAAGCTTCGTAGCATGTCCTCCCTGCTCGACCGTCAACTGCGCAAACACCTTCCGCCCGGCGTCGATCCGACGGCCGAACCGTGGCGCGGGTTGTTCGCCGCAATCGCCGACGCTTACCACGAATTGGAGTCCGACCGCCGGCTCCTGGAACACACGCTGGAAGTCACGTCCGACGAGCTCAACGAAGCCAACGACCGCCTGCGCCACGAGACCGCCGACCAGATCAAATCGCTCGACCGCTACTACCGCCAGACGCTGGAATCCCAGCAAGGCATGATCCTGTGCGTCCGGCGCACCGAAACCGGTTTCGTGCACACGCTCTGTCGCGGCCAGCTCGCGCAACGCCTCGGGTGGGATCCTGAAACCGTCGAAGGCCGGGGCCCCGAGGATTTCCTGCCGCCTGCGCAGGCGGCGGCGCTTCTTCCCGCCTACGAACGCGCCTGGAGCGGAGCCGAGTTCACCTGCGAAGGCAGTTCCATCGACGGGACCCTCGCCTATTTGGCCTGGCTGCGGCCACGACTGAAAAATGACGTTGTGCGTGAGGTCATCGTCTCGTGCGTCGAGATCACGGATCGCAAGCTGGTCGAGCGCGAACTCATCGCGGCCAAGGAACACGCCGAGGCGGCCGACCGCGCCAAAAGCGAATTCCTCGCCGTCATGAGCCACGAGATCCGCACGCCACTCAACGCCGTGCTCGGTTTCACCAGCCTGCTGCTCGAGACAAAGATCGACGAGGAACAGCGCGCCTGGCTGCACACCATCGACCAGAGCGGCGCGGCCTTGCTGGCGCTCATCAACGACATCCTCGACTTCTCGAAAATCGAGGCCGGTCAGCTTCAACTCGACCTTCAGCCCTGCGAACTGGCGGAGCTGCTCGACTCGGTGGTCACGCTCTTTCTGCCGCGCGCCGCCGAAAAGGGACTCTCACTCGATCTGAAGACCGATCCCAACCTGCCGAAAACCCTCGTCACCGACGCGAACCGGCTGCGGCAGATCCTGGCCAACCTTCTGTCCAACGCGCTGAAGTTCACCGCGCACGGCGGCATCACCCTGACCGCCGCCGCCGCCAAAGACGACACGCTTAACTTCACCGTGGCCGACACCGGGATCGGCATCACCCCGGGTCAACACGGCCGCCTCTTCAAGCCCTTCAGCCAGGCCGATTCGTCCACCACCCGCCTTTACGGTGGCACCGGCCTCGGCCTCGCCATCTGCAAGCGGCTCGCCCGCGCCCTCGGCGGCGACGTCACCTTCGAAAGCACGCCCGGCCAAGGCTCGGTGTTCGTCGTCGCACTTCCGATAAGACTCGACGCCCCTCCCGTTCCTCATGTCGCAACCGCGTCCGCTCCCGATATGCACCCGTCGGGCGCGCCTCTCCGGGTCCTGGTCGTTGAGGATGAAGCCACCAACCGGCTTCTCATCACCCAGATGCTGCTGCGCCACGGCATCGAACCCGACATCGCCACCAACGGACAGGATGCCGTCATTGCCGCCTTGGCGGGACGTTACGATCTGATTTTCATGGACATCCTCATGCCCGAGCTCGACGGCCTTCAGGCCACTCGCGAGATCCGGACCCGCCTGCACGGACGCCCGCAACCCCGCATCGTGGCGCTCACCGCCAGCGTGCTTCCCGACCAGCAACGCAGTTATCTGGAGGGCGGCATGGACGCCGTCTTGGCCAAGCCGCTCAAGCTCTCCGAGATCATGGCGGAAATTTCCCGGCATGTAACTGTAAAACCATCCGCCTAGCGTGCGCCGGCCAAAATGCCGGTCTCGCCCATTGCGCGCGATGCAATCTTGCGCCGGACTGCGGACTGAATTTTTCTCCGCCTTCGTGCCCGATCTGCTCCACACGCTTCACACCACCTTCGGGTATCCCGAGTTTCGCCCGCTTCAGCGCGACATCATCGAGACCACGCTCGCAGGTCGCGATGTGTTCGCCCTCCTGCCCACCGGCGGCGGCAAATCCCTCTGTTTTCAGATTCCTGCCCTTCACCGCACCGGCCTCACCATCGTGGTCTCGCCGCTCATCGCGCTGATGAAGGATCAGGTCGACCAGCTCCAGGCCAGCGGCGTCGCCGCCACCTACCTCAATTCCACCCTCGGCGCGTCCGAGGCCCGTTCCCGACTCGCCGGTCTTCATCGCGGTGAATGGCGCCTCCTCTATGTCGCCCCCGAGCGCCTCATGCTCGATAACTGGCAGGAAAATCTGAAAGCTTGGAACGTCGCCGCGATCGCCATCGACGAAGCCCACTGCGTTTCCGAGTGGGGCCACGACTTCCGCCCCGAATACCGCCAGATCTCCAAGCTCCGCGAGTTCCTCCCCGATGTGCCCATGATGGCCCTCACCGCCACCGCCACCGAGCGCGTGCGCGCCGACATCGTCAAACACCTGAAACTCCGCGCCCCTGCCGTCTTCGTCGCCAGCTTCAACCGGCCCAACCTCACCTATAAGGTTACGCCCAAGGAAAAACCCGCCGACCAAATCATTGCCTGGGTCAAAAAGCGCGAGGACGAGAGCGGTATCGTCTACTGCGCCAGCCGTGCCGCGACCGAACGCGTGGCCGAGGCCCTCGCCGGCAAAGGCTACTCCGCCCGCGCCTACCACGCCGGTCTCCCCGCCGACGAACGCGCCCGCAACCAGGAGCTGTTTCTTCGCGACGAAGTGCGCATCATGTGCGCGACCATCGCGTTCGGCATGGGCATCAACAAGCCAAACGTCCGCTGGGTCATCCACTACGATCTGCCCAAAAACATTGAGGGCTACTATCAGGAAACCGGCCGCGCCGGACGCGACGGCCTCCCCGGCGACTGCCTCCTGCTCTTCAGCGCCGGCGACGCCGCCAAACAGACGCACTTCATCGACGAGATCACCAACGACCAGGAGCAGCAGATCGCGCGCAACCAGCTTCGCCAGATCATGCGCTATGCCGAAAGCGCCGGCTGCCGTCGCGGCGAACTCCTTAACTACTTCGGCGAGAAATTCGCCCTCGATAATTGCGGCGCCTGCGACAACTGCGTCGAGCCGCGCGACACCTACGACGGCACCCTCGTCGCGCAGAAATTCCTCTCCTGCGTCTACCGCATCAATGCCGCCAGCCGCTTCGGCGTAGGCGTCAACCACGTCTGCGAAGTCCTCACCGGAGCCGACACCGACAAAATCCGCCGCTGGGATCACGACCGCCTTTCCACCTACGGCATCGGCAAGGATCTCTCCCGTCCGGCCTGGACCGCCATCGGTCGCGATCTTCTGCGCCTCGGTCTCCTCGCCCAGAGCGAAGGCGAATATCCCACCCTCCAGCTCACGGCCGAGGGCCTCGAAGCGCTGAAAACCCGTCGCCCCATCACCCTCACCAAGCCGATGGATCTGCCCAAGGTCCGGAAGATCGTCCGCCGCGAAGGCGACATCGAGTGCGACGAGATCCTCTTCAATCGCCTGCGCGAGCTGCGCAAGAAATTGGCCGATGAACGCAAGGTTCCCGCGTATGTGATCTTCGGCGACGCCACGCTTCGCCAGATGTCCCGCGAATATCCGGTGGGCGACGAGGCCATGGCCGGCATCTTCGGCATGGGCGCGAAGAAGCGCGCCGAGTTCAGCGAAACCTTCGCGCGTGAAATCGCCGCCTACCTTCAGGACAACTCGCGGATGACGTTCAACGACTGAACGGCACGCCGTCCGCATGACCTTCCCTGTCTACGTCCACCTGGCCGGCCTTCGGTTTCACCCTCACCCCTTGCTCGAAGGCCTCGGCTATTTCGTCGGCGCCCGCCTCTATTTCAAATGGCGCCGTCGCTCCCCCCAAGCCGGCCTGCCGCTGGAACCCAACCTCTGGTTGCTCGTCGGCTGTCTCTTCGGCGCCTGGCTCGGATCCAAGCTCCTCGCCTGGGCCGAGACGCCCGCTTATTATTGGGCGCTGCGTCACGATCTTCGCGCGCTGCTCGGCGGAAAAACCATCGCCGGAGGCCTGCTCGGCGGCTGGGCGGGCGTGGAACTGGCCAAGCGCTGCCTCCGCCTGAAACAATCGACCGGTGACCTGTTTGTTTACCCGCTCGCCATCGGCACCGCCATCGGTCGCGTCGGTTGTTTTTTGACGGGACTCGACGACCGCACCTACGGCGTTGCCACCACGCTTCCGTGGGGCGTGGACTTCGGAGACGGCGTGCACCGGCATCCCACGCAACTCTACGAAAGCGTCTGCGTCCTCCTGCTCGCCCTCACGCTATGGCTGGCCACGCGCCGCCGGATCCTGCCGGCGGGCGTCCTCTTCCGTCTGTATCTGACCGGCTACTTCGGGTTTCGCTTTCTCGTCGAATTTATCAAGCCCCGTGAAACCCCGCTCGCCGGCCTGAGCGCGATCCAGCTCGCCAGCCTTGTCGGCGTCTTCTTGGCTCTCCGAAGCGCCCTCCGCCTCGCCCACCCCCGTCCGACCAACCCTTCTTAATGGACCGCCCTTATCTCTTCGCGGAACTCACCAACAGCCTGTGCTCGCACTGCCTGCGCAAAGTCGAAGCCAAGGTGGTTTATCAGGACGACAAGGTTTTCCTGCACAAGCACTGCCCCGACCACGGCTTCGAAAAGGTGCTCATCTCGACCGACGTCGAGTACTACAAACGCTCCCGCGCCACCTTGAAGCCCGGGCAGATGCCCGCCCACTTCAACACGCCCACGCGTTTCGGCTGCCCTTACGACTGCGGCCTCTGCCCCGACCACGAGCAACACAGCTGCCTCACCCTCGTCGAAATCACCGACCAGTGTAATTTGCAGTGCCCCATCTGCTACGCCGAGTCCTCGCCCAAGCGCCAGACGCACCGCTCGCTCGAACACATTGAACGCATGCTCGACGCCGTCGTGCGCAACGAAGCCGAGCCCGACATCGTCCAGATCAGCGGCGGCGAACCGACCATCCACCCGCAGTTTTTCGAGATCCTCGACGCCGCCAAACGCCGGCCGATCAAGCACCTCATGCTGAACACCAACGGCATTCGCATCGCCCAGGATGCCGAATTCGCCCGCCGGCTTGCCACCTACCAGCCGGGCTTCGAGGTCTATCTTCAGTTCGACTCGCTCCGGCCCGACCCCATCCGTGAACTGCGCGGCGCCGATCTCCTCGACATCCGCCGCCGCGCCCTGGATCGCCTTAACGAGCTCAACCTCTCCACCACCCTCGTCGTCACCCTCAAAAAAGGCCTCAACGACGGCGAAATGGGCGAGATCATCGACTTCGCCCTGAAGCAGCGCTGCGTCCGCGGCGTCACCTTCCAGCCCATTCAGGACGCCGGCCGCACCGAGAATTTCGATCCCGCGCGCGACCGCCTCACCCTCGGCGAAGTGCGGCAAAAAATCCTCGCGCAAAGCCCCGTCTTCAAACCCGAGGACATCATCCCCGTTCCCTGCCACCCCGATTGTCTCGCGATGGGCTACGCCCTGAAACTCGGCAACAAGGTCACCCCGCTCACCAGCCTCATCCCTCCCGAAGTCCTGCTGAAAGCCGAAGGCAGCACCATCGTCTACGAACGCGATCCCGCCCTGCGCAACGAAGTCTTCAAGCTGTTCTCCACCTCCCACTCGCCCGAGTCGGCCACCCTTGCCCTCCGCCAACTCCTCTGCTGCCTGCCGCTGGTGAAGGCCCCGCCCGCGATTACCTACGACAACATCTTCCGCGTCCTCATCATTCAGTTTCTCGACGCGCACAACTTCGACGTCCGCAGCGTCAAAAAAAGCTGCATTCACATCGTCCATCCCGACGGACGCATCATCCCCTTCGACACTTTCAACCTGTTCTACCGCGACGGAAAGGAAGTCCGCCTGAGGGAACTCCAAGCCATGTATGACACCAAGGAAGTCGCCCTATGAGCGCAGAATTTCCCGATCCCTGGCCGCGCATCCCGGATGACGACAAGCCGCCGGTCGAAGAAAAACCCCGTTCGGGCGCCGGCATCGTGGCGCTCAAGGTTCTCGCGGGCTTCCTCGCCGCTCCCCTTGCCTTTGCGCTCTGCGCCCCCGCCCGAAGCGCCGCCCCGGCCGTTCTCCTGGCGCTGGCCTGCCTCCTCATGCTTTTCTTTTCAGCAACCCGGGCCATCGTGCTCGGAGCCTTGCTGTTCACCGGCGTGGCTTTTCTGGTGCTGCTGGCGATCTGTAGCGGCTCGCATTTTTAAGAGCCGCGCCCGGCCGGTCACCACCAGGTTTTGGGCTGGTCGAAATTCTTCCGCGCCTCATCCACCGCCTGGATGAAATAATCCGAGATATCCGCCGCCGGCCGGCCGCGCTGCGTGTCGACCTTGAGGGATTTTTCCCCGTCGGCGCTGATCACCAGCAACGACGGATAAGCACGGATGCCGTACTGCCGGAGCAGAACCGCATTCTGTCGCTGCAACGCCGGCGGCTGCGGCGTGTTGCGCGGATAATCGAGCTTGAGCAGCACGAAGGAAACCTGCGTCACGCGCAGAAAATCGGCGTTGTGCGCCACGCCCGCCTCGAAATCTATGCACGCTGGACACCAATCGGAGCCGGTGAAGAGCGCGAGGATGCGTTTCTTTTTCGCCGCCGCCTCGGCTTTGGCCGACTCGAAATCCGTCAGCCACTCGACGGCCGGAGCCGGGGCTTCAACGCGAGCGGCCGGCGCGGGCGTTGCCGGCGCGACGACCGGTGCGGCCGCGGGCGGCGCAGGGGAAGCCGCGGGGGCTTTCATATCCAATCTCACCACCTGGCCGTCTTCCAAAATTACCCGGCCGCCGGCATAAATCAGAATCTCCTTGGCTCCCGCCTGAGTAACGCCCTTGGGCTGGCCGTAGGCGGCGACAACCTCGTCGCGCGTGGAGCCCAGCGTCACGGCGCCCGAGAGTCCCGCCACGCAGATCATGCTCACCAGACTGAGAACGACGGCTTTCATGCCCGCCAGCAAAGCCATCGTCCCCCGTCCGATCAAGCCAGGTTCAGAAGCTTAAGCTCGAACCCAGATAGACAAACCGTCCCTGCCCCGGATAAACGATCGTGGTCGGCGCGAAGAACGGAGGGGGAAATCCAATGGTCGCGTAAGAAACATAGCTGCGGTCGAAGATATTGTTCACGCCCGCGAACACCCGCCATTTGTCGGACGCATTATAGCTGATCTTGGCATCGAACAGATTCACGCCCGCCACGCGACCGGGCGAATTGCTCGCATAGGAGTCATCCACCAAACTGCTTCCGATGTATTTGTGCGTGAGGCTCACCTCCACGTTCTTGATCGGGCGCACGGTCCCCGTCGTGATCAGGCGCACGGCCGGCGTCATCCGCAACGTGCCATCGCCGATCAGGCCCGCGCCCGATGTGCTCTTGATCAATTGGGCGTCCACATAATCCACCCGCGAATGCAGAGCCGCGAAACCGGCATCGTAACCGGCGTTGAGTTGAGCGCCGATACGACGTGTTTCCGCAAGGTTCTCGTTCAGGTTGGTCGCCACGTCGTAGAAAATTTCATTCTGCGTCGTGAGGTGGTAAACCGAGGCGCCCGCGCTCCAGCCGTGTTTTTTGAAATCGGCGCCGATCTCATAGTTGTCGCTGGTCTCGGGCTTCAGGTCCTTGTTGAAAAACTGATTGAAGCCGGGGCCGCCGAGGAACCCTTGATAATAGGAAATCTCGTCGGTCGCCGGGAAACGATAGGTGTGATCGTACTTCGCATACAGATGCAGGCCCTCGGCGGGCTTGTAGTTCAGCGCCAGCTGCACGGCGTTGCCGCCGTCGGAGCGATTCGATTTTGCGCTGGAGACATCCTCGCGGGCCGCGATTTCGTTCCACTCATGCCGGTAGCCGGCCGAAAACGCCAGCGTGTCGGAAGCGTGCCATTCCGACGTCAGGTAGGGACTGAGGACTTTCCGCGTCAGCGTGCTGTCCACCGGCGTCGTGGTGCGCACGTGGAGCTCGTCGTAATTCACATCGACGCCGGGCGTGAACGTGAATGCGCCGGTTTCAACATGCGCCTTCGGCGAGAAAAAGAAGCCGTTCACCTTGCGGTTAAAATCCGTTCCGAACCCACCGTGATAAAACTCCCGTGCAAAGCTCGCACCGGCATCGGTGAGCAGCTTCGCCTGCGGGCTCACGCCAAACTCGTTGCTCGCCGTGACGCGGCGGTAGTCCGACCAGCCGTTGGCTGAATTGGTGCCCTGCTGCGAAGGATCCTGCCGGTACTGGGCCATCGTCAGGTAGCCGGGCTGGTCGTAGTGGTTGTCCAGAAACGAGGCGTTGAGGCGCGTGACGGAGTCCTTGTGATTGTCGTAACCGACACCGAGGGACGCCGATTTGCTGTCGTAGCCGGAGTGGTCGCGCCAGCCGTCGGACGTGTCGTAGCCGCCCGAGGCCGAGGTCCATGCCTGGCCAAACAGCTCCGTATAACCGCCCGACAGCTTGAAGGTGCCGTCACTGCCGACCAGCACCTGCACGCCGCCGCCGTTTGCGGACGGCTCGCCGCGCGTGTTGATCTTGATCACGCCGCCCACCGCGTTGTCGCCGTAGAAGGCGCCCTGCGGTCCCTGCACGATCTCGATGGACTCGATGTTTTGCAGGTTGAATTGGAGCCAGTTGAAATCGCCCATGTCCGGGCGGTTGGTGCGAATCCCGTCGAGCAGCACCAAGGTGCGTCCGTTGCCGCCGGTGCCCGTGCCGCGCAGGGAAACCTTGGTGTTGGTGGGGCTGCCGGCCAGGGAGGTGAACTGGAGGTTCGCCTGCTCCTCCAGCAACTCGATCAGGTTGGTCGCGCCGCTCTTCTCGATATCGCCGCGGGTTATCACCTGCGCATAGGCGGGCACGTTGACGGGATCCTCCGCCACGCGGCGCGCGGTGACGGTGACCGGAGGCAGCTGGTAGACGTCGGCCGAGACGGCGGCAGGCGCGGTCTGTCCGCACACGATGGAAGCAAAGGGCGCCGTGAAGGCGCACGCGAGGAGGAGGCGCCCCGTCAGGCGGGAGCGCGAATGGATGTTCATTGGGTGGTCTGCTGCTGGCTTAAGGCAAGAGCAGCACCGCCCTCGTCGGGAAAAGTGGCTACTCTCACGCTTCATTTTTGCGATGAAGGAGCGGCTGACGGCGCGCGCAATCGCACCGGGCGCGTGAGCCTTTGCAGGACGGATGTTCGGACTCCGCATGTGTCCGCGCTTCGCGCGGAAATCCTAAATCCCAAGCCGCTAAATCCTAAGTAATACAGCGGCACGCTTTCCAAGCGTGGCTGTTTTTAGGATTTAGATTTTTAGGATTTAGGATTTCTCGCGCGCAGCGCGAGCCTCGCCCCTCGCCTTCACCGGAGCGAAGCCCCGATTGGCTTTGGCCCGCGCGCCTTCGGCGCGGGCTGTGGGTCTGGATTGATGCGATACCGCAGCGCAACTGTAGCCGGTTCTCACGGCCTTCCCCGTTTCCGCAAAGTTGAAAAAGAACGACAGGCGGGCGGACCCTGCTCCGCGCCTCCCGCCAAATCAAGCCTTAATCCAAAAAACATATCAATACATTCGAATATGACGATATGTTACTTGCCAATACCCCGCCGTTGCGTTCCCTTTTCTCCGTTAAACCCTCTTACGCCATGTCGTCCGCCTCGCCCAAAATGTCCGCCGCCGAAATCGATCTCCGCCGCCTCCTCACCGAGCGCGTCGCCATCATCGACGGCGCGATGGGCACGACCATCCGCTCCTATAACATCACCGAGGAGCAGGCGCGCGGCGAGCGCTTCAAAGACGCCCCCAAGGATCTCAAAAACAACGGCGACATCTACTCGCTCACCCGCCCGAACGAGATCGGCGACATCCACCGCCGTTTCCTCGAGGCTGGAGCCGACATTATAGAGACCAACACCTTCTCTGCTACCAGCATCGGCCAGAGCGAGTTCTTCATCGAAGACCCCCGCGAGCACGGTGGACGCAAAGATCCCGTCTTCTACCAGTCCGTCATCGAAAACAAGTTCCTCCAGGAACTCGCCCACGACATCAACTTCCAGTCCGCCCGCCAGTGCCGCGAGTGGGCCGACCGCATCGCCAACGCCACCGGCCGCCGCCGCTACGTCGCCGGTGCCATCGGGCCGCTCACCGTCTCGCTGTCCAACTCGCCCGACGCCGACGACGCCGGTTTCCGCGTCATCACCTTCGACCAGGTCAAAGCCGACTACCGCCGCCAGATCCGTTCCCTCATCGCCGGCGGCTCCGACCTGCTCCTCGTCGAAACCATCTTCGATTCCCTCAACGCCAAGGCCGCCCTCGTCGCCATGGAGGAAGTCTTCGCCGAGGATAAGATCCGTCTTCCCCTCATGATCTCGGCCGCCGTCGGCCGCGGCGGCGAGACCATGATCTCCGCGCAAACCGTCGAGGCCCTCTGGAACGCTGTCCGCAGCCACCACCCGCTCTCCATCGGCCTCAACTGTTCCATCGGCCCCGATCTGATGCGCCCTTTTCTCGCGGAACTCTCCGAGAAGGCCACCGACACGTTTATCTCGGCCTACCCGAACGCAGGCCTCCCGAATCCACTCACGCCCACCGGCTTCGACCTCGAGCCCGCCGACATGGCGCGCTACATGGGCGAATTCGCCGACAGCCACCTCTGCAACATCGCCGGCGGCTGCTGCGGCAACACTCCCGAGCACATCGCCGCGATCGCCCAAGCCCTCGCCCCCAAGTCCCCGCGCAAACCCGTCGCCACCCGCGTCCCCTCCTCCGTTGTAGCCGGGGTCGCCAACCCCGGTCCGAAATCCTCCGCTACTGACCTCTCAGCCCTCAACTCTCAGCTCCCAGCTCTTCCGCTGAAGCTCTCCGGCTCCCTCCCCTTCACCCAGCAACTCGGCTCCTACCTCATGGTCGGCGAGCGCACCAACGTCGCCGGCTCCCCCAAGTTCGCCAAGCTCGTCAAAGCCGGCAACTACGAGGAAGCCGTCTCCGTCGCCCGCCAGCAGGTCGACAATGGCGCCAACGTCATCGACGTGTGCATGGACGATGGCCTCATCGACGGCGTCGCCGCCATGACACGCTTCCTCCAGCTGATCGGCTCCGAGCCCGAGATCGCCAAGGTCCCCATCATGGTGGACTCCTCCAAATGGGAGGTCATCGAGGCCGGCCTGAAATGCCTTCAAGGAAAAGGCATCGTGAACTCCATCTCGCTCAAGGAAGGCGAAGCTAAATTCCTCGAACAAGCCCGAGCCATTCTACGCTATGGCGCCGCCGTGGTCGTCATGGCCTTCGACGAAAACGGACAAGCCGCCTCCTACGCCGAAAAAATCCGCATCTGCGAACGCGCCTATCGCCTCCTCGTGGACCAGGTCGGTTTCCCTCCCGAAGACATCATCTTCGATCCGAACATCCTCACCGTCGGCACCGGCATCGAGGAGCACAACAACTACGCCGTCGATTTCATCGAGGCCACGCGTTGGATCAAAGCCAACCTCCCCCACGCCAAAGTCAGCGGCGGCGTCTCCAACGTTTCCTTCAGCTTCCGCGGCAACAACCCCGTGCGCGAAGCCATGCACGCCGCGTTCCTCTACCACGCCATCAAAGCCGGCATGGACATGGGCATCGTCAACCCGTCGATGCTCGAGGTTTACGAAGAGGTCGAAAAGGAACTTCTCGAACTCGTCGAAGACGTCATCCTCAACCGCCGCTCCGACTCCACCGAGCGTCTCGTCGAATACGGCGAGAAACTCAAAGCCGCCGGCTCCGGCACCAAGGCCGAGGACACCAAGGTCGAAGAAACCTGGCGCAAGGGCACCGTCGAGGAACGCCTCTCGCACGCGCTCGTGAAGGGCATCGACCAGTTCATCGACATCGACACCGAGGAAGCCCGCCAGAAATATGGCAAGCCCCTCACGATCATCGAAGGTCCGCTGATGGACGGCATGCGCGTCGTCGGCGACCTCTTCGGCGCCGGAAAAATGTTCCTCCCGCAGGTCGTGAAAAGCGCCCGCGTCATGAAGAAGGCCGTCGCCTACCTGCAACCTTACATGGAGGCCGAAAAAGCCGCGCTCATCGCCTCCGGCGGCGTGGCCAAGGCTCAGGGCAAAATCATCATGGCGACCGTCAAAGGCGACGTGCACGACATCGGCAAGAACATCGTCGGCGTCGTCCTCGCCTGTAATAATTACGAAGTCATCGACATGGGCGTCATGGTGTCGTGCGAAAAGATCCTCGCCGCCGCCAAGGAAAAAGGCGCCGACATCATCGGCCTCTCTGGACTCATCACGCCCTCGCTCGACGAGATGGTCCACAACGCCAAGGAAATGGAGCGCCAGGGTTTTAAAATCCCGCTCCTCATCGGCGGCGCCACGACGTCGTCCGCGCACAACGCGGTGAAGATTGCCCCGCACTACTCCGAGCCTGTCATCCACGTGCTCGACGCCTCGCGCGTCATCGGCGTCGTCTCGCAGCTCCTCAACCCTGACAACAAACCCGCCTACGTCGCGGACATCCGCGCCAAACAGGAAAAGTCGCGCTCTGACTTCGCCAACCGCCGCGAACGCCGCCCGCTCCTCTCGATCGAAACCGCGCGCGACCGCGCCCCGAAATTCGACTGGGCCGCCGTGGACATTCCCAAGCCGTCCTTTCTCGGCACGCAGGTCTTCCGAGACGCCACCGTCCGTGAACTCCTCGACCGCGAATTCATCGACTGGGGCCCGTTCTTCAGCGCTTGGGAACTTCACGGACGCTACCCCGACATCCTCAAAGACCCCGTCGTCGGCGAAGAAGCCATCAAACTCCAGCGCGATGCCCTCGCCCTCTTCGAACGCGTCATCGCCGAAAACCGGTTCCAACCTCAGGCCATCCTCACGTTCTGGCCGGCCAACTCGGTCGGCGACTCCGTCGAAATCTACACCGACGAAACCCGCACGCAGGTCCTGCACACCTTCCACTTCCTGCGCCAGCAACTCGACAAACCCGCCGACCAGTTCAACCACTGCCTCGCCGATTACCTCGCGCCGAAGTCCAGCGGACGCCCCGACTACCTCGGTCAGTTTGCCGTCACCGCCGGCCCCGGCGTCGAACAATTCTCCCACGAATTCAAAGCCGCCGGCGACGACTACAACGCCATCATGGTCCAGGCCCTCGGCGACCGCATTGCCGAAGCCATGGCCGAGTTCTTCCACAAAAAAGAACGCGATTTCAGCGGCTTCGGCCTCACGGAAAACCTGAGCCCTTACGACATCATCCACGAAAAATACCGCGGCATCCGTCCGGCCCCGGGCTATCCCGCTTGCCCCGACCACCGCCACAAGCCGCAACTCTGGGACCTGGTCCCCGTCGAAAAAGAAATCGGCATCGGCCTCACCGAAAGCTGCGCCATGTTCCCCGCGAGTTCCGTGAGCGGCTTCTACTTCAACCACCCCGAATCGAAATATTTTGCCGTCGGCAAACTCGGCAAAGACCAGATCGAAGACTACGCCGAGCGCACCGGAATTCCGATCGCCGACCACGAAAAGTGGCTCGGACCCTATCTCGACTACGACCCTGCCTGAGCCTGCCCAAAGGCAACCACCCGAGCGTGATCGCCGCATGCCTGGTCTCCGCGCCAAGGCTGCCTTAATTTAGATATTGCTTAATTAAGTTTTCTATTAAATATTGGCGGCATGCAAAGTCTGGCCGCCATCGCCGATCCCACCCGCCGTCGCATCGTCGAGCTGCTCGCCGAGGGTGAACGCACCTCGGGGGAACTGGTCGAAAAATTCGACATGAGCGCCCCAGCGATTTCCCAACACCTCAACGTGCTGCGCGAAGCCGGCCTCATCGTGACCCGCGCCGAGGGCCAGTCGCGCATCCAATCCCTCAATCCCGACGGCTTCGACCCTCTCTTCGCCTGGTTGGAGAAAACTCGCTCGATCTGGTCCGGCCGTCTCGACGCCCTCGAACGCGAACTGCGGGCCGAAGACGCCCGCAACGCCCAAAAAACAAAAAAGAAAAAGATACCATGAAAGCCAACGACCCATACGGAACCTTCAATGGCCCGGCCGAAGTCCGCCTCGTGCGCATCCTGCCCGGACCCGTCGAACGAATCTGGGAATACCTCACCGATCCCGAAAAACGCGCGCGCTGGTTTGCCGGCGGGCCGATGGAACCGAAGGTCGGCGGCAAAATGACGCTGCAATTCCAGCACAAGAATCTCGCGCCCGACGAGGTGCCGCCCGACCAATACAAGGACGTCCATGAGACCGGCTTCGAGATGCCCGGCACCATTCTCCGCTGGGAGCCGCCCCGCGTGCTCAGCTACACGTTCGACGAAAGCTCCGAGGTCACCTTCGAACTCACGCCCGAAGGAAAGAACGTCGTCCTCGTACTGACCCACCACGCGCGTGGCGACGATATCGCCTCCCTCACCGGTTACGCGAGCGGCTGGCACACCCACTTCGCCCTGCTCGCCGCCGTCCTCGAAGGCACGCCCAAGCCTCCCTTCTGGGCCACGCACGGCCGCCTCAAGGCCGAGTACGAAAAAATCCGCGCCCAAACCTGATTCGCAGATGAGTCTGAACCTCGATCCCAACGCCGTCTGCGCTGCCTGCGGCCATTTCGGCGCTTATCTTTTCGAAACCGAAGCGCTCTGCGCCGAATGCTACTCCAAACGCGGCGCGTGCTGCTCCGCCGAGTTCGAAGGGCACCCGCCGGAATGCCACGCCTCCGCCGCGCCTAAGCCGATTGCAGCACCCGCAGCATCTCCCTGTGGATACGACCGTTGCTAGCCACGTAGCGGCCCCGGTCCTCGCGCTGCGGGAACTCGCCGCCCGCGTAGTCCGTCACCCTGCCGCCCGCCTCGCGCGCGATCAGCATGCCCGCCATCGCGTCGTAAGGTTTTAAGTCTTTTTCCCAATAACCATCCAAGCGCCCCGCGCCCACGTAGCACAGGTCCAACGCCGCACTGCCCAGCCGGCGTTCGCCGCGGATTTTCGTCAGAAACGCCGCCCACTCGCGCAGGTTGTTGTCCGGATTGGTGTGCTTGTCGTAGGGAAACCCGCTGGTGATCACCGCATCCACCAACTCGGCCGTTTGCGTCACGTGGAGGGGGCTTCCGTTAAGCGTGGCTCCGCCTCCCAATGTCGCGGCGAACACCTCGCGCCGCGTTGGATCATAAACCACGCCGAGCAGCGGACGCCGGTCCGCCGTGGCCAGCGCGATGCTCGTGCAGAAATGAGGGAGCTTGCTGGCAAAGTTCACCGTGCCGTCGATGGGGTCGACGAACCAGTGATACTCCGCAGCGGCCGCCGCCGCACCCTGCCCGCCGCCTTCCTCCCCCACGATGTGGTGCGTGGGAAAAAGCCGGCGCAACTCGGCCACGATGTGTGCCTCGGTCTCGGTGTCGGCCGCCGTGACGATGTCGATGCGGCTGGTCTTGGTCGTGACGGGAATGGGCGCCGCAAAATGGCGAAGGATGATCTCTCCCGCGCTTTGCGCGAGGGCGGTGATGGCGGGCAACAAGGCGCTTGGCTGAATCATGCCGCCCACCCTGCCAGTACCCAGGTGGCTCGAAAAAGCCAAAAACAAGGCATCCCGCCCGGCCGCAGAGTCATCGGTCAAAATCGCACCGTGGCCGTCGCGCTGATCTGGAGATCGTTGAGCTGGTTGCTCTGAGGTCGGGTCTCCACGCCGTAGTAGGATTTGCGCATGGTGTTGAGCAGGTTGCTGCCCTCCAGTCCGAGCACGACATGATCCGAAACCCGGTAGGACAGCGAGGCGTCGAGCCAGCCATAGGCCCGCGTATAGATTGGAAGCACGCCCACGCCCACGAAGTTGCCGGTGCCGCTGAGAAAAGTGTCGCGCCAGTTGTACGCGACGCGCGCCGAGAATTTTTTCGTCTCGTACATCGCGATGAGATTGTAGCTGTTGGGTGAAAGGTTCTGCAGCGGCACGTTCGTGCCGAGCAGGCTGCTCGGGGTCGAGCTGTCCACGTAGGTGTAGTTCGCCTGCACGCCGAAGCCTTTCAGCCAGCCGGGGAGAAAATCGAAGAACTGCTGGTAGCCGATTTCATAACCGGTGATATCCGCCGTGTCGCTGTTGTAGGGGCGGGTCACCTGATAAGTTAGTCCGTCATAAGTTTCCGGCGCGCTCGCGTTGGCGATGAAGCCGTCGACTTTTTTATAAAAAACCGTGACGTAAACCGACGTCGTTCGATTAAAGTATTTCTCCAGCGTCACGTCGAAGTTATCGGACCGGATCGGCCGCAGGTCGGGATTGCCGGCGCTGCCTTGGTTTTGCGCGGGATTGAGGACGTTCGGCAGAAGCGTCAGCGACGGCGAAAGCTGGTTGAAATCCGGCCGCGTAAGCGTCTGGGAGGCGGCGAAGCGCACGTAGAAATCATCCGTGATCCTGTAGCGGAGATTGAGGCTCGGCAGCACGTCGAGATAAGTGCTGTCGACCGAAAGGGGCACGATGCTCGCCGGAGTCGAACCGCTCGCCGGGACGGATTTGTAGCCCGCCACCGCCTCGTGCGTGCGCACCACCCGCACGCCGAGATTGCCGGTCAGCGGCGTGCCGGAGGGCTTGATCTTCGCCATCAGGTAGGCGGCCGAGGTCTCCTCGTCGATGTCCCACAAACTGAGCAAACTTCCCGTGGTAGGCAGCGGACCGGTGATGCCCAGAGCCGCTCGCTGGGCCATGACATCCCGGGCAAGATCCAGATTCGAAATCACATACCCGGTGATGCTCGACGCGGAGTAGCCCGGAAAAAAATGATAGGGATTGGTCGTGACGAACTGCGGGGTATCCGCGGCGGTGAGCCCCGCCACCGGAGCGTCGCCCAGGACCAGCCCCGTCATGTTGCCCGCCTCGCGCCTCGCCTCGCGCACGCCGACGGAGATCGACCGGACAATATCGCCGTCCAGCTTGTATTCGCCGTCGAGCGTGCCGGTGGAAAGATCGCCCTGAAACGGAAGTGCTCGGTAGGCGACGCCCGTGTAGTGGAAGTTCGCGGGATTGGCCATGTCCGTGCCCGTGATCGCCGTGCCCGGCAGATCATTAGAAAGATCCTGGCTGAACGTCGCGACCGTTCCCGAGAAAACCGGTCCGCAGAAATAGAGGTTGTTGTAGCTTTTGGTATAGCTCACGTCCGCCTTGAGCGTGAGGTCCAAACCCGTCCAGGTGCCGCCCATCGCGGCCTGTTGATTGCGATCCACGGTATCGCGGGCAAAATTGAGCACCGAAAACGGGGCGTTGCTGTACGAGGCGCTTTGCAGGTCGTGGGTCCCGGCAAACACCGTGGCGCTTCCCGGAACCGGCGTGGCCGAAGACGTGAAAACGTTGATCTGGTGCGAGTCCTGGCGGGTCTTGAATTGCGTGTAGTTGCCCTCGGCGTACAGCTCGAGCTGCTTGGCCGGACGCCATTGCAGCACGACCGCATCGGCCTGCCGGTCGCGCGTGCCGACGCTGGTGGTTTCGGCCGTGCCGTTGGGGGCGATCACCGTCTGCCCGGGGATGAGATCGGTGCGGGGCGTGGGGGCGCCGGTGCTCTTCTGGTCCTCGCGCCAGGCCCGCTTTTGGGAAACGATATTCACCAACACGCCAAACTCGCCGCCGCCCTGGGTCTTCCAGCGTTCGCTCAACAACACGGAGGCTTGCGGCTCGGTCCGATCGACGAGATCGCCGTTGATCAGACGGCCCGACACGACGATCTGCCTGCCTTGGAAATCGAAAGGCCGGTAGGTGCGCACGTCGATGAGGCCGCCGATGCCACCTTCCAGATGATTCGCGGACGCCGATTTGTAGACATCGACACCGGCAACCATCTCCGCCGGGAAATCCGCGAAGTTGACGGTGCGGCCGTTGCCCGCCGTGAACACCTCCCGCCCGTTCAAAGTCGTCTCCACCTGCGTGAGGCCGCGAATGGCCACCCCGCCGCCCTCGCCGCGATCCTTGAGGATTTGCACGCCGGATATCCGCTGTAGCGCGTCGGTCAGGCTGATATCAGGGAGCTTGCCGATGTCCTCGGCCACCGCCGAGTCCACGATTTCGATTTTCTCCCGTTTGATTTCCTGGGCGTTGGCGAGGCTCTCGCGCACGCCCGTGACGATCATCGGCTCCAGCACCACGACTTTGTCGTCATCGGCCGGCACTGTTTGGCCAAACACGACGCCAAGGTGGACGCCGAATACAGCCAGGCAGGCAAACCGGGGTGATTTGAAAATGAGTTTCAAATTTTGAACAGGCTCAAAAAAGGAGCCGCTTAAAAGGAAGACATCTCTCTTCGTCTTGGCGGAGACTCTCAAGGGCGTAATGCGCGTGAATAGCGAATAATCAAAGCGTTTCGTCCGCCAAAGCCGCTCACTGGCATCAGTGTATTCGCCCAGCGGTTCCTTGCCCAGGTTGAAACAGTTTTATAAATATGATCCATGAAGCCCCTGTCATTTCTACTGCCTCCAACCAGAGGAGCGACGGGAGTTTTGAAAAGAAAACGCGCGATTTGGAACCGCTGGTCGCGAATGGCGGCATGGGGCGTTTTGTTTGCCGGCAGTTTCGGCCTGCCCGTCGCATCGTTCGCCGCGGACGCGATTGGTGATTGGCGCGACGCGGCCGGCCGCACGCGGATGCTGGCGGACAACGATGCGCCGCGCGCCTATGAAGACGCGCTGCGGTTGCAGGCCAGCCTGCCCGCCAATGCCACCGCAGTTGATCGGGCTCGCGTGCTCAATCTGCTCGCACGCATCGAAATTCACCTGGCGCAGACCGAAAAAGCGGCGGAGCACGCCCGGCAGGCCCTCGCGCTCGCCACGAGTTCCATGGATCGGGTCGGCCAAACCGAGGCGGAACTCAACATCGCGATCAACTCCGTCAACGAAGGTCGGATCGATGCGCTGATCACCGCCGCGACCCAAAGTCTGGCTGCGATCGACGGGGTCAACCGGCCGGACCTGCTCAACGAGGCGCTCCTGCGAACGGCCATCATGTATCGCCGGATCGGCCAGTTCGACGAATCCGTGACGATGGCCATGCACGCGATGGAGATCGCCCGGCGTTCGCAAGATCCTCTTGCCCTGACCTACGCCCATCAAGGGATGGCCATCTCCTTCAGCCAAAGCGAGCGCTTCGAAGAAGCACACGACCACTATGCGCAAATGCGCGTTCAGGCGCGCTGCGCGCATTCCAAGTTGATGGAAGCGTATGCACTCACCGGCCTTGGCTCCACGCTTGACAGCCTCGGCGATTACGCGGCCGCAGAAGCCTCCATCCGGGATGCGATCGATCTTTACAAGCAAGTCGGCACTCCCGTCGGCCTCACCTTTGGTCTCTCCGGTCTCGCCGACCACATGCGCCATCAAGGGCGCTTCGCCGAAGCGCTGCCGTTTCTGGACGAAGCCATAGGCATTTACGGACAACATCCCAATAACATCGGCCTCTGGTATGCCCTGAACGCGCGCAGCTCGAACCGCTTGGCCATGGGCAACATTGCCGCCGCGCAAGCCGATGCCGAACAAGCCTCCGCCTTGGCCAAGGCCATCGGCTTTCCGCTCTATCAAAGCGAAAGCGCACGCTATCTGGCGGCGATCGCCGCCGCCGCCGGCGACCCACGGAAGGCCTATGTGCTCGAACGCGAGGCGACCGAAATGACGGCCCGGGCGGCACAGGAAAAAAGCGGCGCGCGCATGACCCAACTTGCGCAACGCTACGAAGCCGAGAGCAAACAGCGCGAAATCGACGAACTCACCCGCCGCAACCAGCGGCAAACCGACGAACTCCGCCAGCGCGCCTTTCAGCAACGCTGGCTCTGGACCGTGCTCGGCGGCAGCGGCGCCGCTCTGGCCGGCACCGCTTATTTCCTGCTTCGCATGCGCCGCTCCCAACGCCTGCTCCAGGCGGCCAATGCCCAGCTCGCTTCGGCGAAAGCAGGCCTCGAGGCCGCCAATCGTTTCCAGACCGGTGTGCTCGACGGCACCAATTACGGCATCGTCGTCACCTCGGCGGAGGACCACAGCATTCAGGTTTTCAACGCCGGCGCGGAAAAGATCCTCGGTTATGCGCGTGATGAATTGATCGGTGTGCACCGGCCGAATTTCTTTTTCGACCCTGCGGAGGCCACCGCGCGTCTCGCGGAAATCGAAACCGAGCTCGGCCGGAAAATGCCCGATGTCAGCGAAGCGCTGATCGCGCGCGCCCGGCTCGGACTGCAGGAGGAACGTGAATGGAAGGTCCGGCGCAAAGACGGCTCCCATGTACCCGTGCTGCTCAATCTCACCCTCCTGCGCGGAACGGAAAACGAGATCACCGGCTACATAGGATTTTTCTACGATCTCACCGAACAGAAGCGCGCCCAAGAGGCGCTTCTCACCAGCGAGCAACGCTTCCGCCAGGTCACGGAAAACATCGAGGAGGTCTTTTGGCTCAGTGACGTGGAAACAAACCAACTGATCTACATCAGCCCGGCCTATCAACGCGTGTGGGGACGCAGCTGCGAAAGTCTTTATGGCGCGCCTCAATCCTGGCTGGAGTCCGTTCACGCCGAGGACCGGAACCGCGTGGGCAGCGCCCTCCGCATGCTCACCGTCACGGGCGCCTACGACCTGGACTACCGCATCCTTCGCCCCGACGGCGTCGTGCGCTGGATCCATGATCGCGCGTTTCCCATCAAGGATGCCGGCGGCCGCGTGCATCGCATCGCCGGCGTGGCCGAGGACATCACTCTGCGCCGGCGGCTTGAGGATCAATTTCATCAGACGCAAAAAATGGAGGTCATCGGCCAGCTGGCCGGCGGCGTCGCCCACGATTTCAACAACCTCCTCGCGGTAATCCAGCTGCAGTCCACCCTGTTGCTGAGCGAGACAGACGCCCTGCCCTCCATCCATGAAGGTCTGCAGCAAATCATAGAGGCAACCGAACGGGCCGCCAATCTCACCCGGCAGTTGCTCACCTTCAGTCGCCGGGATGTCAGGCAGGCCAGGAACATCGATTTGGGCGAGGTGACCGGAACGATGACCAAACTTCTCCGACGTCTCTTAGGCGAGGCGATCACCATGGAAACCCGTTTCGCGCCCTCCCTGCCCCTGATCAACGCCGACCCCGGCATGATGGAGCAGGTCGTGATGAACCTCGCCATTAACGCCCGGGATGCCATGTCCGCCGGCGGCCGGATGCTCATCACCCTCGACGAAGTAAAACTCGACGGCGACCATCTCTCCACCCGGTCCCAAGCCACGCCGGGCCCGTACGTCCGCCTCAGCGTCAGCGACACCGGTTGCGGCATTCCTCCGGAAAGCCTGTCCCGCATTTTTGAACCCTTTTTCACCACGAAGGAAGCGGGCAAAGGCACCGGTTTGGGGTTGGCGACCGTATTTGGCATCATCGCGCAACATCACGGCTGGATCGACGTGACCAGCACCGTTGGCAAGGGCACCACGTTTCATGTTTTCCTGCCCGCGCTCCCCGCTTCCTCGCTGCCGTCACCGGCCGGCGAGGAACCGTCGAGCATCCGGGACGGAAAAGAATCCTGCTCGTCAACGATGGTGTGAATGTCCGCATGATGCCTCAGCTGCGAAGGCTTGAGTGCCCTCACCCGGCGAACGCCAGCCGCATCATGCTGCCCAGGCCATCAAAAGTGAACGGCTTGGGCAAAAAATAACGAATACCCGTACGCCTCGCGTGCTCGATTTCATGGGAACGCATGAAGCCGGTCGCGATGACGACCGGCAGCTCCGGTCGCAGTGCCAAGACCGTCTGCGCCAGCTCCACTCCCGACAAAACCGGCATGGAAAGATCGCTCATCAACAGGTCAAACCGTTCGGGACTCGCGATGAACGCCTGCAAGGCCAGCCGCGGGTCGTTATAAATTTCCGCCTCATAGCCGAGGTGACGCAGCATCTGCTGGCTTAGTTCCGTGATCATCGTTTCATCGTCGACCACCAGCACGCGTTGCCCCGTTCCCCGGAACGGTTCGTCACAGGGTGATACCGTGCCAGCGGACGGCGCCCCGTCCGGGAGAGAATCGGTGTGTTCCGTGAAATAGAGCTCGAAGGTCGTGCCCTGGCCCGGGACGGAATCCACGATGATTGCGCCGGCGTGCCCCTCGACGATTCCGTGAACGACGGCAAGGCCCAGGCCGGAGCCTTCGCCGACGCCCTTGGTCGTGAAGAACGGCTCGAAAATGTGTTCGCGAACCGCGGCATCCATTCCACTTCCCGTATCACTGACACGGAGACAAAGGGTATGGCCAGCATTGAGCTGCGGATGCCGCCGCCGGAAGGCCTGGTCGGGACGCACGCGAGCGATGGAGAAACCGAGCGTGCCACCCTTCTCCCGCATCGCATGGGCGGCGTTGGTGCCCAGATTCATCACGATTTGGTGCAGCTGATCGGGGTCGCCCAGAATATGCACGGGCTCCGGAGGGAAATCGGTGCGAATCGCGACCGCGGCGGGCAATGTGGCGCGCAACAGCTGAATCGCTTCTTCCACGAGTGAACTGAGCGGGCAGACGGCCTTGAGCGGGTCATGGTTTCCACTGAAGGTAAGGATGCGCGCGACCAGTTCCCGCGCCCGGAGGCAGCCTTGTTGCAGACAATCGAGATGCTGGCGCACGGCCTCCGGGTGATCGGCATCAAGCTCCGCCAGCTGGGCGTTGCCGAGGACCGCCGTGAGGATATTGTTGAAATCGTGAGCGATGCCCCCGGCCAGAGTGCCGATCGCCTCCAGCTTCTGGGCATGCCGCAATTGCGCATCGACCCGGGCCACATGGGCATCGGCCTCGATACGCTGGATTTCCGCGGCGGCGCGGGCCGCGAACACCGCCAACATGGAACGCGCAATCTCCACGTCCACCATGGGCGCCAGACCGAGGAGCACGAGCGCGCCAAGCGCCTCGCCTTGCGCCGAATGCAAGGCCACTCCAATGAACGAACCGGCTTGGACCCGTTCCCACAACGGGTGTCCCGGATAGTGGCCGAGAAGCTGCCCGTGGGTAACATGCAGAAATCCTTGGGCCAGGGTGTCCCGGGTGGGGGATATCGCGGGCATGACAATCTCGGATTCCGTGAGCAGGCGGCCATGTTCAATCCCGGCGATTCGGCGCAGGCGTCCGTGAGCAGGATCGATCAAACGCGTGAGATAAACCGCTTGCGCACCCAACGCTTGCGCGAGCTCCTGCACGAGGACCGGGAAAAAAGCCCGGCCAAAAAACGCGGACGTGCCCCGCACGACGGATTGGAAGGCGTGTTCGATCTTCCGATGGTTGTTCGCCGAGATGATCCCATCCAGTTCGCCCGCCGCGCGAATGGCGAAGAGCCTGAGCACGGTTTCGGCCAGCGCACGGTCATGGTAACCCGGACCAAACATGACCGCGATCACCCCGATTGTCCGGCCATCCGCGCCATGCAGCGGCATGCCCAAGTAGGAAGCCACGCCCCAAGTGTCATAGGGCGAACGGTTATGGGGAAGACGGGAGGCCAGATCGTCCCAATAAAACTGTTCGCCGTGATGCAGAACCTGTTCGCTGGCGGAACCGGCGAGCAGAAAGTCGCCTGCCGTCTGAACGCTGCGCCCATCCCACATCGCAATGAAACGCAGGTACCCGGGTCGGTCGGCGCAAGGCTGGCTGATATGCGCACGGCGCGCACCCAGCGTTTCCCCCATTTCGGTGATCAGCCGGAGAAGCGCATCATGCCCGGTCACCGCCGAGGTGCGGGCGAGAGCATGCGTGAGGACCGCAAGCCGTTGCTCTGCCTGTTTAAGGCGAGCCGGCAAAGTGGCAGCGGACGTTTCCTCGGGGCAGAGGGTGACGTGGAAGGGGTTCACAGAGAGCATGGTAAAGAGCGTGACAAATAATCCCGCCCCATCAAACACTTATATTGTTATAATATAATATGGACACCCTTTCTCCGGTTTCCTTGTCTCCCGCCATCGTCCGGCATTCAGCCCCGGATGCTTGCTTAACAACCCAATCATCATCTACACGTTAAACACCCCTCGATTTGCAGCCGGATCCCCTCCGCCGCTGCTTCCCACCCCAAGATTCCATGTCCTCTGTCCGCGATCTCCTGCCCATTTGTCCTCATTTGCTGCCGGTCGGACGCTTTGACGGCCTCCCCCTTGCCGAGGTCAGCGCAGCCCTCGGCACCGCCGGCTGGAAAGTTCTTCCGACGGTGCCCAGAACGGATCTGCTGGAACAGGCTCTCAAGGCCTACCCCATCACGGTGGTGGTCGTCGCGCCCAGCCTTGCCGAAAGCGAACGGGAGGCCTCCCGTGAGTTAACCTTCACGTATGCCTCCGGGTGGTGCGCTCTTACCGCGAAGTCCGGAGCCGTGGCGGACATCGTCGGCCTTGTTTTACAGACGCAGCAGGAACGCCGGAGCCGCGTTGAGTCCCGCTTCCTCTCCAGTTTTCTGGAACTCCTTCCCGACGCGGCGTTTTTCAAGGATCGCTGCGGGCGCTTTCTCGCCGCCAATCCCAAGATCGCCGAGCACTTCGGCGTGCATGATCCCGCCCTGTTGCTCGGCCGCTCGGACTTCGATTTTTTCTCCGTCGAACATGCCCAGCCCGCCAGCTTGGACGAACAGGAGGTCATTCGCACCGGCCGGCCCATCTTGGGCAAATTGGAACGTGAAACCTTCATCGAGGACCGGGTCACCTGGTGCCTGACCTGGCGGGCACCCTTGAGGGATGAGCAAGACCGCATCATCGGCACCTTCGGACTCGCCCGTGATGTGACCGGGTTGAAGAACACCGAATCCGCGCTCGCGACCGAACGCCACTTGCTGGAAGCGCTGCTCACCAGCATGCCCGATTCCGTCTTTATCAAAGACACGCAAGGACGGTTCCTGCTCGCCAACAAAGTGGTGGCCGGCTGGCTGGGCACCACCCCCGAAGCGATGCGCGGCAAGACCGACGCGGACTTTTTCACGTCTGAACAAATGGCCGCCTACAAGCAGGATGAGGACTCCGTGCTGACCTCCGGCATGCCGGTGATCAACCGTGAGGAAAAAGTCCATACCGCCGACGGCCGGGAATTGTGGGTGCTCACCACCAAGGTGCCCTTTCGCGATCACAAGGACAACCTGGCCGGTATCATCGGCATGAGCCGCAACATCACTCTCCGCCGCGATTTCCAGCAACAACTGCACGATGCCCAGCAGGAGATTGTCCGGTTGCGCCGGGAAATCGCCCGGCTGCAGGAATCGGCCGCCATACCGCCCGATTCTGCGGCGCAAACCTGACATCCGAAGACGCCTCTTTGCTGAAAATCTTACGGCCAGTCAGGAACTTGGTCCCGCAAGTGCTGTTATTCTCATCACGCACGTCATCGCCATGGTTCACCCCGATACCGAACTCCGCTACGTCAATGATCACATCGGTTGGGGCGTTTTTGCCACCCGCCCCATTCCCCGCGGCACCATCATCTGGGCCCTCGATACCCTCGATCAAAAATTCACCCCCGACGAGGTCGCCGCCCTTCCGTTTTATGCCCGCGCCATTCTGGACAAATATGCGTATATCGACGCACGCGGCCGCCACATCCTCTGCTGGGATCACGCCCGGTATTTCAACCATTCCTGCGCGGCCAACTGCCTGAGTCTCGGTTATGATTTCGAGCTCGCCATCCGCGACATCGGTCCCGGCGAAGAGTTGACCGACGACTACGGCACGTTGAATCCCCTCGCTCCCTTCCCCTGCCTCTGCGGGGCGCACGACTGCCGCAGTCATGTCCTGCCCGACGACTTCACTCGCCTTGGCGATCACTGGAACACCGCCGCCCGCGAGGCGTTTTTCCTGATCCCCTCGGTTTCCCAACCCCTCTGGCCGGTCGTCTCCGAACTCCCTGAAATCGAAGCGGCGCTCGACGATCCCAATCGTCTGCGCTCCATCCATTCCCATTACCGCGCCCGAACTTCCGCGCGTTTGGTCGGGTGATCGCTGCGGCGCGCGAACAACCGGCGCCCAGAAGGGCTGCCAGCCACGCGGATCGTTATCGGATTTGCACCGAAACGGCGGATGCCATTGTTTGGGCGCACCCCGCCATCCCGTGGTTTCGCCCCGCCTCTATTCCGTCATTTTGTTTTCCGGCGTCCTGATCGGCCTGCCGACGCTAGGCGAATGCGCAGCCTCCGGCCAGCCGGACAGCTCTGCGCCCCCCGTCGTGACGTTCAAGCCCGTGCCTGTGCGCACTTACCCGCGACCGGTGGAATCTTGGCTGGAAGCCCAGATCGTGCTCGCCCGCCATCGCATCTCCTGCGGTCCGATCGATGGCATTTCCGGCGAGCAATCGGCCGCCGCCCTGCGCGCGTTCCAAGCCGCCGCCCATCTTCCGCCGACCGGCCGCCTCGATGAGACCACCCGCGACGCTCTCATTCTCGAAACTCCGCCGCTCAAGCAACTCCTGCTCACCGCCGAAGATCTGGCCTGCCTTCAGCCCCTCAGCCCCACCTGGCTCGGCAAGTCGCGGCAGACCGCCCTCGCTTACGAAACGCCGCTGGAACTCGTGGCCGAGCAGACCCATGCCAGCCCGGCGTTCATCTGCCTGCTCAATCCCGCCGTCGATTGGGCCAACCTCCCGCCCGGCACGTCCCTGAACGTGCCGGCGGTCGATGCGACCGAGCCTCCCTCCCGGGCCGCGCAACTTCACGTGTACCTCGCTGCGCACGTGCTCGAGGCCCGTGACGCCGGTGGCGGCCTCATCGCGCATTTTCCCGTGAGCATCGCCCGCGACGTCGAAAAACGTCCGGTCGGAGAACTGCATGTGGCCATCGTGATCGCCGACCCGGATTATACTTTCAATCCCGACACGTTTCCCGAGTCCGCCGAGGCGAAGGAACTGGCGAGGAAACTCATCTTGCCGCCCGGCCCCAACAATCCCGTGGGCGTCGCTTGGATCGGCCTCGACCGCCCCGGCTACGGCATCCACGGAACGCCTCTCCCCGAAAACGTCGGCCGCACCGAATCCCACGGCTGCTTCCGCCTCGCGAACTGGGACGCCCTCACCCTGCGCACGCTCGCCTGGGTTGGTTTGCCGGTGATGGTCGAACCGTAAACTAAGGCGATCAGGCCGGACCCACCGTGATCGTGATCGCGGCCGCCATCGCCCGGGCCCGGTCGCGAGCCTCCTCCGGCGTCGCGCCGCTGGCCACCGCCACGCCCAGCCGGCGATGGCCGCGACACTCGGGTTTCCCAAAAATCCGCACCTGACTTTCCGGCACGGCCAGCGCCTCCGCCACGCCGGAAAAAACCGGCACTCCGTCGCCGTGGCCCAGCAACGCCACGCTGTGCGCCGGGCGCAGCAACTGCACCGGCGGCACCGGTAATCCGAGAATCGCCCGCGCGTGCAACGCGAATTCCGAAAGCGGCTGGCTCCCGATCGTCACCAAGCCCGTGTCATGCGGACGCGGGCTCACCTCGCTGAAAATCACCTCGTCGCCCCGCACAAAGCACTCGACGCCAAAAAGTCCGTGTCCGCCGAGGTTGCCCACCACCGCCTTCGCGATGGTCTGCGCCTGCGCCCAAGCGTCCGCCGACATCGCGCACGGCTGCCAGCTCTCGCGATAGTCCCCGTCGATCTGCACATGCCCGACAGGCGGGCAGCACTGGATGCCGTTGACCGCCGAGACCGTAAGCACGGTGATCTCGTAATCGAAGCGGACAAAACCCTCGACGATGCACCGGCCCGCGCCGGCACGGGCGCCTTCCTGCGAATATTTCCAGGCGGCCGCCATCGCCGCCGGTTCCTTGACGACGCTCTGCCCGTGTCCGCTGGAGGACATCAGCGGCTTGAGCACGCAGGGAAAACCCAGCGCCTCGCCCGCCGTCAGCGCCTCGGCCTCGGTTCCGACAAAACGGTAGGGCGAGGTCGGCAGACGGAGTTCCTCCGCCACCAGCCGGCGGATGCCCTCGCGGTTCATCGTCAGCCGCGCCGCCCGGGCGGTCGGCACCACGCGCTGGCCCGCCGCCTCCAATTCCACCAGCACCTCCGTGGCGATGGCCTCGATTTCCGGCACGATCAAATCCGGTTTTTCCTCCGCCACCACCCGCCGCAACGCCGCTCCGTCGAGCATGGAGAAAACATGGCTGCGATGCGCCACCTGCATGGCGGGCGCGCCGGCGTAGCGATCGCACGCGATCACCTCGCACCCCAGCCGCTGCAGCTCGATGGCGACCTCCTTGCCCAATTCGCCCGAGCCGAGCAGCAAAACACGCGTGGCGCGTGGAGAAGAGGGCGGCGCAAACGTTCCGGGAGTGAACATGGTGGAAACACCCTCGGCAGCACCCGCCGCAAAATCAATCCTTGGCCGTTACCCGGCCAAAAACGCTACGTGGAAACATCCGTCCCCGCCGCCAATCGCTCCGCCAGCCGGAGCTGCAACGCCCGTTTCTCGACCGGCGATTGCGGCTGAAGACGACGCAACAAATCCGGCATCGCCTCCCGCAGCGGCGATTCCGACAGGAAATCCGCGATCAACGTTTTGTTTCCCCGCGTGCACAACCCGGCGAACACGTGTAATTCCAACTGAAGCCGGAGCTGGTCGTGCTCGGTTTTCAAGCCCAGCGCCGCCAGCAAAAACAGCAACGCCTCCATGGTGGAAAATTGTCCCTCCCCCTGCTGCGCGCGCAACCAATAGCGGCTCCGACCCGTCATCGGCAGGCTCACCCGCCGGCCCCAGCCTTCCACTTCGCGCTTCATGTCCGCCGCCTCGCCCCAGCTGCCGTCGAGCAGCAGGATCTGAAGATCGCCCGGCGCCTGATCCGCCGGCAACGGCTCGCCCAACGGATGCAAAATCCACAACGTTTTTCCCGGCCGCACGATGCTGGCGCGATCCGGCCGCCGGTCGTGATGATAAACATGGTGACCCGACGCGGGGATGATCCGGTTGATGAGATGCCCCGTGCTGCTCGGCCGCCTCGATTCACGATGGTGCATGAGCACGTCGATCGCCAGCGGACACTCCACCGTCCGCAGCCCTTCACACACGCACCAGCGCAGGAGATGCTGGCAGCGCGCACAGCGCGGGGTGGGATTGCGAACGACACTTCTGGCCATCGTGAGCCCATCGGGGGCGCCAAATCCCGGGCGGTCAACAGGTAGTTTTCGGGAAAGTTCCCCGGAGTTGCACTGGCCATGCGCAGGAAACGCATTTTCAATGCTCCGGAAGTCCGCCGACTTCGCCCGCATGTCCAACCCCGTCTCCCTTCGTCCGTGGTCCCGTTTTCGCGAATGCCTGCTCCGCCTGCGCGGACGGCTGACGGCGAAGCTTCTCTTCAACCAGCGGCTCAACACCTGGGTTTATCCCGCGGCGGAGTCCGCCCCGGAGCCGTCGCCGCAGGACCGCTACCGCGAGTTCAACCGCACCTACTTCGCCCAGTTTTACGAGCAAGAGAAGATGCTGGCCGACAAGCCGCGCATGGATTTTTACCACGCGGCCATCGCACGCCACATCAAGCCCGGCGATCGCGTCATCGATCTGGGCACCGGCACCGGCATCCTCGCCGCCTTCGCCTCGCGCCGCGGCGCCGCCCAGGTTTACGCCATCGACCACTCCGTGGTGCTTGAGCACGCCAAGACTCTCGCCGCGCACAACCAGATCCGGAATGTCGAATTCATCGGCACTCACAGCAAGGACCTCAAGCTGGATGCTCCCGTCGATGTCATCCTCCACGAGCAAATGGGCGATTACCTCTTCGACGAAGACATGGTGGCCAACATCACCGATCTCCGTGACCGTCTGCTCAAGCCCGGCGGTCTCATCCTGCCGAGCCGCTTCGAACTCTTTTGCGAACCCGTGAAGGTGCGCGACGGGCGCTTCGTTCCCTACCTGTGGGAACTCAACGTGCACGGAATCGACTACTCCTGCATGGAGCGGGAGCGGCCGCAGGACCCAAGCTACTACCACATCCCCGCCGCCGATCTTCATTATGTGGACTACCTCCTCTCCGACGAGGAGCCCGTCCTCACCCTTGATCTCCAAACGGTGAACCCCTCGGAGATGCCCCGGGAAATTCGCTTCACGCGCACGATCCGGCGCGCCGGACGACTGGACGGCTACATGATCTATTTCCGCGCCAAGGTGGACGACGATCTTACGCTCAATTCCAGTCCGCTGGACCCCGGCCGGGCGACCAACTGGGGCTATCGTCTGCTGCGCACCGACCACGAACGCTTCGAAGCGGACGAGGTCCTTGAAATCACGCTCTCCGTCGGCAACTGGGCCGAAGTAAATTCGTGGCGTTGGAAACACGTCCGGCAAAAGCCCCAGGCCGCCGGAACCGTTCCCGCGCCCCTCGCGTAAACGCTTACCCGCGGACGGCGGACACCGCGCAAAATGATCGAACCCGCCGGGTGCGCCCATGCAAAATGCACCGGCTTGCGGGGCCGATTTTCGCACGCGATTTCCAAGCTCTTGGAAAAATGGGACATGGCCCAACTGGCATGAGGCAGGCAGCAAAAAAGGATCACGAACGCGGCCGGCGGACGGCGTTTCGGCGTTTCCCGCGCCTGGCGTTCAAAACCCACCCACAACCCAGTGATCCATGAATACCACAATCGATAGCACGGTCTCGACCCTCAACGACCTCATCGAGACCCTCAAGGATGGCCAGCACGGCTTCAAAGCCGCGGCCCATGACGTCAAGAGCTCCGAGCTCAAGGCCGTGTTTGAAAAATATTCCACTCAACGCGCCGAATTCATTGCCGAACTTCAAGCGCGCGTCATCGGCCTCGGCGCCGATGTGGAAAAATCCGGCAGCGTGGCCGGTGCGCTGCATCGCGGCTGGATGAATCTCAAATCCGCCATGAGTTCCCACGAGCCCCACGCCGTTCTGGCGGAATGCGAACGCGGGGAGGACGCCGCAGTGAAAGCCTATCGCGAGGCTCTCGAAAAAGCCGATATCGACGAACCCACCCGGCAGATTTTCACCCGCCAATATCTCGCGATCCAAAGCGCACACGACGATATCAAACGTCTGCGCGACAGCGACACGTACCGGAAGCGCTGAACTCCACGCTCCGCCTCTGCCCGGACGCCGCGCCTTCCGCGCGGCGTTTTGTTTTCGACGGACTCGACTCGCGGACGCCTCCACCCTTCCCTCCTCCGTGCATGGCTTCCTTTAACCCAGCTCTTCCTCCCGCGTGGGAAGGTGTTTTTGCGCACGGCTACTCCCGGTCGGAATTCGACCAACTGGCCGCGACCGTGGATCGCGCCTACGCCGACGGCGCGGTTTTCCCCGCCCGGGAAAACATCTTTCGCGCCCTTGAGCTGGTCGGTCCCGCCGCCGTGAAGGTGGTCATCCTTGGACAAGATCCTTACCCGACGCCCGGTAACGCCCACGGTCTGTCCTTCTCCGTCATGCCGCCCGCCCGTCCGCCCGCATCGTTAAAAACGATCTTCAAAGAACTCGCGCGCAGCATCCCCGATTGGACACCGCCGGAGAGTGGCAATCTCGAAGCCTGGGCCCGCCAAGGCGTCCTGCTCCTTAACACCATTCTCACCGTGCGCGCCGGCGAACCGATGAGTCACGCCCGGCTCGGGTGGGAGGCGTTCACGCAGGCGGTCATTCGCTTTCTTCAAGCCGAGTCGCCCTTCGTTGTGTTTCTGCTCTGGGGCGGCAAGGCGCAGGCGGCGGCACAGCCGTGGATCGACACGGCCCGGCACGCGGCGATCACGGACAACCACCCGTCACCGCTTGCGCAAAACCGGCTGCCGTCCACGGAAAAATTTGTCGGCAACGGCCATTTTGCCGAAGCCAACCGGCGGCTGACCGCCAAGGGCCTGCCGCCCATCGATTGGCGACTCTCCGCCACGCCGTCGCTCTTTGGCTGAGCGTCCGCCGCTCAATTCATCGGCTTGCGGAACTCCTTATGATCGGCCTTCTGCAGGCCATTGAGGTCCGTCACCAGCTGGGTCGCGGCGGCATTGTCGCCCGCCTTGAGCGCGGTTTCAAGCCGGGCCAGCGTGGCGATGAACGCCTGCAGCTTCACCTTGTAGTCGGCGATGAACGCCGGCCGGTCTTTTTCCGGCATCTCGCTCGCCATCGAAGGCGAAAACTCCAGCGCGGCTCCCGCGGCCGTCTGCATCTTCGCCACCAGCGCAAGTGACGAGACATTCTGCGCGGCGTCGCCGATCTGTTTCTTCAATTGCCGGAAAGCCCGGTTCATCGCCTTCATTTCGTCCTCGAGCGTCGCCGGCTTGGCGGCGGCCGCGGGAGCCGGCGGCTCGTCGGCGCGCACGGAAAATGAAGTGGCCAGGGCAAGGAACAACGCCGGAAGGAGCGGATGGATTTTCATTGAGATAATTTTGGACGGGATCGTCTGCGATGACGACGACCCGCAGACTGCATCTGTTACGCCAACTTTGAAAAATCCGCCGGTGGGCGCCTCACTTCCGCTCCGACTCCACCTTTTTCAGTTCCATCGAGCGGTCACCGGAAAGATCCAGCGCATCAAAGGCGGCGGAGTCGGGCAGTTTCACCATAAAATTGCGAATAACCTCCACTGCCACACGCACGCCCTCGCCGGTGACGAGCCCCAGCACATGACCGCCACCGTGTTTGTCGTCCGTGAGATAATGCAGGTGATAACCCGGTACGTTCAGGCTCTTCACAAACGCCGGACACCGAAAACCCACCAACGTGCCCGTCGTGTCCGTCAAAGTGAACATCGCCTGCGTTTTCACCACTTCGGCCAGCGGCAGGTAAGGCTTTATCTGCCGCGGCACACTGCGCGTCCTCACCTGCGCGAAGCGCCCCGTCACGCGGACGGCATAAAACCGGTTCGGCGAAGGCAGGACCGCATCGATGCGCGCCTGGAGTTCCTCCAGCGTGAGCCCCGCCGGCACGGTAAAATCGAGATCCTGCGCAAAAAACGTCACCACCGCCAACGGCGTGCGCACCTCGTTCGCCGGCTCGTGAACGGCACCGCGCGAATCCACCTGGTAGATTTTCCCGTCGAGCAACAGCATCTCGCCATCCAATCCATCGAGGGTGCCAAGGCCGAAATCCCCGCTTTTCTTCACCTCGCCCAGTGTCGTCACACCATCGTATTGCCCCTTGAGCAACGCATCGATCGTAGACCACTGCGTGAGCGTGGCGTCTCCGCCGGCCGGCAGCGATTGCCACGCAAAGATCAGCCCAAACACGAGCAGCAGACGTTTATCCATGAGGCCATCGTGAGAAGCCCGACGAAGACCGGCAACACCCATGAGGGAACCCAAGCCGCCTGACGGGAGACTAGGCATTGAACTCCCCGCCCGCCCCCGCATCCTTCCCCTCCACCCCTCATGAAAGGCAAGACCGAGCTTACCACCCTGTTGATCCTCGGGATCCTTCTCCTGTGCTTGCTGTGGTTTTTTACCCGGCAGCACTCGAAAACGCTTGAGGCGATTTCGCAGGTACCCGTCCGGCCGGTCGCCCCGCCGGACGCGACCGACGCCGATGACGGCGCTTCCGCTTCGCTCAACAAAACCCGCCCCGCCGGGAGCGCCGCCGCGCTCGCGGGCAAGCTCACCAGCCGCCTGACGCGCCCCGGCGTGCGCGCCCACGAGGCCGTGCTCGTTTTCAAGGATGCCGACGGCTACCGCCGCTTTCTCGCCCGCGCGGCGCAAACCGGCGCCGAGGTGACGGGCAAGATCGACCCGCTCGCCGTCGTGCGGGTGCGCGTGCGGGCCTACGACACGTTTGCCGGTGAATTACTGGCCAACGCCGGCGATTACGGCGGGGTGGCCGCCAATACGTTTGTTGAAACGCCGCCGGTGCCCGACGATCGCACCACTCATCCGCAAGTTCCGGTGCGCGACGGACTGCTGGCCGCCCTCGGCGTCACCACCGACACCTCCGCCTGGGGCCGGGGCGTCACCATCGCCGTGCTCGACGGCGGCGTCGCGCCCGACGCCACCTTGAGCGGCGGCCGGTTGAAATACCTCGATATCGGCCTTGGCTACAGTGGTGCCGCCGAAGACAGCGCGCACGGCACCGCCGTGGCCGCGCTCGCCGCCGGCACCTCGGCCGATGCGCAGGGCGTCGCGCCCGCCGCTGGCATCCTCAGTATCCGCGTGACCAGCACCGATGGAAAAAGCGACGTCTTCACCATTACCCAGGCCATTGTCGCGGCAGTCGATGCCGGCGCCCAAATCCTCAACATCAGCCTGGGCGGCTATGCCACATCCGAGGCGCTCGACCGCGCCATCCGTTACGCCGGCGACCACGGAGCCATCATCGTGGCCGCTGCGGGCAACGATCAGGCGTCACGCCTCGTCTGGCCCGCCGCCGATCCGCGCGTCGTCTCGGTTGGCGCGACCGACGCCACCGGCCAGCAGGTGAGTTTCTCCAACTCCGGCCCGCAACTCCACCTCACCGCCCCCGGCTATGGCATCCAGACCGCGGGCCTGAATGGCACGCGCACACTCTTCAGCGGCACCTCGGCCAGCGCTCCGGTCGTTTCCGGGGCCATCGCCGCCGTGATGTCGGAAACCCCCGGGCTGACCGCCGCGCAGGCGGTGCAAATCCTCCAAAGTCACGCCGATGACGGCGGCACGGCCGGCACCGATCCGGACTATGGCAACGGCGTCGTCGACCTCGGCTGGGTCATGGCGCGCAACGACCCCGCCCGCGCCGACACCGCCCTCTCCAGTTATTTCTACGATATCGAAGCCTCCACTTTGGAAGTCGTGGTTCAAAACCGCGGCGCTGCCAGCGTCACCGGTCTGACGCTCGCGACCGACCTCAACGGCGTCGCCGGCAAGTATGTTCTTCCCGCACTCGCCCCCGGCGCGTCGACCTCGGTCAAGCTGCCCGTCGACGCGGCGCGCCTGACCGCCGAAGGCCGGCTCCTCGTGCACGGACAGTTGCTCAATCCCGAGGGTTTCACCGATCAAGTGCCGGCCAACAACCGCAAGGCCGTCGTCCTCACCGCACCGGGGAAATAAGACGCAGGCTCGCCCCGGCCGCCGGACGCGCGCACGCTGGCCCGTCGATCGATCCGCATGCATCTCCTCCTCCGGCTCACGTTCCTGCTCGCGTCAACCTGCCTGCTGCTGCCCGCCGCCCGGGCCGACCGGCGTGCAGACCCGTCCAAACCGTTTGAGGCAATCGTCGTTCCCACGATCCAGTACGCCAACCGCGACTTTTACGATCACACCGCTGAAAACGGCGCGCCAAATTTCCAAGGAGTCAACCGGCTCTTCCCCGGACAGCGCCTCATGATCGTGGTGCTGGCGGGTAATTTTTCAGTCGATACGTCCGGCCGCGCCGACGTCGTTTACGATCTGGACATCGCCTACCCCGGAGGAAAAACCGAGAAGGCCGGACGCAACCTCACGCTCTGCACAGGCCTAGTCCCCGACGTGCACCTCATGCCCTACGCCCGGCAGATCGCGTCCTTCAGCACCGATCCGGGCGATCCGACGGGCGACTATGGCTTCACGGTGACGGCGCGTGATCGCACGGCCGGCACCACCAGCCGGAAAACCGTGGTCGTACGCGTCGAACCTCTCGCCGAGCCCGCGTTGCCCGCCGATTTTCAGCCGGATCGCTGGATGGCCTCCTATTATCAGCATCCTGCGCCCGCCGAGGCGTTGCCGGCGTTGTTCAAGTTCGCCGCCGGCCTGCCCAAGGACAACGCCGACGCCTGGCCGCCCATCCTCGGCTTTTACGAAGCCGTGCTGACGGACAATCCCTGGCTCGCTCCGGTGTTTTTGGAGCGTTTGAAGTCCGCCGACGACACCAGCCGCACGCTCCTGCTTTTCGTGCTCGGTTATGCGTGGCGCCATGAGACCGCCGCCGGCGCCAACCTCCCCGCTCCGCTGGCCGAGGCCCTGGCGAAAGCCCGCCATAACAACTGGCCCGAGGTCGACACGGGGGAGCTTCAGGACCCCCGGCAGCTTGATGTGCTCTGGGGACGATTTTTCGCCACCGGCGCGTTTGCTCCGATCGCGCGGATCACCTCCGCCTTCGCCCTGCACCGCAGTCTCGGGGCCTTGGATAAATTCAAAGCCAACCCGCCGGCCTCCGGTCAGCCCACGCCCGAGATGATGCAGGAGCTCGTCCTCAAATCCGCCCAATGGTCGCTCGGAGCCAACGCACGCCGGCATCCTCTCGTACGCCATTACGCCGAATGGATCCTCGCCCACCCCCAAGGCGACACCATGGCCAACATCCTGCTGGCGACTGCGCTCGGCCAGGAATCCGCGCCCGCCCACTGAGAGCGGGGAAGTTTGTCAAACCACCGCGCTTTTGCATCGTAGCACCATTCTCCCACCCATGTCCGACACCGCCGCCGCCACGCCTCACGTCTGGAAATTCTTTCGCATCGGCGGCCTTGACCAGGTCGCCATCGAAACCGGCGCTGATCTGCTCGCCCTCAAGGACCTCGATCAAAAACTCTGGGTCGCCCTGTCCTGCCCCGTCAAAGGCCTCGAACTCGACGAGAAAACCCTCGCCCTGATCGACTCCAACAAGGACGGCCGCATCCGCGTCCCCGAACTGCTCGACGCCATTCAATGGGCCGCCCTTCACCTTCAGGATGTCGGCCTCCTGCTCAAAGGAAGCGACAGCCTCCCGCTCTCCGCCTTCAACGTCGCTACGCCCGAAGGCAAAGCCGCCCTCACGTCCGCCCGCCGCATCCTCGCCAGCCTCGGCAAATCCGATGCCGTTGAAATCTCCCTCGCCGAGGCCATCGACACCGTCCGCCTTTTCGCCACCACCCGCTTCAACGGCGACGGCATTATCACGCCCGACTCCGCCGCTCCGGACGAATCGCTGAAGCGCCTCATCGCCGACATCGCCGCGACCCTTGGCGGCGTCACCGATCGCAGTGGTGGCACCGGCATCGACCAGGGTCGCATCGATTCCTTCTACGCCGAGGCCACCGCCTTCGCCACTTGGAGCGACCAAGGCGCCTCGCCCGCCGTCCTCGCCTTCGGTGCCAACACCCCCGCCGCTTTCGCCGCCGTGCAGGCCGTGCGCGCCAAAATCGACGATTATTTTTCCCGCACACGTCTCGCCGCTTACGACGCCCGCGCCCTCGCCGCCCTCAACCGTTCCGAAACCGACTACCTCGATCTCGCCGCCAAGGACCTCACGATCACCTCCGCTGAGATCGCCGGTTTCCCCCTCGCCCGCATCGCCGCCAGCCAACCGCTCCCCCTCGCCGAGGACGCCGTCAATCCCGCCTGGGCTTCCGCCCTCGCCACATTGCGAAACGACGCCCTCGCTCCGATTTTCGGTCCGGACAAAACCAGCCTGAGCGAATCCGAATGGACCTCTCTGAAAGCCCGCCTTGCCGCCTACGAAAACTGGGCCGCCCTCAAGGCCGGGGCCGTCGTCGCCCCGCTCGGTCTCGAACGCATCAAGGCCGTCCTGGCCGCCGACCAAAAGGCCGCGCTCACCGCCCTCGTCGCCCAAGACAAGGCCCTTGATCCCGAGTTCACCGCCATTGCCTCCGTTGAAAAGCTCCTCCGCTTCGCCCGCGATTTCCGCACGCTGCTCAACAATTTCGTCAACTTCTTCGATTTCTACTCCCCCTCAAAACTGGCCACCTTTCAGGCCGGCACGCTCTACCTCGACAGCCGCAGCACCGAGTTTTGCATAGGGGTCGAAGCGCCTCATCCGCTCGCGGCCATGAGCAAGGCCTACATCGCCTATGTCGATTGCAAGCGTCCGGGCGGCCAGGTGATGAAGGTCGCCGCCTGCTTCACCCAAGGCGACAGCGACTATCTCTTCGTCGGTCGCAACGGTCTTTTCTACGACCGCCTGGGCCAAGACTGGGACGCCACCATCACCAGCATCGCCGATAATCCCATCAGCATCCGCCAGGCATTCTTTTCGCCCTACAAGAAATTCATCCGCATGGTCGAGGAGCAGGTCGCCAAGCGTGCGGCCGCCGCCGACGCCGAAACGACCACCAAGCTCTCCGGCGCCGCCGCGGCCACCGCAAACGTGGACAAGGGCATCAAGGTGGCCGAGCCCAAGAAAATCGACATCGGGACCGTCGCCGCTCTCGGCGTGGCCGTCGGAGCCATCGGCGGCGCCCTCGGCGCGGTGGCCACCGGCCTCGCCAAGCTCAGCCTTTATCAAGTTCCGCTCGTGCCCCTCGGTGTCATCGCCGTGATCTCCGGCCCGTCGATGCTCATCGCCTGGCTCAAGCTGCGCCAACGCAACATCGGCCCGCTCCTCGAGGCCAACGGCTGGGCGATCAACGGCCGCGTGAAGATCAACATTCCCTTCGGCACCCAGCTCACCGAACGCGCCCGCCTGCCCGCCAACGCCGAACGCTCCCTGAAAGATCCTTACGAGGACAAGGTCGCCGCCCGCCGGCGCAAATTGACCCTCACCCTGATCCTGGTCCTCGCCGCCGCCGCGATTTACACCCGCTGGGATCACAACCAACACGGCTATTACTTCTGGGCCTCGGATGAAACCAAGGCCGCCGTCGCCAAAAAGAAGGCGGAGGCCGCCAAAGCCGCCGCGGAAGCCGCGACGGCCCTCACGACTCCTCCGCCGGCCGCACCTGCTCGCTGATCGCGCCCGCTGGCATCGCCAGCTGAATGCAATCACTCATTAGGAATTGAAGCGTCGTCCCGATAGGAATTTAGGCAAACTGTTTGCTAAGATGACCGCAACGCAGAGGTCGCCGATTGGCCCCGGCGCTCCTCATTCCCATGCGCATTCCCTCCCTGTCGGTCATCGCCTTCGCGATTTTTTCTTCCCTGCTGGCGCTTCCGGCCCGCGCCCAGTTGATCGCCGGTTGGAGTTTCAATGACAGCACCCCTCCGACGGTTGACCTCGCGGTCGATCACGGCGCCGGCACGCTTACCCTGTCCGGCGTCGGCAGCGGCGTAGGTCTGCCCACGGGAACCACCGTCAACGCCTACAGCGGCGACTCCGCCGGCGATTCCCTCGCCGTTTCCGTCGCGTCGCTTTCGAGCAGCGGCTATACGCAACTTGTCTTTTCCACCACCGGCACGGCTTCCCCCGTGCTCAGCTATGCCATCGGCACAACGGTCGGCACCGTCACCCTGCAGTGGTCTTACAGCTCCGACGGCACCAATTTCACCACGTTCTCCACCCCCTTCACGCCTCCGACCATCAGCAGCACCAGTGATCTCTCGCTGATCAGTGCCGAAACCGTGGACCTTACGAGCGTTGGCGCCCTGTCCAGCCAATCCCAGGTCTATCTGCGCGGCACCTTTACCAACACGGGTGTGTCAATCGCCACGATCGTCATCGACAATATCCAGATCAATGCCTCCGCGATTCCCGAGCCTGCCACCTATGCGCTCTGGAGCGGCGGTCTGTTCGGATTGTTGGTAGTGCTTCGCCGCCGGAGCCTCGTCCGCTGCAAAGTTTAAAGCCGCCCGCCTCAAGGAGCCAGCATCGCGGGAACTTGCATCAATCCAAATTGAAAGGCCGCCCGGGTGAGGTCGGCCGCGTTGTGCGCTCCCAATTTGCCCAGAAGACGATTGCGGTGGTTTTCCACCGTCTTGGGGCTGATCCCCAACTGATCGGCGATGCCCTTGGTGGAACCGCCTTCCGCCACCAGGCGCAAAACCTGCCGCTCGCGCAGGGACAGGCATTCCGCACCATCCGTCGTTCCGCCCGCGGCCAACGCCTTGTGTAGCGCCTGAGTGGCCACCGGACAAAAAAATGCCTTTCCCTGCGAGACGTTCGCCAGCGCCTCCAACAGGACGGAAAGCGGCGTGCGTTTGACGATGATGCCCCGCGCGCCCAGCGCCACCACCTGCTGCAGTACCTTGGGGTTATCCTGTCCCGTGAACACCAGTACCTCCGTGCCGGGAGAGATACGTCTCACCTGGGGAATCACCTCCGTACCGTCCAGCAGCGGCATCGCCAGATCCAAAATCAACACCGCCGGGCGCGTGGCGGCGCATACCTGCAGCGTTTCGGGACCGGTGGCGGCTTCGCCCGCCAAGACGTAAGGAGGCTGGCTTTTCAAATAGCAGGCCAGCAACTCCCGCACCGCCCCGTGATCATCCGCAATCACCACCGAAACGGTGCCTGCTTGGGAGTGTCCCATCCGCCCGGGGAAGGCGTCGTACTGCATGTGAAAAAAACATGACCATCCCCTTAATGAAATCGAGTTTAAATTACTTTAGCTTTTCACGATCAAGGACTAGGTGGAATCACTCAATGATCAGCATCCCGTTCAATCCAAGCCTCATGCCCGTGTCACCTCTTTGACGGGATACTGGGTCACCGTGATGCCTTTCGCACTGCGGCTGCCAAGAGTGAGTCCGGAGAGGTCGAATTCGAAATCCTTGATGCGGGCTGAGCAGCGGCCGCTCAATTGCACGCGGACTTTGGCCGGCATCGCCTCCTGGTTTTTCGTCTCGTCGAAGAACACCAGTCGCGAGCCTTCGCTGGCGGCGAGGTTGTAGAGTTTTTCGCGCGTGGTGCCGCCGAGCTGGAAGCGTTTGGCGAAGGCCTTGCCGCTCTCATTGTCCTGCGTGATGACGGTATAATAACGATCGTCGCCATCCTTGGGCATGACGTGGAGGTGGCGGATGTCTTTTCCGACAAAAACCTTGTCGGCGACTTTGACGACCTTGCAGGTCGCGTCACCCATGAAGCACACGACGTCGTCGAGGATGGTGCACTCGATCACGAACTCATGCTGACGCCAGTTGAGACCGACGAAACCTTCCTCGCGGTTGACGTAAAGTTTCTGGTTGGCCGAGACGACGGCCGCGGCGCTGATCTGCTCGACGTCGTCGCAGGTGGTGCGACGCTTGCGGCCCTTGCCGTATTTTTCCTGAAGGGTCTCGAACCACTTGGTCGCGTAGTCGGTGAGATGGGCAAGGTCATGCTTCACCGTCTTGATTTCATCCTCGATCGCCTTGATCGCCTCGTCGGCCTTGAAACGGTTGTAGGCGGAAATGCGCTTGATGCGGATTTCGGTGAGGCGCGTGATGTCCTCGTCCGTGACCGCGCGGCGGAGTTTTTTGACGAAAGGCTTCAGGCCTTCGTGAATCTCGGCGAGGACGCTTTCCCAGGTCTTCGACTGCTCGATGCGGCGATAAACGCGCTCCTCGATGAAGATGCGCTCCAGCGAATCCCAGTGCCACTGCTGCTCAAGTTCGCCGAGCTTGATCTCCAGCTCCTGCTTGAGGAGCTGCACGGTCTTGTCGACGGAGCGCCGGAGGATTTCGGAAACCCCGAGGAAGACGGGCTTGTCCTGTCCGTCGATGGTGTCGATGACACAAGCGGCGGGGGAGATGGACACCTGGCAGTCGGTGAAAACGTAGAGTTGGTTCATCACCTGGTCCGCGTCCGCGCCCTGCGGAAGGTGAACCAGGATCTCGACCGAGTCGGCGGTGTTGTCGTCCACATGGCGGACCTTGATCTTGCCCTTGGCGTTGGCGGCCAGGATCGACTCGATGAGCGAGACCGTGGTGGTGCCGTAAGGCAGCTCGGTGATGGCGATCTGGTGTTTGCCGCGCGCTTCCATCTTCGCCCGGACTTTGATTTTCCCGCCGCGCTCGCCGTCGTTGTACTCGGCGAAATCGGCGATGCCGCCCGAGGGGAAATCCGGCACGATCCGAAAACGTTTTCCCTGGAGGTGGTTGATCGCCGCCCGGCAAAGATCGTTGAAATTGTGCGGCAGGATCTTGGTCGAAAGGCCGACGGCGATACCTTCGGCGCCGTCGAGAAGAACAATGGGGAACTTGGCGGGGAGCGTGACGGGCTCCTTGGCGCGGCCGTCGTAGCTGAGCTGCCACGTGGTGGTTTTCGGATTGAACAAGACCTCGCGGGCGAAAGCCGTCAGACGGGCCTCGATATAGCGGGGCGCGGCCGCGTCGTCGCCGGTGAGAAGATTGCCAAAATTACCCTGCGGCTCCACGAGGTGGGCTCGCTGGCCCATGCCGACGAGCGCCGCGCCGATGGAGGCGTCGCCGTGCGGATGAAAACGCATGCACGCGCCGACGATGTTGGCGACCTTGTGGAAGCGGCCGTCGTCCTGTTCCCAAAAGGTGTGAAGAATGCGGCGCTGGACGGGCTTCAGGCCGTCGTCGATGTGAGGAACGGCGCGGTCGAGAATCACGTAGCTCGCATACTCGAGAAACCAGTTGCGGTAAGAGGCGGCGAGCGGCGAGTGCTCGTTTCCCTGGGGAGCGGGTGCGGCGGGCTCCGAGGCCACGGGTTGCGCACCCGGAACCGGCAGCTCGGGTGCAGCCGGTGTGGGTTCCGGCGCGGACGGCGTTGCGCCGTTCAGGGGAAGTTCAGGCTGGTCGTCGGAAGAAGAAGGGCGTTTGGGCATCTAGCGTTGAGTCGTAAGCGGGGCCGCCGCGCGAATGGCTACGGATAAGTTGGAAGCTACAAAGCCCACGACTTCCCCGCCAGACGTCAACGCCAGCTTTTCAGACACCCGCTATTTTCTGTTCAGGCGGCGCCACGGCCCGGCGGCGCCGCAGCACACAAGCGATTCCACCGGCCAGACCGGCAAAGATCATCGCCGTGGTGGCGGGCTCGGGAATGGCCGTCACCGTGAGCACGAGATCGTTGCCGGTGCCTCCCTCGTAGGATACGAGATAGGAGATTCCGCTCTGCGTGTAGGTGCTGCCGTCGGCGAGATTCCCGAAGGCTCCGTTGATCACGGTGGAGCCGTTGACCATGTCGATGAGGGTGAACTGTTCTCCCACGGTCGGGGTGAAGCCGAGGCTGAGATTGAGCACACTGCCGTTACCAAGCGTGAATGTCTCGGCTGAGTTAAAGACAAGCTGGCCGTAGCCGCTCGCGGAACCCGCCGTGGGGCCGTTGAACGCCAGCGAAAGCTGTCCGTTGAGCGCAAACGAGCCGGAGAGTACGCTGACCGTGGTGAAATTGGCGATGGTACTCGCATAGGAAAACGAATTTCCCGCGCCGGCGCTGATCGTCATAGTGTTGGCCGCGCCGGCCGCGCCGGTGATGTCGCCAAGGACGGAGGCGGATGCTCCGGTGATGTTGACGACGAGGCCTCCGCTTCCGCCGGTGATCGCCTTGCCGCTGCTGGAACCGTCGATCGTGCCGGCATTGTTGATGGTGACATTGTCCGCCGCCGTGACGATGGCCGGGGCGGTCGCGCCGCCGCCTTGGATGGTGGCGCCAGCCTGGTTGGTGATCGTGTGGCTGAAGCCGCTGGAAAGCGCCGAGGTGAAGGCGATGCCGGAATCGGAGTCGCCCTTGATCAGGCCGCCCGTCTGGTTGGTGATGGTGGTCGCGGCGTAAGGCGCCTGGATGGGAATGGTGATATCGACGCTGTTGATGGTCTGTTTGTCCACGCCGGCGATGGTGATGCCGCGGCCGGTGCCGGTATTGCCCGTCGGGCTGCTGATGGAGCCTTCGATCGTTCCGGAATTGGTGATGGTGCCGCCGCCGACCGTCACGCCCTCGCTGGTGTCGTTCAACGCATTCAACGATCTGATCGTGCCCGTGTTCGTGAGGTTGACGACGCCGTCCACGTCGATGCCGTCGCCGTCGGCAGTAACGCCGGTGCCGGTGATGGTGCCATGATTGACGATCGTGACCACCTCGTTGGCGTTGACGCCGTCGATGTTGATGCCCGCGCCGTTGTCGCCCTGGATCGTGCCGCCAAGGTTGTTGGTGATGCTCATCGTATAGGCACCATTGTTGACATTAGGGACGCCGTTAGAGTCCAGGGACGTGTTGCCGCCGGTGATACCGTGGCGCGCGCCCTCGATGAGACCGGTGCCCGTGCCGCTTCCGGCGCTGGCGGCGTTAACGATGGTGACGCCGGAGTTCGTCTGCGCATCGATACCATCGCTGCTACTGCCGGTGGTGCTGGTGGATTTGATGGTGCCGTCGTTGTTGACCGCTCCATTCACACCAGGACGGATGGCGTCGGCCTCGGAAGCCTGGATAAGACCGGTGCTGTAGTTGTTGACCGTGTTGCTGCCCGACAGAATGGCATTGAAATCAATCGCCTGCGACCCGCCCAGCGAAGCGTTCAGGGAAGTCAGCGTGCCGTAATTGTTGAACGTGACGCTGGCGGGCGACTTGTTCATCTGGATGACGTCGGCATCCGCGGTCTGCATGAGCGCGCCGGCGTTGTTGGTGACGACCAGATTCGTCACGCCCGTGTTGTCGCGAATGGCGCGGCCCGTGCCGGTCTGATTAATGGTGCCGTTGTTGGTCAGCGTGGCGCTGTTGCCCGAAATCGTCACGGCGACCGAGCTTCCGCTCACGCCAAGGGTAACGCCGGCGGAAATGCTGCCCGTCTGGCTGGAACCGGAGCCGAGCGTCTGCGCGGTGGATGAATTGGAGGTGAGGTTGAAACTCGCGGCGAAGGCCGGAATGACGGGAAGCGACAGGGCCGCCAACGCGGTCACAAAGAGGCGGGAGAGATGCATCCCGCCAAACAAAACTGCCGTCCCAACGGTTCCATCCGAATTGGGCCGGTTTTGTTCCGGCAGGGTAAAACTCCGGCAACGGGAAAGTTACGGCGCGCCTTCCGGCGCTTGATGCAAGCGAACGGCCCAGAAATTAGGCCTCCACCAAGTCTTTTTCGATCTTCAGGTTTTCGATGATGAAGGCCTGCCGGTCCGGCGTGTTTTTGCCCATGTAAAACGAAAGCAGTTCGCCGACGTTGTGCAGGCGGTCGAGCGTGACCTTTTCGGCCCGGATGTTTTCGCCGATGAAATCTTTGAACTCGCCGGGCGAAACCTCGCCGAGACCTTTGAAGCGGGTGATCTCGGCGCTTTGACCGAGCTTGTGCAACGCGGCCTGTTTCTCGGCCTCGGAGTAGCAATAGATCGTCTGCTTCTTCGTGCGCACGCGGAAGAGCGGCGTCTCCAGGATGTAGAGGTGCTCCTGCGTGATGAGCTCCGGGAAAAACTGCAGGATAAACGAGAGCAGCAGCAGGCGGATGTGCATGCCGTCGACATCGGCGTCGGTCGCGATGATCACGCGGTTGTAGCGCAGATTCTCCATGCCCTCCTCGATGTTGAGCGCGCTCTGGAGGAGATGAAATTCCTCGTTTTCGTAGATGACCTTCTTGGTCAGGCCAAAGGTGTTGAGCGGCTTGCCCTTCAACGCGAAGACCGCCTGCGTCTGCACGTCGCGGCAGGCGGTGAGCGAGCCGGAGGCGGAATCGCCCTCGACGATGAAGATCGTGCTGTCCTCGGCGCGCTTGTCTTTCGAGTCGAGGTGGACGCGGCAGTCGCGGAGCTTGCGGTTGTGCAGCGAGGCCTTCTTCGCGCGTTCGCGGGCGAGATTGCGGATGCCGGAGAGCTCCTTGCGCTCGCGCTCGCTGTCCTCGATCTTGCGCTTGAGGGCGTCGGCGGCCTCGGGATTGCGATGGAGCCAGTTGTCGAGATGCTGCTGAAGGAAACCGCCGATGAACTGGCGGATAGACGGGCCCTTCGGGCCGATGTCGTTGGAGCCGAGCTTGGTCTTGGTCTGCGATTCGAAAACCGGTTCCTGCACGCGTATGGAAACGGCGGCGATGATGGACTGGCGGATGTCGGCCGCGTCGTAGTCCTTTTTGAAGAAATTGCGGAGAGTCGCGACAACGCCCTCGCGGAAGGCATTCAGATGCGTGCCGCCCATGGTGGTGTGCTGGCCGTTGACGAAGGAGTAGTATTCCTCGCCGTAATGCGCGCCGTGCGTCATCGCGACTTCGATATCCTCGGCCTCAAGATGGGCCATCGCATAGAGCGGCTCGCCGGTGAGCTTCTTGGTCAGAAGATCCTTGAGGCCGTGCTCGGACTTGTAGGACTTGCCGTTGAAAATCAGCGTGAGGCCGCGATTGAGGAACGCGTAATTCCAGAGCATCTCCTCGATAAACTCGGGGCGGAATTTGAAATCTTTGCCGAAGAGCGCCTCGTCCGGTGTGAACTCGATGATCGTGCCGTTTTTCTCGGAGGTTTTGGCGAGCTTGTGCTCTTTTTTGATCTTTCCCTGCTCGAACTCAACGACCTTGGTGTCGCCCTCGCGGATGGCCTGGGCGCGAAACGTGAAAGAGAGCGCGTTGACGGCTTTCTGGCCGACGCCGTTCAGGCCGACGGCCTTTTGAAACGTCTCGCTGTCGTATTTGGCCCCGGTGTTGATGATCGAGACGCAGTCGATGAGCTTGCCCAGCGGAATGCCGCGGCCGTAGTCGCGCACGCGAATGGTGCGGTCAACGAGCTCGACCTCGATTTTTTTGCCGTAGCCCATCGTGAACTCGTCGATGGAGTTGTCGATGGTCTCCTTGAGGAGGACGTAGATGCCGTCCTCGGCATGGGAGCCGCTGCCAAGACGCCCGATGTACATGCCGGGGCGCAGGCGGATGTGTTCCAGCGGCGAGAGGGTTTTGATCGAGGCTTCGGTATAATTGGACGCCATGGGGGGACGCGCCAAAGCAGGGGCGCGCCCGGCGGCTGACAAGGTAAAAGTTCCCGCCCGCCCTCAACCCACCACCGCGCCACGCATGTCGCCGGTGCGCAGGAACTGCTCGTGCAGGGCGAAGGCATGGGCGAGCGTTTGCGGCGTATGCCCGTTCTTCGAGGCCTCGCAATAACGGCGCAACGTGTCGCGGAAGGCGGGATGCGCGCATTTTTCCGTGACGAGCCGGGCCCGCTCGTGCGGCGACTTGCCCCGCAGGTCGGCCACGCCCTGCTCGGTGACGATAACGTTGACCGAATGCTCGTTGTGATCGACGTGACTCACCAGCGGCACGATCGTGCTGATCTTGCCCTCCTTCTGGATGGAGGGGCAGGTGAAAATCGAGAGCGCGGCGTTGCGCGTGAAATCGCCCGAGCCGCCGATGCCGTTCATGAGGCTACGACCGAAGACATGGGTGCTGTTCACATTGCCGAAAACGTCGCATTCGATCGCGGTGTTGATCGAAATGACGCCGAGGCGGCGAATGACCTCCGGATGGTTGGTGACCTCCTGCGGCCGCAGCACGATCCGCCGGCGGTAAAAATCGAGATTCGCGTAGATTTCCATCTGCTGCGCCTTGGTGGCGGTGATGGCCACGCTGCTGCCGAAGCGTACCTTGCCCGTGCGCATGAGCGCGAAAACGGAGTCCTGCAGCACCTCGGAATACATCTCGAACGTCGGGATGTCGGGATGCTCGCCCATCGCGCCGAGCACGGCGTTGGCAACGTCGCCCACGCCGCTCTGCACCGGAAGAAACTCCGCCGGCAACCGGCCCGAACGGCGCTCGGCGGCAAGAAACTCCGCCACATTGGCCCCGATCCGGCGCGTGACGTCGGTCACCTCGGAAAAAGGCGAAACCTCGTCGTCGAGCCGCGACTCCACCACGCCGGCGATTTTCCCGGGCGCAATGCGCAGCACCGGCTGCCCGATGCGATCCGATGCCCGCAGAATCGGTACCGGCTGGCGGTGCGGCAGATCGCCCGGCTCATAGAGGTCGTGGATCCCCCGCAACTCCACCGGATGCGTGCGGTTGATCTCGATGATCACCCGCTCCGCACAATTCACCAGCGTGGGTGAGACGCCCACCGACGAGGTCAACGTCACCGAACCATCCGCACCGAGGTCGCACGCCTCGATGATCGCCCAGTTGATCTTGCCGAAAACCCCGGTGCGAACCGCCTGGGCCACGTTGGAAAGGTGCATGTCCACGAATTCCACCTGGCCGTCGTTGATCGCGCGGCGCATGTCAGGATCGGACTGGAATGGCGTGCGAAGATAGACCGCCTCAGCCCTCGCCAGCTCTCCGTCGAGCGACTTGCCCGTGGATGCACCCGTGATCACCCCGATCTTGAACGGCCGGCCGGCCTGATGTTCGTCGCGGGCGCGGGCGGCGATGGCCTTGGACACCGCCTTGGGCGCGCCGGCGGCGGTGAACGAACTGAAGCCCACCATATCGCGATCTTTCAACAGGGCGGCGGCCTCGTCGGGAGTCAGTCGGGGAAAGGGGAAACTCATGTCGGAATCAGTATGCCCGCCTCGTCTTTAGCCCACCAACCGCACCTTGCCAATTGCTGTGCATCCCTTGTTGGCGGAGCCCCGCCTGCCCGGCGGGTGCGCGGGCTTGCGGTCGCCCCGGCCGCTGGTAGGGTCGCCGCAATCCTTTCCTCATGAAAAAATTCCTTATTATCGTCGGTGTTGTCGTGGGCATCGCGGCGGTCGGCCTTGTCGTTCTCACCTTTTTGCTGGGCTCCATCGTCACCAAGGGCGTCAACACCTTCGGCCCGAAGATCACCGGCACCAAGGTCACCCTCGACCACGCGGTCATCTCGCCGCTCAGCGGCTCGGGCACGCTCTCCGGACTTTTCGTCGGCAATCCCGAAGGCTGGAAAAGCGACAAGGCGTTTTATTTGGGGAAGGTTCACGTCAGCGTCGCGCCTCTGTCCATACTCGGCGATCACATCGTCGTCAAAGAAGTGCTGATCGACGGCCCCGAATTCGTTTACGAAACCAAGATCGTCAGCAGCAACATCAAGGAGCTCCTGAACAATATCGAAAAGGCCACCGGCGGCGCGGGCGAAAAGCCCGCCGAAACCCCCGCCGCCAAAGCCGGCAAGCCCATCAAATTTGAAGTGAAAAGCTTCCGCCTGCAAAACGCCAAGATCACGCTCGGCGTCGGCGCCACCGCCATCACCCTGCCGATGCCTCCCCTCACCCTCACCGATCTGGGCACCAAGGAAGGCGGCATCACGCCCGACCAGCTCGCGGCGAAAGTCATGACCAACGTGCTCGGCAACATCGTGAGCGCCGTCGCCCGCTCCGCCGGCAAGCTCGGCTCCGCCGCCGGCGCGACCGCGACCGACGCCGCCTCGGGCGCGGTGAAGAGCATCAAGAATCTCTTCGGCGGCAACAAGTGAAGCCGCCTCTCGCCGTGGTAAAGGTCACCTACTACCTCGAAGTGCTTTCATCCTGGTGCCATTGGGCCGAACCCGCGTGGGCCGAGCTCAAGGCGCGCTATGCCGGCCGGGTGGAGTTCCATTGGAAAATCGCCGCGATGAACCCCGGCGACTTCCCCGCCTCCCGCGCGCAGTGCGACTGGTTTTACCAGCGCAGCGGCACCGTCCTGCGCTCGCCCTTGCGGCTCAATTCCGGATGGGTCGAGCCGGAGCGCCAGGGTGTCTATCCCGCTCCCAACCTCGTCGCCGAGGCCGCCCGGGATTTTCTGGCCGATCCCGAAGACGACCGCGTCCGCCTCGCCCTTGCCCATGCGGCCATGGGCGAAGGACAAAAAATCGGCGATCTCGATCTCGCGGCAGCCATCGCCGCCCGGGCCGCCGGGCTCGATTTTGAAAAACTCCGCCACGCCGCCGACTCCGCCGCGGTCAAGGCGCGCGTCGAAGCCGGCACCGCAGAATTTCACGGACATCGCCTCAGCCAGCGCCCGGCCTTCATCTTGGAAAGCGCCATCGGCGACAAAGCCGTTTTCTCCGGACTCGCCCGTGGCGAGCCGCTCGCCGCCGCGATCGACGCGATGCTGGCCGATGCCCAAGCCTACGTCTCCTTCGCCGCGCACTTCGGCTCGCCTCCCGCAACGTAAGCCGTCAGGGCCCCGGTCGGGTGGAGGCAGGCTCCACCCGCCAATAAAGGCTGGCGATCGTCTCGCGTGCAAACGGTGCGATCCCCACCAAAAACGGCACGGTGTTCGTCCGCTTGCCGTTGAGCGACGTGAAGTCGATGGCGGAAATCGGCGGATAGCTTTGGTGAAACTTTTCCGCGCTGATTTCAGCCCAGTAGGCCTGCTCGGTCGAAGCGCCGCACACCACGGCCGCCAGCCAAAGCTCGCCCACTGACACCCGGTCCACCAACTCCGGGCTGCTCACGAAACGCCGGTGCAGTCGCAGGAAAAGCGGCCGGTCAGGGTGCAAGACCAGAGTCGAAACCAGTTTGTCCAGCGACGCGGCGTCCATCGGCCCCTCGGCCAAGGCGGCAAACTCCATTTCCGCCAGTGTTTGATAGCCGCCACTCCGATCGATCCAGGAACGCGTCAGCTGCCGATCGAACGGTTGCAGTTGTCCGGCCGCGGCCTGCCAGACCGACGCGGCGGCGTCTACCTTCCCCGCCCGCAACAGCAGCTGCACTTGCGCCACAAAGTTCACGGCGTTTACGGGTCCCGGGAATGGGACGCGCAAAAGGCCAAGCGCCACCGGCACGTCCTGCTCTTCGATCGCGGCTTCGGCTACGATCAGACGGCGGGCGGCGGGATCCAGCTTGGCAATCTGCTCCTGATGACCGATCACAAACGCGGAGCCGATCCGGCCCAAGTGCAGCGCCAGCAAGAGCGAACGCACCCACGTCGGACGCGAGGTTTCGTCCGCCAGCGCCATGCTCAAACAATGTCGCGCCAACGGTTCGAAACGACCGGTCGCCAGCAGCGTGTCGTGCAACGTGATCGCCGTGCGGGTCCGCGCTTGGGGAAATTCCCGCAGGACGTCTTCGAAGAACCGATCCGCCGTTTCGTACTCTCCGGCGAACTCGCCATATTGGCCCATCAAAAGCCGGGCCTCGTAATTGTGCGGATCCTGCTGCAACGCGCTGGCCATCGAGCGATAGGCGCCTTGGTAATCGCGCCGGGCGCAGGCCTGCAGCGCCTGTTTGAAAAAATAGCCGGAACGCTCCTGCGCGATCTCATGCCAACGCCCCGGCCAGGCCACTTGCAGCCACGTGAGCGACTTGACGCCGGTGGCCCGGATGCCGGTAAAAGCAACCATGACCAAGGCCAGGTAAACCACCGCCAGGAAAATGCCGTAAAAGCCCAAGGCCCGTCCCCAAAACGGACGCACCTCGCTCGCCGGCACGCTGCAAAACGCGCCGTTCCCCCCGGGTCCGGCCACGAGCAACGGGCACACATGCCGAAAGCGGATCGGCTGATTCAGGGCTTGGCTGGGCTCGCAATGTGTCCTGCCCGCCGTGCCCGAATCGCAAAGATCCTGACAGGGACAACGACCGCGACCGCCACGCAGCCGGTAAAACGACTTGCGAACGTTCCAGTAAAACAAGCCCCAGACACACCAGCCTGCATCAGCGAGCCAGTTAGAGCGTCGGGACATCAGGCCTGCGCGGGCTGAAGCTCAACCTGACGACGGCGGTTTTTCCAAAACCAGCCCGCCAAGCCGACGCCGAACAAGCCGGCCAGCTGATAGAAAGCCGGGAGTTCGGGAACCGGACCGCCACCCGGCAAGATCTGCATGGTACCCGCGCCGAGCGAACTAAAGGTGGAAGCAGAATTCATATTACCGCTGGTGCCGAACAAGTCCTGATTGATGGCATTGCCCTGCGTCGAAGTGAAGGCGATGAAAGAAAGCGGGGTGCTGTCGCTCATCGTAAAGCTGCTGAACGAGGCACCCGCGTAGGCGCGAATGGCGGCCTGTAGATTGGCGTAGCTAATGGCAAAAGTGACCCAGGCATTCCCTGTCGCGGTGTAACTGCCCACGGTGCCTCCCGTCGCTGCTTGGTAGTTGTAGGTGATGGGGCTGCCGGCAGTCGAATTAAGAGCAATGGAACCGGCAAAATTACCCCAAGACGTCGTGCTGGGCGACGTATTCGCCCCTGTGCCGGGCGACGCGAACGAGAGCGTCTGCCCGCTCTTGTCCTGCATGTCCATGATCAGATTGATGGCGCCGGTACCCGTCAGATCCAAGCCCAAGCTCAGATTGCCGCCAAAGCCATGGACGGAATCGTATTTACCCATGCGGACTCGAAAAACGATGTATTTATTCGCTGAATCCGTATCCAACAAACCGGCCTTCTGCTGGAAGCCTTCCTGCCCCGACGTGAGGGTGCCGACGAAGTCGTCCTGCCCTTGTCCGGTTTGCTGATCGGCAGCCGGATCGGTCATGACCACACCCGCCGTGGTTTTCCACGCATTCCAGCCGGTGGTGTCCGTGACTGAAACCGCCGAAGCGGAAACAAGGCCAAAGGCCGCAAAACACAAGCCGCCGGAAAGCGCCCCGAGCCAAGGGCGCATCCGAACTTCACGGAAAATTTCGGATGAAGAGTTCATAAAAACCGGGTTACCGTATCTGAGTAGATTACCCTAGACCCAATTAAGCGATCCCATAAAGGAACATGTCCATTCAGGCCTATTTAGCTTTTAATGCACCCCATTCTTGACTGCCGACTCCGTTTCCTCCCTTGTTCGCTTCCGTTAATGAACCTTTTCGGCACGACTTTCTTCGCCAAAGCCCTCGCCCACCTTTCCGTGGTCGCAGTCTCCGTCGTGTCCGTTACCACCGCGCCGAGAGGGGCTTGAACGTGTAAACACTTTCGCCCCCTCCGGTGCCAACCGGAGGGGGCTTTTTGTTGGCCCTGTCCGGACACACGCAGGGGGCGGTTAATCCAACCAACCGCCATGAAAACCAACTGCAGTCCCTTACGCATCAGCTGGCCCGAGCCCACCGGCCTCGCGCTGCTTCCGCCCATCCCACCCGACCGGCCCGCGCCACAGGGTCCCGCTTGGAACGACTTCCTCGTGATCAATCCGCGCCCCGACCTGCTCGAAGCCGAGTTGCCCACGCGTTTCTTCCGCACCTATCCCATCGATATCCCATGACGCCGGCATCCTTCCCCGCTTGCGCCCCGCCCGATGAAGGGAAAGTCTGCGCCCATGGATTGGACCACTCCTCTGCGACCGATCTTACGGGCGGGCGAAAGCCTGCTTGATCGCGTCTTGTGCGTGATCGGAGCGGTGGGATTTTCCCAGCTCCCCGAGTTCATCCAGCAATACCTGCAACGTCTTGGCGGACGCCTCGACGAGGCCCGCCGGCAATTGGCGCAATTCGAAGCCGTCGCCGCGCAATCCAAGCTCACGCTGGTCGAATTCATCGAACGCACCGGCCAAAACACCGACGCGAGCGTAGCCCGCCTCGCCGGCGTCATGCATGACGCCGTCACGCGCGTCGACTCCCTTGCCGCCGCCGATACCGCGATTCGCAACGCCTCTCTTTGGGAAAAACCTTTTGTGTTTTTCTCCCACCTGGATCCCGCGATCGTTCGCGCCACGTGGGACATTTACCGCCCTGCCGTGCCCACCACGGCCGAAGGGCTGGTCTACGCCGGCCTCGGCGTGGCCACGATGCTCGCCCTCTATCACGGAGGCGTGAAATACCCGTTGATCGTTGTCGCGCGAACCCGTGCCGCCCGGCGTCAGTCTTACCGCGCGCCCGCCCGCGCCGGACTTCCCAAATAATCCGCCGTCCGAGCGGTGAGCCCCGCGCGCCGGCATTCGGGACAAAGACGGTTGTCGGGATCGGCGGCGATCGCCTCGGACGCGACCAGCAGGATGCGGTGACACGGATCGTGGAGGCAGTTAATCACGTTGCGCGTCGGCACGCCGGTGTGGGCGCAGCGACCTGCGGGCGGTCTCGCGGCCGAACCGCCCACCGGGATCATCATGCGCTCGTCGAAGACGAAGCAATCGCCCTCCCAATGCGCGTCGCCGTGGCGCTCGCCATAGCTCACGATGCCGCCCTCGAGCTGAAACACGCGTTGAAAGCCCGCCTGCCGGAAAAGCGCGGAGGCCTTTTCGCAACGGATGCCGCCCGTGCAGTACATCAGCACGGTCTTGTCTTTGAACTCCGAATACTGCAGCAGAACCTGGGGCAGCTCGCGAAAATTCTCGATGGCCGGGGTGATCGCGCCCTTGAAGCGGCCGACCTCCGATTCATAGCGGTTGCGCACGTCGAACAGCACGACGTCCTCCTCCTCGATCATGCGCTTCCATTCGTCGGGCGAAAGGTGGGGCGCGGTGCCGCCCACCGGATCGAGCGCCTCGCCCGCGCCGAGGGTGACGATCTCTTTTCTGACCTTGATTTCGAGCCGGTGAAACGGCGGCGCGTCGGCGAAACTGACCTTGAAAACGAGATCCGAAAATTCGGGCCGGCGGCGGAGTTCGGCCTGATAGTTCGCTATCGCCTCCGCCCCGCCCGCCACGGTCCCGTTGATCCCTTCCTTGGCCACCAGAATCCGCCCCTGAACACCGTGCGCGGCGCAGAACGCCCGATGTTCGCGCACAAACGCCTCCGGGTCCTCCAAGAGGACGTATTTGTAATAAAGGAGAACCGCGAACCGCGACGACATGAGCCCGCCAGCTTGAATGGCGGCGGCAGTCAGGACAAGCCGTCCGTACGGCCCGGTTCAGCTGTCTTCCAGCTCCACGCTGTGTTGGTGGAGAAACGGCACCAGCTCATCCACGCCGAAGTCGGCGAGGATTTCGCCATGCCAGTCGAGCACGGGAGCCTTGGACTGGCCGGACTTGCGCTGCATCTCGGTCATCGCCGCAGGATTGTTCGTGACGTTTTTTTCGCGATAGCCGATGCCGTTTTCACTCAGAAACGCCGTCACTTCGAGGCACCACGGGCAGCCGGATTTGACGTAAAGGATGGGGAGGTCTTCAGGGATGGTCATGACAGGAGTGGGTTGAGGATTGAACGATGCAGGGAAAAACCATGAAGGCATCTGGTTAGAATTCCACCTCGATGGAATCACCCGTGACAAAGACGGGATAGGCTTTGACGTCTTCGACGGCAGGCGGACAGAGCACCTTACCGCAGGTCACGTCAAACTCCGCCTCGTGCCACGGACAGGTGAGCGTGGTGCCGGCCAAGGAACCTTCGGACAGGGGCGCGCCGTCGTGCGGGCAAGCGTCGTCGATCGCGAAAATGCGACCCCCGGCGTTGAAGCAGGCGATGCGTTTTCCACCGACATCGAAGGCCTTGGCCGTGCCCGGCGGCAGATTCCCAAGCGTGGTGAGGACATGACGTTGGGGCATGGCATTACTTTAACCAAACCTGTGCGCCTGTCCATCGGCCGGCCGCAATTTACAAGGAATGCCCGGCCTTCGTGCTCGCGTCCGGTTCCGCCGCTCCGCTAGGTCATGCGGTTCATGACGACCACAGCCCAACCTTCCCTGCGCGGACAACCCTGCCCTTGCGGCTCCGGCCAGGTTTTTGACGTTTGCTGCGAACCGGTGATTTCCGGCCGGCAGCCGGCCGCGACCGCGGAAGCGCTCATGCGTTCGCGTTTCACCGCGCACGTCATCCACGATTACGCCTACCTGCACCGCACCCATCTGCCCACCTCGAAGCTGCCCTATGTGGAAGAGGCTCCGGATGCTTCGCCGATGCAATGGACGCGTCTGGTCGTCCATGCCCACGAAGCCAATGTGAAACCTGACATGTCCTACGTGGACTTTTCCGCTTATTTTCAGGAAGAGGGCGCGGAACACGTCATTCACGAGAAATCGGAATTTTTCCGGGTGAACGGTCACTGGCTCTACAATCGCGCCGTTCGCCACGGCCCGGCTCCGATCAAGTCGGCGCATCCCAAAATCGGTCGCAACGATCCGTGCTCCTGCGGCAGCGGCAAAAAATACAAGCACTGCTGCCTGAAGACCGCCTGAGCGAACAGGCGACGGGACCCGCGGCTTGTTCCGTTCTTCAGTGCCAGTAACCGCGCACGTAAACATAGCCTCCGCCGTGGCGCGCCCAATGCGGATGGACATAATGGCGGCAGTGCGGCGGCGGGACAGCCCAGTATCCCGGCATCCAAGCATAGCGATACCCATCGAAAACCCAGCAGCCCTCAATCCAGAGTGCCATCGCCGAAGGTCGGACCGTGACCACCTCGACCTGCGGCGGCGGAAGCGGTGGCGGCGCCTCCATCACGACGGTGGAAGTCGCCTCGGCCTCCGAACGGTAAAGCGTTCCACGCTGATTATCGATGCTGTTGCCCAACGTGCCGCCGGCGATCGCGCCCACCACACCGCCGATCACCGCTCCGCCCAAGGCATTTCCGCCGCGCGAGTTATTTCCGATGATCCCGCCGGCGATTGCGCCCACGGCCGCACCGCCCACCGCTCCCTGCTGGGTATTCGGCCCCGTTCCCACGCATCCCGAGGAGGAAAGGAGCAGCACCATCACCACCGGCACCGTCAGGGAGCGAGAGGGTTTCATACCCGATTAGTAGCTTTCCCATAAGGGCGGTTCCCTTGGGATTATTTCGCAACACCAAGGTCCGGCGAAAACCCTATTCAGCGGCGGCCGGCCGTTCCGGCCAACGCTCGAGAAAAGCCATTTGCGCATCGCGGTCGGGCACTTCCTCGTGATTTTCGCGCGTTAAAAACCGCAGCGGATAACCCGCCTCCAGTGCGACCACCTCCACTGTTTCGCCCTCGACCCGGAATACCGCCCGCCAGGCGCCGCAGCCGATCACGCGCAGCTCCGGCCCTCGCCGCGTGATCCGCCGCGTGCGATGCACCGAGGGGTCGCGCGCCAGCAATTCGCCGAGCCGGGGAATGAAATCGATGTTCCAGTTTTCGCGCAGCCATTGCGCCTGCATCGTCGCGTGCGCGGCGAGACTCACCACAAAACGCGCGGGCTGCCGCAACTGCGCGTCCACCTCGTCGATCCAGCCCGCGGCCGTTTCGGGAAACGCATCGTAGGCGGGGATGTACGGCTTGAGATCGAAGACGGGCGTGCCATCGACCAGATCGCACGGCCCCAAAATGAGGCGGCGGCCTTCGATGCCCAGCAGACGAACCGGCGTCATCCCTAGGGGATTGGGCCGGTGCGGCGAACGCGTGGCAAACACCCCGCGACGTTGCGCGGGGCCTCGCGGCGGCAACACGAGTGGACGCCAGGTCGGATTGCGATGAAACCACCAGATCAGCCACACCCGCTCGAATCCCGCCAGATCCCGCAGCGCCAGCTCGTAATTGCAGTCCGGAAACAGCTCCAGGATGTTGCGCTCTTCCGCCGTTTCGGAGGGCTGGTGCCCCGCCTGAAATTTCACCTGCTTCTGCGTACGGATAAGCCCGATCGGCCGGAGGGTGAGAGAGGAAGACACGTCTCCAAGAAGCAACGCCGTCGGGCCGAGGTCTAGCGCAAACAACCGCGCAACCCGCGCCGAGACCGCCGTTTCAAGTTCAGGCCGCCGTCGAATCCATCGCCTCCGCCAAAGCCGCATAGCCGTTGTCCGGGATGAAAAACGGATCCATCACCGGTTTGACAGGCGTAGGAGTCTCCGCCGACGCAGACGGCTCGGACATCACCGTGACCTCTCCGATCGCGAGCAGGGCGGTCTGCTCCGGCACAGGTTCTGGCGCGGACAACGGCACCCTCGGCTCAGCGGCAGCGGTCGCCTCCGCGACTTGGCGTTCTTCCACCAACACAGCCGGCTGCGCAACCAAGTGACTGATTTTATCCGCCGTCGCCTCAAACGCCGCGAGCTGTGGCGCCAGTGCTTGGGCGGTGGCGGCGAGCTGCCCGTCGATCTTGGCGGCCAATGCGGTGAAATGAACGTCGAGTTCCGTGTCCAACTTGGCGAGCCGGCGATCAAGTGCGCCGCGGGCGACATCAAACTGCGCGACGACCGCAGGGATTTCCGCGAAGGCCGCCGTCCACTCAACGCGTTGGCCGCGCATGACGTCGTCGAGCCGGTTGAGTTCAACCCGATGATCGCTCAGCAGTGCCGCCATCACGTCCGCCTGTTTCGCCGCCTGAGCCTGCGCCGTGTCGCATTGGGCCAGCGCTTGGGTCAAACCATCGAACCGGCTCAGCAAAGCCGGCGGAACTCGCTCGGCCAGCGCTTGGGTGCGGGCCGACAACTCGGCGGTATCCCGCAACATCGCCACGGCTTGCGTCAATTTTTCAGAGGCGGTCATCGTGGCCTGGCTCAACGCCGTCAACTGCTTCTGCCGCTCCGCCAATGCCGTCTCCCGGTCGCGACCGTCGTTCAAGACAAACGGTACCAAAGCGATCACCGCGCCGAGACCCACGCAGCCCGCCATGCCCAGCAGCGCGGCTCCGCCCAAAGGTGCCGGCGCCAGACAGGCAATCCCGGTGGCGACAGCCACTAAAACGGCATCGGCGATTAAAAAGGGGACCAGGGAAATCGAAGGCGAGTGGGCGGGCGAATGCATGCGGCGGCGAAAAGAGGCGACGTTCGTGCGACACCCCCGCCGGTTTCTCAAGAGCGAAGCCGCTCTCGCCCGCGATTAATTCAAACCCGCCGCCGGCCCAAAGCCGCGAGGCCTATTTCAGCAATCCCGCCAGCAGCGGCTCCAACTCGGCTGCCCACATGCGGTAGCCTTCCTCGGTCAGATGCAGCTTGTCCGACTGCAAGCCCTTCCATGAATCCGCCACCGGCGTGAATTGCGCCGCCAGATCGAGATAGACCACCGCTTTGCCATCGGCCAGCGGGCGGATGAGTTCGTTGGCCTGCGCCATGATTTCCTTCGCACGCGCATTGGGGAGAATGCTCACGAGTACCACTTTGATCCCAGGAAACCGCTTTTGGGTCGTGACCACCACCGCATTCACCCCGGCGGCGATGGCCGCGGGTTGATCATGCCGGTTGTTGGTACCGATCAAGATGACGGCGACCTTCGGGGACCATCCCGTCAAATCAATGTTCAGCAACCGCCAGAGTGCCTGCTGGGTCGTGTCTCCGCCCTGCCCGAAGTCCAGCGCACGATCCTCGAAACGGGCTTTCCACACCGCTCTTCCCGCTCCCCAGCGCCATTGCTCGGTGATCGAATCGCCAATAAAAATCACATCGACCGGCTTGCCGCGTTTGAGGGCCAAGTAGTCGTCGTAGTAGGTTTGATACGCAAGGTTGCGCCGGTAGTTTTGGTCGTTGGGAATGGTCGTGGCCTCAGGTTGGGGCGTTGCGACCGCGTCGGCTTGCGCCCTCGCCGGACTCAAAAAGACAAAGCCACCCGCCAGCATCGCCAAGGGCCAAAAGAGGAAAGCGCGCTTCATCTAAAAAACCTTTGGCATCCGACGTCGGCTGACAAGCCGCGATTCACCCGCACAGCCCGCACTCGGCATGGACGCTGTGCGCGGCTGGGCGGCCTCAATCTTCCGGCGTGACGACGGGCTTCATCGCCAGGCGCTTCTCGATGAAACTGAGCAGCTCAGTCCGTCCGCTTTTCGTTTTCGACGAGGTGACGAACACCGGCGGGGCTTCGTCGCACCACTCGGCGATGGTCTGCTCAAAGTGCAGGATGTTCGCCTTCACGCCGGCGGCGCCGTGTTTGTCGGTTTTCGTAAAGACCAAGGCGAACGGCACGTCACAACCCGCGAGCCAGCGGATGAATTCGAGGTCGATGCGCTGGGGCTCCAGCCGGGAGTCGATCAAGACAAAGACCAAGGCGAGATTCGTGCGCTTCTCCAAATAATTGGCCACCGCCCTGTTGAAATCCGCCCGTTGCTCCTGGCCGACCTTGGCATAGCCGTAGCCTGGCAGATCCACCAGGTGCCACGAGCCGTTCATCAAAAAGAAATTGATCAACTGCGTCTTCCCCGGCGTGACAGACACCTTGGCCAGGGCGCTGCGCTCGGAGAGCAGATTGATCATCGAGGACTTGCCCACGTTGGACCGGCCGATGAAGGCAAACTCGGGCAGCAAGGATTTCGGACACGACTTCAGGTCGGGCACACTGCGTTCAAAAACCGCGGATTTGATTTTCATAATGACAGGGTTCGCCCGGACGGGATCAGCGTTAAGCGTGAGATTCCGGCTCTTGGCAAATTTTCCGCGTTTCCCGCCTCATAAGACCGGCTCAGGGATGGCATCAGAAATGCTTTTCCCAAGGTATGCAGCTCAGCCACCGCTGGCTCTACGTGGTTTGGATCGCAGTCACCGTCCTGTGGCATCAGGCGGGCGGCCTGCCCGGCCTTCGCAGCGGAACGACGATTCGCCTGCAGTCGGCGCAAGTGGACGCGATGCCGATGGTGAACGACTTCACTTTTCAGGCAGGGGACAACCTCGAGGACAAAGCCTGCGGCAAACGGCTCCCCGGCAAAACCTTTCTCTTCGATCAGGTGGCCGAGCCGGCATTGCCGTCCACACTCTTGTCGAAAACGGCGGACGGCGTTCCGGTCCAAGGGATTTCCGCCGCCCGAATCGCCCGGCGGCTGATTCGCGGACCGCCGGTGAACGGTTGAGAGATCTGCGGGAGGCGCTCCGGCGCGTCCCTTTGTCCGGGATCCTTTGGCTTTCGAAATTCAACACCTTGATCCTATGTCTTTTCTTTCCACTCACCGTTTGCACTGGGGTGCGCATGACGCGTTGTCGGGTAACTTTCAGCTCCACCTGGACCTTCTGATGCACGAGGAGCCCGGTTTGGGCCTCGCGCGCAACGCAGCCCGGGCCTGGACGTCGGCGGAAGAGCTGCCGACGCAGATGCCCGGCGAGATTTTGCATCCGCCGCTTTCGTCCGACGAACTCGGACCGTAAACGCACCCGTCACGGCGGTTTTCAGATCGAGCCCCGGGCATTGCCGCCGGGACTCACTTCTTTTTCGCCTTCAAAACCCAGTAGGCGACCGCGATGGCGATCGTCAGGGCTCCAAAAAAGAAGATCAGTTCAATGCCCCCGAACATGACGTAAGTTACCTTGGGCCTTCGAAAAGGCAACCGGCCCGCCCGCTCGCCCGCCGGCGCTCCGGCCCAAAGCTTTTGCCAGCCGCAACAAAGGCTTCGCTTGAAGGCCAAAGTGTTTCCTACTCAGGTGGAACCCTCTCCGTCCCACCTGATGTCCCGTCTCAACTTCACCCTCGAAAAAGAATCCACCGGATCCAAAGCGCGCGCGGCGAGATTCCAAACCCTGCACGGGGAGGTCCAGACTCCGATTTTCATGCCGGTCGGCACCCAAGCCACGGTAAAATCCCAGACAGTCGAAACGCTCAAGGCCACCGGCTCGCGCATCCTCCTCGCCAACACCTACCACCTGCTGCTTCGCCCCGGCCCCGAGGTTTTCAAGAAATTCGGCGGCATCCACCGGTTCATGAACTGGGACGGCCCCGTCCTGACCGACTCCGGCGGGTTTCAAATTTTCTCCCTCCCCAGCGAGCGCGCCATGAACGAAGAGGGCGCCCACTTCAAAAGCTACGTGGACGGCGCGTCCTGCATGCTTTCCCCCGAGTCGAGCATCGGCATGCAAAAGGCGATCGGCAGCGACATCATGATGGTGCTCGACCAGTGCATCCCGTCCACCGCGCCCTATGAGCAGGCCGAGGCGGCCATGGCACTGACGCATCGCTGGGCCGAACGCTCCCTGCGCGCCCGCGGCGACTCGCCCCAGGCGCTGTTCGGCATCGTCCAAGGCGCCTGCCACGCCGACCTGCGAAAGAAAAGCGCCGCGTTTTTAAGAAAACTTCCCTTCGACGGCCTAGCCATCGGCGGTCTCGCCGTCGGCGAAACCCACGAGGAACGCTACGAGTTCACCGGACTCGTCACCGACCACCTTCCGAAAAATCTGCCGCGCTACCTCATGGGCGTGGGCACGCCGGTGGACATCCTCGAAGCCGTCCATCGCGGCGTCGACATGTTCGACTGCATCATCCCCTCGCAACTGGCCCAGCGCGGCACCGCCTTCACCTCGCACGGCAAGATCCATTGCCGCCGCACCGTCTATAAATTCTCCGAGGAACCCCTCGACGCCCGGTGCGACTGCTACTCCTGCCGGCACTATTCCCGCGCCTACATCCACCACCTCGTCAAAACCGACGAAGGCCTGGGCTGGCATTTGCTGTGCAGCCACAACCTCGCCTTTTACCACCGCCTCATGCGCGAGATGCGCGAGAGTATTTTGCGCGGCGATTTTCTCGCCTACTACGAGCGCAAGCGCCCCGAGCTCATGCGCACCGACGAGGACAATCCCAGCATTCCCCCGAAAAAGCTCCGCTTCGCCCGGCCCACGCATCTCGGGGATTACGAAATCCACACCGGCCCGCAGGGTTTTTCCAGCATCCGCCAGATCAGCTCCGGCGAGGTGATGCATTCCGTCAACCGTCCCAGCGACGAGGCCCAGCGCCTCTACATCGAGCAATCCTCCCTCGCCGCCCGTCTTTTGAACAAAGCAGCCGGCGCCGAGGAGCTGGTGATCTGGGACGTAGGCTTGGGCGCGGCGTCCAACGCCATGGCCGCCGTCCATTGCTTTGAAAAAACCCTGGCTGAAAACGCCGCCCACGGTGACACCCCGCTGCGGCCGTTGCGGCTGGTGAGCTTCGAGTGCGACCTTGATCCCCTCAAGCTCGCGGTCAAAGAGGCCGGCCTCTTCCCTCACCTCCGCCACGGCGCACCCCACCGGCTCCTCGAAACCGGCAGCTGGACCCACGCCTCCGGCCTGCTCCGGTGGGAACTGCTGAAGGGCGACTTCCTGCACTACCTGGAAACCTCGCCCGTCCCCGATCTGATTTTCTACGACCCGTTCTCGTCCAAAACCGACTCCGCCCTGTGGACGCCCGCGGTCTTCGCCCGCCTGCTGAAGCACTGCGAGCCGAAGTCCGCCGAACTCTACACCTACTCGGCGGCGACAGCCGTGCGGGTCGCGTTGCTGACGTCCGGTTTCTTCGTCGGCCAGGGCGTCGGCACCGGCCCCAAGGCCGACACGACCCTCGCCTTCACCCGCGCCACCGGAGCCGGCAACCATCCCGCCTCGCCCCGCCTGCTCGGCGAGGAGTGGCTCGCGCGCTGGCGGCGGAGCGGCTCGAAGTTTCCGGCGAATCTTCCGGAAGAGGAAAAGCCTTTGTTTGAAAAACGGATCGAAACGCATCCGCAGTTTTCCGCATCCACCGCCGTCACCTCGTGAAAATCCTGATTGCCACCGCCGGTTACGGCGCCGGCCACAATGCCGCCGCCCGCCACCTCGAGTCCGGCCTCCGCGCGGAATACCCGCAGGCGGAAGTCCTGATTGTCGATCCGCTGGACCGGACGTTCGGCCGGGTGGACGTGCAGGCCCGCAAGTTTTACCTCGGCATGATCAACCGCGCGCCGCGGCTCTGGCAGAAAATCTACGACTGGATCGACCGGCATCCCGGCCAGTCCGTCAAGGGCCCGGGCACGTTGCTGCTGGCCCGCGGCATCCAGCGCCTGGTGAACGAACATTATCCGGATGTGTGGGTGAGCACGTATCCGGTTTATAACTATTTTTTCGACAAGCTGAACATCCGGGTGCCCCGCGTCACCATCGTCACCGATTCCATCTCGGTGAACCGCATCTGGACCGGCTGCCGCCATCACCCCTACATCGTGCCCAACGAGGCCACCGGCCGGGTTCTGGTCGAGCAAGGCGTCGATCCCGCCCTCGTTCATCCGCTGGGATTTCCCGTCACGCCGCTGCTCGATACCCCGGCGCAGCGTCCCCCGATGCGGGACGGGCTCAAGGTGCTTTACATCATCAACGGCGCGCTGGACATGGCGGACGAACTCGTCGCGTTCCTCGCGTCCCGGCCAGAGATCCAGAGCACCATCATCACCGGCAATTACGCCAGACGGCTGACCCGTTACCAGGCCGACTTCGGCCATTGCCCGCAACTCACGCTGCTGGGCTGGAGCAAAAACGTTCCCGAGCTGATGCAGCGCCATCACCTTTTGATTTCGAAGGCGGGCGGCGCCACCGTGCAGGAAGCCATCGCCGCCGGCATCCCCATGATCGTGAACCAAGTCGTGCCGGGTCAGGAAGCGGGCAACTGGCAACTCCTCGCGGATGCCGGGGCGGGCGTCGCCCTCGAAACCGCGCCGGCCATCGCCACGTATCTTTCGAGCCTCGGCGAACCGGCTTATCACGCGCTCGCCGCGGGCGTGGCCTCGCTGCAAAAACCGCGGGCGGCCCGGACCATCGCGCGCTTCATCATGCAGCTGGCCAACGACCGAAGCGCGGACGCCGGGTGATTTAAAATTTCAAACGCCAACGAGGCGTTCGCAGAAAAAGAGACGGCCTTCCGGGCCGCCTCTCTCGTGATCCGACTGCCCTCGAACGAATGCCTTAGAGCAGTTTCAGTTGAGTCGTAGCCGATATGGCCCGATCAAATCATGGCCACAAAAGGCACAGAAATCACAAAAGAATCTGTTTTTGTGCTTCTTGTGCTTTTTGTGGCTACTCTTAATCCGACTGTGATTGTGGCTATAGTTTAACTTGAACCGCTCTAGCGGGTGCTCCGATTGGTCCCGCCCGTGCCGCCGCTGCTGGTCTCGCCGCTCACGGTGAGGCGATTATCAACGTCGGTGCCGGTCGCGGTCGTCCGCGCTTTCTGTTCGATGCGGCGCTTGACGCTTTCGCTGGAGACGGCGCCCTGCAACACGATCTTGCCGTTCTCGCTCGTGACGATGACCGAACCGGCCTCGACGGCCAGGGAGGGATCGTTGGCCAGCGCGCGCTGGACCGCGGCGGAGTTCGTCGTGGCGTCATTGACCGAGCCGGAGCCGGTGGCGCCCGTCCCGCCCATGCCCGGCCGGTTCGTGCCCGTGCCGCTCGAACCGGAAGGCGTGGTCGTAGAGCCCGGAGTCGTGTTCATCGAACCGCCCGTCCCGCTGCCCGTGCCATTCGTGCCGCCCGTCCCACCCGAGGAAGAGCCCGGATAATACGTGCCCGTACCGCTTGAACTGCTCGAACCACCCGTCCCGCTCGAACTGCCTGTTCCACTCGAGCTGCCTGTCCCGCTCGAGCTGCCGCTGCCGCCCATGCTGTTCGTTGAGCTGCTGGAGTCTGACGAGGTGCCGCTGCTGCCAGAACTTCCGCTGCCACTCCCGCTGCCCCCGCCCCCCGACTGGGCGAGGATGGGATTGGCCGCAGTGACAAGACCGACGGCAAGCAAGCCGAGGAGGACGGGGGATTTCTTGGATTTCATGGATTTTCAGAGTTTAGGATTTTCGTGTATCCGCTCCGTTGGTGCATCCGGCCCAGAGTCGGATGACCGCGTGAAACGGGGGTTTGTCCGCAAGGTAATGCGAGCCGTCGGTCGCTGCCATGGGGGCGACTCCGCATCCTAACCGCGGCAGATCGCCCGTCCCCGCTCCGGCCAAACGCCAGGGCTCACTGACCGCCGACGGAGCCGCCGCTCTTCGTTGCGAGTCGCTCGACTTGCAGGCGCGCATCCAAGGGGCGCGCCGAATCGAAGGAAAACGCCGTCACCGCATTCTCCGCGGGAAAAACGATCAGCAAATCCTGATAACCAAGCGTGAACCCTTTGCGCGGAATCGTGTCGTCCAACACGAGCCCGAAGGCGCGTTGCCTGAACGCGAACGGAGCTTCCACCAGCGTTTCCGGGCGGAAGACAATGCCGGCACCGGCCGGCTCCGGCGGACGTGCGGAAGCGGCCGGCGGCACCGTGGTCCACACCCAGCCGACCGTGTTGAGATTGCCGTGCCGGTCGGTGTAACGCAGCGCACAGCCCGAACCGGCGAGCATCGCCAGGAGCAAAATGCCGCCCCCCTTTCTCCAGCCCGGCCCCTTCGTCATGCCTTGGGTTTCGACAATACGTACAGCAGTCCTCCGCTCACCTCGAAGAGATGATCGCAGGCCCAACCTTGGGCGCTGACCGTGGTCAGAAAGGTGGTGAGCTGATACGCCTGCGCCTGATCGGCGGCGACGCCCGCCAGCGTGAGGCCGGGCACAAATTGAACTTGAAAGGACTTCATGGCTTGGGTGCGGCAAGAGCCGACTGCAGTTGGTTAAGTTGGGCGGCGTTGAAATTGAGCACGAGGTCGGACACGTCGTTCCATGCTCCGGCGGGGCCCATTCCGGAAGGGGCGGCAATGGCGTTCACCTCATTCAAGACCGTGGTCTGTCGCGTCGGATCGGTGATCGCCGCGAGCTGGGAGCACGCCTGATCGCGCGTCAGCACCGAAACCGCTGCCGCCTTCGACGCCAGACCGGCGGCGGCATCGAGCTTGTTCTGGAATTCCGGGCGACCGGCGATCGCGATGGCGGCGTCGCCGGTCGCGAAGGTTTGCCGGATGCGCACGCCGTTGGGGCTGGCGGGGAGACGGTCCGGCCCGATGTCCTGACGTCGCGTGCCGGTGCCTTTTCCGCCGTTCGTCTTGAGCCGCCCGCCGCTGTCGCCGGCGATCGAGATGTCTGCATACACCGAGTTCACTTCCAAGCTCGGGTTTTTGATGGGGATCACCGTGGCTTCGACGCGACGGAAGCCGAGCACGAGACTGGGCACGCTGCTGCCGATGTCGGCGCCCAGATTGAGATCGAAGCCAAAGGTCGTGCCGGTGGAAAAGAAGAGCTTCCGGCTCTGGTTGTTGCCCGCCTTCCGCGTGACGATTGCGGGCGCAGCCTGGTTGTGCGCCGCCAGTACGGCGGCGTCGCCGGTCGCGAAGGTTTGCGTCAGCAAAAACCCGTCGCTCCACGAAAAATCGTGATCCACGCCGCCGTACACCGCATGCGTGGAGCCGTCGGTTTTCGGCGGGATCAACGCCACCTCAGTGCGTTGATAACTGAGTCCCACATCGGTGGGCGCGACCTGCGTGCCGGAGACTTTAAGCCCGCTCGAGGACTCCGTGCCGAAATAGAGCGAATTACTGGAGCAACCGGCGGTGAAACCGAGGATGAGGGTCGGGACAAACGCGAGAATGCGTGGATTCATGAGGGGGACGAGACGAGCCGGAGACGTTGAAGCAGGAAGAAAAAGCGGGAACTGCCCGCGCAACTTGAGGAATGCGCCACAAAGCGGAGCTTTGCGTTACATTCGTTTTCCCAAGGGATAAGGCAGCTATGCCGCCCACTCCCTGTTTTGCAAAGCACTTAATGTGCCTTTAGTCTTCTTTCCTGTTTCCCCTCCAGCCGCTCCGCCCCCTGTTCGCCGCACCTAGATTCCCAAAGGAGTCAGGCCTTCTTCGATTTCACGCCGACGCGGTTCCAAAAACGGCGGCAACGACAACTTTTGGCCGAGCTTTTCCAATGGCTCGTCGGCGGTGAAACCCGGCTCGTCCGTCGCGATTTCAAAAAGGATGCCGTTGGGTTCGCGGAAATAGAGGCTCCTGAAATAAAACCGGTCCACCGGCCCGCTGGAGGGCGCGCCGAACTCTGCCAGGCGTCGCGCCCACAGTTCATATTCGGCAAAAGTCGGCGTGCGAAACGCGACATGGTGCACGCTCCCCGCCCCGGGCCGCGCCTTGGGGAGACCGGGCTCAACCGCCACGTGCAGTTCCGCCGCCGGACCACCCTCGCCCATTTCGTAAACATGCACGCTGGTCTGGTCCTTGGCGGAACGCGCATAGTGGCGGACATGGCGCATGGCCATCAGCCCCGTCAGCACGCGTTCGGTCGGCGCCAGATCCGGCACGCTCAACGTGATCGGCCCCAACCCGCGGATTTGGTGTTCCGCCGGCACGGGGCTCTCCGCCCAAGGATGCGACGGACCGCGGCGGCCGTCATCGATGAGACTCAGACGCTGCCCCTCGGGGTCTTCGAAATCCAACGTCGCCCGTCCGTCGCGCAACGTGACGCCGTCATGCTTCACGCCGGCCTCCGTCAGGTGGGCGGCCCACCATTGCAAGCTCGCCTCGCCACCCACGCGCAAACCGGTGCGCACGATGCTTTGCGTGCCGCGCCGTTCGGGCTGGACCGGCCAGTCGAAAAACGTGAGGTCGCTCCCCGGCGTCGCCAAACCATCCGCATAAAAAAGATGGTAGGCGGAGACGTCGTCTTGATTGACGGTTTTTTTGACGAGCCGCAGCCCGAGCGTCCGGGTGTAGAAGGCGTGATTGCCGGACGCGTGCGCGGTCACGGCGGTGAGATGATGGATGCCGAGCAGTTGCATGCCCGCACTATGCGCAACTCCGTGCCGCTGTCGAATGCGACACTTGTGAAAATCATCAGGGCGTCATCACAGGTGCGATCGGGCGGTCCGAAATTGTGAATTTCAACGTGCCGTTGCTGTTCGAGTCCTTCACCGAGAAAACGAATTCCAGCAATCGTTCGGAGGGCGTGAGCGACGACGTGAAATTGGTGCCCTGCAGCTCGCGAACGAGCATGCGCGGTTCCGGCATATCCGCACGCCGTTCATAAATCGAAACCGTCACGGGCACGGGCGAGATGATTTGATAATACAGCGGCTCGCCCACCCGCGCCGTCACCTGCTGGGTCGCGCTGACGTTCAGATTTTGAGCGCCGGCAGACGCGCTCACCTGGGTGTTGCCCACGGGAATATCGTAGGTGACGGGATAGACGACCACCGGCCGTCTTTCCGGCGTGTGACAACCGGCGGCCAGAAAAACGACGGCGGCCGCGCAGACGAAGGATCGGATCATGGCATTCATCGGAGGAGGGGTTAAGGGTTACGTTCTGGCCCGAGAGTAACTCTTTCCCGGCCTTGGTTCCCCGCCGCCGAGCCGCTCAGACGTCCGCATCCGCATCGGCATCGATCTCCGGCAACTCCGGCAGCTGCCAGGCCGGCTCGCTGTGCTCCTCGTAATGGGCGAAGGTTTGCTGAAGTCCCCGCAGCACTTCGGCGGAGGTCGCCAGCAACGCCTGAAACCGGGGCTCCGGCACCCGGCCGATGTCGGCCTTCAGATGATCGATCAGATCCGAGATCTGCTGGCGGATGTGTTCGCTGTGCACGTGCGGCAGCGGCGAGTCTTCAGATTCAAAGGTGGAGGTTTTCATTTTTTAATTTAGCCCGTCGCTTCAAAATCACCATCTGGAGTGACTCCGGTCGCGGACTCCGGCGGCACTCCGGTGACGCACGCGGACGTCGGCACCGACCGGCTCATCCTGAACCGCGACCGGGGAACCTCCACGCCAGCGCGGGTTCTGTGAGCAGTAAATATCCCTCCCATGCCCACTCAAAAAGCCCGCCGGAGCGCCCATCGAAAAGCGCGCGCCGGCAAAAAGCCCACCACCCAAGCCGGCGAATTCGTGAAAGAAGAAATGCACCGTTACAAACACGGCGCACGCGACATCAAGTCGCGCAAACAGGCGATCGCGATCGGCCTGTCCGAAGCGCGCCGCTCCGGTGTGAAACTTGGCCCGCCGAAAAAAGGCTCGGCCAAAACCCGGAAGAAAGCCGCGCGCGACACCGCGGTCGGCTCCGGCAAGCGCAAGCCCTCTCCCTCGCGTTCGCGCGGCGCGCGCAAAGCCGCGGCCACGCGCAAGCGCTCGGGTCGGAAAAAATCGTGACGCTACCGGCGGCCCGCGTCACTTCCCCACCGGAATGTGCGCGGCCTGACGCAGCGCCTCGGCCTTGGAGACCTTGAGACGGTGCGCCAGTTGGTTGAGCCGCACCGCCTCCGCCGCAGTGAGCGTCGTGCTCCGGTTCGTGCCGTCGCGATCCGCCCAGCTGACGACATGCGGACGCTGGCGCGTCGCCTTGACCAGTTCTTTCAAGAAAGCCTTTTCGTCCTCGGATAGATCCATGTTGCCTACCCACGTGACGGGCGCACGCCACCGGGTCAAGCAACGCACCCCGCAGAGCCGGTTAAAAACTAGCGGGCGGCTTCCTTGAGTTTGCGAGATTTCACCTGCGCACCGTGCAGATCCGCAACCCAGCCCTCCTCCTGGCCGGAGGGATTGAGACCGCGCCCCGTGAGCGTTTGCCCGTCGGCGGAAAGCGTGGCGGCAAGGAGCGTCCACCCCGCCAAATCCACGCCATAGTCGTTCACCAGAACATCGCGCACGGAACGCATGCCCTCGGCTTCCGTCCACAGATACGCCTGGATTCCCTCGGCGGAATCGCTCGCGCCGGCGAGCCGGGTGCCGTCGTCCGAAAGGCCGAGGACAATGCTGTAGTTGCCGCCGCCCGACAGAAAGCCAAGGCCCACCATGCCGCCGCTTTCCGTCCAGCGAAACGCCTGCCGCGCCGGCGAACGCCAGCTCACCTGCGCATCGCCCGCCACGACGGAACCATCGGCGGAGAGCGCGCGCGCAAAGCTGTAATTCTGACCCGGCAGAAAACCCAGGCCGACGATGCCCGTCGCGCGCGTCCAGCGGAACGCCTGGCCGTTGCAGTCACCGCCATACGTCGTGCCGATGATCACCTGTCCGTCGGCCGAAACGGACAACGCGTCGTCTTCCGTCATGCCCGGCAAAAACCCGAGGCCCGTCATGCCCTCCTGCTTCGTCCAACGAAATCCTTCGATCGTCTGCGGCGAACCGGGGCGTCCGCTCTGGCCCACGATCACCGTGCCGTCCGCGGAAATTCCCTGCCCCACGCTGTAGGTTTTCCCTGGCAGACAACCGAGGCCCGTCGTGCCGGTCGATCGCGTCCAGACAAAGGCCTGAAAGCCCACCGCCGATTCGCTGGAGCCGACCAGCACCTCACCGCTGTCCGACAGACCGGCAATGCTGTTGCTGCAGCTCCCGCCGGGAAGAAACGGCACCGCCACCAAGCCGTCGCGCTTCGTCCAAACGAACGCCTGGGACGTGTAGGCGCGCGGTTCGCCGTGAAAATAATTCCGGCCGGCGATGGCCGTGCCGTCGCCCGACACGAGATCTCCCATGCCGGACACCGCGTTCGGCAGCAGACCCAAGCTTTCCAGCCCGGCAGGCTTCGTCCAACGAAACGGCTCGCCGCTCGGGATGGGCAGCATCGCGTCGGACTGGTTGACGCCGATGACGACGGGCACGCGGTCCGAAATGCCCGCCGGCGTCGTGGCCACGCCTTCGTTCAGGGGCGTACCCAATCCGGTGAAGACTTGGGCCGGAGCGGACGTTGCCGCGATCAAAAGGAAAACGCTGGCGCGAATGAGCGATGAGTTCTGTCTGGCGACATCAATAGGAGTAAGCATGGCGACCTTCATGGGGCGCTTTCCGCCCGGTGTATTTCTGTTGGTTGTTCAACGAGTTGAGAGGGACCTCTCTCGGCAGCGGCCAGACCGATCGATCGCGGGGCGGTTCCTGCGGTTGAAATTTTTTCCGCCAAATCGGCGCGGGCGCGCCAACAGAACGCCCCCGCAACAGTCATGGCTTCAATGACCGTCCGGGGGCGGAGTGCGTGCGGATGAAGAAGGGCGAGCGTCTTAGCGGGTCGCGTTTTTAGTCTTCACCGTGGTCACGACTTTCGGCGGAGCAACCGGTGTGCTCTTCGCATTTTTCTGATGCTTCGGCTTGTGACTCAGGTCGGCCACCCAGGCCTCTTCCTGTCCGGCAGGGTTGATGCCCCACCCGGTCAGCGTCTTGCCATCGGCGGAGATCAAGGCGGTGAGGAGCGACCACCCGGTGAGATCCACGTCATAATCGTTCACCAGAATATCGCGCACCGAGCGCATGCCTTCGGTCTCCGTCCAGAGATACGCCTCCAACTGGGTGTTGGGAGCATCGCTGGCGCCCGCGATTTTTTTGCCGTCAGCCGACATGCCGAGGGCGATGCTGTAGTTGCCTCCGCCCGGAAGGAAACCGAGCCCCACCATGCCGCCGCTTTGGGTCCAGCGAAACGCCTGCCGCCCGGCGGGGAAAACCGGAGTCACCTGCGCGTTACCCGCGATCACCGAGCCATCGGCCGAAACCAGCGTCGCCTGGCTATGGTTTTCGCCCGGCAGGAAACCCAACCCAACGATGCCCGTCGCCTGCGTCCAGCGAAACGCCTCTCCGTTGAGGCCGTCGCTGCCGTAGGTCGTGCCGATGATCACGTTGCCGTCGCCCGACACCGACAAATCATCGTCCTCCGTCTTGCCCGGCAAAAACCCGATGCCCGTCATGCCGCCTTGCTCCGTCCAGCGGAATCCTTCGATGCCGGGGCCCGCCAAGCCACTTTGCCCCACGAGCACCGTGCCATCATCGGAAATACCCTGACCCACGCTGTAGGTTTTTCCCGGGAGAAAGCCGAGGCCCACCGGGCCGGTCGCCGCGGTCCAACGAAAGGCTTGGAAACCTGCCGACGCCTCGCTGGAGCCAACCATCACCGCACCGTCATACGAAATGCCGGCGACGTTGTTGTTGTTGCCGCCGGGAAGAAGCGGCACCGCCGTAAGCCCCTCCGCTTTCGTCCAGCGAAAGGCTCTGGACGTGTAAGCGCGCCCGTTGGGAAAGTAGTCGCGACCGACGACGACCGCGCCGTCGCCCGACACCAGATCGCCCGTGCCGGAAACCGCTCCGGGGAGCAGCCCCAAAAGGCTCAGCCCGTGATGTTCTTTCCAATAAAACGGTTCGCCGTTGGGGATGGGCAGCAGCCCGGATGCGAGGTTCGTCCCGGCGACGGCGGACCCTCGGTCCGAAATGCTTGAAACTCGCGTGCCGACACCACCGTTCACCGGATCGAGCGGGGTGAAAACGCAGACATTGGCGGACGCCACTGTTGTGACAAAAAGAGCGAGCAAGCCCGCTCCGACGACTGGGGAGGTTATGTTCTTTTTCATGGATAGGCGCCGGCGGGAATCGGGCGGCACGTTGCCTGCAGTCGCGAGACGGACCGGGGGAGTCCGGAAAACCGGCCGGCTTTCGCAGGTGAAACGAATGATGGGCGTGTGGACCTTCGCGAGGGCAACAGGCGCCCATCCGATCATTCCTAGGGTTGTTCAACGAAGCTGTACGACCTCCTGCCGGGGGTAACGCGGCCTGACCCAGTAGGTCATCCTCCGGTTCCTGCGGGCCCGCCCTGCCCGCCCTAACTCCGCGCCCGCCGGAGAACTAAAGATATTTTTCACCGGAATTTTCCGGACGCGCGCCCATCATCGCCATTCGCTTGGCGGAACCATCCGCCCGAAATTGATCGTCAAACCCGCGTGGCGCCGCCCTGTTGGTCCTCCCATGCGTCCCAAAATTCTCGCCGTCGATGATTCGAAAGCCGTGCGCCTCATCATCCAGAAGGCCCTCGCCCCCTTTGCCTGCGAAGTGATCGAGGCCACCAACGGATTCAAGGGACTGTTCGCGATGGAATCGGAGATGCCCGCGCTCATCTTGCTCGATGTCAGCATGCCCACGATGGACGGCGTGGAGATGCTCACGCTTTTGAAGTCGCATCCCGAACTCAAAAAAATCCCCGTCATCATGCTCACTTCGACCAGCGACCACCTCGTCCTCCCGAAAATCACCGCACTGGGCGTGAACGATCAGCTCAGGAAACCGTTTACCGATGCCGCGCTCCTCGAAAAGGTCCAAGCCATCCTCGATTTGAAGCCGGCGCCGGCGGGCGGCGGCCGCTAGTCCCCAAAAACAAAAGGCCCCGCGATCGAGATCGCGAGGCCTTGGCCCAACCGGCCGAATCACAGCCCTTCGTAGATTCGGATGTTCGAGAACGTCGCCGAGACGGCTTTGCGGGCGTCGTCGTCGCCGACAAAGGTCAGGTAGTTCATCACCCCGGTGTAATACGCGCCGACGGGAATCACATAGGTGACGGACTTCTGGTCCACGGAGTAAACTTGCGTCACCGGGATCACGCTTCCGTTGCTTTCAGCGCCGGCGATTTTGAACACGGTGTTCCGATTGGTGTAATCGTTGTCGCTGTCCAGGCCGATGCCGAGCATCTCGCCTACGTTCGTGGCGTTGACCGTGAACTCCAGCATCGTGGACGGCGTCACGTTGTAGCTGAACGGATGCTTGCGCCAGATGTTGCCCGTCAACGTGAGCGCCGTGCCGCCCGAGCCCACGCTGGCGCTGGAGGCGGTGCCGGATTGCACGCTGTAGTCGGTCAGATTGCCTTGGACCAACGTGACCGGAGACGACTGCACGCGCGTGATGCGCATCGTGGCCACCGTCGCGTCGTCGGCGTTGTTGGCTTCCTGAACGATCGCCAGGTCCACCCGCGAACCCAGGCCCACCGGCACGTTGGGCACCGAGTAGGAGAGGTTCGCCGCCGGCGCGATGAACTGATTCAGGCGCTCCACCCCGTCCACAAACAGGCGCAACCGCGTGCCGTCGCCGTTGGCGCTGGGGCGATTGAGCGTCCCCGTGAGGTCAACCAGTCCGGAGACCGTGCTGGTCCAGCGCCGGATCGCCCACGAGCCGCTCGGGTGCGCCTGATTCGAGGTCAGGAAATTATAGATGCCGCTGCCGATCCAACGATAATTGTCCGTCGCCCAGATGTCCCAGTGCATCGGCTGAAAATTCCCCGTGGAATAAGCCGCCCCCGAGGCCAGGTCGGCGTAACCGTAACTCCAGCCGTTCACGTCCTGCCCCTTGGAATAATCGGCCACCGAATCGGCCACCACGCGGTTGGGCGCGTCCGTGACGGCGTTGACCGCACCGGTGATATAAAGCGGATTCGTGCCGAGTTGCAGCGCAAGCCGTCCGCCGGTGACGGCGAGCGTGGTCGATGTTCCCATCAGGTCCGTCGCGGTGAGCGACGACGCCGGTGAATCCAGATAAACCGTGGTGGGCGTGGTCGCCCACAGCACGTAACGTTGCGCCGTGCCGTTGGTGAACGCGTACGCATAAGTGCCCGGACGCGTGCCGCCCAGGCGACCGGCGCCGGCCCAACCGTAGAGTTGGCGAATGAAAACCGCGTACGCGACATACGCCTGATGCGGCGCGTACTTGCCCAGTGCGCCCGTCGACGAGCCCACGAGTCCGCGATACGGGAAATTGCTGTCATCGCCGCCGAGGTAATAATACATGCGCGCCACGTTTTGGTTGAGCAGCTGCGTGGCGATGCGCACCACATGCCGCGCACCCTCGGGCTGGGCGGCGGCGTTGTTCACCTCCAGGCTGAACTCCGTGGCCCAGACCGGCTTTTCCTGGTTGTTGTTATATTGCCGGATGAGATTGCGCAGCTCCGAGATCTCCAAATCGGCACTTTCCGCGGCGATGTAGGGATGCACGGAAATCGCATCGCAAGACGACAGCGCGCCCTGCACGAAAATATCCCGCAGAAAGCCATGCGCCACCGGCGTGGTCGCGCCCGCCAGCACCGTCACGTCGGGGCGGACCAGCTTGATCGCTTGGTACACGTCCTTGAGCATGGCGGCATAATAATAATCCTTGTCGGCCGCCGCGGGGCCTTGGATGAACGTGCCGGCGTTATATTCGTTCCACACCTCGACCTGCTTGATCTGGCTGCCATAACGACCGAGCAGATTCAGGGCATAGTTCGCATAGCCTGCCCGCCCCGCCTGCGTATACGGACCGGTAAACGTCCCCGCATCGTAGTCGTAGAACGGGTTGCCCCAATCCAAGGTGATGAGCGGATTGAGCGACTGCGCGGCCAGCGCGCCCATATAGTTGGTGAACGTGGACGGATAAAGGAACGCCCCTTTCACCGTCTCGATGTTGCCCCAATATTGCTCGTCGCGCACGTGCGCGATGCCCGCCCGGGCGAGCACGGGGATGATATCCGTCTCCGCCGCCGAATATTGGGCGAAATGCGTCTGCACGCCAAAACGGGAATCCGCCATCTGGCTGACATCGATCGGCGTCACCACCGCGAAGGTCGTGCTCTTGGTCGAAATCACGCCGGTGCCGTTTTTTTCGCTGATCGCCACCGAGAAATACCCCGGCTTGCCCAAGGCAGGCTGGATCACCGTGCGACCACCGCTAAAACTGGCGCCGCCCGTTTTCACCACTGCGCCAAAGAAATCCGTGATCACCCAATCGATGCGTTTGCCGGTGCCGGCAACGGGAAGCGTCACGGTTTCGGTCGTATAGAAGATATTGCCGGGTTTGTCCTGAGTGAGAGTCAAGGTAGCCTGGACGGAGGTGACAGCCACCACGAGTGCAGCCAGCAGGCTGCCGAATCGGACATGCGAACGGACCATTGGGGTATGGAGTTTGGGGTTGTTAGGAACGCCCTCCGAACCTGGAGGCCCGAAAGGCGCGAAAGCCAAAGAACACTTCGTGAGCAAAAGGGGTAAGCTCACGCCTCAACCCGTAACCGCCCCATAATCTAATAACAATGCACCAATTGATAAAATGAATATAAATCGCTGCCTGCAAAGCACCGGCAAGAAGACCAGTTAGCCGATGTCGCCCGTTATTTCACCGAGCCGGCATGCTCAAGGATCACGGACAGGCAGGCCGCAAGATCCGCGGTGTTCTCCCGCCGCATCAAACTTCCCCCGAACCGGGGATTGATTTCAAAAACCGTCAGGCACCCCGCCTCATCCCACGTACAATCGACATTGCACGGCCCCGTGTAGTCCAGGGGCACCAAGATCGCCTCCAGATTCGTCTGCAACTCAGGGGAGAGCGTGCCTCGTCGCACCGGCTGTCCCGATCCCGCCCGGCGAATCTCCGGCGAAGCCCAATTATAGGCATAAACTTTATGCCAGAGAATGCGGCCCTTTATACACACGCAATTCACCGTATATTCGACCAAGCAAGGGACCATCGCCTGAATCACATAGGCCTCGCCCACAAACGGTGCGGCGCCCAGAAACGCGCGCGCCTCGTCCAAGGAGGCCGCCAGCTCCACGCCCGCCCCGCCATTTAAGTTGGTCCGTTTGATAACACAGGGAAACGCCGCGTCCTCGATCGAGGCATAGGTGATCGGACACAAATGCGAAAGCCCGTGCTCCCGGATATAATCGGCGAAACGCGCCTTGTCACCGAGCGTATGCAGCGCCTCAAGCGTGGGAGCCAAAGCCGCGGGACGCTGTGGACGCGTCGCGATATGATTTTCCATCAGCGGAATCATCACGATCCGCCGCCCCAGCCCGACGCGCCACGGAACCTTCTCCTCGGGCGACGAAAAATGCAGCACCGCCTGAACGCCGGGTATTTCCTTCCAAACGGGCGCGGCGGGCGCCAGCGCCTCCATCCAATCCTGGCTGTGCACTCCCCAAATCACCACCACCACCCGCCTGCGTTTAAACCAATGCATTTTTTTCAGAATGGGATTCGGTCGGCCAAGCGGTGATCAAGGCTGCCGGTATCGACCATACGGCGTCCGGTCGGTGTGCGAGACCAGAATCGGATGCGCCTGACGAATGGTTTTAATACGCGCATCCATCGCTCCCGCCTCGAACTCACGTCCCGTTTTTCTTAAAGACACACCATACTCGCTGAGAATATCAATGGATGCGGCAGGGGAATCGTCCGCCAACCCCAGATGGTCCATAGCCTGAATGTCCTGCTCGAAGTAGATGTTGGCCTCCGGATATTTCCCTTGATCGTAGTTCAACCGGGCGAGCTCGGTTAAATCCATGTAGAAGGGACCGCCGAGTTGCTTGTCGAATGCGAGAGCCTTCAACAGATGGGTCTCAGCATCGTCGAATTTGCCGGTCACGCCCAGACAGCGACCGTATTCGTAATGAAGGGTGACGAGCGTCTTGGGGCTTAGCCCGAGCAACTCGGCCTCATTTACCGCCCGAAACATTGCACCCCGGGCCGCCCCCCAATTATTCTTGGCAATCAACGCATGGGCGGCGCTCGCATATGTCCCCCACACGGCAAACGCCGGCACCGCCCCGGGATTCTTCGCCATCAACGCGCTCGCGCGAGCGGTCGTCTCATCCGCACGCGCCACCAACCCGGCGGCACGAAGATTCTCGGCCACATCTTCCAGAAAATGGGCAAAATCCACCGGATACTTCGTTTCCGCCGAGCGCTTTTCCATTTCGGTCACGGCCTCATCGTAGATTGGCACCGCCTTGGAGTGGTCACCTTGATCGCGAAGCATGCGGGCGTATTCGGCCAACGTAGGTGCACGCAGCGAGTCCGCCTCACCTTGGGCTTGTTTGATGAGCGCCAGCACCTCGATGAAACCCTTTTCGGCTTCGGCCCGCTCCGCCAAGTAGGCGGAGATTCGCGCATACTCATAAAGCGTATGGGCCTTGGCTGCAGGAGGCAGATTGCCCATCACCGTATTCCCGTAAGCTCGTGAAAAATTAACCCGGGCCGCCTCCATGTTGCCCGCCGCCTCTTGCTGCCGCCCGGACTCGAAGTAGCGACTGGCTGTATAAGCGTTTATTGGATTGCTAATGCATCCGCTGAAACTGAGCGACAGCCCCAAAAGTGACAGCAGGAGAACCACCTTCTTCATACCTTAGTGTCAAAGAGCTACGACGACCGGCCGTCGAGAGAAGAAACGACCACAGTGCGAAAGGTTTGCGTGCAAACCCGCCTCCTCTCCCCCAAAAGCAGCAAGTAACGCCTCGGCTCGCCCCACCCCATGATCCCACGCGCTCCCCGCAGATCGTTCCGCCTCGCCGGCCTCCTCGCCGCTTGGCTGCTCCCCGCCGTCTCCGCCTTCGCCGCGTTCGGCCTCGTCGCCGCCCCTGACTATTACCAGGTCGATACCGGCGCCGGTCTCGTCTTCAAGGTCCGCCGCACCGACAACGGCTCCAACACCCAATCCGCCGGCGACATCATGAGTCTCGTCTGGAACGGCGTCGAATACCAGGACCAGCACCGCGGCTCCCAGATGACGTCCGGCTTTGACTACCTCTACACCGGCGTCTCCGCCGTCACCGTCGGTGCCACCGTGGTGGCTGATCGTTACATCAAGATCACCGTTCAGGCCGGCAACCTCACCCACTACTACCTGGCGCGGAGCGGCTACCCGCACATCTACATGGGCACCTGCTTCACCACCGAGCCCAACATCCACGGCCTCGTGCGCTACATCCTGCGCATCCCCGCCGGCCTCCTCCCCGACGGCCCCGGCCCCTCCGACATCCGCAACACCACCGGTGCCATCGAGTCGGCCGACATCTTTGGCCGGCCCGACGGCACCACGCGCTCGAAGCACTACTCCAACCAGCGCCTCAAAGACTGGTCCTGCATCGGTGCCACCGGCGCCAACGTCGGCATCTGGATCGTCCGCGACAACAACGAGGGCGGCTCCGGCGGTCCCTTTTACCGCTGCCTCCTCAACCAATGCGGCGTCAACCAAGAGATCACCTACATCGTCAATTACGGCGAAGCCCAGACCGAGGCCTTCCGCACCGGCATTCTCAACACCTACACCGCCGTCTTCACCACCGGCGCCGCCCCCTCGACCCCGATCGACACCGCTTGGTTCTCTTCGATGGACCTCGCCGGCTACCTCGCCCCCTCCGGCCGCGGCAGCATCACCGGCGCCGGCATCGACGGCCGCGACCCCGCCTGCGCCTACACTGTCGGTTTCGCCAATACCACCGCCCAATACTGGACCGCCGCCGCTCCCGCCAACGGCAGCTTCACCTGCGAGGGCATGCGCCCCGGCGCCTACACCCTGACGATCTACAAAAACGAACTCGCCGTTTACACCGCCCCCGTGACCGTCAGCGCCGGGCCCGCCACCAAGCTCAACACCCTCACCATCACGGCCGACCCAGGCGCCGTCACCGCCCTCTGGCGCATCGGTATCTGGGACGGTTCCCCCGCCGAGTTTCGTAATGGCACTTCCATTACGACCATGCACCCGTCCGACGTCCGTCTCGCCTCGTGGAACCCCGGCACCTTTGTCGTCGGCTCCAGCGACAATGCCAGTTTCCCCTGCTACCAGTGGAAGGCCATCAACGGCCGGCAAGCCGTCCAATTCACGCTCACCGCCGCCCAAGCCGCCGCCGCCCGCACCGTCCGCATCGGCCTCACCTGTGCCTACGCCGGCGCCCGCCCGAAGGTCACCGTGAACAGCTGGAACTCGCCCATTCCCGGCCCGTCCGTCCAGCCCGCCACCCGCACGCTCACCGTCGGCACCTACCGCGGCAACAACACCACCTACATCTTCAATGTGCCCGCCAGCGCCCTGGTCGCCGGCACCAACACCCTGACGATCCTCCCCGTCTCCGGCACCACCGGCACCGGCTATCTCAGCCCCGGCTACAGCATCGACTGCATCGACTTCTATTGATCCGCGCGAAGGCCTTACGACTCGATCGAGTAACCCAACGCTATTTAGCAAAAGAAAGTTACCCCGAGGCCAAATGGCCCCGGGGTAACACGGGCTTAAGGAAGCGGATTCTTACTCAAGCGAATCGATGTGGTAGCTCACCCAGCCGGTTGATACCGGATTATTGATGACATCATTGCCATCAACGTAAGAGGCAGACCACAGAGTAAACCAAACGTAGCGAACCTCATCGCTATCGTTATAGTAGAAGCACTCATTGGTGTTGTAATCATAGGAGTCGCACCAAGGGACATCCATCGTGACTTCGTCATGCTGATACATATTCGATATGGTATCTGATTGATAGGCATAGTCGGTCATGATCAGGACTGAATGGGCTGGGATGACTATGGCCTCGTCGTCTGCTACCACCCAACTGGAGATGGCTACGGTGTACGGCGTGCTGAGATTCAGGGTCTCTGCCGTGACAATGGAGCAGCAAGCAAGAGATAGGAGCGCCACTAACGATTTTATTAAGCGGGTCATTTGATCTGTGTGTTTTGAGTTATTCAGACACCTCCTCCGAGTTACCCGAGGAAGGGTCGCCACTCCCTTGCAACTCCATTGCCCGGTCAAGGCCCTTTCATTGGATTTGCAACAGTAAGTTGCGTGATCTGTAACCCTCATGAGCTTTGAACAGCCCCATTGGGCACCTCCGCGCGTCGTCTTGGCGTAAAAGCGGCTCGTTTTTGCGTAAAATGCTCCAAAAACGCCGAATTCGGCTCAAATTCGGACGTAAAAGCTCAAGTAAGGGCAAGAAAGGCTGAAGTCCGGGGCGTTTTTGCTTAAGTCCGAAGAGGAAACACTCAAGTCCCCGCAGGAAAGACTTAAGTCCGGACAGGAATGACTCAAGTCCGAGCAGGAAACACTTAAGTCCTAAGAGGAATGACTGAAGTCCGAACAGCTTTTGCTTAAGTCCGAAGAGGAATTGCTTAAGTCCCCGCAGCAAACACTCGAGTCCGAAGAGGAAAGACTTAAGTCCGAAGAGCAGGGACTTAAGTCTTTCCTCTTCGGACTTGAGTCATTCCGACTCAGTCGGAAGCCCCCGCGACTTGGCCTCGTACCCCCTACGACCCTAAAATGGCATCTCCTTGCAGGGATCGACCCGCCTCAGGCGTAGATCAAATTACAACAATACCCGGCACGACTCCGTTGGGGTTGGCCGGTCAGACGCATTCCTGCTCTTACGGCTTTTCTACAATGACCAGCCCCTGCTTGCCTGGCCGCCGCCGGTAAATCGCGACGAGCAACAGGGCGCTACTTCCCGACAGAAACGCCACCGTCGCAGGCTCAGGAATGGCACTGACCACATTCACCGTGATGGCATCTCCCGACCAGGTATAGGTGAGGCTCGCGCCATCCGTAAGCCCCAGCGTGGTGAAGTTGGTACTGAGCCAAGTCGCCGTGCTCGCGAGGCTCGCGCCCGTCACATAATTGTGCGGAAGAAACAAATAGCCGTCCGCCTTATCCGGGGCCGTGATATCGCCACTGCTGCTGCTGGCGCTGGTAAAGCCGCCACTCCCCAGACTGCCGGATGTGCTGAAACCACTATAAACCGTGGATGAGCCTGGGGTGCCCAGAGAAATGTATCCATTCGCCACAGACATGAAATTGGCGCCCGTCGAGCCGTTCGCGGTCACCAGTCCGAGCCCGGACAGATTGAGCGACCCACTCGACGTCGCCACCACGTCAGAGCCGACCTGCTGGATATTGATGGTCACCGCCGCGCGCGCCGACACCGCCAAAGCGAACACACCGACGAGGCCGGCAAGGATTTTTCCGAAAAGAGCCACCTTGGCAGACCGTGTTGCGAACCGAGCCGTCAGAAGATCTTTCATAATATTGGAAAGAATAAGGGGTGAACTGACTTGAGCCTCATCCATCTAAATCCCAGTTGATGAAGGTAACCACGTGAGAGGCTGTATGTTTTTATTTGGGTAATAGCGTTTTGCTTCAAGCCAAAAGGCTTGGAAACCAAACCAGCGATGTCGGGTCATTCGCGTCACCTGAAGGAGCACGCCGCCTTCCGTTCACCTATCGTGGTTTCGTGAACGGAAGCGAAATGATTAAATTCATCCCCGATCCCGTAAGCTTGGCCGGCCAGACTCACAAAAAATGCCCCGACCCCTTATGGATCCCCCTTTTGCTTACCTGACTACGGCGTTACATTCCATTCGGGCAGGTATTCCATGCTGTTGTAATGATAGAGCATGACTCGGTCATTAAAGTCGGCAAATTTCTCCCAAGTCGTTTTGTCCCGCAAGATGATCGTAGTTGCTTTCTCGAAGATATCGTTAGCCCGCCGGATCATCGCTACCTGTTTCTCGTTTTTCTTGGTGAGCGTTTGCAGGGCCGTTTCCTTGTCTTGCAACTGGCCTATTAGCAGATCGCGCTCTGCCTGAATTTTTTTCAATTCATCAACCATGAGGGATGCCTTGGTATCCGAGCTAGCGAGTCGATGGATTTCCGATTCCAGAAGCTCCTTTGTTTTTTGTAGCTCATTACGGTCACGGGACAGAGTTGCTATCCGCCCAATAAGCTCCTCCTCATGCGCCTTAAGCTTCCCAGCGTTCTCCACGGCCTTGTCCAGCACCGCACGCTGCGCCACGCCTTCAATTTCTAACCGGGTTTGGTCAGCCTTCAGTCGTTCCGTCCGCGCCTCAACGAGCGCATTTTGATTTTCAATCTTAGTTCGCTGCACGTCGAACCAGCCGGACTGCCATGTAATGATCACGCCGACTATTGCCAGAACTACAGGCCCTAAGGCGGCGTAAAACGCTGGTGTGGAGTGCAGTGGCCGACGAATGGCCTCGATTTCAGCCCGCAATTTCTCGCATTCCAAGGCGATCTTTAGGTCAGGCATGGGCTTCGGTTCGGGATCGTTGGCTGGCATATTCCATTTCCATACAGGTGAGCCGACAGCGGGAGTGGCCGTGGATTTTGAATTACGCAGCGTGCGTCAGCTCGGCTGCGGGGCGGATTTTGGCGGTGAGTTGCTTGCGCTGCTTGGATAAGGCTCGGAAGTCACACTCGACCTGCAAGCCGTGCCAAAATTCGGGGGTTTGACTGAAGAAGGCACCGAAGCGGATCGACATAGAGGGCGTGATCGCACGACGGCCCAAGACGATCTCGTTGACGGCACGCGGAGGCACGCCGATGGCGCGTGCCATGGCGTTTTGCGAAATACCCATGGGCAGCAGGTACTCTTCAAGGAGGATTTCGCCGGGTGTGATGGGCGGATTCATGGGCATAACGTGTAGCGTTATACGGCTATTTTCAATGGTAATCTACAATGGCGACTTCGGCCGGACCGATAGTCGTCCACCGAAACACGATACGCCACTGGTCGTTGACGCGAATGGAGTAAAAGCCATCCAAATCCCCCTTCAACGGCTCCAAGCGATTGCCCGGCGGAACCGAGAGGTCGTTTAACTGGCCGGCACGGTTGAGCTGAAAGAGTTTTCGGAGGGCGACTCGGGCGATGGTCGAAAAGCGGCGGTTCTTTTCGTCACGGAAAAGCTCTTCAGTGTCCGCGTCGGCAAAGGATTGAATCATACTTAGCTTAGAGTCTACGCCGGTCCGGGGTTTGGATTTGAAGAAATAAAAAAGCCCCGACCGGGTGGTCGGGGCTCCTGGTTTACTGGCAGGCTTCGCATTCGCCGCCGTTGCGCATGGCTTCGATTGAGCACACGCGTTTTTCTTCGGCGGTGTAGGTTTTCTTCGGGGCCGCCTCGGCGGCGTCGCGGGTGGCGGTTTCGGCCTTGGTTTCGCCGGCGGCGCCGCGGACTTCCTTCTTCACCGCAACCGTCGCCTTCTCGATGTTCGAGGCGCCGAGGGTGCGGAGGTAGTAGGTCGTCTTGAGGCCAGCGTGCCAGGCGTGGCGGTACATGTGACTGAGCGTCTTGAGGTCGGGCGTCTTGAGCCAGAGGTTCACGCTCTGGGCCTGATCGATCCACTTCTGGCGGCGGGCGGCGGCTTCAATCACCCACTTGAAGTCGATGTCGAAGGCGGTCAGGTACTTTGCCTTCAGGTCGGCCGGGATGGCGTCGATGTCCTTCAGGTCGCCGTCGAAGTACTTGAGATTGTCGATCATCTCCTGGTTCCAGAGGCCGCGCGCCTTGAGGTCCTTCACGAGGAAGTAATTCAGGACGATGAACTCGCCGGAGAGGTTGGATTTGACGAAGAGGTTCTTGTAGGTGGGCTCGATGCAGGGCGAGGTGGCCGTGATGTTGGAGATCGTGGCGGTGGGCGCGATGGCGAGGACGTTGCTGTTGCGCATGCCTTGACGGGCGATCTTGGTGCGCACGAGCGACCAATCCATCTTGCCGCCGCGGGGAACTTCCACAGGGACGCCGCGTTCCTGCTCCAGGAGGTCCACGGTGTCCTGCGGGAGGAGGCCGCGATCCCACTTGGAGCCTTTGTAGGAGGAGTAGGCGCCGCGCTCGGCCGCGAGGTCGGAGGAGGCTTCGTAGGCGTAGTAGGCGATGGCCTCCATGGCCTCGTCGTTGAACTCGACGGCCTCGGACGAGGCGAAGGGGATGCCCTTCAGGTAGAGGGCGTGGGCGAGACCCATGACGCCGAGGCCGATGGGGCGGTGGCGGCGGTTGGAGGTCTCGGCGGCCTTCGTCGGGTAGAAGTTGATGTCGATGACGTTGTCGAGGGCGCGCACGGCGGTGCGGATGGTCTCACGCAGCTTCTTGTGGTCGAGCGCGCCGTCGGGCAGGAGGTGCGACTCGAGGATGACGGAGCCGAGGTTGCACACGGCGGTCTCGTCGTTCGAGGTGTTGAGCGTGATCTCGGTGCAGAGGTTGGACGAGTGGATGACGCCGACGTGGTCCTGCGGGGAGCGAAGGTTGCAGGCGTCCTTGAAGGTGATCCAGGGGTGGCCGGTCTCGAAGAGCATCGAGAGCATTTTCTTCCAGAGCTCGAGGGCCTCGATCTTCTGGCCGAAGATCTTGCCCTGCTCGGCGAGGGTCTCGTAGCGGAGGTAGGCTTCTTCGAATTTCTTGCCGTAGAGCTCGTGGAGGTCGGGCGTTTCGTTGGCGCGGAAGAGGGTCCACTGCTGGCGGGCCTCCATGCGCTTCATGAACAGGTCGGGAATCCAGTTGGCCGTGTTCATGTCGTGCGTGCGGCGGCGGTCGTCGCCGGTGTTCTTGCGCAGCTCGAGGAACTCGAAGATGTCGTTGTGCCAGGATTCGAGGTAGGCGCAGCCGGAGCCCTTGCGCTTGCCGCCTTGGTTGACGGCGACGAGCTGGTCGTTGTGGAGCTTCAGGAACGGGATGACGCCTTGCGACTCGCCGTTGGTGCCGCCGATGTGCGCGCCGGTGCCGCGAACCGCGGTCCAGGAGCCGCCGAGGCCGCCGGCCCACTTGGAGAGCTGGGCGTTTTCGGCGATACCGCGGTACATGATGCCCTCGAGGGAATCATCGACGTAGTAAAGGTAGCAGGAGGAGAGCTGGGAGTGGAGCGTGCCGGCGTTGAAGAGGGTCGGCGTGCTGGAGCAGAAGCGGCGGCTCTTGTAGAGGTCGTAGAGGCCGATGACCTTGGCCTCGCGATCGCCCGGCTCTTCCAGGAAGAGGCCCATGGCGACGCGGATCCAGAAGAACTGGGGCGTCTCCAGGCGGCGGGAGGGCTTCACCGTCTTGTCGATGATGAGGTAGCGGTCGTAGAGGGTCTGGATGCCGAGGAAGTCGAGCTCGAGGTCGGCGGTCGGGTCGAGGGCGGCGGCGAGCTTCTCCAGGTTGAACTCAAGGAGCTTCGGGTTGAGGCGTTTGATCTTCGCGCCGTGGTCGAGGTATTTCTTGAAGGCGGCGATGTGGAAGGCCTTCAGCTTGGCGATGCCGTCCTTGGCGATGTCCCAGCCGAGAACTTCTTCGTAGATGTAGGTGAGCTGGATGCGGCCGGCGAACTTGGCGAAATCGGCGTCCTTCTCGATGAGGGTCTTCGAATTGAGGATGATCGTCTGGTCGAGGTCCTTCTTGGAAATCTGGTCGAAGACGGAGCGGAGAAGTTCGGTCTCGATCTCGTCGGTGGTGAGGCAGAGGTCGAGGCCGATGGAGGCGAACTCGATGCGCTTTTTCAGATCGGCGCGGTCCCAGAGGAGGTTTTCCCCGCCGACCTGCTTGACCAGGATCATGGTGGGCTGGGCGGGCGCGATGGCCTCGGGGGTGGTGACGGCGCCGTCTTCGTTGGCCCGCTCTTCGTTGCGGAGGGCGCGATAGAGAATGTAGGCCTCGGCGATCTTGTAATGGCCGGCCTTCATCAGCTCTTCCTGCACGATGTCCTGGATCTCCTCGATGTGGACAAAGGACTGCTTGGAGCCGTTGACGCGCTCGGCGACAGCCCGGGTGATGGCGATGGCGGGAGCGCTGTCGCGGTGGAGGGAGAGGAAGGACTTGCGGACCGCGATCTCGATCTTCTGCGGGATGAAGGGAACGACCTGCTTGTTGCGGCGGATCACGCGGACCGTGCCGGTGGCGTGGGGCGCGGGCGTGAGGAGCTTGCGGCTGCGGTTGAGCAGGAGGCTCTTGGCGACATCGTAGGCGTTGTTGTCAACGAGGGTCTTCTCGATGAGCTCGTAGAGGTCGTTGAGCGAGATCCGCAGCGGGGAGGTGCGGAGCGACTCGGCGGAGAGATTGGCGGCGACCTCCTTCACAATACGGCCCACGAAGGTGCGGGTCTCGGCCGTGAAGATGTTGGTGGTTTCGCCGCGGGCGAGATGGACGTTGGTGACGGCGCGGCCGAGCGTCTCGGCGATCTCGCCAAGGTCGAAGCGCGTCTCGCCTTGCGGCGCAAGCAGGACGATCTCGGGCAGAAGTGGGGTGTCGGCGGTGACGCAGTCGCGCCAGGCGAAGTTGGGCTTGTGCTCGACGGGGGTGTGGGTGGCGCGTTTGAGGGCGAGATCGTGGGAGAGAGAAGGATTCATCGACAGAAAAGACGGAGAGTTTACGGGTGTCCGCCGGAGCGGCGGCGGAGGAACGGACGGAGAGCTGGAAGAGGGCCAAATCCGCCGGCGGACGGCGGATGATCGAAAAAGTTTTCCGACCTCACGGGGTAGTGTGAGGCCGGATACGAGATTAGGGGCAACAGCCGCGGGGAAGCAGGCGAAGGAAGAAAGACTTGAAGAAAACGGGACGGAACAACGAAGACCTCAGAGGTCGTCGTCCTTGGCCACGTTGAGGGCGGACGCTTTTTGGTACTCGGTGACGCGACCTTCGAAGAAGTTCTGTTCCTTCTTGATGTCCATCATCTCGGCGAGCCAGGGAAGCGGGTTCTTGATGCCGCCCGAAAGCGGAGCCAGGCCGACGCCTTCGAGGCGACGGTCCGCGATGTAGTCGATGTAGGTGACAAACTCGTCGACGGCGAGGCCCACGGCGTTAACCGGGAGACAGTCACGGATGAAATCTTTTTCGAGCTGGATCGCCTCGGCCATGGTCTGGCGCAGCTCTTCCTTGAACTCGGCCGTCCAGATCTCGCGGTTCTCCTCGATGAGATCCATGAAGAGATTGCGGAACACCTCGATGTGGTTGGACTCGTCGCGCAGCGTGTAGCGAAACATCTGGCCGATGCCGGGGAACTTGTTCTGGCGGTAGAGCGACAGGATCATGCCGAAGAGGCCGTAAAACTGGGTGCCCTCCATGCACTGGCCGAAGACGAAGATGTTTTTGGCGAGAAGCTTCTTGTTCTCGGGCTTCGTCAGGTCGATGTCACGGCGGAGATCCTTCGAGATGCGGGTGACGAACTCGTTCTTCTTCACGATCGTGTCGACGTCTTCGAACATCGCCTCGCACTCATGCGGGTTGATGCCCAGTGACGAGATCATGTAGAGCAGCGAATCGGCGTGGATGTTTTCCTCGTGCGCATGACGGCCCAGGACGAGCTTGAGTTCGGGGGCGGTCACCAGCTCGCGGACTACGTGCTGGATGTTGTCGCCCACGATGCCCTCGGCGGCCGAGAAATAGCCGATGCCCATGCGGATGATCCAACGCTCGACGTCGGAAACGAGCTTCGCGTCGCGCCACTGCTCGATGTCCTTGCCCATGGGGATATCCTCGGGCTCCCAGTGGTTGGCCTTCATCGTGCGATAAAGGTCATAGGACCACTGGTATTTGAGCGGGAGGAGATTGAAGGTCATGGTCTCGCGACCATTGATGACCTTCTTGGCGGCAAAGGCCGCCTCGGCCTTGTCCTGATCGAGGATGAATGTCTTGGCTCCGACTTGAAACGATTTCTGCATGGCGGGAAAAGAGTGGGATTTTTGAAGCGGCGCCGCCCGTGGGGGTAACAACGAAACGGCGCTATACGAGAGGTGTTTTCAGCAGGAGGAAGCGACGGGCGAACCAAAGTTACCAAAAGTTGCTGACGCATTACTAACCACAACCTGTAGTGGTCGCCTAGTGAACATGACACAACCCATGGGATTTAAGGAAATCCCCGTCAATGGGTTTATAGTAAACCCCATGTTAATTTTAAGGGAATTTAGGCTTGCGCGGATGAGCCCGGCGACTCCCCCAGCGAAAATCGCCCCAAATCACGGAACGTTCCTTATCGCCGGCTCACAACGACAACGCCGCGCCTCCCCTGCAGAACCGGCCGAACCGCTTACTTCCCGACCCCCGGGAGTTTTCATTTTTTTAGATACAAGGAAACATATGAATCAAATATTCAAATACACACTTACCTAGGTAAATCTACTATTTTCAAGAGCGAATAAACTAGATGATAAAAATCCTCAGTATTTTGGATACAAAAAACTCAAGGATATTGCTGAATCCGAGACCACCTCATTCGCCAGGCGCCAACTCCAAGGCGGCGATCCGATGATTGTCCACAACAAGAAGTCGCTGCACCCCAATGGGCGGGACATGCCTAAAGATCTCCACGCAGGAGCATTCCCGTAAGCACATTATATTGCGGCGAAACGCCCCGAAACCGCGAAAACCCAAAATCCTGGAGCTTCGATATTCAAGAAGCCGGCCATCAGATATTGGGAAGCTAGCAATCAGCCAAGCGCCGGCACGAGCCAGCTTGATGACGTACGGGAAACCGCATCGTCAGGAAAAGGACACCACGCAAAAAACTTCAGTGATCTCCCGTTCGTGTTCGAACGTGTAAAATAGAAGACCCGGATACTGCTTTCGCAATATCCGGGTCATAAACCTGGCAACAACCTACTCTCGCGGGACCTAACGTCCTACTACCATTGGCTGCTCGGGGCTTAACGGCCGTGTTCGGGATGGGAACGGGTGGAACCCCCGGCAAATGGTCACCAGGAAACGGAACCCGAAATTAATCGGGTAAGTGAATAAAGATTAAGTCTTCAAAAAATAATAGGTAAGGAGGTCAAATAAACGCCTAGAAAGGCAATTTGCATAAACCGGCAAGGTCATTAGTAGCAGTAAACTGAACGTATTACTACGCTTACATTTCTGCCCTATCAACCGGGTGGTCTACCCGGACCTTGCACCGTCTTGCGACGGATTGTGATCTTATCTTGGGATGGGCTTGGCGCTTAGATGCTTTCAGCGCTTATCCCTTCCGAACATAGCTACCCGGCGCTGCCACTGACGTGACAACCGGAACACCAGAGGTTCGTCATTCTCGGTCCTCTCGTACTAGAGAATGAACCCCTCAAATCACAAACGCCCACAGCGGATAGAGGACCGAACTGTCTCACGACGTTCTGAACCCAGCTCGCGTACCACTTTAATCGGCGAACAGCCGAACCCTTGGGACCTTCTCCAGCCCCAGGATGTGATGAGCCGACATCGAGGTGCCAAACCGCGCCGTCGCTGTGAACGCTTGGGCGCGATCAGCCTGTTATCCCTAGCGTACCTTTTGTCCTATGAGCGATGGCGATTCCACATTCAACCACCGGATCACTTGAACCTGCTTTCGCAACTGATCGACTTGTTGGTCTCACAGTAAAGCTCCCTTATACTCATGCGCTCTATAGCCCGATTACCGACCGGGCCGAGGGAACCTTCGTAATCCTCCGTTACTTTTTGGGAGGATTCCGCCCCAGAAAAACTGACCTGCTATCACTGTCCCACGACCAGATAATGGTGCGAGGTTAGACGCCTAATCAACATAGAGTGGTATTTCACGTTGTGACTCAGCTCGATCCTGAAACCGAGCTTCGAAGTCTCCCACCTATTCTACGCAATGAAAATCAAGCGACAATAACAGCTTACAGTAAAGGTGCATAGGGTCTTTCCGTCCTGCTGCGGGTAGGCGGCATCTTCACCGCCACTACAATTTCACCGAGCTTCTCTCCGAGACAGTCATCAACTCGTTACACGATTCGTGCGGGTCGGAACTTACCCGACAAGGAATTTCGCTACCTTAGGACCGTTATAGTTACGGCCGACATTCACGGGGGCTTAGACGCGAAGCTTGCACCTCACGCTTTCACCTTTCCGCATTGGTCACGTGTCACTCCCTATACGTCGTCTTGCGACTTAGCAGAGAGCTGTGTTTTTGCTAAACAGTCGGTTGATGCGCTTAGCTGCGGCCCCTCGCGGGGCACCCCTTATACCGAAGATACGGGGTCAATTTGCCGAGTTCCTTAGAGAGATTTCACTCGCGCGCCTTAGAATACTCATCTATTCCACCTGTGTCGGTTTACGGTACGGGCACTTAATATACTAACTCCGAAGCTTTTCTTGGAAGCATGGTATCGGACAATCTCCCTAGGCCGTGGCTTTGGGATCCCATCGTCATTCACATTAAACCGGTATTTTATCCCCGATAAAGCTACTGACTTGGACGACGATTCAACACGTCGCTGTACTAACCTTCTCCGTCACTCCTGAGGTCAAACGTATATTCAGTGGTGCAGGAATATTAAACCTGCTTGGCATCGACTACTCCTTACGGCCTCGTCTTAGCACCCGACTAACCCTGGGAGGACGAACCTTCCCCAGGAATCCTTGGAATTAAGGCGAGATGGAATTTAACCATCTTTATCGTTACTTATGTCTGCATTCTCACTTCCAAGCGCTCCATGGTCGGTTACCCCTTCCACTTCGCTGCACTTGGAACGCTTTCCTACCACGCTATCTTGCGATAGCATCCATAGCTTCGGTATACGGCTTAAGTCCCGATCATTTTCGGCGCAAATTCACTCGATGGGTCAGCTGTTACGCACTGTTTAAATGATGGCTGCCTCTAAGCCAACATCCCCATTGTCTAAGTAAATTCACATCCTTTTTCACTGAGCCGTATTTTGGGACCTTAACTGATGGTTTGGATTATTCTCCTTTTGACAATGCAGGTTAGCCCGCACTGTCTGACTCCCGAGCTTCACTCAACGGTATTCGGAGTTTAATTAAGTTCAGTACCCCGGTAGGGGCCCTAGCTTATTTAGTGCTCTACCTCCGTTGATCAGCACTCGAGGCTATACCCAAATATATTTCGGAAAGAACCAGCTATCAGGGGGTTTGATTAGTCTTTCGCTCCTAACCAC
>JAEKKV010000035.1 GCA_019510185.1 Verrucomicrobiota bacterium | reverse complement strand
CCATGCGCGGGAGAATGCCGCGCGATGACGCCCTCACCCAAACTTTTTTTCGGTGAGCCATCAATATAATGATCGTAGCTGCGAACGACTGACATCTGAAGTGACCTCGCTTTGTTTGCAGACCGGCCGAAGGGCGGGTCGCCTCACCAAATTTTCGGCGAAAGCTGCTTGCGCCGCCGTGAAAGCCGCTCGCCACGAGAGGCGGACAAGCGGGTAAGATGCCGCCCGCTTCCTGCCGCCCGCCAACGCGGGATGTGTAGCAGCACTGCTTGATACTAACTGCCACGTCAGTCAATACATCCTGCAAAGATTGCCCTACTTTCCTGTGTCACTACAGCTGAGTCCTCGTGAAGCGCAAAACCGATTACCTGACTTGCAAGTAAGGTTCAAAGCGCGTACCAGAGGTCGGCGCCAGGGTGCCGCGTCAGTCTGTCGGCGCGCACACGGCGACCGTGAGGGAGCGAAATGGTGGACGGAAGGAAGAGGCTGGCTGTGATCGGCTTCGGCGCCATGGCCCGGAACCTTCGCGCCTCTTTCAGGCGCTCCGGCGGGGTGTTTGATATCACTGCCGCGCTTGTTACCGAAACGAGCGCTCTCGACGCCTCAGAAGGCGAAGATCTGCGCGTTTTCCATGATCCACTTGCCCTTGTCGCGTGGAAGCCTTCGCTCGTCGTGGAGTGCGCTAGCCACAGCGCCGTTCGCACCTCGGTTCCGGTCCTGCTCCGCGCAGGCATCAGCACGGTAATCGTCTCAATCGGAAGCCTGTCCGATCCGCTGTTGCGGAGCGAACTGGAAGCCGCTGCGGTGGCTGGCAACAGCCGCCTTACGGTCGCATCGGGCGCCATCGGGGGGCTCGACGTTCTACGTGCTGCGAGGCTCGCCGAGCTGTCTTCTGTCCAATATGTCGGGACCAAGCCACCAGCAGCCTGGCGAGACACTGCAGCTGAAATGCTTTGCGACCTCTCGTCCGTTTCAGGTCGCACCATATTTTTCGAAGGAAACGCAGGCGAAGCGTCTCGCCTTTTCCCGAAGAACGCGAATGTCACGGCCGCCGTTGCGCTGGCCGGCATCGGCTTTGAGAAAACGAAGGTAACTCTCGTCGCCGACGCTCAGACGCATCTCAACAGCCATAAGGTCACAGCTTGCGGCGCCTTCGGCGACTTCAACATCTGCTTGAATAATGAACCTCTCGGGCAAAACCCAAAGACATCAAGATTAGCCGCGCTGAGCATCGAGCAGGCGATCATGCGTCATTTTGAGCTAGTCGAAATGTAACACGAAAGCGGTGGTAGCTCTGCGTGCAGGGGAATCACTAGGATACTTTAAGGCATCGGTGCCGACACTGCTAACGAGGCTGAGGCAAATCATGACTGCCACGTCAGATGAAATCTACGATGCGCTCATTATTGGCGCCGGTCCTTCGGGCGCGGTGACGGCGCATACCCTAGCGATGGCGGGATTTAAGGTCATCTGCCTTGAGCAGGGAGACTATGTGCTTCCCTCCGATTACGCCGCCAATCACGATATGTGGGAACTGGTTGTGCGGGGACATTGGGCCGCGGAGCCGAACCACCGCCGCAATCCTGCAGATTACCCCCTGGAAGTGACCGACACCGATCTGTCGCCCTCGATGTACAGCGGCGTCGGCGGGTCGAGCATCCATTACAGCGCATTGTGGGCGCGGCTTTCCCCCTCGGACTTTCGCGTACGGACGCTGGATGGCGTGGCCGAGGACTGGCCGATCAACTACGCTCAGCTGGCGCCCTATTACGCTGAGATAGACAATTTCATCGGCGTTTCCGGCATGGAAGGCGATCCCGCGTTCCCGGCGGGTTATGTCCCTCCCCTGCCGCCAATGCCGCTGGGCAAATATGGCATGAAAGCCGCGGAATCGATGAATGCGCTGGGCTGGCATTGGTGGCCCCATGCGAACGCGATTCCCAGCCAGAAGATCGGCAATCTCGCGGCATGCGCTCGCTGGGGCACCTGCACACAGGGTTGCCCGGAAGGCGCG
>JAEKKV010000022.1 GCA_019510185.1 Verrucomicrobiota bacterium | reverse complement strand
ATGTCGGAAGCTTCGATCTTTCAAAAAATAGCCCAAGAATGTGGCTTGTTGGAGCTAGAGCCCGATGTGTGGTGCCGCCATCCGTTAGCATATCTTATGGAGGCTGCTGATGATATAGCCTATCGCATTATTGATTTAGAAGACGGTTTTCGGCTTGGGCGAATAACATACGCTGAATTTGCTAAGCCTATCAAGCTGCTGATTCCGGCTAGCTGGATAAAACGAGAACGCTTGAAATTGGAATTTGATGATCAAGCACGCGTCTCTTATTTGCGTGCCTTGGCGATAAGTTCCTTGATCAAGCAAGTCAGTAAAGTATTTAACCGGAAGCTTCATTTGATTATGACGGGGAAATACCCAGGGGAGCTTATTGAAGATATACCCGCTGCCATTAAGAAAGGTCCATTGGATTCCATCTCTAACTTAACGTGCAAAAGAATCTACACTACAGCGAGGGTGCTTGAAACCGAAGCTGCCGGCTATGAGGTGATTGGTGGTCTTCTGGATATTTTTTGGCAAGCCATTGAGGATAAATACGCATCAAATAAGAGGCGGAATGGGGTGAAAAATGATGACGTATATAAGTATAAGGCAAAAAAGGTTCTTCAATTATTGCCGGATGGGGCGCTCGCCTCGCGTGAAACACCTTTTCCAGATCGCTACCAGCAACTACTGCACGTGATCGATTATGTGACGGGCATGACTGATACATTTGCTTTAACTTTATACCGTAAGTTGAAAGGCATAGCACTGCCTTCGTGAAGGATTCTTGCGGTGATACGTTTCAAACTCATGAAACCCCAAGGTGGATATCTCGTTAATGTGGTCAGTTACGCCATCGTTCAAAGGTTATTATTTCTCGGGTTCTTTATCGGCGGTATTTTGCTCGGATTGCCTTTTATTTATTTCAGCAATAAATATCATATTGCTGGATTTTATGAGATTGGCGGCGTAATTATTCTGATCGGTTTTTTTGCGTCTGTTTTCACTACTAGGGAGATTATTTACAGGATGAAAGCGGAGGGGACCATGCTTTACGGAAAGGCGACCGCACACACGCTTTACGGCTATCTGCGAGTTATATGTTTTTTGCCTATTATCGGCCCCTATATCCGAAGCTTCGTGGAACGGAATTTACCCAAGAGTGAAGAGCGGCCATTGGCCAAGCCCGTAGAGGTGACGCCTGTTTCAGGATTCGATGAATGCGGAGATCCCAGTATATGCTCAATGGACGATGGTAGTCTTTATCTGAGTTTCGAATTCATGCCACCATCGTGGGCGCAGGCTAATCCCAAATTATTTGAGGCGTTTGACGCGCAATTGGAAGAAGTCACGGGCTTGCCGGTTATTTGGGAGAATCGAGAATTTTTCATCTTTAAAACCCCTAGGCCCGATACAGCCCATAGAATCTCGAAATTCCTTCATTCGCTGAGGTGAACGGAGGAACCAGACTGGCTGAATGACAAAACTCGCCTCGACCTCCTTTCTGAAGTCTCATGATTCCTTTGGATTTACGTCCGGCTAAAAATGAGAACGTCCCTTTTCTTAGTCTTGATTGCTTTCATTGCTTTCCTCTCCGGCTGTGCGAGCTTTGTCAGCAATAGTAATTTCAGGCCATCCACACGCCATGCCATCGCGGGCGACGCCGCCAAGCTGAAAAATGACTGGCCCACCGTGCGCACCGAGTATGCGGCGGCGGTTGTCTGCGCCGAGCAGGAGGGCCGGGCGCTCACCACGCTGGCGGAAATGTATTTTGAGTATGGGCTCAGTCTCGCGGTGTTGGGTGAATTTACCGATGCCGAGACCTCTTTTCTGAAGGCGTTGGAAATAGATAAAAAGACGAATGGTCCTATCGAGGCGGATCTCACTCAGCTCGCCAGAATCAACCTCGACCAACGTAAATATAAAGAGGCCGTGGCATATTATGATGAACTGCTACTGATTCTCACGAAAATCCCGGTAGATTCGGCAAGGCCAGCATCGTTCATGGTTATTTTATCGGAATATTCCGCGTGCTTGAACGGGTTGGGCCGCAGCGAGGCCGCCAAGACCATTGATGCGTTGATGGCCCGGCTTCAGGTTGAAAACCAATACCCTGAACCCATCAAAAAACGCATACCCTATGGCAACCGGACGGTGGGTTTACCGCTGCCGTCGCACAACGTTGAGATTGCGGAGCCGGAGCCCGCTGCCGCCCCCGCCCCCATGAATTTTAATGTCTATATCGCGGACCAGCCGGCACGAAAGAGGCGCCTTGATTTGCAGGCACTGGCTACCCAAATCCTTATCGAAATTATTAGCAAAGGCCGGTCAAACATCATAGTCATTCCGACGGTGTCATATTAAACCGCATTGGGTCGCGATCGACTCTGTGCCCTCTGTGTCAGAGGAACCACTAAGATTTGCTAACAGGCGCTAAGGACGGAGGTCCGGATTAGCGGAGTTCAGCGGTTATGAGCGGTTAACTGTCCGATGAAAGCGGCACCAGACCGGCATTCCTGTCTTGTTTAAAGTGGAGCACGCGGCGCACGCTGACGATTCCTGCGGTTTCATCCCAAATGAAATAGATCGAGTAGGGAAAGCGTTCGGTGGCGGCGAGGCGGTAGAGACCGAAGCGTTTGCGGAAGAGTTGAGGGGACTCGGCGATCACGGCGAGCTTCGCATCAACCCGGTGCATGAAGTCTTCACCCAAGCCGGGCGAGCGTTCCTCATACCAAGAAAAGCTGGTTTTGATATCGGCCTCCGCGAGCGGGGCGATAATCAAGCGGTGGTTCACGACTTACCGAGGATGCGGGCCTTGGCCTCAGACCATGAGGAACCCTCGGTGGAGTTGGCTTGATAGCGGGCCTGGTCTTCGGCGAGCAGCTTCTCGTGCCATGCGGGAATCGGCAGGCGGTCTTCGCTGGCGGCCAGATCGTCCCAGAGTTCTTCCACGAGTTGGAGTTTTTCCGCCGGGGTGAGCCGGCTGATCTCGCTGGCGAGCGCGGTGTTCATGACAGCAAGTTGTGCGGACGGGGAGTGTTTGGCAATCCGTCAGCAAGACGTGGGCCGGGGCAGGGGCGCTGATGACGGATGGGGTAAGTGACGTGCAAGCGTGCTCCTATACTCGGAACGCGGCGAGACGCCGCGTCTACAACCGGCAAGGCAAAGCGGCGCGTTAGGGATAACGCGCCCTACCTTCAGAATAGGCCGAGCTGGGAGTCGTCCGCGGGGGTGACGGTGATTTTTTTCTTGGGCTTGGCTTTCGGGGCGCTCGCCGCGCTGGCGGGGAGCTCGATGCTGGTGTCGTCGCTTTCCAGCTTGGCGAGGATGGTTTTGGCGCGGTCGATGACGCTCAGCGGTAGACCGGCGAGGCGGGCGACTTGGATTCCGTAGCTGCGGTCGGCGGCGCCGGGGATCACGCGGCGAACGAAGACGATCTCGTCGTTCCACTCTTTCACCGCCACGGAATAATTCTTCAGGCGGGGGAGCGGCTTTTCGAGCTGAGTCAGCTCCTGGTAATGCGTAGCAAAAAGGGTGCGCGGGCCTTTGTCCGCGTCGCGGTGGAGGTGCTCGACCACCGCCCAGGCGATGGAGAGGCCGTCGTAGGTCGAGGTGCCGCGGCCGATCTCGTCGAGAATGATGAGCGAGCGGTCGGTGGCGTTGTTGAGGATGTTGGCGGTCTCGTTCATCTCGACCATGAAGGTCGAGTTGCCGCGGGCGAGGTCGTCGCTCGCGCCGACGCGGGAGAAGATGCGATCCACGAGGCCGACGCGGCAGCGTTTGGCGGGCGTCCAGCAGCCGACCTGGGCGAGGAGGGTGATGAGCGCGACCTGGCGGATGTAGGTCGATTTACCGGCCATGTTGGGACCGGTGATGAGCGCGATCTGAGCCTCGGTGGTGGAGAGGGCGGTGTCGTTGGGGACGAAGGCCTGCGAGCCGCCAGAGGACGAGGGGGAGCGGAGCATCTGCTCGACGACGGGGTGGCGGCCTTCGGCGATTTCCAACACGTCGCCTTCGTCGAGTTCGGGCTGGCAGTAGTCCCACTCGCGGGCGAGGACGGCCCAGCCGGCGAGGACGTCGAGTTCGGCGAGGGCGTCGGCCGTCTGCGCGAGGGCGATGGAATCGTCGAGGACGGCGGCGACGAGGTCGGCGAAAAGGGATTGCTCGCGGGAGAGAGCGTTTTCCTCGGCGTGGAAGATTTCCTTTTCCTTCTGGCGGAGGCTTTCGGTGACGTAGCGTTCGCCGCCGACGGTGGTCTGGCGGCGGATGTAGTCGGCGGGGACAAGGTGGAGGTTGGCCTTGGTGATCTCGATGTAGTAGCCGAAATTGCCGGTGAACTTGACCTTGAGGCTGCGGATGCCGGTGCGGGCCTGTTCGGCGCTTTCGAGGTCGGAGAGCCAGGTCTTGTTGCCGCTGGTGAGGCCGCGCAGGCGGTCGAGCTCGGCGTCGTAGCCGGCGCGGATGAAATTGCCGTCGGCCAGGTCGGCGGGGAGTTCGTCGGCGAGGGCGGAGGCGAGGAGCTGGCGGAGAGCAGGGAGCTCCTGGATATTGGCGGCGAGCGACGCGAGGCTGGCGTCCGGGCCGAAGGTGCCGAGCGTGGTGCGGAGGTCGGGGAGTTGGGCGAGGGTGTCGCGGATGCCGCCGAGTTCGCGGGGATTGCGGAGGCGGTTTTGAAGGCGGCCGAGGATGCGCGGGATGTCGCGGATCTGGCCGAGGTGCTCGCGGAGTTCGCCGAGCTGCATGGGCCGGGCGAGGAGTTCGCCGACGATGGCGGAGCGGCGCTGGATCTCGGGCAGGTCGAGGGTGGGCGAGGCGAGCCAGCGTTCGAGGAGGCGGGCGCCGGCGGCGGTGCCGGTGCGGTTGATGGCGGAGAGGAGCGAGCCGTCGCGGGTGCCGCGGGAGGACTGGAAAATCTCCAGGTTGCGCAGGGTGGCAGGGTCGAGGAGGAGGGTGCGGGCGCTGCGGTATTCCTGAAGCGAGCGGAGGTTTTCCGGTTTGGCGCAGAGGTTTTCGGTGGCGTAATGGACGACCGCGCCGGCGGGGCCGAGGGCGGGATGGTCGGGGGCGAGGCCGAAGCCTTGGAGGTTCAGCACGCCGAGGGTGGTCGTGATCGTGCGCGCGCCTTCGGAGGATTCAAAATGATAGCCGGGCAGGTCGGTGACGAGGCGGCCGGAGGCGAAGGCGTGAAGGGCGTGGACGGCGGTCTGGTCGTGCGGGGCGGTTTTCCAGCGTTCGAGTTCGCCTTCGATCACGAGCAGCTCGGCGGGGTCGAGGGCGGTGAGGACGGGGAGAAGATTTTCCGCGCGGGCATCGGTCGCGACCTTGAACTCGCCGGTGGAGAGATCGAGCCAGGCGACGTGCAGGCCGGCTTTGTCGAGGACGACGGCGCAGAGGTAGTGGTTGCGCGAGGCGTCGAGCTGGTTGGCGGCGAGGGTGGTGCCGGGGGAGAGAATGCGGGTGAGGGCGCGGCGGACGAGTTTGCCGGCCTTGGCGGGCTCGGCCTGGTCGCAGATGGCGACTTTTTTACCGGCGGCGAGGAGCTTGGTGACGTAGTTGTCGAGCGAGTGGGCGGGGATGCCGGCCATCGGCGTCTCCTGGCGCTTGGTGAGGGTGAGGCCGCAGATCTTCGACGCGGCGGCGGCGTCGTCGAAAAACATCTCGAAAAAGTCGCCGAGCCGGAAGAGCAACAGGGTGTCGCGGGGCAGCCCGCGTCGCACCTCGAAGTATTGCTGCATCATCGGGGTGAGTTTTTCGGGGGCGGACGACATGGGGGACGATGCGAACGGGAAACGCGGCGGGAGGCACGAAAAAATTGCAGGGAATGAGGGGCGGGGCGGAGGGGCGACGGAGTCGGAGGTTTTGACCACTCATGGAAACTCCCAACGGGAGTTTCTTTGGGAGCGGTTTCGGCCAATGGCCTTCACGGTTGAGCGGAGGGGCGGCTGATGCCGCCGGGGTGAGTGAACCCCTTATTTTCACTTGGCCACTGAGCCGACAACTCCTGCTGGGCCGACGGCGAGTTTGGCGCGGCGGCCGAGGGCGTCGTAGGTGGCGTATTTGTAGAGCTCGCCGAGCGTGGGGTAGTTGAAACAGGTCTCGATGAAAAGGTCGGCGCCGGCGCCGGTGTTGAGGGCGACGAGCCCGATGTGCACGAGTTCGCTGGCCTGCTCGCCGATCGCGTGGACGCCGAGGAGTTTCAGGGTGTCGGCCGCGAAGAGGAGTTTAAGGAAACCGTTTTTATCGCCGATGATCTGGCCGCGGGCGTTGGCGTTGTAGCGGGCGACGCCGACGATGAACGGAAGATTTTTCTTGGTGAGCGACTCCTCGGATTCGCCAGCCATGGAGCATTCGGGAATCGTGTAGATGCCGTAGGGCAGGATGGGGGCGACGCGCGTTTTATATTTGAGATCGAAGGCGTGCACCATGGCGACGCGCGCCTGCTCCATGGACGTGGCGGCGAGCGCGGGAAAGCCGATCACGTCGCCGGCGGCATAAATATGCGGGATGGCGGTCTGGTAATGTTCGTTGACCGCAAGCGCCCCGCGCTTGGCCGGAACGAGGCCGGCGGCGGAGAGGTTGAGGCCGTCGGTGTTGCCGCTGCGACCGGCGGCGACGAGAATCGTCTCGGGGGTGAGGCCGGCCCCGGAGGCGAGCGCGACCGCGAGGCCCGCGGGCGTGGCGGCGACGCTGGTGACGGTTTCGTTGAAGCGCACGTCGATGCCCATCTCGACCATGCTCCGGGTGAGCAGTCCGGCGATCTCGGCATCGAGAAACGGCAGCAACCGCTCATGTCCCTCCAGCAAGGTCACCCGGATACCGAGCGCGGCGAAGATGCAGGCGTACTCGCAGCCGATCACCCCGGCGCCCACCACGAGCAGGGTGCGGGGAATGTCGTGCAGGTTGAGAATGGTGTCAGAGTCATAGACCCGCGCGTCGTCGAACGGGAAGACGGACGGGCGAAACGGGTGCGAACCGGTGGCGAGCAGCACGACATCGGCGGACAAGACGGACGCTTCGCCCTCGCGAGGCGCGACTTTAATCGTGTGGGCATCCGTGAAGGACGCGTGGCCCTGATAAAAATCGATGCGGTGGCGCTTGAGATTGTCGGCGATGCGCAGGTGCTCGGTGGTTTGAACCTGGCGTTCGCGATAAAGAAAATCTCGGGCGGTGACCTCATCCTTGAGCGCCATGCTGACGCCGAAGAGTCCGCGCTGGCGGAAGCCGGACAGGTACAGCGCGGTTTCGCGGAGCGTCTTCGAGGGCAGCGTGCCGGTGTTGGCGGCGGCTCCGCCCAACACGGGCTCGCGTTCGATGAGCGCGACGCGTTTGCCGAAATAGGCCGCTTGGGCCGCGCCTTTTTCGCCGGCGGGGCCGGAGCCGATCACGATCAGATCATAGTGGGAAGCGGGCATAAAACCGGGCGGGGCGTACGCCGGGCGGGGTGAACACGAGTGTGGCGGGCGCCCGGAGGAAGTAAACGCCGCAATCCCGGCCGGACCGGGCGAAATCCGGGCTTTGCCTCGGCCGGTTTCATTGTCTTCGTGGTCGTCGTGGTCTCACTTTTTCATCGCGATCTGGGCGGGGCGGGCAATCCGCCGCTGGTGGTCTTGCATGGTCTGCTCGGGTCGTCGCGCAATTGGCTGACCACGGGCGGCGATCTGGCGGAGCACTATCACGTGCTGGCGCCGGACCTGCGCAACCACGGCCGCTCGCCGCATGCGGACGAGATGACCTACGAGGCGATGGCCGCCGACGTGCTGGCTTGGATGGACGCACAGCACTTGAAACGCGTCACGCTGGTCGGGCACAGCATGGGCGGGAAAACCGCGATGTTGCTCGCCTGCCGCCATCCGGAACGGGTGGAGCGGCTGGTGGTGGTGGACATCGCGCCGAAGGATTACGTGTCGCACGGACACCGCTTCGAATTCGCGGCGATGAACGAGCTGCGGCTCGATACCCTGCAATCGCGCGGCGAGGCCGAGCTGCGCTTCGAGGCGCGGGTGAGCGACTGGGCGATGCGAAAATTTCTCGTGACGAATCTGGAGCGCACCGAGACGGGCGGCTGGAAATGGCAGATCAACCTGCCCGCGCTGACCGCGTCGCTGCCGGTGATTGAAAAGAACTCGTTGCAGGACGACGACCGTTTTGCGGGTCCCACGCTTTTCATCAAAGGCGGCAAGTCCCGCTATGTGCAGCCGGAGGACAGGGAGATCATCGAGCGGCATTTTCCGGGCGCGCAGATGGAGATCATCGCCGGCTCCGGACACAATCCGCACATGGAAACGCGGGCGGAGTTCGTGCGCGCCGTGTTGGGCGCGTAGGCGCGCCACCGCGGGCTCAGGCTTTCCGCGTCCAAAGCCGCAGCGAGCTTAGGAGAAATTCCTCCAAGGCGGCGGCTTCGTTCAGGTTCAGGCGCAGCAGGCCCACGTCGTGTTCGAGCTTGTCGATGGCGGCGGTGAGGGCGCGCCGCGTAGCCTCGTCGCCTTGGCGCAGGCGGGCGAGGGCAAAGCCGCGGGTGGCCTGCTCGATTTCGGCGAAGAGGCGGGTGCGAAGGCCGTTGGCGATGCCCGTTTCGATGGCGACTTGCTCGTCCTCGGCGAGGTCGGGCGGGAGCTTGGCTTTTTGCTGCTTCCAGATTTCGCCGGTGGCGAATTCAAGGACGGTGCCGAAGCGGGCCATCAGGCCGTAGGCGGCGAAGACGGAGTCGGCGATGGCTTTCTTGTCGGTGACGCCCTCGGCGAGGCGGCCGAGCCAGGCCTGATAATCGGCGATCCACGAAGCCCAGCCGTCGGGCGTGAAGGCGGTGTTGATCCCGGGAAAACGAAAATGCAGGCAGCGGCTGCGGATGGTGGGGAGCAGCGCGTAGGGCCGCGTGGTGAGCATCAGCAGCGTCGTGTTGGCGGGCGGCTCCTCCAACGTTTTCAAGAACACGTTGGCCGAGGCGACGTTCATGCGGTCACACTCGTGGATGATACCGACCTTGAGCGTGGCGACGGTGGGGGAGACCTGGACCTTGCCGATCAGCTCGCGGGTGGAGTCGGCGGAGATCTGCCGCATCTTGCCCGCCGGACGCAGCGCGAAACAGTCGGGATGGTTCTCGGGCGGGAACGAAGCGCTAGACCGCGGTGTGTTCAACAACCGGTCCGCGATGGCGTGCGCCACGGCGAGGAGCGTTTCGTGGTCGTCGCCGGTGATGAGCAGGCTGTGCGACAGGCGGCGGCCCTTGATGGCGCGTTCGATGACGGCGACGGCGGGCGTGCCGGCAAGGGTGGGGGGCCAGGAAACGGCGGACATATATTCAACCGGAGGCTGGCGTCAGGCCGTCAGCAGCTTTTGCAGACCCTGCCAGATGTCGTGCTCGACGGCGTCCTCGGACTTGGAGCCGTCGATGACGAGAAAGCGCTTGGGAATGCTCTTGGCGAGGAGCAGGTAGCCCTCGCGAACCTTGTCGTAGAACTCGATGTTTTCGCGTTCCATGCGGTCGGGCAGATCGGAGGCGCGCTGGCGGACCCGCTCGAGTCCCTGCTTGGTGGGCACGTCGATGATGACGGTGAGGTCGGGCATGACGTTGCCGACGGCGAACTGGTTGATGAGGTTGACCGGATCCATCGCGAGATTGCGGGCGACGCCTTGGTAAACCGTGGTCGAATCGAGGAAACGGTCGCTCAGCACGATCGTGCCTTGCAGGAGGGCGGGGGCGATCACCTCGCGCACGAGCTGGGCGCGGGCGGCGGTGAAAAGGAGGAGCTCGGTCTCGGCGCACATCTCGTCGCCCTTGGAATTATGGACGATGATGTTGCGGATCTGCTCGCCGATCTCGGTGCCACCGGGCTCACGCGTCGTGAGCACCTCGCGGCCGAGGAGCTGGCAGTGCTTCGCGAGGCGGGCGATCTGGGTTGATTTGCCGCTGCCTTCCGAGCCCTCGAACGAGATGAGTTTGCCGGTGTGTTTTTGTTTCAGTGGCATGGGTTGGAGTGTGTTGTCAAAAGCCCGTCGAGGCAATCGTATTGACGGTCACTTCCAGCCCCGGAGAAATTGCTGAAGATCGGCGAAAGACGGGCTGCGACCGGTGCGGACGTAATGTCCGGACGTGCTCACGCCAAGGGCGAGACAGCCTTCGGCGGAAAGGCCGAGGAGCTGTCCGTTGGAGAAACCGGCGTTGAAATGATCGCCCGCGCCGGTGGTGATGAGCGGCTTTTCGGTGTAGGGGCCGGGCACCCAGGCGGTGCCGTCGGCGGTGGCGCAGGCGGCGGATTCCTTGGGGTGAATCACGACGGTGGCGACGCCGAGGCGCGCACGGATATCCGCGGCCATCTTGCGCAGGCCGGCCTCGTCTTCCTTGATGACCGGATAATCGAGCGCGGCCCAGACCTGCTGCGCCTCCTTGAGGTTGAGGCCCAGGGTGACGCGGCCGAACGCCTCGAATTTACCGATGACCTCAAGCGCGCCGAGCAGGTCGGCTTGGGAGCGTTTTTCCGGGTCGGCGAGATCGAAGAAAAAGAGACGTTCGCGAGCGGGGAGCGCGGGCAGGACTTTCTCCACGAAGGCGGTGAAGATCGCCGTCATGTTCGGGATCATCGTCCAGTTGACGAGGGCGACGAGATCGGCGTCGGCGACCGACTTCAGGAGGGCGGCCTCGCCCATTTTTTCAACGATTCGGTCAAAGGTGACTTCGTCGAGGCTGCGCATTTGGCCGAGCATGAGCTTGCCGTCGGTGAACTCCACCGCGGTGGTGCTGGCGGGGTCGCAGAGGGAGACGACCTCGGCCTTGCCGGCGAGCTCCTGGAAAACGGGATGAATGGCGGTGCGACCGAGCGCGCCGATGTAGGCCATGCGGCCGCCGGCGGCGAGGAGGGCGTTGGCCATAATGGGGCCGTTGCCGCCGAGTTTGTCCATGCGCGGGTAGAACTCGATGTTGGTGCTCTTGCCCGCGGCGCCGAGGATGCGGTGGCCGAACTCGGTGATGGTGGTGATGGGCGTGAAGGCCTCGCCCTGCGCGGTGCGCAAGGCCACCGGGGTGACAATCGTGTCGACGAAGCCGTCGAAGCCGACGACCGAGCGTTTGCCGCTCAAGGTCGTTTCGTGCGTGCGCAGGGCGTCCAGCGTGCGGGTCTTGAAATCCATAGGGTGAGGGTTGGGTAGGGCAGGGAAGATTTCACCCCGGGCCCCCGCAATCAGATTCGCTGCGGAAATCGCCGTGATTTCCGTTGAACGGCCCGCGCAAACCCTCCAACGCTTGTCGCCCACTTCACGCTCCTTTTTCGATGACGCTTCTTTTCGCTTCCGCCAACCTGTTTAAAATTTTCGGGGACACCGACATCGTCGGTCAGGTGCTGACCACCGGTCTCGGGGTTTTCAGTCTGATCACCTGGACCATCATGATCGGGAAGCACTTCGAGCTCAAACGCCTGCGCGAACTCAATTTCGCCTTCGAGCAGCGCCTGCGCGACGAGCGCACGCTCCTCGACCTGCCCGAGACCTATCGCAACAAGCGCGCCATTCCCTACGCCGATCTGTTTGCCGACGCGGTCGAGTCCTACTGGCGCGCCGCGTCCATCCAGAAGGAGAAGGGCGGCGACGCCAGCCGCTCCCGCCTGGAGCATGCCGAAAACGCCATCCAGCGCGCCATCGCCCGCCAAGTCCTGCGCTACGAGGCGAGCATGATCTTTCTCGCCAGCATCGTGACCGGCGCGCCCTTCGTCGGCCTGCTCGGCACGGTCTGGGGCGTGATGGAGGCCTTCAGCGCCATCTCCGGCCAGCAGACGGCCAGCATCCAGACTCTCGCGCCCGGTGTTTCCGCGGCCTTGCTCACGACCATCGCCGGCCTCGTGGTCGCCATTCCCTCGGTCTTCGGCTACAATTTCCTCCTCGGAAAAGTGAAGCAGCTCGTCACCGAGATCGAGAATTACGCCAGCTCGCTCGCCGACCGCATCGAGCTGGAGTCGAAATAAGGCACACCCATGGCACGGACTTTCAGGCAACGCCGCCAGATGCACGCGGTCGCGGAGTTGAATGTTACCAATCTCGTCGATTTGGCGTTCACGCTCCTCATCATCTTCATGCTCGCCACTCCGCTCATCCAGCAGGAGCAGACGATCCCGGTCAACCTGCCGATCGAGTCGAAGAACCAGCAGCAAAAACCGGACAAGGACACGGTCTACGAGAGCATCACGATCGACAAGCAGGGCCGCTATTCCGTGGGGAACTCGGCGGTGAGCTTCAACGAACTGCAAAGCCGCTTGCGCGGGTTTTCGAGCCGTCCGAAGCAGCCCGTCATTCGCATCCGCGCCGATCTCTCGCTCCAGTGGCAGGAGGTCGTCAAGCTGATGGACGAGCTCAAGAAGAACAATCTCTCGAAAATCACGTTCGACACCCAGACGACGGGCTAAGGTTGCGGTACGTTTATCCCCGGTGTCATGAACAGCCGTCCTCCCAACGCCTTTTTGCTTTCGGCCACCCTGCACGGGGTGATCGTGGCCTTGGTGATTGTGCTGACCTATTTCGCGCAGGACCGGGAGCCGGAGACGCCCAAGGTCTTCGAACTCGTCGCCGGCGCCGGCGATAATTTCGGCGCAACCGACGCCCCGGCCTTGGGCGTGCCCGGCGGCATCAAGCTGGACATTCCCCAGCCGCCCGCGCCGACGCCTTCGCCTGAGCCCGCCTCGCCGGTGGAACCCGCGCCCGAACCGGTGCCCGACACGCCTATCGCACCCGCGCCCACGCCGACGCCCGCCAAACCGACGGCCCCCGCGAAACCCAAGGACTACAAGCCGGTCAATATGGCCAAGCTCGTGGATCGCATCGCCGACAAGCGCGCGGCCAACATCGAGAAGAAATTCAAGCAGGAGCAGAAAGCGGCCGAGGAACGCGCCGCCAAGGAAGCCGCGCTCAACGCCAAGCGCATGACGAAGGCGGAGTTTGACCGCCAGAACAAGGGCGCCACGCCGTCCCAGAAAAACGGGGCGATCAAGACCACCAAGATCGACGCCGAGGGCATCGCCGGCGGCGTGACCGGCGGCTCCACCGCCAACAAAACCGGCGGCGCGGGAGGCAAGGCCCTGACACGCGAAGAAATGGCCCTCTCCGACGCCTACATCGCGCTTATCATTCAACGCCTCCGCGAGGCCCATCAAAAGCCCGATGGCCTGAGCGACCTCCTGCAGGCCAAGGTGGAGTTCCGTCTCAACCCGAACGGCACGATCAGTGGCGTCAATATCGTGAAGTCCTCGGGCAACCCTGAGTTCGACGCCTCGGTGCTCGCCGCCTTCCGCAAAATCCACCTCCCGAGCCCGCCGCAGAACCTCAAGACGGATATTTACTCCACCACGTTCAAGATGAAGGAAGACGAATGAGAGAAACTCTAAAAAACCGCTTGCCTTCATCGGCCAAAGCCTGATTTTCCACCCCTCTCGTTAGTCACGGGCTCTTAGCTCAGTTGGTAGAGCGCCTCAATGGCATTGAGGAGGTCAGCGGTTCGATCCCGCTAGGGTCCACCACTTTGGTAAAAACCCCGCTTAAAAAAGCGGGGTTTTTTTGCGGACTCAGCTGGCACTTGGTGCCCTTGTTTTACCCTGATCGAGCTTCGAGGTCAGGCCTGCGCGGGCGGAAGGCCGAGGGCTTCCTGGGCCCAGTCTAGCTGGGAGAGCGCACTCTGGATCGCGGCCGCGGCCTCTGGGCAGTAACGATGGATGTCGTCGGTGATCGTGGCCAGTGTCATCCGGATGATCTGCAGGTCTTCGTGGAGGATCTGGCGGTGCGGAAGAAGTGGGGAGGGCTCCATGGGAAACACCATGGAGCGACCTTGTCCCAATCGGTTCCCGGGAATTCCACTTTTCGCCGGGGCCTGTCAGCGCGTCAGCGTGTAACGCGCGCCCTCGCCGATATGCGCATGCGGTGCGATCCACACGAGGAAATCGCCCGGCTCGGTCAGCCACCGACCCTCGCGGTTGAAAAAGCCGAGTGCAGCGTCATCCAGCGCGAAGCTCACGGTGCGCGTTTCGCCGGGGGCGAGGTGCACGCGCTGCCAGCCGCGCAACTCCTGTTCCGGACGCGCGCCTTCCGAGCAGGCGACATCGCGGAGGTAAAGCTGCACCACCTCGTCGGCGGGACGCCGGCCGGTGTTGATCACCGTCGTGCGTGCGGTGGCCGGCTGGCCCGGCTGCGCGGGAGGAACGATCTCGACCGCGCCGTAGCGAAAGGTCGTGTAGGAAAGACCATAGCCGAAGGGATAAAGCGGTTCGCTCGGAAGGTCGCGGTAATCGCGTTTGTCGGGGCGGCCGGTCGTGTAGCCGTTGTAGAAAAGCGGCAGCTGGCCCACGGCGCGGGGGAACGTGATCGCGAGACGGCCGGAAGGAACGGCGTCTCCGAAGAGCACGTCCGCCAAGCCGGTGCCCGCCTGCACGCCCGGATGCCAGGCGTGCAGCCAGGCGGCGTTGACGGGCAGGGTGGGGATCACCAGCGGGCGTCCGCTGAAGGTCACGATGACCAGCGGACGGCCGGTCGCGGTCACGGCCGCAAGCAACTCGCTCTGGCGGCCGGTGAGGCTGAGTTCGGCACGAGAGGCGTTTTCGCCGGACCAGCCGCGCGGTTCGCCCAAGGCGAGGATGACGACATCGGCCCGGTTCGCCGCCGCGACGGCCGCGGCAATGCCGGGCGTTTCCCTGGCCTCCGCCACCGGATCGATCACGACGGAGCCGTCCATCAACGTGCGGGTGCGCGGGCCGGCTTCCAGCAGATCGCAGCCGCGCACGACTTCGAGCGTGGCGCCGGGGGCGAGCTTGGCGCGCAGGCCTTGCGCGAGCGTGACCACGTCCTGTGGGCGCCCCATGCCCGGCCAGGTGCCGAGCATCTCGTCGCCGTCGTCGCCCAGCGGCCCGATCAGGGCGAGGTGCTTCACCGTTTTGGCGAGCGGGAGCACGTCGGGATTTTGCAGGAGCACGGCGGAACGGGCAACCGTCTCGCGCGCCAAGGCGACGGCGTCGGGTTGCAGGAAAACTTTGTCCGCGGCCAGCGCCGGCGTGTAGGGGTGTTCGAAAAGGCCCAGCGCGAATTTTACCCGCAAGACGCGGCGCACCGCCTCGTCGATCACGGCGGGCGGGATGCGTCCGGCGGCGATCTCGGCGGCGAGGGTGTCGCGGTAGGAGGTGCTCACCATTTCCATGTCGTTGCCCGCGGCGAGTGAACGGCGCGCGGCCTCGGCGGGAGTGGCGGAATAGCCCCAGGCGATGCTCTCGATCACGCCTTCCCAGTCGCTCACGACGAATCCCTTGAAGCCCAAATCGCCGCGCAAGATGTCCGTGAGCTGGTGGCGGTCGGACACGGCGGGAATGCCGTCGTTCGCGTTGAAACTGCTCATCACCGTGAGGGCGCCGGCCTGCACGCCGGCGTGGAAGGACGGCAGGTGGAGGTTGCGCAGCGCGAAGGGGGTGATCTCGGTGAGGTTGTAATCGCGTCCGCCCACCGCGGCGCTGTAGCCGAGGTAGTGCTTGAGCGTGGCGGCGACATGGCCGGGCGCGCCGGGGTCGGTGCCTTGGAAACCGCGCACGGACGCGGCGGCCAGTTGCGAGGTGAGGAACGGGTCTTCGCCGAAGGTTTCCGCCACGCGGCCCCAGCGGGCGTCGCGGGCGAGGTCGCTCATGGGCGCAAAAGTCCAGTCAACGCCGGCCGCGCGCGTCTCGCGGGCCGAGACCGCCTGGGCGCGTTCGACCAAGGCGGGATCCCAAGTCGAGGCAAGCCCGAGGGGGATGGGAAAAGTCGTGCGAAACCCGTGGATCGCGTCGTACCCGAAGAGCAGGGGGATGCCGAGGCGCGACTCCTCGACGGCGATATGTTGAAACTGATTGTGGATCTCGACCGACACCGCGGGATCGATCGCGAGGATGAACGCGCCCAGACGTCCGCTGCGCACGAGGGAGGGGTTGGGTTCCTCGCGATGGCGAGGTTCGCAGATGACGCTTTGCGAGAGCTGCCCGAGCTTCTCGTCGAGCGTCATGCGCGGCAGCAGGTCGGCCACGCGGGTTTCGATGGTTTGGTTGGAGTCGCGGTACGGGAGCGGGGTATCGGCCATGAGTGGGGTGAGGAGAACGGTGACGGCCGCACAGGCGGCGGGGCGAAACAGGGAGGGGAAAATGACGGCCATGAAACGATGCGCGTGAGAGCCGAAAAATAAAAAAGAGTTCCCCGCGGCGGGGATTGAAACGGGATAATTGATTGCCAACGGAATCAGGCCGCCGCGCCGAGACAATAACCTTGTGCTGACAAAACCGCCGGCTAGCTCTCACGAATGACCCCCACCCGCCAGGGATCTTTTCATCTTTTTCGCCTCGCTGGCATCGACGTGCATTTGCACTGGTCCTGGTTTCTGATCGCGATTTATCAGATTTCAACCCGGCCGGAAACCTACACGACGCCCGTCTGGAAGGTGCTCGAATACCTGGCGCTCTTCGTGATCGTGCTGATGCATGAATTCGGCCACGCGCTGGCGTGCCGGCAGGTGGGTGGAACGGCCGACCAGATCGTGCTCTGGCCTCTCGGAGGCGTGGCCTATGTGGACGCCCCGCAACGTCCCGGCGCCACGCTCTGGAGCATCGCGGCCGGGCCTCTGGTCAACGTGGTGCTCGTGCCCGTGTTCCTGCTCCTCACCTGGGTGGCCTCCGTCAATGGCTGGGCGCAGAGCCTGCCAGATGTGCGCAAGTTCATCGGCACACTGGCGTTCATCAATTTGGGACTGCTCATCTTCAACCTGCTCCCGGTTTATCCGCTCGATGGCGGGCAGATTCTGCGTTCGTTGCTCTGGTATCCGTTCGGCAAAGCGAAGAGTTTGATGATCGCGACGGTGCTGGGCTTCGCGGGCGGGCTCGCCCTCATCGGGTTGGCGTTATGGAATCAGTCTCTCTGGTTCGGCGTCATGGCAGGATTTCTCCTCATGAATTGCTGGGGAGCGTTCAAACATTCCCGGGCGTTGCTGCGCATCGCGCGTCTGCCGCGGCGGGAAGGCTTCAGTTGCCCCGAGTGCCGTACGGCCCCGCCTGCGGGCGCTTACTGGGGCTGCGGCCAGTGCGGCAAGCCCTTCGACATGTTCGCGGCGGGCGGTGTGTGCTCTTATTGTGGCGCGGCGCATGAGATGACCACGTGTCCGGATTGCGGCGGACGTCATCCTCCGACAGTGTGGCAGAGTCCGCTGTAAGATCGGACTTCGTTTCGCAACGTCACGTCATGTCCGCCGGGCTTCCCTTCATCGTGCACCTGGACGCCGACGCGTTTTTCGTCTCGGTCGAGCTGGCGTTGCGTCCGGAATTGCGCGGCAAAAAGGTCGCGGTGGGCGGACGCGAACGCGGGATCATTGCCTCGGCGAGCTACGAGGCCCGCGCTTGCGGCGTCTACACGCCCATGCCGACCGTGCGGGCGCTGGCGGTGTGTCCCGATCTGATCCTGCTGCCGCACGTGGGCAAATACGGCGAGGTGTCCCGGCAGATGTTCGACCTCTGCGAAACGCTCACACCGTGGGTGCAGCGCAACTCCATCGACGAAGGTTACCTCGACCTGAAGCCGTGCGGTCTCAAGTCCACCGCGGAAATCGAGGCGGTGGTGCGCGGGTTGCAGGCGCGCATCTGGGACGCCTTGCAGATTCCCGTGTCGATGGGCATCGCGACGAACAAGCTGGTAGCGCAGATCGCCTCGAAGCTTCGCAAACCCCGCGGCTTCGTGGTGGTGGCGCCGGGCGACGAGGCGGCTTTTCTCGCACCGCTCGACATCGGCAAGCTGCCCGGCGTGGGCACCAAGACGGAAGCCGCGCTGCAGGCGCGCGGCCTGCGAACCGTGGGCGACGTGCTCGCGTTGAACGACCGCGAGGCCGAGGCGGTTTTCGGTCGCGACTGGCGAGGCATGCAAGCCTTGGCGCGCGGCGAGGACGACCGGCCGGTGGAGACCGAGCACGAAGACGCGAAGAGCTATTCGCAGCAGGAGACCTTTGCGACGGACATCGCCGCATTCGCGGAGATCGAGCGCGTTGCCAAGCGGATGATCGACGATTTGCTGCCCAAAATTCGCGAAGATGGAAAACGCGCGCGAACGCTGACGGTGAAAGTGCGCTACGGGGATTTCACCCAGGAAAGCGCGGGGCGAAGCCTGCCGGAGGCCAGCGATCTGGAAATGCCGTTTTATCCGCTGGTCACGCCGTTGCTCAGGCAGGCGTGGACGCAACGCCGGCCGCTGCGGCTCGTCAGCGTGAAGTTCTCCGGGATCGAGGCCGGCCCGCGTCAGCTGGACCTGTTTTCCGAAGACGCCGAAAAGCGGCGCAAGCTGGCCGCGGTGCTGGACAAACTCAACGGCCGCGGCGCGGTCGTGAAACACGGGCACCAGTTGGACGGGAAGGGCTGACCGAAACGTTTCCGCATTGCCATTCCGCGACGCCGGAGCGGAGAAAAGCAGCATGCCGATTTACGAGTATTACTGCCCGGATAATCACAGGATTTATCAGTTCTACGCGAAAACGCTGGCACAGGGCCGCCTCGTTCCCAAATGCCCGGATGATCCCTCGTTTCGCATGGAGAAAATGCTCTCCACCTTTGCCGTGACCGGCGGGGCCGCCGAGCCTGTCGCCGGTCCGTCCGGCGGAGAAGCTCCGGGGGACCCGCGCATGGAGGCGGCGATGGGCGCCATGGAAAAAGAATTTTCCCAAGTGGATGAAAACGACCCCAGGGCCATGGCGCGCATGATGCGGCGCATGGCCGAGCTCACCGGGGAAAAAATCAACGGCGAGATGGAAGAAGTCGTGCGCAAGCTGGAGGAGGGCGTCGATCCGGATTCGTTGGAGGAAAAACTGGGGGCCGAAGCTCCCGAGCCCGAGGCGGATCCGGCATATGGCGACGATCTGCCGCGGCCGGGCGAGCCGGAGGCGCCGGAGACGAAGGAAGGCCGCGCAAAATTCAAGGTGCGACGCACCGCGCCGGTGCGCGATCCCCGGCTCTACGATTATGAATGAAGCGGCGCCGGTTCCGGCTTTCATCGCCGGGCATTCGCCGGCATGACTGGGAGCCATGCCTTCTCCTGATCTCCTTTCCCGCATCGAAGCCGGTAAACGCGCGGTGCTCGGACAAACCGAACTCATGCACCGCGAATTCGGCCGCGTGCAGAGTTCCTGGAAATACGACGGCACGCGGGTGACGGCGGTGGATGTGGCGATTTCCGAGGCGATTTTCCGGGAACTCTCCCGGGAATTTCCCGACGACCACTATTTCAGCGAGGAACTGGCGGAAACCGACACGGTGATGCCGCTCACGCAGCGTTTCGCCTGGGTGCTCGATCCGATCGATGGCACGAACAACTACGCCACGGGCATCCCTTATTGCGCGATCTCGCTCGCATTGTTGGAAAACGGTGTGCCGGTGTACGGGCTGGTTTACGACATGGCGCGGCGTGTGTTGATTCACGGCGGCCCGGGCTTTGGCGTGTGGGACGGCGACCGCGTCGCCCGGGTGAAGGCGACTCCGCCCGACGCGCAGAGTCTGCTCGGATTTCACAGCCCCTACGACAAGGAGTTCGCGCGGCACGCGAGTGTGCTGGTGCAGAATTTCAAAATTCGCGGTCTGGGCAGCAGCACGCTGCACCTGGCCTACGTGGCGGTGGGGCTGCTCGACGGCACGGTCGACCACAACGTGCGCATCTGGGACATCGCGGCGGCCGTGCCGCTCTGCCTCGCGGCGGGCGGCGAGGTCCATTTTCTCAATGGCGAACAGTTCCCCATGAAGGTGTTCAACCTCAGGATGGGGCGCATCCAGTTTATCGCGGGCAACGCGGCGGTGTGCGCAACGCTGCGAAAGCTGCTGGCATAAAAAATCCCGGCGGACGGGCCGCCGGGATTTTGGGTCGCGAACGTCAGACCTGATACGTTTGCAGCGGTACCGGATCGAGCACCTTGGTCTCGGGCATCTTGGCGCTGAGCTGTTCCATGAACCAGGCGCGGGCGGCGGGATCGCCGTGGGTGAGGATCACGCTGCGGGCGCCGGTCTGGATGGCGAACTCAAGCAATTCCTCGCGGTCGGCGTGGCCGCTAAGCTCGTAGCGCTCGACGCGGGCGTTGACCTTGGTTTTGACGTTGGCGGTGGCAAAGAGAAACTCGTCGCCCGTCTTGGCCTGGAGGAGCTGGCCGCCGGGGGTGTCGGGATCGCAATAGCCGACGAAACCGATGGTGTTGCGCGCGTGGCCGATCAGGCCGGAGGCGAGGGTGTAGCTGGGAGTGCGCTCGACGAGCATGCCCGAACTGATGATGTAGAGGGCGTTTTGCTTGGGATCCTCGCCAGGGACGAGTTTGCGCGGGGCCGGTTTGATTTTCAGATCCTTGATAACGTTGCGGCTGAACTGCACGTCCTTGGTCTTGCGCGAGATTTCGTCGAAGTAATCGGCGAGATCCATGCCGAGACCGGCGGCGAAGATGGGGCAGTCGACCATGCGGCCGAATTTGCGGGCGTCGTGCAGGATGGAGAGAACTTCCTGCATGCGGCCGAGGGCAAAGACCGGGAGGAGGAACGAACCGCCGCGCTGAATCGTGTCGTTGATCGAGGTGATCAAGCGGGCGACCTCGTTGACGCGCTCCTTGCCGATGGGGCGCTCGGTGGTGCCGCGAGTCGTCTCGATGACCACGGTGTCGAAATGGCCGGAGGGGAACTGGGCGCCCAGAAGGGTGCGCTGGTTCTCGAACAAGACGTCGCCGCTGAAGAAGATGTGGCGGTGCTTGTGGTGGATCTCGACGGCGGCGGCACCGGCGACGTGGCCGGCGCGGTGGAAGATGATGTCGATCTCGTCGGTCTTGCCGCGGAACTTCTTCACGTGGTTAAAGGGCAGGCCGATGATGCGCGGGGCGCAGCGATCGATCTCGTCGTGCGTGAAGAGAGGGTAATCGGGAATGTTGGCCTCCTCCTTCTGGCGCATCATGACGTTGGCGGAATTGTGCAGCATGCGCTCGATGAGCATGCGGCTCGACTGCGTCATGAGGACGGGCGTGGTGGGATGCTGGCGCATCGCGACCGGCAGGCTGCCGATATGGTCGAGATGGCAATGCGTGATGATGATAAGATCGAGATCGACGCCGCGCAGCGGGGCGAGGTCCGGCGTGGCAAGCCGGCCGGCCATCTTGGGATTCAACCCGCAGTCGATAAGGATGTTTAAGTCGCCAATCTGCACATACATGGAGTTGGCGCCGATACCGCCGTTGCGGTTCAAATCAATGAGCTTCATTTAGAACGGGTCAGACAGACGCACGCGAGGGGCGGGCGCAAGCGCAAGTTTGAAACAGCGCAAATGAGCGTCGGCCAAGGCGGGGCGCTCAAACCTCGCAAGGGCCGGCCGAGTCGTCGGGAATGCTCATCTCAAAGGGCGGCAGAATGACGTGAACGCGGCGTCCCAGCTCGTCGAGGCCGTGAAAGCTGCCACGGGCACGGGCATTGCAACCGGTGATGTGGTAGCTGTTGTAAGAGAACTGCTCGCCCGGGGCGAGGCGGGGGGTCTCGCCCACGATTTTGTCGCCTTCGATCACGAGTTGGGCGCCGTCCTCATGCTGTACGACCCACTTGCGCCCGAGAAACGTCACGGTGTGCTCGGAACCATTGTGCAACGTCACAAAGTAAACGAAGGCGTGCGGCTTGTCCGGCGGCAGGGCCTTGCCGCCATGGTGGTAGACGAGCTTGTCAAGGCGGGCGGTGAGACCGGGAAGGGCGAGCGAGGCGGACACGACGTGTAAAAGATCCAGCGAGCGGAGGTTTGCAACCCTTGGCGCCGGCGGGCGTCCCCGGGTTTCTCGGAAACGCCCGCCGGCAGACGCATCAGCCGCGGCTGTAGAGACCGCCCAGCTTGTGAAGGTAAGCGGCGCTGTCGCGAAGGAGGTGATCGAGCTGTTCGGCGGAGTAGCGCCACTGCCAGTTGCCGGCGGGCTGGCCAGGAGTATTGAAACGCCCCCGTGAATCCAGGCTCAGGAAATCCTGCAAGGGAATGACCGCGAGGTTGCTGACGGAGGCGTAGGCGATGCGGATGAAGTCCCAGCTGATTTCCTGGCCGCTGATGCGAAAATAACTCCGCACGTGGTCGCGGGTTTTTTCATCGGCGGCGGCATACCAGCCCAGCGTGGTGTCGTTGTCGTGCGTGCCCGGATAAATGACGCTGTTGGCCGTCAGATTGTGGGGGAGATAGAGATTGTCGGATTCCCCGCCGAAGCCGAATTGCAGGATGGTCATGCCCGGCAGGCCGGTGGCGTCGCGCAGCTCCAGCACGCTCGGAAACAGATCGCCCAGATCCTCGGCGATAAGCCGGGCGTTGGGAAGCGATGCCTTGACCGCCTCGAAAAAGGCGAGGCCCGGGCCTTTTTTCCATTCGCCGACACGGGCGTTTTTCGCATCGGCGGGAATCGACCAGTAAGTGTCGAAGCCGCGGAAGTGATCGATGCGCACGATGTCGCACAGGTCGAAGTTGGCGCGCAACCGGTCGATCCACCAGGTATAGCCCTCGGCATGATGGACATCCCAGGCGTAGAGGGGATTTCCCCAAAGCTGGCCGTCGGCCGAAAAATAATCGGGCGGAACGCCGGCGACGAAAAGCGGGTGTCCCGTCTTCGGATCGAGCTGGAAGAGATGGGGATTCGACCACACGTCGGCGCTGTCGCGGGCCACAAAGATCGGAGCGTCGCCGATCAACTCGATGTTCAACGCCCTCGCCTTGGCGCGCACCTGCTGCCACTGGCCGAAGAAGAGGTATTGAAAAAAGGCATGCGCCTCGGCCCGGTCGGCGACGGTGCCGGCGAGCGGCGACAGCTTGGCTTGCGTGAAAAACCGCACTTCCGCCGGCCACTCCCACCACGGCTGTCCTTGGAAGTGGTCCTTGAGCGCGAGAAAAAAAGCATAGGGCTCGAGCCAGGCCCGACGGTCGGCCTTGAATTTTTCGAAATCACCGTAGGGCAGGGCGGTGCCGGCGCCGGCCTTGAAATTCTGATACGCCCGGAACAGGACGGGCCATTTGGTCACGTAGAGCCAGCCGAAGTCCACATGGTCACGGGGGAGTTCGCGCAACGTCGCCAGATCGACGTCGGCCAGGAGGCCGGCGCGGACGAGCGCTTGCAAATCGATGAGGTAGGGATTGCCGGCGAAAGCCGAGAAACATTGATACGGGGAATCCCCGTAGCCGGTAGGCCCGAGGGGACAAAACTGCCAGTTGCGAATGCCCGCCGCGCTTAAAAATTGCAGCAGGCGATCGACGGAATCATCGAGCACGCCGATGCCTTGATCGCCGGGAAAGCAGGTGGGGTGGAGGAGCGCGCCCGCCGAACGGGAACGAAGCCAGGAGAACAGAGGAGGGCCACTGGGCGAAGGGCGGCTGCCGGAATTTTGCATTTTTAAAAATTGGCTCTGGAAACGAAGCGGTCCGCGCCTGTGCGTTGCGTTCAAAAAAAGACGGCGCGATCCCTCGGGCGATCAAGCGGCGCGGCAGACGTGGAGGACCGAAAAAAAGTGGGCTTCGCTTCCCATAAGTTCAAGTGCCATGTAGCCGGGAATATAGGTGGCGACCGTCGGCCGTGCCGTTCCGGATGATTTAAAAAGTCCTACAAACCGGCAGGTGTGAAATCCGAGATGCCGGTCGCAGGGCTTTACCCCATGACGTGAAGGTAGGTCGCCCGATTTTGAAGCCAAATGGCGCGTGCTAGGATGTTGCCACTGTTATGAAAGGCGCTGTTCCAGCATCGAATCTACCTCTCTTGGATCTGACCCGGGCCGCCGCCCCTGCGGCCGTGGGTCGGTATCGTCGTTGGACGAAGGAGTTGGTCCGGATCTGTGACGGAATGATCGCCAATCAACAGCGTCAGTCGTCCGAAGGCCTCTCTATCTACCCCATAGGATCCTTACTTCTACCCCGCGTGCTCCCCTGTCTCGCGAACGGTCATGGAACGTATTCATCTTATGGAAACCATCATATTTGATTTCAGGGGATCTTCAGCGACTGAAAAAGACGCCGGCGGATGCCGCGCGCCCGGCCGGCTGCATCCGGTGTCCGGCAACCAGGGAAGTTTTGCGCGGAGGTGAACATCATGGACACCGCGAAAAAAACCTCCCGTGAGGATGCGATCGATCCGTGGAACGTGATCCATCTTTTCCGCGATCACATGCGGCTCGTGGTGGGATGTGTCCTGATCGGCGGGCTGGCGGCGGCGGCTTATGTCTACCACCGGGTGCCTGCCTACGTGTCGCGGGCGGTCCTGGAGGTTTCGAGCGAGCCTCAGGCGTTTGGCGACACCCAGAACCGGGATTCGGATATCAATTCGGCCGCGTTGTTGAAGACGATCGAACAGACCGTGGCCAGCCAGGCGGTCGTCAAGCGGGTGATCGACAAGCTCGATCTCGCCGGCGACCCGGCGTTCGCCCCGCCCCGCAAAGGCAAGGTGTACTCTGAAACGGAATTGATCGGTCTCCTGCAAGGCCGCATCGCCGTGAGCCTTATCCGCGGCACCCGGCTCATTTCCGTGGAGGCGCGCGACGCCTCGCCGATCAAGGCCCAGGCGTTCGCGGAAAACGTGCTCGGGGAGTTTTTCACCCAAAATCTGGAGACTCATCGCGAAGGCGCGAACGCTACGCGGCAATACCTCCTGGCGGAGGCCAAGCGGGTCGAAGCCGAGCTTCACGCCTCGGAGGAGCGGCTCCAATCTTATCGCGAAAAATACAATTCGGTCTCGCTCAGCGACCAGCACGACTCCGTGACGGAGCGACTGAACGATCTCAGCCGGCAGGTCATGGCCGCGCGGGCCGAGCGTCTGGCGCTCGAAGCGGATCAGGCGGCGGCCCGAACCTTGTTGAACCAAGGGCCGGAGCATCTTCTGGCCGTGCGCAGCATCGCGGCGCTGCCCGACGTGGTGGAGTTGCGCAAACAACTGAGCGCCCAGCAGGCCGACGTGGCCGCGCTGGCCCTTCGCTACCGTGATCTGCATCCGTCCATGATCCAGGCGCGGCGCATCATGACCGAGACGCAGGCTTCCCTGAACGACATGTTGGAGAAGGGCGCCAGCGGCATCATCCAATCTTACCAGACGGCGAAGGCCAATGAAGAGTCGCTGGCGGCGGAGCTGGCGCGTCAGGAGAAAGTGGCGCTCGACCTCGGCCGCCTGTCCATTTCGTACCGGGCGTTGCAACGCGAGGTCGAGTCCAACAGCGCCCTTTACCAGCAGGTGCTCGCCCGGCTCAAAGGCACAGATGTCTCCCAAGGCATGACCACTACGAGCAACATCGGGGGCGGCAGCCTCATCCAGGTGGTCGCGCCCCCGCTGCTGCCGGCGGCGCCCACCGGCGTTTCCTCGAAGTTACTGATCCTCTTCGGCCTCTTCGGCGGCGGTGTGGCCGGGATCGGCATCGTATTGACGAAACGGGCACTGGACACCTCCTTGCCCTCGCTGGACGACGCGGAATCCTTTCTGGGCGTACCCTCGCTCGCAGTGGTTCCCCGGATGTCCCTGCCCAAGGGCAAGGACGAGTTCGTGGTCGCCACGCATCCCAGCAGCGTCGAGGCGGAGGCCTTTCGCTCGTTGCGCACGTCGCTTCTGTTATTGCGGCCGGAAGGCACGGGCCAGCTCGTGATGTTCACCAGCGCCGTTCCCGGTGAGGGGAAAAGTTTTTGCTCGGCCAATTACGCCGCCTCCCTGGCCCAGCAAGGGCTGCGCACGCTGCTGATCGACGGGGATCTGCGCCGTTCCACGCTTCGCCAGGCCTATGTGAAAGCGAACAAGAAGCCCGGGCTGACGGACTGCCTGCGGAATCCGTCGATCCTGGAGGAGGCGCTCAACGAGACGGCGGTGCCCAATCTTTTTCTCCTTGGTGACAGCCACGGTTCCAGCACGGGGGCGGAATTGCTCAGCGGCCCCGGCCTGAAGGTGTTGCTGGAGAAAAGCACGGCGCAGTTCGACCGCGTCGTCATCGACACCGCGCCGCTCACCGCGGTCAGCGACACGCTGCACATCGCCAAGCATGTCGCGACCATCTGCCTGGTGCTGCACGCCGGGCAGACGCCGCGCCGCGCCGTGCGCCGCGCCTGCACTTTGCTGACCGAGTTGGCCAACACCCGGCCGGCCGGCGTGATCCTCAACCAGGTCAAGCCCGGCCGCGTCTCCAGTTATTATTACTACTCGAACAGCAACTATTACTACGGCCACCCGCCGGTCTCGGCGGTGCATGGCTGATCCCACTTTCCCCGTCCGCCACTCCGGTGACCGGGCGTTCTCACCCACAGCCTTTTCAGATCTCCAACCAAGTTTTTGTTATGATCAATCAAGCAACCTTTCCCGATAGAGCCGCATGGGAGATCAACTCGACCAGCGGTGTTCCGGCCCGTGATCAATTCTGGCGCCTTTTCATCACCGCCTTTCTGGGCGACACCGTCGTCATCTTCTCCGCTCTCGCCCTCGTGGCTTGGGTCCATTCCGAGATGGGCTGGGGCGGTGGCAGTCTGGTCGCCCAATCCGCGGCGTTTCACTGGACGGATTACGGCCGGCACATCGTGTTCGGAGCCGTTCTGTTTTCCCTTCTGCTCATCAATTTCCGCATGTACGCGATGCCGCGCATGCTGCATCTGCGGCCGGTACTTTCGACGGTGATGAAGGCATCTCTCGTGTGGCTGCTCGCCTACGTCTCGATGGATTTCCTGCTGCACTTCGACCAGGGCGTGAATCACTTCTACGTGTGTGCGGCGTTTTTCACGGCCACGTTTGGCCTGATGGGCTGGCGCGGATTGTTGCACCACTTCATCGCCCGCTCCCTGGCCGTCGGCCGGTTGCGCCAGCGTGTTCTGTTTGTCGGCTGGTCCGAGCATGCTTCCGCCTTCATCGACGCCATCACCGGAGATCGCGAACACCTTTACGAAGTCGCCGGCTGCGTGCCTTCGCCTCAGGGACGTTATTCGCAAACGCCGCCGGCCCGGCTTCGCAAGCTCGGCGACTACGGGGATCTGCGCGGGCTTCTTCACCGGCACCGGGTGGACATGGTCCTGGTCGCGGACATGAACGCGGTCAACGGCGAGCTCGTCGGCCTGGCCAGCCTTTGCGAAAAGGAGCTGGTCGAATTCAAAGTCATTCCCAGCTGTTTTCAGGTGTTCGTCTCCGGCCTGAGCCTGGAACGCGTCAGCGGCATTCCGGTCTTGGGCATCTCGCGGCTGCCGCTCGACAATCCGTTGAACCTGATCCTCAAGGAAATCGTCGACGTGGCGGGCGCGGCGTTCGGCCTTCTCATGAGCCTGCCGATCATCGCGCTCTTCGCCCTGCTGGTGTATCGCGAAAGTCCGGGCCCCGTGTTTTACACGCAGCGCCGGCTGGGGCGTCACGGTCAGCCGTTTTCGATCTTGAAAATCCGCAGCATGCGGCTGGACGCCGAACGCGATGGCAAACCCGGCTGGAGCGTCAAAGACGATCCGCGGCGCCTGCGAATCGGTGCCTTCATGCGCCGGTGGAACATCGACGAACTCCCGCAGTTCTGGAACGTCCTCAAAGGCGACATGAGCCTGGTGGGCCCGCGGCCCGAACGGCTGGAGATGACGGTGAACTTCAAGGAAGAGATTCCCCACTACAACGCGCGCCACTCCGTCAAACCAGGGCTCACCGGTTGGGCGCAGGTCAACGGCCTTCGCGGCGACACCGATCTGTGCGAGCGCATCCGGTATGACATCAACTACATCGAAAGAGCCAACGTCCTTTGGGACATCCAAATCATGCTCATGACGCTTTTGCGGCAGAAAAACGCCTGCTGACAGGACCCCGCGCGCCCTGCTACCTCCGCCCCGCCACTCTTGAACCGATCCGCTCAACTCATCCAACAAGTCATGAAAATCGCTTATGTTTTCCGCGAGGACGCCGCCAATCCGGAAGTCCAATCCGGGCACCCGGCCTCCATCCTCGAAGGACTCCAGCGCCTGGGGGCCGCCATCGAGCCCGTCTTCCCGCTCGTCGTTAAAAATAATCGCGCCTCGATTTCGAAAAAAATCTTCTATCGCCTGCGCGGCCAATATCACCGCGGAGATCGCGAGCCGGAGTTTCTGGAGGCGGCGGCGAATGAGTTCGACCAAAGGATTTCCGGGAAAAGCTACGACATGGTGTTCAGCCCAGGCTCGGAGATGATCTCCCGCCTCAAGACGAGCCGGCCGGTCACTTTTTCAGCGGACGCGACGTTCGCCAGCATGGTCGATTATTACTGGGATTTCACCGGCCTTTCCGCCGAGTACCTGCGAAAGGGTCACGCCCAGGAGGCCGCCTCGCTCGCCAAGGCTTCGCTGGCCATCTACGCATCGGAGTGGGCGGCGCGCTCGGCCATCAATTATTACGGCATCAGCCCGGAGAAAGTCGCGGTCATCCCCTTCGGCGCGAATTTCGGAAAAAAGAACACGCTGCCCGAGGTGGAGCGCTGGATCGCCCAACGCCCCCATGATCGCATCAACCTGATTTTCGTGGGTAAACACTGGGAGCGCAAAGGCGGCGACCTCGTGGTCGACACCGCGCGGTGCCTCCGGAAACTCGGCCACAAGGTGACGCTGGACATCGTGGGTGCCGAATTGCCGGCGCGCCATCGCGGCCTGCCCTGGATTGTTTCGCATGGCCTGCTCAGTCCGAAAAAGCCCGAGGAGGCGGCCAAGCTCCATGATCTGTATATCCGCGCGCACTACGTTTTCGTGCCCTCGCGCGCCGAAGCCTTCGGCATCACCTTCGCGGAAGGCAACGCCTTTGGCCTGCCGGCCATTTCCACGAACACCGGCGGCATCAGCGGAGCCGTCAGCAACGGCGAAAACGGCTACCTTCTCCCGCTGAGCGCCGGGGCGCAGGACTATGCCGACCTCATCGCTTCTTCGTTCCGGAATTCGGGAGATTATCAGGCGATGTGCCGCCGCTCGTTCGCCACCTTTGAAAAACGGCTCAACTGGAATGCGTTTTGCAAGAGCTTCCTGGATATTCTGGCGGAGCGGAATATTCTGACCAATGCCCCGCGTGCATTGACCGCTGCTCCGCTGCTGACCCGGGCCTAAGGCCATATGAACGCCTTCTCGCCATATTCCGGCGTGAGTCCGACCTTGGTGCCGGACGCCGCCTTGGATGACTCATCCGCAATGCACGACGGGGCGCGGTCGGTGTCGGGAGCCATCACGCTGCTGGCCGGCATCTTCACCTCCTTTACAGTGTCGTTGGTAGGGGAGATGCCGGTGGGGGAGCTCTTCCTGATGATGGCCACCGGCTGGATCTTTGTGCATTGCGCCCTGAAGCAGACCTGGCCGGGACCGCTTTTGCGCCGGGGACTTTTCTGGGTGCTCTTGGTGTGTCAGGCGATCGCGTTGGGAGCCTATGTGGCCTCCGATTTCTACCGGGGAAGCTCGACGCACGACATGCTCCGCGGCTGGGCGCGCATGGTGTTTCTTGTCATCGACATCACCGCGGTCGCTTATCTTTTCGGCCGTTCGCCCCGAAATCTGCTCCTGCTGATTTTCGGCCTGCAGATCGGCAGTGCCGTTCAGGGACTCTTCTTTGGCGCGCTGTTTGGCGATCTCTGGAAATTCGGCATTGGCATTCCCATCACCTATGCGGCCTTTGCGCTGGCCGGAGCGGCGGGCCCGCTGGCCACGATGATCGCAGGCGGAGTGATGTGCCTGGTCAATTTCGCGATGGATTTCCGCAGCGTCGGGGCGTCGTGCATGCTCATTGCGGCATTCACGGTGGTGCAGTCGTTGCCGCGCCGGCTGCGCGCCTGGGTGATTCCGGTGGGCGGAGTTCTGGCGCTTCTGGCCATCTCGCTTATTTACAGCAGCTCCCAGAAAGAGACAGGCGGCGAACGCGCGGATCGATCGAACATCGAGCGTTCCGCCATGATGCAAGCCGCGGCCGAGGCGTTCATGACCTCACCCTTGATCGGCCACGGGTCGTGGTTCAGCAACACCCACGTCATCGACAATTTCATGATGATTCGCGACGCCTCGGCGAAAGAGGCGAATGTCGGCGGATTCGCCGGTTTGAACGACGACGACGATCCGGTGGCGATCCATTCGCAGATCCTGGTGACGCTGGCCGAGGGCGGAATCTTCGGATCCACGTTCTTCGTTCTGTTTTTGGGCGCGATCCTCTGGGCGCTGTATGACCAGATCATGGTCCAAGCTTGGCGGCCGACGAGCGCGGTGCGCCTGCTCGTGCTGATTTTTGCGCTGACGAATGTCTTCGCGAGTCCGTTCTCCGGCGCGCACCGCGTCTACATCGCGCTGGCGGCCGGGCTGATTCTTCTCATTTCCGCGGAACGCGACGAGTCGCAAAACCACGAGCTGACGTCATGATCTCCTTCAAGTCGTTGATCCCAAAATTGCGCGCCAAACTGGCGACGCGCCCGCCCCGGGCGATCGCGATGTTCTTCATCACGTCGCTGGCGGCGCGCGGGCTCGGCATTCTTTGCCAGATGATGCAGGTGCCGATCGTCATGAAAGCGCTCGGCACGGAGGCATTTGGCCTGTGGATGGCCATGATGAGCCTGACGTACTTGGTGACGTTTGCGGATTTCGGCATGGGTATCGGCGTCCAAAACCGGCTGGCGGAAGCCTTCGCGCACAACGCGCGCGAGGAGGCCAGGGCATTGCTGGGAAGCGCGCTGCTGTTTCTTTCCGCCGTCGGGAGCGTGCTCGCCGTGGTCTGCTGGGTGGCCGTGTCGCACGTGAACTTCGCGACACTTTTCAATCTGACCGGCGCCGACACCATCGCGGCGGCTCCTGCGGCGGCGCTGGCGGTCGGGCTGATTTTTTGCGCAGGGTTTCCCTTGGGGCTCGCGCAGCGCCTGGCCTTTGCCCGGCAGGAAGGTTGGACCTACAATCTCTCCCAAGCGGTCGGCAACGTGGTGGCGCTGGGTGTCGTCGTTTTTGGCGTGCACCGGCATTGGGGCCTGGCCGCGTTGGTCGCTGGTACGCAAGGCGCGATCATGGGGGGCAACGCCGTGCTGTTGCTCGCTCAACTCGCCCAGCTTCGCTGGCTTTCCGTGTGGAGGTTTCACTTCCGGTTTTCGCTGCTGCGTGAACTGCTGAGCCTCGGCGCCCATTTTGGGGCCCAGCAGATTCTGACCACCGTGCTCTTTGCTCTGCCGCAGGTCGTCATCTCGACCTGCCTGGGCGCCGCCGCAGTCACGCCATACAACCTGCTCCAGCGCTTCTACAACATTTTCGCAATCGTCCAGAACGCGTTCATGCTGCCGCTCTGGCCCGCGTATTCGAAGGCGAAGGCCAAGCGCGAGTTTGCCTGGATGCGCCAGGCGCTCCGCCATTCGGTCATGGCCACGGTCGGCTTCAGCATCCTGCCGATGATTCTGGCCGCGTGTTTCGCCCATCAAATCGTCCTGCTCTGGGTGGGGCATGATGTTCCTGACGTGACCTACAGCCTGATCTGGCTGTTGTGCGCCTGGAACTCCCTGGCCTTCCTTCAGCAGCCGTTCAGCTTTCTGCTCACTGGCGTTTCGGAGGTGCATCGCACCACGCTTTACAGTGTCGCGAGCGCCATTCTCAGCACGACCTTGATGTACCTGCTGGTGCGGCCGCTGGGCGCCCCCGGCGTCATGCTCGGACTCATCCTCGGATATCTGCCCTTTAATCTTATCGGCAATATTCTTGAGACACGCCGTTACCTTTCCATGGCCGTCGCAGCTTCTCTCGCTTCGTCCCCTGATCCGGAGAAGGAAACCTCTGCATCGGTGGCTACCCCAGTTTCCTCCGCATGAATGCGCCCACGAGCAACCCCGTTACCTTTTTGACCAACGAACCCCATCGTCGCGGGATTTCTTGGCTTGTTTTTCACTCCGTCGCCCTCTGGCGTTACCTTGGCGTCTTTTTCTTCAGCCGGTTCATCAGCCTGCTCGGATCGGTCAGCACGCCGGGAATGAAGCCGGTCGGATTCCTGCAGGCCTGGGCGCTCCGGCGCATGGGCGCGGATTGCCAATCCAACGAAATCTGGATCGGGCCCCATGTGGATTTCGACTATCCGAATCATCTGGTTTTCGGAAAGCGCATCGTGATCGGCGCGAATTCACGCATCACCGCGCGAGGCACGATCCGGGTGGGCGACGACTTTCTTTCCGCCCCGGGACTCTACATCAACACCGGCTCGCACGACCTCGCGACGCTGGTGCCCACGGACGGACCGATCACTATCGGCCCGTCCGTGTGGTGCGGTCTGCGGGTCACCCTTTGCGCCGGCGTTACCATCGGGGAGGGGGCCGTCATTGGCGCCGGTTCCGTGGTGAACAAAGATATTCCGCCTCGGCATGTCGCTGTCGGCGTTCCCTGCAAGCCCAGCCGCAACATCGAGCATCTCCGCACGCCGGGCAAAAGCCTTTGGACCAACTTTCCGAAACGATGACGCCTTCCGTCATTCTCGCGCCGCCGGCAACCCTCAGCCGCTCTCATCATGATTAAGACCAACCGAATTCTCGTGGTGACGCCCACCTTGGGCGTCTCCGGATTCCTCGACCAGACCATGGCCTCCGTCGCGGCGCAACCGCTCGATATCCTTCACGTGCTCTCCGTCCCGGCTCCCCGTGTCGAGGAGCTGCAATCCCGTTATCCCGACACCCTGGTCGTGCCCGATGCCGGCAAGGCCGGAGGTATCTATGGCGCCATCAATGCCGCGCTGATGGCCGCCCCCGATGACTGGGAATGGTTCACCTATATCAATGACGACGACTGTCTTCTGCCCGGCTTTGGCGAAGCCGCTCTGCGACATTTTCAGGCCGAGGATCCCTATCCTGTTTTCTACGGGGATGTGGAGCTCATTGACGAAAAGGACCGTTGTATCACCCGTATAACGACGGCCGGCGATCCCGGCTGGATTCCCTCGCTGCTGCACCAGGGCATCAGCCCGCTCATGCAGCAGGGCATGCTCTTCCGCAAAGATTGCGTGCGGAGGCTCGGCGGTTTCGACACGCGCTACCGGCTCTGCGCCGATCTGGATTTTTGGTTGCGGGCCTATGTCGGCGGAGACCCGTTCCGCTACTACCCGCGCCGCGTGGCCCAATTTCGAATTCGCGACGGCCAGCTTTCCGGAAACACCACCGTCACGATCGGAGAGCAGGACGATATTGTGGCCCGCCATCTGCCGGCCCGCCCTTCGTCGGTGCGCCGCAGGACCGCCCGTCTGCTCTATCGTCTCTACAATCTTCCGCGCTACCTCACGCGCATCCGCCGGACTGGCTTCCGCACCAGCTATCAGGTGCTTCAGCAAAACAACGCCCAACCATGATGACGGAACTGACGGAGATCATCATCCTCAACGATTACGCGACGCTGACGGGCGGCTCCACCGCGGTCGCCATCGCGTCGGCCGTGGGACTCGCCGGCCGGGGATTCCCGGTGACCGTATTCACCTGCGTGGGGCCGGTTTCTCCCGAGCTGCAAGACGTCCCCAATCTCAAGGTGATTTGTCTGGACCAGCCGGAGCTGGCCAAGGATCCGCGCAAGCTCCGTGCGATGGCCTCGGGTCTGTGCAACACCGCCGCGCTGGCCGCGCTGCGCACATTGCTCGCAACCAAGGATCCGACCCGCACGCTGGTGCATGCGCACACTTGGATGAAGGCGCTTTCGCCCTTCGCGCTCGATCTTGTGACCGGGATGGGATTCCCGCTGGTCGTGACCCTGCATGATTTTTTCATCAGCTGTCCGAACGGGGGATTCTTCGATCATTCGAGTGGAGAAATCTGCCGGCGCGCACCGCTGTCGCTTTCCTGCCTGGGCTGCAATTGCGACCGGCGCAACTACGGGCACAAACTCTGGCGCAGCGTGCGCACCACGATGCAGAACCGGTTTCTCAAGGTGCCCGAAAAAGTGGCCTGTTACGTCGGCGTTTCCGGTTTCAGTCTCGATTTGATGCGGCCGCATTTGCCCGCCGGCGTTCCGGCGACGGTGATTCGCAACCCGATCGATTGCGTGGACGACGGCCCTGCTTTGAACGAAAAGAATCGTCCCTTCCTCTACATCGGACGGTTCGTGCCGGAGAAGGGCGTGCGCGTGTTTGCCGAGGCGGTGCGCGCCACCGGGCTTCCCGCGGTATTCGTTGGCGACGGCGAGCTGATGCCGGAATTGAAACGGCTTTGCTCGCAGGCGCAGTTCACCGGCTGGTTGAATCCCGCGCAAATTCGCGAACAGCTGCGCCAGTCACGCGCTCTCGTTTTCCCTTCGCTGTGGTATGAGACGCTCGGCTTGGTCCCCGTCGAGGCGGCCGCCTCGGGAATTCCCGCCATCGTCTCGGACGGCTGCGCGGCCACCGATTATGTGGCCGATGGCCGGACGGGGCTTCATTTCACGCATGGCTCGGCGGAATCGCTGGCCGCGCAAATGAAAAAAATCGCCGAAGACGATCTCCTCACGGCCTGCCTGGGGCGGGCCGCTTATCACTGGTATTGGAGCGATCCGTGGACGACGGAGCGGCACGTCACGGATTTGATCGAAACGTACGGGACGTTGTCGATGCAGACGCCGTCAACCCTTCTGAAAACCGGATAATCTCATGAAAGTTGTCATCGTTTCCGAACCCGGCGTGGACGGCGTCTTCCGCTGTGTGGAAGCTCTCGTTCATTTTCTGCTGGGGCAGGGGATGGAGGTCCACCTGGCTTATTCCGACCGGCGTGGCAGCCCCCAGCTTCTCGAACTGGTGGCGACGGTGGAGCGGGCGGGGGGGCGCACCGTGAATTTGCGCACCGGCAACCGGCCAGCACTGAGTGACTTCAGGGCGTTTTGGGCGTTGGCGCGACTGGTCCGTCAGGTGAAGCCCGACATCATTCACAGCCACAGCTCCAAGGCCGGGGCGCTGGCCCGGGTACTGCCGCTGGCCGGAGCGGGCTGGGGGGCCTGGCAGGTGTATCAACCGCATGCCTACGCCGGCATGAGACCGCAGCGGGGGCGCATCGACTTCGTTTATGACCTGATTGAGCGCATTCTCGGGCACTTCAGCGTCACCGTGTCCGTCTCGATCGACGAGAATAACTACGCGTTGCAGCAACTCCGTCTGCCCGCCCGGCGAATGCTGTACGTTCCAAACGGCATTTCGACCGCCGAATTTTCTCCCGTGAGCCGGGAAGCGAAGCAGTCGTTGCGTGACAAACTGGGCCTGCCGCGGGACGGCATCATTCTTGGCTCGTTGGGCAGGGCGGCCGCGCAGAAAGATCCGATCACGTTGTACCGGGCGTTCGCAAAGGCCTGCCAGCGACGTCCGAATCTCTATCTCTTTCACGTGGGACGGGGGGAGCTGGACCTGGAACTAGATCGCCTGATCACCGTCTTTGGGCTGGAAGGGCGTGTTATCCGCTATCCCTCCATGGCCACGCCGGTGCATTTTTATCGGGCGGTGGACGGGTTTATTCTCACCTCGCTGTATGAGGGCATGTCGCTGGCCGTGCTCGAGGCGTTGTCCTGCGATCTTCCGTTGATTCTCAGCGAGGCCCCTGGAAATCTTAATGTGCTCGAGCTGCCGCTTTCGCATGCTTGGAAGGCGCCGATCGGGGACGTTTCCGCATTTGCCCGTATGATCGAACAGTGGGTCGTTTCCTGCGAACGCCCGGGAAAACTCCACTGCAACCACCGCGAAATCGCCGCCCTGAATTTTGAACGACAGGGAAGCTTGGCCCGCGTTCAGCAGCTTTATCGCGACCTCAAGGCGTCCCGCCGGAGCCTTCCCAAGCTGGAACGTCTCCCGGCCTCCGCACATTGAACGGGGAAGACGCAAAATCCGTGTTAGCGAAGGGCAAAATCCCCACCAGTCCTTGATTGGACATAATGTTTATTGTGCGATATGATGACAGCTAAGTGAAAGTTGTGCTGCTAGTTGCTCCGACTGGCTTGATCGGTCCCGAATGCCGACCGGTTCCTTAGCTTACGGGGCAATACCCCAGCGCTTGGTGAACGGATAATAGATCCACAATGGCCGGCCGATGACGTCCTTGGCTGGAACGAAGCCCCAATAACGGCCGTCGAGGCTGTTGCCGGAATTATCGCCCATCGCGAGATAGCTGTCGGCCGGAACGGTGATCTTTTGTTCGGCGAACAGCTGGGCGTTGGGATAACGGTCGTCCTTGCGACCATTGAAATAGCCGCCGTAGTTCCCCACCCGCCGGGCGTTCTTGTCAAAAGCGGCCGCGCCCGTGATGGGCTGTCCGTTGCGGTAAAGCACCGGCTCTTTCACCTCCATCACGTCCCCCGGCGTGCCCACCAGACGCTTGATGTAATATTGATCGCCCTGGGTTTCGCGCAGAACCGGAATGTTGCCGGTGCGGAAAACAAAGCCGTCCCCGACCCTCGGCTTCACGAAATGATAGCTGAGGCGATCAACAAACAGCTGGTCGCCCGTCATGATGTCGAATGACAGCATGCGTTCGCCGGCATGGACCATGCGGCCGGTGCGAACGAACCGAACGCGCTCGGTGTAACCGGCGGCCGTCGGCACGTCGCGGTCAACATAATCCCCGTGGGCAAACTTTTCGCGCAGTCCGTCGAACAGTGTCTTGCGACCGGGGAAAAACGCGTCACGGACAACCCAGTCGAAATCGAAATCCAGCGGCACTTGGGTGACGATCAGGCGGTTGCCGACCAGCAGCCGGTATTCCCTTAATTGCGCCGGCAGTACGCCCCAGGAATGTCCGGCCACCTCTTGGTATTTAATCAGACCGCGACCCTGACCCGCATCCACCGGCAGAAGGATTTCGCCATCATCGGGCGCATTGAGCATGCGCGGACGCGCGCCCATGGTAACGAAACGCAACACGCGCTCGACCGAACCGGGCTCGTCCGCGGGCGTGGCGAACACCTCCGGCGTCATGCCGTTGTAGCTCGGCCACATCGAATTCGTGGGAATCTTGAACGGCTGGACGATGTAGGCACGGATGCCGAGGATCACGATCGCGGCAACGAGGAAGAATTCCACATTCTCGGTCCAGCTGGACTTCGGGTAATGCGTGCCGCCGACGCGGCTCAAAACGCCCTCAAGCGACTCGATGCCGAGCTTGAGCTTGCTGGAGTCCGCCTTGTCGCGGAGCTGCTGGCGCAAGGTTTCAACCGCCTGTTGGAGCGAGGTCCGCTCGGCGGCGGACAGGAGGTCACGCCGGTAATGGTGAACCTTGTCGGCCAGCTCCAGCCAGTTGGCGGCGTTAGTCCGCATTTTCTTTTCCACTGAATCGAAGATTCCGAAAAACACGTGTGAGGCTCCGTTGGAGAGGGATTGCAAGGAAGGACGAATATGAAAAAGGCGCGTTAATGACAACGCGCCCTTCCGTTAGTTTTTGAGAATTTGAATAAAGGTGTCCGGCGGGATGTTCACCTTGCCGATCATCTTCATCTTCTTTTTGCCCTCTTTCTGTTTGTCGAGGAGCTTGCGCTTGCGGGAGATGTCGCCGCCGTAGCACTTCGCGGTGACGTCCTTGCGCATCTCCTTCACGTTGTCGCGGGCAATGACCTTGCCGCCGATGGCGGCCTGAATCGCAACTTTGAACATCTGCGGCGGGATGATCTCGGCGAGCTTTTCGCAGAGCACGCGGCCTTTCCCCTCGGCTTTTTCGCGATGGACGATGCTGGAGAAGGCATCCACCGGGTCGCCGTTGATCATGATGTCCATCTTCACGAGGTCGGAAACGCTGTAGGCGCCGAGCTCGTAGTCCATCGATCCGTAGCCGTGGGTGATGGATTTGAGGCGATCGTTGAAATCGACCAGGATCTCGTTGAGCGGGAGAACGCAGCTGAGCATGACGCGGTTGGCGTCGAGCGTGTCGGTGTGTTCGACCGAGCCGCGTTTTTCCATGACGAGCGCAAGGATGTCGCCCATGGAGTCGTTGGGAATGTGGATCGAGGCCTTGATGGTCGGCTCGCTGATATACTCGATCGTGCCCGGGTCGGGCAGATTGACGGGATTGTCCACGTCGATCTCCGGCTTGCCGTGCGGCTTCACATGATAAACCACGCTCGGGTAAGTGGAGATGATCTCGACGTCGTGCTCGCGGCGGATGCGCTCCTGAATGATCTCCATGTGGAGAAGTCCGAGGAAGCCGCAGCGAAAGCCGAAGCCGAGTGCGATGGAGCTTTCCGACGAGTAGAGAAACGCGGCGTCGTTCAGGCGCAGGCGGCCGAGGGCGGCCTTGAGCTTCTCGTAATCGTTGCTCTCAAGCGGATAGAGTCCGCAAAAAACCATCGGCCGGACTTCCTTGTAACCCGGCAGCGGATCCTGGGCGGGCTTGCTGGCGATGGTGATGGTGTCGCCGGTCTTGATATCGGCGGTGTCCTTGACGTTGGTGACGATGTAGCCGACCGCGCCGGGCTCGAGCAGCGAGATCTTGGTCATCTTGGGCATGAACACGCCGACCTCCTTGACCTCGGATTTCTGGCCGTTGCTCATGAGCATCATCATGTCGCCGGCCTTGATCACGCCGGAGAACACGCGGATGTAGGCGATTACGCCGCGATAGGAATCGTAAAGCGAATCAAACACGAGCGCGCGCGTCTGCGGATAATCCGCCCAACGCGGCGGTGGCACGCGCTGCACGACGGCTTCGAGAATGTCCTGAATGCCGATGCCGGATTTGCCGCTGGCGAGAATGGCCTCCTCGGCGGAAATCGTGAGGATGTCCTCAAGTTGTTTCGCGCAGAGTTCGAGGTTGGCGCTGGGCAGGTCGATCTTGTTGATGACCGGAATGACCTTGAGGTTTTGGCCGAAGGCGAGATGCGCATTGGCCACGGTCTGGGCCTCGACGCCTTGGGCGGCGTCGATCAGCAGCAGCGCGCCTTCGCAGGCCGCGAGCGAACGCGAGACCTCGTAGGAGAAATCCACGTGGCCGGGCGTGTCCATGAGGTTGAGCCGGTAAACCTGCATGTCCTTCGCGGTGTAGAGCATCGTCACCGGATGGCTCTTGATGGTGATGCCGCGCTCCTTCTCCAGATCCATCGCATCGAGATGCTGGGCGGTCAGCACGCGCTGCGCGACCGTATTGGTGTATTCCAAAAGGCGGTCGGAGAGCGTGGTTTTGCCGTGGTCGACGTGGGCGATGATGCAGAAATTGCGGGTGTGAAGGACGTCCATGCTGCTTGCTGGCTGGGCTTGAGGGAGTCCCGCCGATGCGGGACTGCGATGCGGTTGATAAGTGTTAAGGGGTCAGCGTGTGGCCGGCCCCGGAGGCTTTCAAGCGGCTAAATCGGAAAACTCAGCCAGGCTCTTCACCGTCCAAGCCTTGTCGGTGCGCTTCGCCAGACCGGCCAGCACGCCGCCCGGCCCGAGTTCCCAGAAACCGGTCGCGCCGGCCGCCGCGGTGTTGCGCATGCAATCCTCCCACAGAACGGACGAAACGACCTGCTTCACCAGCGCCTCGCGGATCGCCGCCGGGTCGCTCACGACCTGCCCGGTGGTGTTGGTGAACACGGTGAGCTGCGGCGCGGCAAACGCGACGCCGGCAAGGTAGTTCGCAAAGGCGGCGCGGGCCGGCTCCATCAGGCGGCTGTGGTAGGCGCCGGCGACGTTGAGCGGAATGACCTTCTTCATGCCGCGGTCCTTGGCGCCGGCGACGGCGGCCTCGACCTTGGCTTTCTCGCCGGAAACGATGATCTGGCCGGGCGCGTTGAAATTCGCGGCCTCGATGTCGAAATCGCGGCACAATTCGGCGACCTTGGCTCGCTCCTCGCCGATGACCGCAGCCATGCCTCCGACGGTCTGCTCGCAGGCCTGTTGCATGAGGCGGCCGCGTTCGGCGACGACCTTGAGACCGGTGGCGAAATCAAACACGCCGGCTGCCGTGAGCGCGGTCACCTCGCCCAGACTGAGGCCGAGGGCGAACTTCACGTCCGCGAGTTTCCCCTGCTCCTTCAAAATGGCGTGGAGCGCGAGGCCGTGCACAAAGAGCGCGGGCTGGCAGACCTTGGTCTGGGTGAGCTCGGGCTCGGGTCCCTCGAAACAAATCTTCGCGAGATCCCAGCCCAGCACGCGGTTGGCCTCATCGTAAAGGGCGCGCGCGGTCGCGGAGTTTTCGTAGAGCGATTTGCCCATGCCGACTTTCTGAGCGCCCTGTCCGGAGAAAATAAGTGCGGTAGCCATGTGATTTAAACGAAAACGCGTAAAGCCCGGCTCCGTCGAAACCAAGCCCTAAAATCCTGCGCCGGCCGGAACCGGCACGACCTCACTTGAAGAAGATGCCCTTGAGGTTCATCTCCAGCGCTTGGGGATTCGGAGAAAAGCGCAAACCCTCGGCTTTGCTGATCAGCCCAGCCTTGACGAGGCGGTAGAGGTCGCGGTTGAACGAAAAACTCGCCGAGTCGCTTCCGCCGTCGAGGATGCCTTGGATTTTCTCGTTTTGTCCGTCGAGGATGAGATTCCGCACCACGGAATCGGCAGCCAGGACTTCGTTGGCGGGCACGCGGCCGCCGCCTTCCATCGCCGGGATGAGTTTCTGGCAAATGAACCCGCGGATGGTACCCGCGATCTGGCGCCGGGCCTGGATTTGCTGCTCGGGCGGGAAAAATTCAAAAAGGCGCGTCAACGCCTGCGCCACCGTGCCGGCGTGCATGGTGGAGAACACCAAGTGCCCCGTCTCCGCGGCGGAAATCGCGGTTTCGAACGTTTCCCGATCGCGCATTTCGCCGATCAGAATGATGTCGGGATTCTGACGCAGCACCGACTTGATCGCCATTTCGAAATTAGGTACGTCGAGGCCGATTTCGCGTTGTTGGAAAACGGATTTGTCGTCCAAAAACGTGTATTCGATCGGGTCCTCCAGCGTGACGATGTGCTTGTCGAGATTTTGGTTAATCCAGTTGAGCATCGCCGCCATGGTGGAGCTTTTGCCCGAGCCGGTGGCGCCGCAGACGAGCAGGATGCCGTCTTTGGACTTGGCCAGATTGAGCATCGGGTCGGGATTGAGGCCGAGATCGGCGAACGAGGGGACCTTGCTCTTGATGTGACGGAAAACGATGCTGCCCGTCCCGCGTTGATGGAAGGCGTTGACGCGAAAGCGCCCTACTCCTTCAGCGGCGTAGGCGAAATCCACCTGGCCGTCCTCCTCCCAGCGAACGCGAAAGACCTTCGGCACGTGCGTATCGACGAACTCGCGCACCTCCGCCGCGGAAATCGGGTCCATGTCGACCGGCTTTAAACGGCCCGAAAGCCGTACATAACCAGGCTTCTCGGACTTGATGACGATGTCGCTCGCCCCGCTCTCCACCGCGAGCTTGAGCAGGTCGTTGAAAATTTCGGTGTTAAGCGCCATGGGGTTGAGGATAAAAAACGTTGCGGATTTGGTAAAGTGGGCTGCTCTCCTGTGCAAGGTATCTTCCGTAAACCCGCCATGAAACTCCGTCCTCTTACCGGCACGATCACTGCGCTCGTAACTCCCTTCAAAAACCAGGCCGTCGCCTACGACGATCTGAGCAAGCTCGTGGAGTTCCAGATAAAATCCGACATCAACGGTCTCGTGCCCGTCGGCACCACCGGCGAGTCCCCCACCCTTTCCCATGAGGAACACCTCGACGTCGTGAGCGCCGTCGTCGAGGCGGCGCGCGGCCGCGTGCCGGTCATCGCCGGCACGGGCTCCAACTCGACGCATGAGGCCGTCGATCTCACCGCCGCTGCCACCGACGCCGGCGCCGACGCCGTGCTTGTCGTGGCGCCGTACTACAACAAGCCCAGCCAAGAGGGCGTGTTTCGCTATTTCTCCGCCGTCGCGGAGGCGACCGACAAGCCTGTCATCCTCTACTCGATCCCCGGCCGTTGCGGCATCGAGATCAGCGTGCCCGTCGTGGAGCGCCTCCGTGCCAAATATCCGCACGTCCGCTACATCAAGGAAGCCGGCGGCTCCGTGGACCGCGTCGATCAACTCAAGCAGGCGATGGGCCGCGACATCACCGTGCTGAGCGGCGACGACAGCCTCACCCTGCCGTTTATTGCCGTCGGCGCCGAGGGCGTCATCAGCGTCGCCTCGAATTTCTTCGCGAAGGAAGTCGTGCAACTCGTCAATGCGGGTCTCGCCAACGATCTCGCCAAGGCCACGAAGCTCCACCGGAAGCTTTATCCCATTTTCAAGACGCTCTTCATCGAGCCGAACCCCGTGCCGGTGAAAACCGCCATGGCGCGCGCCGGTCTCATCGGCTCGGCCGAGGTGCGCTCCCCGCTTTGCGAAATGACCAAGGCCAACGAGCAGACGCTCATCGCCGTGCTCAAGACGCTCGGAAAGTAAGCCATGCCCCTCCAAATCGCGCTTATCGGAGCCGGCGGTCGCATGGGCCGGGCCATCACCGCTGCCGCCAAGGAATCGGACGTCATCATCGCGGCATCCCTCGCGCGGGGCGACGACCTTGCCGCGGGCATTCGCCAGAGCGATGTCATTATCGATTTCAGCTCGCACACAATCTCGGCGGAGGTCGTCACCTTGGCGTCGGCGCTCAACAAGCCGCTCGTCATGGGTACGACTGGCCACGGTGCGGACGAAAAAAAGCACCTGCTCGCCCTGGCCGCCGGCCTTCCGGTGGTCTGGTCCGGAAATTATTCGGTTGGCGTCAATTTGCTCTTTGCCCTCACCCGTCGCGCCGCTTCCGTGCTTGGATCCGACTACGACGCGGAAGTGGTCGAGATGCACCATCGTTTCAAAAAGGACGCGCCCAGCGGCACCGCCGCTCGCCTGCTCGAAATTATCCTGGAGGAACGCGCCCTCACCGCCGAAGCGCTTCGTCACGGCCGCAAGGGCATCACCGGTGAACGCACGCCCACGGAAGTCGGCATTCACGCGCTGCGTGGTGGCGACGTCGTCGGCGAACACACCGTGATGTTTGCCGCGCTCGGCGAACGCGTGGAGCTCACTCACAAGGCCTCCGACCGGGGGATTTTCGCCCGCGGATCCCTCCGCGCCGCCCAGTGGCTGGTCGGGCGCGAGCCGGGCGTTTATGACATGCAGGATGTACTCGGGCTCCGCTAACCCTGTACATCCCGGTTCATGATCACCTCCATCCAGGGACTCCTCGTCGCGGCCACGCCGCTCCATGCCATCGTGGAGCTCAACGGGCTCGGTTATGAAGTGAACATCCCGGTCACGACCGCGGAAAAACTTCCCGCCAGCGGCGCAACCGTGAAACTGCACACTTTGGTGATCTACCGCGAGGATTCGCAGACGCTCTACGGTTTCGCCACGCCGGCCGAGCGCGATTTTTTCCGGCTGATGATCGAGCACGTCACCGGCGTCGGCCCGAAGATGGCGCTCACCATCATGAGCAAGCTGTCCCTTCCCCTCCTCGAAAGCGCGATCCGGGTCGGCGACATCGCCACCCTCGCGAAATGTCCCGGTATCGGCAAAAAAACCGCCGAGCGCCTGGTGATCGAATTGCGCGCCAAGGTCGGGGCGACCGGCTCCGCGGAGTCCGTGCTGTCCGCGAGCGGGACTCCGGAGAACATGTCCGCCTCGCCGGCCGACACCCGGTTGCGCGATGCGGTGCTCGCCCTCGGAACGCTGGGCTACAAAACCGCCGATGCCGACGAAGCCGTCCGTCGTGCATTGCTCGCGCTCGGGCCAAAAGCCACGACCGAGCAGCTCATTAAAAAAGCCCTCGGTTCGTGACCGGGGGCTTTGTGTTTTCAGGATCCGATTCTTTTTCCCCGCCTACCGCTGAAACTGGAAGGCGGTGAACTCGGCGTTGCCTTGGACCAACCGGCTGCCGCTGCGAAACACGCGACTGTCCTGCGGCAAGGTTGACTTGGCCTCGAACGCGCCCTCCTCCACCAGCACGGGTTGCACCGGCGGAAGCTCCACGCGTTGGAGCCAGTCGAGCGGCGTACGCTCCGCGGGAGCAGGCTCGATTTCTCGTGTAAAGGCGACGTTCTGCGCCACAAAGACGGGATGGGCGTTGGACGCGGGATTGATGACCGGTGCCGGCGGGACAACGGGCGCCTCCGCGATCACAGGCGCGGACGTCAGTTCCCCCGTGCCGGTCGTCTGGCCGGAGCGGGTCAGGACAAACACGGCGCATGCGGCCATCGCGGTGAGACCGGCAAAGGTCGCGGTGTAAACACGCCGACCGGAGTTCCGGCGACCGGACAAGGCCTCGATCTTGAGCTCGGTTTCCTGCAGCGATTTTTCAAAGGCGAACGAAATCGGCGCTTGGGTGCGCTCGCGATCGCACAGCAGGCCGCAGGCGCGCTGCATCCTGCAATAGTCCCGATACGTGCGGCGGCGGGCCGGGTTGCTCAAAATCTCGGCCTCCAGTTCGGCGGCCTCACGCGGGCCGATCTGGTGGTCGACGTAGAGATTAAGCAGTTCGATAAAGCGGGTTTCGTTCACGTGGCGTCCTCCTCGATCAGGGCGCGCAATCCCTCGCGGGCGCGGGCGATGCGGCTTTTTACGGTACCCACGGAAATGCCGAGGACTTCGGCGATCTCTTCGTAGGCCATGTTTTTGACGTTTCTTAAAATGAGAATTTCGCGGTGCTTGGGAGAGAGCTTCTCCATCCCTTCGGCAATGCGATCGACAAACTCGCGGGTGACGGTGATGTCGCCCGGGGTTTCCATCTCGGTCGCGAACACCTCGGAGAGCGGTGTGTCGTTGTCCGCGCTCACCGGCTGGTCAAAGGACACCGTCTTGTCGCGTTTGCGCCGCCACCAGTACCAGTAGCGGTTGCGGGCCAGATTGGTCGCGATTTGGTAAAGCCAGGTGGAAAAGGCCGAGTCGCCCCGGAAATTCACGAGACCACGATGAGCGCGGATGAACGCATCCTGGGTCACCTCCTCGGCATCCTGCTGGTTGCGCAGGAGCTGGTGAACCATGCCATAGATACGGTCCCAGTGGCGGCTCACCATTTCATTGAAGGCGGTCTCGTCACCATTTTTAAAACGGTCCACGAGCAGGCGGTCCAAGGCTACTTCCTGGGCTTTCGATGACATACGTTCAGACGAAGTATGATGCGCGTATTTTTGGATTGTTCCCAAATTTATGCGAAGGTTGAGGACGGTTGTCGAAGCGGGCGGAAGTACGGAGGCCGGGCAATCGGAATCACCTAGACGTCTTCGCCGGCATCGAGGTGTCAATGGACAAAGCTTTTTACCGGGGAAAAAACGCTTGCCAAAGCGCGCGGCCGAAATCAATTCAGACCCTCTTCCGGTTCGGGGGTCGATAGCTCAATGGTAGAGCAGCATCCTTTTAAGTTGTTGGTTCTGGGTTCGAATCCCAGTCGACCCACCACCGGACCTTTTTAAACGGGCTTCTAGGGCTACTTGAGCCCTTCGCCGGGGGCGAACGAAGCATAAACCACCCCGATTAGATTGTAGGGAGTGACCCGTTCGCGATCCTCGTCCTGGTTGTTGAGCCCGCGTACCCGCCAGCCCCGACGGACGGCATCATAGGAAACCAGCACATGCACGACCTGGTGTCCGGCTCCATCGATATAGGCGACTTGCATGCCGGTCTCGAGGTCGGCGTAGGCGATTTTGTGCAGCACCAGCACGGTCCCTTCGCCGTAAACCGGCAGCATCGAGTCGCCTGCGCCGATCACCGTCACGCGGTTTTCATCGCGGGCGGTCACGTCCTCGGCGTCTCTCCACGCCTGCATCCGCCCCACATCGGTCGAGGGAACGGCCTTGACCGACGGCTGCTCGACAACTGCGGCCGGACCGGCGCAGCCCCCCCAAAAAAGACCCAAAAGCAGCAAAGCCGGAAGTGACCACGGCCACCGGCCAAGACGTTCGCGCCAGAATGGGAAGGTCATGAAAATCATCTTACGTTTAAAAAGAGATCGCGTCGGACGGATACGGCGACTCTTGTGGTTGGCGCGATCATCGCGGTGTTCATCAAATTCATTTTCAGCGTCTTCGTCCAGCTTGCATGAAACGACTCGTTATCATTGAAGATCAAACCGCCATCCGCGAAATGCTCGTGGAGATCCTTCGCTTGGATCCCAACTACAAGTTGGTAGGCGAAAGCGGCGACGGCCAAAGCGCGCTCACGATGTGCCTCGAAGTGAAACCGGATCTTCTGGTGCTCGACGCCAAGCTTCCCGGCCTCAACGGAGTCGACCTCCTCCGCCGGCTCTCCAAGCAGCTCAAGAACGTTCGCGTGCTGGTCTTTTCCGGTCACGAGAATCCCGTACTTGTCCGCGAAATGCTTGAAGCTGGCGCCCATGGCTTCGTCGAAAAAACCGCCGGCCTCTTTGAGTTCAAGAAAGGTCTGGAAACGGTCGCCAACGGCGGTACCTATTTCGGCCCGGCCGTCGCCTCGTTGCTGCGCAACGTCGTGGCTAACCCCGCCGCCAGCACCACGGCCGATTTCCTCACCGACCGCGAACGCGAGATCCTCCAGCTCGTGGCGGAAAGCCACAGCACCAAGGAAATCGCCACCAAGCTCGATATCAGTGTCAAAACGGTGGACAACCATCGCACGAACCTGATGCGCAAGCTCAACCTCCACGATGTCGCCAGCCTGACGCGGTACGCGCTGGAAGTCGGCCTCATCGAGCAGAAAAAACCGCTGTAGCTCCCGGCGGCGGGTTCGGCGGAGCCACTTTGCCCGAACGGGCCACGCGTATTCGGTCAACAGTTACGCGCTTGATCGAGACGGCGCGCCAGCAGTTCGACTAGTCGTGGATCGGCGGAGGCCAGCGGTTCCGTCATCGCGACGGGCGGCCCTGACCGCTCCGGCTGGGCCGTCGCGCAGATGCCTGCGATATCGCCTCCGGGACCCGCATGCCGCCCCGGTGACAGGAACTGCAGGGCGACGACGACTTCACCGCGGTTGAACGGAGCGGTGCGCAGGGCCGTTGCCAGCAGCGGATCGCCAAACGCGTAGGCGTCCCCTTCCCTTCGCTCCATCGAGGCCACGGCCAGCGTGGCGATTCCCCGCCCGAGTTCCCGGCGCAATTGATTTCCCAGGTGATCACGCACTGCGGTCACTTCCGGTTGCGGCGAACCGTGATCGACCAAAATCACTCCGGGCTGGCGCCAGCCCTGCTGACGCATCACGTCCCTGACTTTCTCCGCCAGCATCAACGCCACGCTTCGATCGTCGTCGGCGATATCCACCAACCAGGGCGCAAGCCGGATCTGCGCGCGGGGAAAACGAGCCCTCACCGCTTGTACCCGATCCGGCACGTATGTTGTGAGCGCCGCGCTGGGACCGAAAAAGAAAGGAAGGACGAGCGCTTCTCCCTGGGGATTTTTCGAAAAAAAATCCAACAATGCGGGCTCTAGCAGGCGCGCCGGCTCCCCGTTGAGGTCTTCGGCCGGCACATTGGAGGAGTGCAGCAGAGACACGGCATGAACAGTCTTGCCCGTATGCGCGGCCAGCGCGGCGGCGACTTTTCGCAAGCTGTGCGTCGCATCCGGGCGCAACGATCCGTTGTCGAAGAGAAAACAGACGGATGGAGCGGAGGCGGGCACGATTTTAAACGAGGGATTAAATAACTTGCCGACCCAAATCGATTGCCCAATAAGGTCAAACCACGTCGTCTTTTTACGTCACCTTATGAACCTCTTCACCAAGAAACTCTGCTTCGTTGCCATCGCTTCCGCCGTCGTCCTCACCGGTTGCTCCAAAAAGCCCAGGCGGCCTGATCCGAGCTCGACCGTTCTCGGCCCGAGCGGCATCAACCCGACCGATGTCAATGGCACCGGCTTGGTTGATCCTACCGCAGCAGGTCTCGGCGGCCCCAATGCCGGCATCGACGAAGGCGACAAGATCCGCGGTCTCCTTCAGCCCGTCTATTTCGACTTCGACAAGTCCGGCATCAAGCCCTCCGAGCGCGCCAAGCTCGAAGAAGCCAAGAAGTACCTCGGCGAACATCCCGAACAGCGCCTCCTCCTCGAAGGTCACTGCGACTGGAAGGGCACTTCCGAGTACAACCTCGGTCTGGGCGATCGTCGTGCGGGCGCCGCCAAACAATACCTGAGCACCCTCGGCGTTCCCGCCGAAAAGCTCGAAACCCTCTCCAAGGGTAATCTCGACGCCGTCGAGAAGGCTGACGAAGCCACCATGGCCAAGGATCGCCGTGTTGAACTCGTGGTTCTGAAAAAGTAATCGTCCCTCTCACAAAACCAAAAGCCCCGGAGCAATCCGGGGCTTTTTTATTGTCGGCCTTTCACGGTTCGATCCGAGTCACGCAGGATGGCTCCTGTCAGCGCCCCGGTGGGGCTAAACTTTTATCCCATGTTGCAAGGATCTTGAACTCATTGGGCCACCACTTCATAAGCAACGAGTTGGTCCCGCCAAATTTCTCGGCCATTCCGATGTGCGGCCGAAGTTTTTCGTCCTCTTCGCACCATTGTCCCGTTGATGAGCATGGGCTCCTCAGCTCTTGATTTCCCCATGACCCCATCACTTCAATTCCGGTTGCTTGGTCTGGCCGTTGTAATGGTTTCGAACAGCGCTGTCGCCCAGCTTCGGCCCCCCTCGGATGCGACGGCGTCATCCGCCTTGGGTGATATTCCGCTGGAACAACTCATGCAGGTGCCCGTGGAGTTCGTCACCGGTGTCTCCAAGTACGAGCAAAACATCCAGCGGGCGCCGGCCAGCGTGACGGTTTTCACCGCGGAAGATATCAACAACTACGGCTGGAGCACCGTGTCCGACGTGCTGCGCAGCGCCCCCGGATTCTTCATCAACAGCGATCGCTTTTATGATTATATCGGCAATCGCGGCTTCACCCGTCCGTACGATTATAATTCGCGCACACTCGTCCTCGTCAACGGCCACCGGATCAACGACTCCATCTTTCAACAGGGTTCAGTGGGTACCGACTTCATCCTGGATCTCAATCTGGTGGAGCGAATCGAAATCATCCACGGCCCCAGTTCCTCGCTTTATGGCAGCAGCGCGTTCTATGGTGCGATCAATGTCATTCCCAAAAAAGGCAGCGATCTGAACGGCGGACAGGCGTCCCTCGCCGTAGGCTCGGAACCGAGCCTCAAGGGAAGTCTCTCCCAAGGCGGACGAACTGCCGGCGGGGTTGATTACATCGTCTCGGCCACCGAATGGTGGTCGCAAGGTGAAACCGACTTCCACCTTCCGCAAACATGGCGAAACGCCACGGGCCTCACGGACACCACCGCCTCGGATCGCGATACCATGCACCACCAGAGTGTGTACGCGAATGCCAACTGGAAGTGGCTCGAATTCGAGACCGCCTACGTCAAGCGTGACAAAGGGGTTTTGCCGCCGGTGTATTCCACCAATCTGACCGATCCCTCCCACGCCACCGACGAGCGCGGATACCTGCTGGCCCGCGCCACCGGGCACCCCACGACGGAAGGCACTCTGACCACCACGCTGTCTCTCGATTGGTATCGCTACAGCGGTTACTTCTCCCCCGCGTTCACCACCTTTGAACAACAGCATCCCCACTCCGAGAGTCTGTCACTAAACTATGAAATGCGATGGCAGCAGGAAATCGCCGGCCGGCACATGCTCATCGCCGGCCTCGAGTATCAGGAAAATTTCATCCAGAAAATCGCCCGCGACAACATCACCGCCGGCACCACGCCCGTGAATGTGGACACGACCTCCAACTACGTGAGTCCGTTCGCTCAAGTTGACTGGAGTCTCTCTCATAATCTCTGGCTATCCACCGGCGCTCGCTTCGATGCCTATAGCACCGGCGATCACCGGCTCACCCCTCGCATCGGTCTTATTTGGGAGGCCTCCCCCTCCACCACCTTCAAGCTTCTTTACGGCCAGGCCTTCCGCGTTCCCAATGTCGAGGAGCGCTATTCCGCCGAGGCTGGCATTGTTGCCAATCCCAATCTCAAGCCCGAACTCAATGAAAGTTGGGAACTGATTGCCGATCACAAGTTCAACTCGGTCTGGGAAACCGACCTCCATTTTTATACTACGGAATCAAAAGATCTCATCCAAAGCGTGCAGATTTCCTCCAGCCCCGATGTTTTCACCAACGAGAATGCCCAAAAGGTCATCACCAAGGGCGTTGAGACCGGCGTCACCGCGTTTCTTCCCTCCAACATCCAGCTGCGAGCCAGCGCGACGCTCCAGCATTCTTACGATACTGCCACCGACAAGGTTGTCGTCGATGCGCCCCGCACTCTCTTCAAATTCAACGCCTCCGCGCCCGTCTACGAAAAATGGCTGCGCGCCTCCGGGGAATTCCAATACGTAGGCGAACGCAAGGACAGCAACGGAGCCGATGTCGGCGACTATTACACCGTCAACCTGACCGTGCGGGCGATCCACGTATGGCGGCGCTGGGATCTCAGTCTTTCGGTGTATAACCTTCTGGGCGCGCGGTGGACCGACGTGACCAATACCGGGCAAATTGAATCCGCACCGCGCTCGGTCGTCGCCCGCGCGACCTTTGCCTTCTAATGCGAGCAGGCCCGGTCATGCGTTGCTGGCGCCAATTTTTTTGCGCAGGCTTGGTGATGGCCGCCTTTGCCGCGTCGGCTGGCGCCCAGTCAGGCTCCGCGCCCTCTCCTTCCGCGGTGTTCTCGGCCGACGCTGTCAAGGCCGCTTACATCATCAATTTCATCCGCTTTACCGAATGGCCGTCTTCTTCCGGCGGAGCTTCGTTCGTCATCGGGATTGCCGGCAACCACGAGCTTGAAGACCAGCTCTGGAAAGTCGCGGATGGCAAATTGGTTCAGGGGCGGACCATCCGTGTGCGCCGCCTGACCACCATCGGTGACGTGAGCGACTGCCAGGTGATTTACGTGCAAGCGGCCCCGCCCAGGTCGGAAGCGGTGGTTGTTACCACTGAGGAATGGCTCGCCGCTGTCCGTGGAAAAGCCGTGCTTACAGTCGCGAGTGAGCCCGGATTTTTAAACAAAGGAGGCATCATTAATTTCTATGCGGAGGGTAATAATCTCCGGTTCGAAATCGCCCCGCGCACCGCCGAATCAGTTGGCCTTCGGCTAAGCTCTCGCTTGCTCGCGCTCGCCCGCATCGTGAATCCCACGGCAAACGTAAACCCGCCTTCGCAATGAAGCCGCGGATCAACTCCATCCATCGGCAGGTGCTCTTGTTCGCGTTTTTCATTTGTCTGGCCGTGCTCCTTCCCGTCGGCGGTGCGCTCCTCGCCAATCATATCAGCCAGTTCAGGGCCAAGCTCAGCCAGTCGTTTCAGGCGACTTCCCAGGTCATCGCAACGAACGCCTCCGCCGCTCTGGCGTTTAACGACAAGCCCGCTGCGACCGAGCTGCTCGCCTCGCTCATCCACGATCCATCGATCTCGTCCGCCGCCCTGTATGACAAAGACAATGTCCGCTTTGTGAGCTACGGTGAAACGCCGCTGGTGCCGCCCGACGCCCGCTTGAACGACGGGTTTTCCGCGGACTTGGTGGATGTTTCCTACAAAGGGGAGCCCTACGGGCATCTGTTGCTGATCAGCCGGTATCCGGCTGAACTTCGCCAGGCGATTCTCGTGTGGGTGTCGGTGTACGCCGCCGGCATTCTTCTCGCGGCCATGCTCGCGTTTTTTTTGGCGGCCCGGTTTCACCAGGCTGTCGCCACACCTCTCCAATCGCTCGCGGAAACCGCCGGGGATGTGACCGCCAGCAAAAATTACGACGTCCGCGTGTCCCTGGAAGGCCCCGCCGAAATCCGGGAACTGGCGCTGGCGTTTAACGCCATGCTGGAGGAAATCGGCCGGCGCGACGCGGAGCTGGCCGAAAAGAGCGAGACGCTCGCCCACCAGCTCACGGTCGTGCGCAAGGAAGTGCATGATCGCGAGGTCGCCGAGCAGCTTTTGCGTGAAAATAATCGCGAGATGATGCGTCTCTCCCGCGAGGCCGGCATGGCCGAGGTGGCTACCGGCGTTCTCCACAACATTGGAAACGCGCTCAACAGCATCAACGTTTCAACCGAGCTGCTGTTTACGCACGTTCGCGACCAGGCGCGCGAGACCGCGACCACACTGCGCGATTTCCTCATCGCTCCGCCGGCCAATGCCGCCGCCGTCTTCGCCGCCCACCCCGTCGGCGCCAGCGTGAAAAACTTCGCGGCCTCCCTCGCCCGCCTGACCGTCGCCCAGATGGATGAGGCCGCCGGCGAACTCGCCGCGCTGCGTACGGGCGTGGATCACCTGAAGGACATTGTCTCCCGTCAGCAATCACTCGCCAAAACCGCCACCGTTATCGAGCCGTTCGATTTGCGGGATGCCGTCCAAGACGCTCTCTTGCTCAGCAAAAGCGACGTGCAGGGCGTCGATCTGCACGTCGAGGCGATCGGCGAAGACCCCCTCCACGCCTGCGCGGACCGTAGCTCCGTCGTTCAGATCCTCATCAACCTCATCTCCAATGCCCGGGCCGCCATGGACGAGGCGCAGGCACCGGCCAAAATTCTCCGCATCCAGATCGGGCCGGTAGCCGGCGAGAACATCTCTGTTGCCGTGATCGACAACGGCTGCGGGATTGCCACCCACCAGCTTGTTTCCATTTTCTCCTACGGATTCACTACCAAAAAAGAAGGCCATGGGTTCGGCCTGCATAATGCAGCCAACGCCGCCCGAATCATGGGCGGCAGCCTCCATGTTCACAGTGGCGGCCCCGGACAAGGGGCCACTTTCACCCTCAACCTCCCTCGCCACGCATCCTCTTCGTCATGACTTCCGCCAATCGCCGCATCCTCATCGCCGATGACCTGCCCGCCATTCACGATGACTACAAAAAGATCCTGAATCCGAAGGGACTCGCTTTGGATACGATGGCCGGAATGGAGGAGTTCGCCCCTCATTTGGCCACGCAAAATTCGCCCCAGCGTCCACCCTTTCAGATTGAAACCGTGGTGCAGGGCGAGGATGCCATCCAGTCGGTGACCCGGGCGCGTGCCGAAGGCCGTCCTTTTGCCATGGTTTTCCTCGACGTGCGCATGCCCCCGGGAATCGATGGTGTGGAGACGGCGGAGCGCCTTCGCGCCATCGATCCCTCGCTTCAGGTGGTCCTCTGCACCGCTTACGCCGATTACTCGTTCGCCGATATTTCGCGCCGTTTCCGCGACAGCGACGGCCTACTGATCCTGAAAAAACCCTTCGACCCCGTGGAGGTCCAGCAACTCGCCCACGCCCTCTGTCACAAGTGGATGTTGTCGGAGGAAAACCGGGCGCTCATGGCCAATCTCGAAGCCCGCGTGCAGCAGCGGACGAACGAGCTTGAACAGGCCAAGGGGGAGCTGGAGGTCGCCTTGGTCAAAGCCGAGTCGGCCAGCCGGACCAAAAGCGATTTTCTTCGCTGCGTAAGTCACGAACTCAACACGCCGCTCAACGGTATTCTCGGCGCAGCCTCCGTGATCGAATTGTCCGCCGACGCCGAACTGGCCGAAATGGGACGGATTGTGCTCGAATCATCGGAGCGTCTCAACCGGCTGTTTTCCCGCATCCTGCTTTATCTGCAAATCGACCGCCAGCCCTCGGCCGAACAACACCTCATCCAGCTCTCCGATGTGGTCGAGCAAGCCGTTATCGCCCATCGAGAGCAGGCCATTCTCAAGGGCATCTCTTTCAAGGTGGAGAATCGCTGCCCGCCCGCGCTGTATTTCAATGGCGAGATCTTCAAGCTCTCCGAGGCTCTTTCAAACGTGGTGGAAAACGCGGTCAAATTCACCCACCAAGGCCAGGTGAGCATCCGCCTGAACCTTCAGGAGAACCGCTTCTTTATCGCGGAAGTCCAAGATACGGGACCCGGCATTCAAAATCCCCAGCTCACCCAGCTTTACGAACTCTTCAGCCCTGGCGACCTTGAGCTGAATCGCAAGCACGACGGCATTGGCATCGGCCTGACTCTTGCCAAGCGAATCGCCGAACATCTGGGCGGAGGCATCCAATACCGTAACCGTCAGACGGGTGGTAGCATTTTCACCCTTACCCTTCCCTGCAAGGTTCCGTGATCGGGTGGGCGGCGTGCGTGCGTAGGATGGGCGTAATATAGGGAATGATGCCTAGGTTGCGGCGACCTATTTGGCTTGGAAAATAGGCGCGAACGCGCTGTTCTCAAGTCGTTGGCAATTCTCGCAGATCGGGGACTGCAAGGGTGCGGCCCCTGGTCATCACCCGTGTCCTCCTTCAAAAATGCACCTGCGTGTTTTCATGCCTGCTGATGCTGAAGCCATTGCCGGCGTCTATCGCGACGCTGTTCGTCGGATCGGTCCTGTTGCCTACTCCGAGGACCAAGTCGAAGCTTGGGCCCGCCATCCGCTGGATATAAATGAATTTCGCATTCGTTTATCCCGCGGCGTCACCCTCGTGATGGAGGAAGCCAGCAAGATCATTGCCTTCGGGCAACTGGAGCCCTACCACCATATCGCATTTTTGTATACAGATGGCGCCCATAATCGCCAGGGCGTCGGCTCACAAATCTATGACGCCCTTGAGCAGTGCGCGCAATTGCAGCACGTTTCCGAAATACAGACCGAGGCGAGCCGGATCAGTCGTCCCTTTTTTCAAAAAAAGGGGTACGAAGTTGTGAAAGCTGAAACCGTCATTCACTTCGGGGTGGAATTTGAACGTTTTCAAATGGCGAAGCACATTTGCCTCGGTCAGCTGAGCACGTACGGCGGCCACGAGCATGCGGGTCGCATCGCGAGTTGAATTCTTCCCCTCGCCGGCCTGGACGTAGATCCTTCGCGCGTCACTCCGGCCCGGCGATGGATTCGAGAATTTTCTCGGAGGCGCGCATGCCTTTTTCCATCACGGTGAGATTAAAACTCTCATTGGGGGCATGCAGGTTGTCCTCGGGCAGGAACAACCCCATCATGACGGAATCTAGCCCGGTCACGCGTTTAATATCAGCGATGATCGGCACGCTGCCGCCCTCGCGAAGGTAGAGCGGAGATTTGCCGAATACCTCGCCGATCGCCTGGTCCGCCGCACGAAACGCTTTCGCCAGCACGGGGGACTGATTTTGGGGCGTGTTCGAGCGATCCGGCGGCACCACCACATACGGCGTGCCTTCGTGTTGATCGATGATCTCATAGGTTACATCGGCCGGCATGCGTTCCCGGATCGAGGCATAGAGCAGGTCGCGAATCTTCGCTGGATTTTGATTGGCCACCAACCGGCAGCTTATTTTCACGAAGGCCTTGCTCGGGATAACGGTCTTGGTGCCTTCGCCCTGGTAGCCGCCGCCGATGCCATTGAACTCCAGGGTCGGCAGCACGCGGGTTGCTTCGAACGGCGTGTAGCCGGGCGGTGTGTGAAACGCCGGGATGCCCAGAAACTCGCGGTACTTCTCCGGATCGTTGCCGAGTTTTTGAATTTGCTCCCGTTCCCAAGGTTCCACTCCGGCCACGTCGGCATAGAACCCAGGAATATTCACGAGTCCGTCGGGCGTATGCAACGAGGCGCATAACTCCGCGACGGCTTGGATTGGGTTCCGCAGAACGCCTCCATGCAGACCGGAATGCAGGTCGCTCTTCGGCCCCGTCACCACCACGTCGCATAACACGAGGCCGCGCAGACCGCATGTGATCACGATTTGGTCCGGGGCGGGAATCCCCGTGTCGGAAAGGTACACGAAATCCGCCTTCTTGAGCTGATCACTGTAGCGTTCAAGGAAGTTGGGGAAGCTCGGGCTGCCCATCTCTTCTTCACCCTCGATCATGAAAGTGATGCGCAGCGGCAGATCCGGACGTCGCTCCAGCAGCCTGGCGACGGCGGCGATATGCGTCATGAGGGGGCCTTTGTTATCGGCCGAACCACGACCATAAAGGCGGTTCCCGCGGATTTCCGGCTCGAAGGCGGGCGATTTCCAGAGGTTGAGCGGATCGGCCGGCTGTACGTCGTAATGACCGTAGATGATCACATGGGGCCATGCGGGGTTGGTGCCGCGTGTTGCCAGAATAATGGGATGCAGGTCGGTTTTGACCACCTCGACTGCGAAGCCGATGGAGGTGAGCAGATCGGAAACAAAAGTCTGGGCGCCCTGCATGCCGGCTTTGAAGGCCGGATCGGCGGAAACGCTGGGATGACGGATGAACTCCTTTAGTTTTTCGACGGGATCGAACATTCGGCCAACGTGGCGAAATCCCCGGCGGTGCGCTAGCCAGAAACGACGCCCCATCAAACCCGCTTCATCGTACCGCTCGGCTGCGCCTGTTGCGGTACCAACGTGATCGAGGTGCGTCAGGGGTAACGCCCGCGGTTTGCCTCGTAGAGCGGCAGGTATTGCGGCGCGAGCTGCTCCAGATTCCGGATACGCGAGGCGTCCGAGGGATGCGTTGAAAGCAGCACGGGCGGTTTCGCGCCGCCCTGGGCGGCCATCTTTCTCCAGAATAAGGCGGCCGCCCGCGGGTCGTAACCGGCGCCCGCCGCAAAACGCAAGCCGATGGTGTCGGCCTCGGTTTCTTGCAGGCGGGAAAACGGCAGAGCGACGCCCACTTGGGCGCCGACGCCATAAGCGGCCAGGATGAAGTTGCGCTCTTCCGGATCGACCTGTTTTGCCTCCAAGCCGAGCGCGGCGATCAGGCCGACGCCGGCGAGGGCATAATTTTGCGAGGTGCGTTCGGCCCCGTGGCGGGAGGTCACATGGGCGATTTCGTGTCCCATCACGATGGCAAGTTCGTCATCGCTGGCGGCCAATTTGATCAGGCCCGTGTAAACGCCGACCTTCCCACCGGGCAACGCAAACGCGTTTATCTGCGGAGAGTCGAACACCACGAACTCCCATTGCGCATTGGGAATCTCGCGGCCGACCGAAGCGGCAATGCGTCGGCCCACGCGTTGTACGCGCGCATTGGCGGCGGGGTCGGCTGAAATTTTTTCCTGCCGCTTGATCTGATCGAAGGTCGCCAGCCCCATCTGGGTCTCCTGTCCGGGCGACACCAGCATGAGTTGCGAACGCCCGCTCTCCGGGTTCGTCGCGCAGCCAGCGAACACTCCCATGGCGATGACGCCCATTCCGATTCGGAAACCTTCCATGATGCATGGTAGGAAGACGCTGCGAAAATCGCAACTTGAGCTCCGGCAATCCCATCTTTTCCGTTCTCGCGTTACAATTAACGCACCGATTGAGTCGGCCCACATCTGTCACCACGTTCAGGCTCATATCTCCCTTGATAGCGACATCTTGCCCCTTTCCGCCCCTGCATGACCCAACCTCAAGCGTCGCTTCATCATAAGTTACTTTCCATGAGATCCTCCGCCCTTCTTTTCGCCCTTTTGCTTTCACTTTTTATCGTGTCGTCGGCTCAAGCCGCGCCAGCCGCCAAGCACACCTTTGCGATCGGCGAACAGGAGTTTCTTTTGGACGGAAAACCATTCGTCATTCGCTGCGGCGAAATTCATTTTCCCCGGGTTCCTCGCGAATATTGGCGAAACCGCCTGCAACTGTGTCACGCAATGGGGCTTAACACGATTTGCGTGTACCTGTTTTGGAATTTTCACGAATGGGAGGAGGGGCGTTTTGATTGGAGCGGCCAGGCCGATGTCGCTGAGTTTTGCCGCCTTGCCCAAGAAGAGGGTCTTTGGGTGATTCTGCGGCCGGGTCCGTATTCCTGCGCTGAATGGGAAATGGGCGGGCTGCCGTGGTGGCTGCTCAAAAACGACCGGATCAACCTGCGGACGAAAGACCCCCTCTTTCTCACTCCGGCCACGCGATTTCTCAAGGAAGTCGGCCGCGTGCTCGGGCCGCAGCAGATCACTCAGGGCGGTCCGCTTTTGATGGTGCAAGTGGAGAACGAGTACGGCTCCTACGGGAAGGACGCCGGCTACATGGGCGCGTTGCGCCAGGCGCTTCTCGACGGCGGCTTCAACGTGCCGCTCTTTGCCTGCAATCCGGGCGGGGCCATCGGTAGCGGCTATCGCGAGGACTTGTTTCAGGTCGTCAATTTCGGCGCGGGCGGCGCGCAAAAATCCTTCGAGACCTTGCGCAAGTTTCAAAAGACCGGCCCGCTCATGAACGGCGAATACTACCCGGCGTGGTTCGATATGTGGGGACGCAAGCACCGCACCGGCGGCATCGCGCCCATCCTCGCCGATCTCGATTTCATGCTGAAGCACCGGCACTCCTTCAGCATCTACATGGCCCACGGCGGCACGTCCTTCGGGCTCTGGTCCGGCGCGGACCGTCCTTTCAGTCCGGATACCTCGAGCTACGATTACGATGCTCCGATCAGCGAGGCGGGCTGGGTGACGCCGAAGTTCACCGCCATGCATGATCTTTTCGTCAAATATCTCCAACCTGGCGAAACCCTGCCGTCTGCCCCGCCCGCCAATCCGGTGATTGAAATCGCGCCGTTCGCCCTCACCGAAACCGCTCCGATCACCGCCAATCTACCCGCCCCGAGGGCCGACGAAACGCCCCGTGCGATGGAACTCTACGATCAATCCCGCGGATGCATTCTCTATCGCACAACGTTGCCCGCCGGCCCCGCCGGGAGCCTTGAGGTCAAGGAGGTCCATGATTTCGCCTGGATCTCCCTCGACGGCAAACCCGCCGGCGTGATGGACCGTCGCAGCAAACGTTATCGCATCGACCTGCCCGCGCGCACCGCCCCCGTCCACCTGGACATTCTCGTCGAGGCGATGGGCCGCGTGAACTTCGGCCGCGAAGTCTATGATCGCAAGGGTGTGTATGCACCGGTGCAATTCACGCCGGGCAACAGCCCCGCGATTGAATTGAAGGGCTGGCAGGTTTTCAACCTGCCTCTCAGCACAACTGAGCTCGCGGCGCTGAAATATCAGCCTGCGGCCGGCGGCGTTGGCGCCGCCTTTTGGCGCGGAAGCTTCACCGTCGCCAATACCGGTGACACCTTTCTCGATGTGCATTCGTGGGGCAAGGGCGTCGTCTGGGTGAACGGCCACTGTCTCGGCCGCTTCTGGAATATCGGACCGACGCAGACGATGTATCTGCCCGGCCCTTGGCTGAAGGCGGGCCGCAATGAGATTGTCGTGCTGGATCTCCTCGGTCCGAAAAAAGCGTCCATCGCCGGCTTGGCCAAGCCCGTCCTGGATGACGTTCATCCCGAGCTTGATTTTGCCCGCCGCACCCGTGCCACGGGAACGTTCAACGCCACCGGTGTCAGTCCCGCCGCCTCAGGCAGTTTCACCGCGGAAGTCGAATGGCAGGTGGCCCGTTTCAGCCAGCCGGCCAAGGGACGTTACCTGTGCCTGGAGGCGCTCAGTTCGATCGAAGGAGTCCCGCTTGCTTCCGTCGCCGAACTGGATGCCATCGACAGCACTGGACAGTCGCTGTCCAAGGCGGGATGGAAAATCCTCTGGGTGGACAGCGAAGACTCGCTGGGTGCCGGTGGCGACGCCGAAAACGTGCTCGACGGCCAGCCCGCCTCCAGCTGGCAAACGGAGTTCGGCCAGAAAAAGCCGGACTACCCTCATCGGATCGTGATCGATCTGGGAGAAACCCAATCGGTCAACGGCCTGCGCTACCTGCCCCGCAGCGGTAATTTTAAAAATACGGGGCGCATCAAAGATTATCGAGTGTACCTCAATGAAACCCCCTTCGGATTGACGCCTCCCGCACCATGAAATCCCGGTTCTTTACCTCTCTGTTGCCAGCCGTGATCGCCTGCGCAACCGCCGTGGCGGCCGAACTGGCCGCCACGCCCAAACCCATCCTCGATGGTTTTACCGCGGATCCCGCGATCCGCGTTTTTGGCGATACTTATTACATTTATCCCACTTCGGATAAACCCAACTGGCAGACGACCGATTTTTCCGTCTGGTCCTCGAAGGATCTGATCACTTGGAAAAAAGAGGGCATGATCCTCGACGTCACCAAGGATCTCTCCTGGGCCAACATCGAGGCGTGGGCCCCCGATACGATCGCACGCAACGGCAAATACTACTTCTACTTTTGCGCGAAGGGCAAAGTCGGCGTGGGCGTGGGCGACAAGCCCACCGGGCCGTTCCGCGATGCGCTGGGCAGGCCGCTTGTGGCCAAGGGCGGCAACGTCAAAACCAATCCCATCGATCCGTACCCGTTTATTGATGACGACGGTCAGGCCTACCTTTACCTGGGCAACAATCTCCCCACGGTTTTCCGGCTCAAGCCGGACATGATCACGCTGGACGGCGATCCGGTCACCTTTCCCATCAAGGGATTTCGTGAAGGCATTGTCGTCTTCAAGCGCAAGGGCCTCTACTATTTCATGTGGTCGGTCGATGACGCCCGCAGCGACAACTATCGCGTGGCCTATGGCACAGCGAAGACGCCATTCGGTCCGGTCGAGATTCCCGCCAACAGCATCGTTTTGAAAAAGAGCGGCCTCGTGAAAGGCACCGGTCACCACAGCGTGGTCAACATTCCCGGAACCGATCGTTGGTACGTGGTGTATCACCGCCATGCCATCCCCGACGGCAGTGGTTTCAAACGTGAGACCTGCCTTGCCCGCATGGAGTTCAATCCCGACGGCAGCATCAAGGAGATCGATCCCCTCGCCCCTGTTTTCCCGGCCGGTTCCGCAGGCGAGCCTCTCGTAAAAGGAAAGGGCCGGCCCGATCCCAAATAACCAGTCTACCCAACGCCCGCACCGCATCGGCGCGGCAACTTTAAACTGATGCCGCCGTTGCGGAATACCCCGCGCGTCCACTCGATGAAATCACTTCGTTACCCCAGTTCCCTCCGTCTTCGCTTCTCCCTGTCCCTGGTTTTTACCTTTGGACTACTCGTGGCGGAAGGGCGGGCCCAATCCGCCGCCCCCGTCACTTTCACGATCGAGGCCGACAAGCCGGTCGCAAAGGTCAGCCCCCTGCACTACGGGCTGATGACCGAGGAAATCAACCATTGCTACGACGGAGGCCTCTACGCCGAGCTCGTTCAAAACCGCGTTTTCAAGGATTCCGCCCAGACTCCGGTCCATTGGTCCGCCGTGAAATCCGGCGATGCCACGGCCGCCATCGCCCTCGACGAAAGCAAGCCGCTCAACGACGTTCTCACCACCAGCCTCCGCCTGGACGCGACCGCCGTTTCCGACTCCGGCCGCGCAGGCGTCGCCAACGACGGGTATTGGGGGATTCCGGTAAAGTCAGACACCCGCTATCGCGCCTCGTTTTATGCCAAGGCCGCCGCCGGCTTCACCGGCCCGGTCACAATCGCGATCGAAAGCGACGATGGTGCGACCGTTTATGCCCGCGCCGAAGTGCCCCGGCTTACGGCGGACTGGCAATCCTACTCGGTCACGCTGACCACCGGCATGGCGACGCCGACCGACAAGGCGCGCCTTGTCCTGACCGTCAATCATCCCGGCACCGTTTGGTTCAACCTCGTCTCCCTCTTTCCTCCGACCTGGAACAACCGCGCCAATGGCAATCGCATCGACCTCATGCAGCTGCTGGCCGATCTGCATCCGAGATTTCTCCGCTTTCCCGGAGGCAACTACCTTGAAGGCGACACCATCGCCACGCGTTTCCAGTGGAAAAAAAGCATTGGTCCGCTCACGCAACGGGCGGGACACCCCGGTTGCTGGGAGTACCGCTCGTCGGACGGCATGGGATTGCTCGAATTTCTGGAATGGTGCGAAGACCTGAAGATGGAACCGCTGCTGGCCGTTTTCGCCGGTTACTCGCTCAAAGGCGAACACGTGGCCGGCCCGGGGCTCGAACCGTTCACCCAAGAGGCGTTGGAAGAAATCGAATACGTGACGGGAGACGTCTCCACGAAATGGGGCGCCCGGCGTGCGCAGGACGGCCATCCGGCGCCGTTCAAGCTCACCTATGTCGAGATCGGCAATGAAGACTGGTTCGACAAATCGATCAGCTACGACAGCCGCTTCACCCAAGTACACGACGCCATCATCGCCAAGTACCCGCACCTCAAATGCATTGCCAGCATTGGCAACGAGCAGCCGGCCAAGAAGCGGGCCCACAGCCGCAAGCCGGACGCCGTCGATGAACATTATTACGCCTCCGCCGACGAATTTTTCACGAAATCGGTCGACTATTACGGGAAGTACGACCGCAAAGGCCCCGAAATTTTCGTGGGTGAATGGGCCGCCCACGAGGATGCCAAGATCCGTCCGTGGACCAAGAACGCGAGGCAACAGCCGCCTACGCCGAATCTGAAGGTCGCTCTCGGCGATGCCGCTTTCATGACGGACATGGAGCGCAATTCCGACCTGGTCGTGATGCAATGCTACGCGCCCTTGCTCGTTAACGTGAATCCCGGCGCCTGGCAGTGGCGCCCCGACCTGATCGGCTATAACGCGCTCAAATCCTACGGCTCGCCCAGCTACTACGCCATTCAGATGTTCAGCCGCAACGTCGGGGATGTGATCCTCAAGGGCACGTTCGGCGGTCTGCCCGCCGGTGCGACCGCTCCGCTTTTCTACACGGTGACCAAGGACACGAAGACCGGCGTGATTTACCTCAAGATCGTGAATCCGAAAGGCGCGCCCCAGCCCACGGTCATCAACGTAAAAGACGCCGGAGCGCTCGCCCCGACCGCCACCGCCCTCACCCTCGCGGGTCAGCCGGAGGACACCAACTCCCTCGACGAGCCCACCAAGGTCGTCCCGGTCGCTTCGAACGTTTCCGGCATCGCCCCCGCGTTCACCTACACATTTCCGCCCTATTCGATCACCGTTCTGCAACTGAACGCCCGCTGATTTCCATGAAGCACTTCTCCGCTCCATCCTGCCTCCGCTTTAACTTGCGCGCCTTCGGCGCGGTTGCACTGGCCTTTGCCGCCGGCGATTTGTCGGCGAAAGGAGATTTCCACGACTGGGCTCCCGCACCGCCAATGGGCTGGAACAGCTGGGACTGTTTCGGCACCACCGTCACCGAGGCGCAGACCAAGGCCCAGGCCGACTTCATGGCGGAGAAACTCAAGTCGCACGGCTGGCAATACATCGTCGTAGACATCCAGTGGTATGAACCTTCCGCCAAGGGCCACGACTACAAGAAAGGCGCGAAGCTGACCATGGACGCCTTCAGCCGCCTCGTTCCCGCGCCGGAAAAATTCCCCTCTGCCGCCGCCGATGCCGGTTTCAAGGCGCTCGCCGACTACGTTCACGCCAAGGGGCTCAAGTTCGGCATTCACATGATGCGCGGCATCTCGCGCCAGGCCGTGCAGCAGAACACACCGATCAAAGGCTCCACCGCGCGCGCCGCCGATATCGCGGACACCAAGAGCACCTGCCCTTGGAATCCCGACATGTTCGGCGTGGACATGAGCAAGCCCGGAGCGCAGGCCTACTACGATTCGCTCATGGAGCTCGTCGCCGGATGGGGCGTGGACTTCATCAAGGTCGACGACCTCAGCCGTCCTTATCACCAGGACGAGATCGAGGGCATTCGCAAGGCCATCGACAAGACCGGCCGCCCCATCGTCTTCAGCACCTCTCCGGGAGAAACGCCGGTCGCCTCCGGAGCGCATGTCAACCAGCACGCGAACATGTGGCGCATCAGCGACGATTTCTGGGACGACTGGAAGGCCCTGCTCGCCCAGTTCAAGCGGCTCCACGACTGGACCCCCTACCGCATCGCCGGCGCCTATCCCGACGCCGACATGCTGCCGCTCGGCGCCGTCAAATTCGGCCGGAAGACCCATTTCACCCCAGACGAACAGATCACCATGATGACCCTCTGGTCCATCGCCCGCTCCCCGCTCATGCACGGCGGCGACATGACCAAGACCGACGACTTCACCCTTTCGCTTCTGACCAATGACGAGGTCCTCGCCGTCGACCAGCACAGCAAAAATAACCGCCAGCTTTTCCGTACGCCCGACGGCCGCATCGCCTGGATCGCCGACGTACCCGACTCGAAGGACAAGTATCTGGCGCTCTTCAACACTTCCGGTGCCCCCGCCGAGGTTTCGGTCGAGACCGTCGCGCTTGACCTTGGCACGACCCTGCGCGTCCGCGATCTGTGGAAAAAATCCAACTTGCCTGACGCCACCGGAGCCTTCGCCGCGCAGCTTCCCGCGCACGGCGCCGCTCTTTACCGCATCTCTGCCAAATAGCCCAACAACCCCTCAGTGAGTCGAAATCTCCTGCTCATTCTTTGTCTGCTCACCCCGGTGTCCGCGATTGCCGATGCCTCCTCGGTCGTGGCCAAATCCGTTACGACCGTCGGAGGTTTCTCCGTCGAACGGCTGACGACCAACGGCCGCGTTAATCCGCTCGGCATTGCCGCCGACGATATTTCCTTCGCCTGGGCGGCCGCGTCGGAAGCGCGCGGCGTGGTGCAGAGCGCCTACCAGCTCCGTGTCGGCGCAAAGCAGGGCGGCGACGAGTTGTGGGATTCGGGGCGCGTGACCTCGGATCGGCAGATTGACATTCCTTTGCCCGCCCACCTTCGGCTCGCCCCGGCGACACGTTATTATTGGCAGGTGAGAATCTGGAATGGCGAAGGCGTTGCGAGCGACTGGAGCGCGCCTGCGTGGTTTGAGACAGGGTTGCTTTCCGCCGCCGACTGGGCCGGCGCGGGATGGATCGCACACCCGACGCCGGCTCCGACCGGGTCCGCCAAAGCCGGCGCAGCGATTCCTCGTCCGCTGCTGCGCGGCGTGGTTACGCTCGCGAAAGAGGTGAAGAGCGCGCGCATCTACGCCTCCGCTCACGGCCTCTACCAACTCTCGATCAACGGCCAAAAAGTCGGCGATCAATTTCTCGCGCCCGGCTGGACCGATTATTCCCGACGCATCCAAGCACAGACCTATGACGTGACGTCGCTGCTTCGGAAAGGCTCCAATGCCATTGGCGTGGCGCTCGGCGACGGTTGGTATCGTGGCAAGGTCGGGATCGGCTGGCACTCTGTTTACGGCGACACGCTGGCCGTGGTGACGAAACTTCGGGTAACCTACTCCGACGGTTCCACCGAGAGCTTCGGCACCGACGCCGGCTGGCGTTCGTGCGAAGGACCCTTTGTTCAAGCCGACCTGCAGGATGGTGAGAACTACGACGCGCGTCTCGAACAGGCGGACTGGGATCGCGCGGGTTTTGACGCGTCGAAATGGACGCCGGCCCTCGTCCTGGAAAGCGACATGTCCAAGCTCGTTCCGCAGCCCGACGAGCCCGTGCGCGCGACGGATGTGCTGACCGCCCGCACGCGCACCCAGTCCGCGCCCGGCGAGTACGTTTACGATCTCGGGCAAAACATGGTGGGCGTCGCGCGCGTCAGGTTGACCGGGAAAAAAGGCCAGACGGTCCGGCTTCGCTACGCGGAGGAACTCTACCGCCAAGGCGAACGGCACGGCCGGCTTTACACGGATAATTTCCGCAGTGCCAAGGTCACCGACGCCTACACCTTCGCCCGAGACGAAACGGTCATTTATCAACCCACCTTCACCCAGCACGGCTTCCGTTATCTCGAAATCACCGGCCTGGATGCGCCGCCGGAAGCGAAGGATGTTCAAGGCGTCGTGCTCGGCTCCGATCTGCCGCAAACCGGCGATCTGCGCCTCTCGCATCCGATGCTCGACCAGCTCGTGCGCAACATCCGTTGGGGGCAGCGGGGCAACTTCGTCTCGATCCCCACTGACACGCCGGCTCGCGACGAGCGGCTCGGCTGGACGGGCGACATCGGCCTCTTCGCGCCCACCGCTTGCCGCTACGAGGACACTCGCGCCTTCCTATCAAAGTGGATGGACGACGTGCGCGACAGCCAGCGCGCCGACGGCAACATCCCCGCCGTCGTTCCCCAGCCGCGCCGCGAATTCAACGAGACCGGCGTGGGCTGGTCCGATGCCGTCATCACCGTGCCCTACGCCGTCTGGCACGCCACCGGCGACACGCGCATCGTGCGAAGAAACTGGGAGGCGATGCGGCGCTTTTACGATTTCGTTCACAGCAGTGCCACGAAAGACGGCAACCTGCTCGAAGAAGGACGCAGCTCCTGGTTTTCCGGCGACTGGCTGAATCTCGAGGGCGTGGACCGCCTCAAGGAGCACCGCGTCATCGCCACCGCGTATTTCGCCGAGGATACCCGGATGATGGCCGAAATGGCGGCGGCGCTGGGCGAGGCCGACCATGCGGCGGAATGGGCGGCCCTACTCCCGCGGATCCGCACGGCGTTCACGGAAGCCTACCGGCGTCCTGACGGCACGATCCACATGGGCACGCAGACCGTGTATGCCATGGCGCTCGGCATGGATTTGATAGTCGATCCGGCGCAGCGCGAGCAGACCGCCGGCAAGTTCGTCGAAAAGCTCGCGGCCGACAACCATCACTTGAAAACGGGCTTTCTCGGGACGCCGTGGCTTCTGCCGGCGCTCACCGGCATCGGCCGAAGCGATCTGGCCATGCGGCTGCTGCTCAACGACGATTACCCCTCGTGGGGCTTCGAAATCCGCATGGGCGCGACCACAATGTGGGAACGCTGGAACACGCTCCGTGCCGACGGCGGGTTCGGTCCGGTGGGCATGAATTCATTCAACCACTACGCCTATGGCGCGGTGGCCGATTGGATGTTCCAGCGCCTCGGTGGCCTGCAAATCATCGAGCCTGGCTACAAAAAATCGCGCATCGAGCCGCTTGTCGGCCAAGGCGGATTGGACCATGCCAAGTGCGATCTCCGGACGCCCTACGGCCCGCTCGCCTGCGAATGGAAACTCGCGAACGGGGACCTGACCCTCTCGGTTGTCATCCCCGTCAACACCAGCGCGGAGATTGTCATACCCGCGGAAGATGCGAATGCCGTGCGCGAGGGCGCCGCTTCCGCCGCGTCCGCGCCCGGCGTTAAAAAATCCGCTTTCAAGGACGGCAGGCTGACCCTGCTCGTCGGCTCCGGCCGCTATGAATTCACGACCCGAGAGCGCGGCGGCGACCCCGCGAAGCTGCACTCACCCTAAGACATCATTCCCCTTTGCTTCCTGATCAAACGGTCCCCCCTCATGCGTCAGACCACCCCAGCCGCCATTCTCGCCGTCATTCTCGCCACCCAGATGGCCGGCGCTCTTTTCGCCGGGGACTCGCGCGATCTCTCGTTTGACCACGATTGGCGTTTTTTGCGCGCCGATGCTCCTGGCGCCGAAGCTCCGGCCTTCGACGACTCCCAGTGGCGGCTGCTCGACGTGCCGCACGACTGGAGTATCGAAGATCTGCCGCAGCCGGAATCGGCCGTTCCCGAGCTTTCGGCAGTTCCCGGTCCCTGGCGCTTTCACCGGGGAGACAACGCCGCTTGGAATGCGATCGAGCTGGATGATCACGATTGGCAGCAGGTGATGCTGCCTGACATTTGGGAGCACCACTCGGGCTACAAGGCGAACAACGTTTACGGATGGTTTCGCCGTCACCTCGAGATTCCCGCCGAATGCAAGGGACTGGATTTCGATCTGCTGCTCGGTCGCATCGACGACGTCGATGAAGTGTGGCTGAACGGGACTCGCATCGGCGGGACGGGGACGTTTCCCCCGGCTTTCGCCACCGCCTGGGACAAGGAGCGGCGCTATCGCGTGCCAGCTTCGCTCGTGCACGGCGACGGTTCCGACGTGCTCGCGGTGCGGGTTTTCGACGGCAAGGGCAATGGAGGCATTTATAGCGCGGGAACTCAGACGATCCGCGTGGGACCGTTTGATCCGGCCGCGAGCCAGAACGGCCAGTTCACGGCCTACACCGTGGGCGGCATCGGCTGGTACCGTAAGCACTTCGGGGCAACCGAACCCGGCAAGCAGGTGGCCGTGCGTTTCGACGGCGTTTACATGAACCCCGAAGTCTGGATCAACGGCCACCGGCTCGGTGAACATCCGCACGGCTACACGAGCTTCGAGTTCGACCTCACTCCCTATCTGAATCCGCCCGGCCAGGAAAACGTGCTCGCCGTGCGCGTGCGCAACGAAGGCAAGAACAGCCGCTGGTATTCCGGCTCGGGCATTTATCGCCACGTCTGGCTGGTCGTGACCGACCCCATTCATGTGCCGACCTGGGGCCTGTTCGTGACGACGCCGGAAGTATCCAAGAAAAAGGCTCTCGTGAAAATCGTCACGGAAGTCCGCAACACCAATCCCTCGGCCGAAGACATCCTCGTGCGCACGCAAGTGCGCGATAGCGGCGGCAACGTGGTCGGCAACGCGAAATCCTCCTTGCGTATCATGCCCGGCGAAACGCTCTCGGCGGAGCAAGCAATCGGTGTCCGCGCGCCGAAACTGTGGTCGCCTGACTCGCCGAACCTCTATTCGGCCGAGGTGGAAGTCGTGGCCGCCGGAGGACCGGTCGATGCGATCTCCACTCAATTCGGCATTCGCAAGATCGAGGTGGATGCCGAGCATGGCTTCCTGCTCAACGGCGAGCCGCTGAAGCTCAAGGGCGGCTGCGTGCATCATGACAACGGCCCGCTGGGTGCGGCCGCGATCGATCGCGCGGAGGAACGCCGCGTCGAGCTGCTGAAGGCGAATGGCTTCAACGCGATTCGCTCCGCGCATAATCCGCCTTCGCCCGCCTTCCTCGATGCGTGCGATCGGCTGGGCATGCTCCTGATCGACGAGGTGTTCGACCAATGGAACATCCCGAAGGAGGGCAACCAGCAGGATTACCATCGCTTCTTCAAGGACTGGTCCTCACGCGATCTCGCCGCGATGGTGCTGCGCGACCGCAACCATCCTTCCATCGTCATGTGGTCTATCGGAAATGAAATCCCGGAGCAGTTTCGCGATGGCGAGACCGGCATGCGCCTGCGCAAGGAGGTGCTCGCGCTCGACACCTCCCGCCCGATCACGCAGGCCGTTTGTACGGACTGGGGCAAAGTTTTCAAAAATTGGGACGAGCTCTCCGATCCTGCGTTTCCCCACCTGGATGTCGCGGGCTACAATTACCTGCCGGAGAAATACGAATCCGATCACGCTCGCCATCCGGACCGCGTGATTCTGACCACGGAGTCTTTGCCGAAAGACCTTCTGCAGTACTGGTCACTCGTCGAAAAGCATCCGTATGTCATCGGCGACTTTGTCTGGTCGGCCATCGATTACCTCGGCGAGTCCGGAGTCGGCCACAACTTCCTGAGTAATCAAAAGGAAACCTGGTTCATGGCCTGGCCGTGGTTCAACGCCTGGTGCGGCGACCTGGACATCTGCGGTTTCAAGAAGCCGCAATCGCTCTATCGCGACGTCGTCTGGCAGCGCAGCCCGATCGAGATGCTCGTCCATGCACCGATTCCTGCAGGGCTCACGGAAAAGCTCACCTGGTGGGGCTGGCCGGAGGAATTGCAAAGCTGGACGTGGCCGGGACAGGAGGGCAAGTCGCTGCAAGTTTCGGTTTACTCGCGCTGCGAGCGGGTCCGGCTGGAGCTCAATGGCCAGGTCGTCGACGAACAACCGGTTTCCGAGGCCACCAGACTCACGGCGAGCTTCACCCTTCCCTACGCTCCGGGCCAGCTCTGCGCACTTGGTTTGATCAACGGAAAGGTTGTCGCAAAGACTGTGCTCGAGACTGCCGGCTTGCCCAGCAAACTAAAGCTGACCGCTGATCGGACAAACATTCACGCCGATCGCAACGACCTTTCTTACGTGACCGTCGAAGCGGTTGATGCCGCCGGCCGGCGCGTTCCCAACGCGCAAATACCCGTGCATTTTTCCGTCAGCGGCGCCGGCGAACTCGCGGCTCAAGGCAGCGGCACACCCAATGAGCCGGCCAGCTTCCGCGCGCCCGTGCGCAAGACTTTCCAAGGTCGCTGCCTCGCCATCCTGCGTCCCACGACCGGCGCCGGCGACATCACCCTGCGAGCCGAGGCGGAAGGCCTGGAGCCGGCAACCCTTACGATTCAGAGCCGCTAAATCATAACGTTTTTTGTTTTTAAAACATCCATGAAGAAAATCATCAGTCTCTTCCTTTCCATCTCCGCAATCGCCTGCGCCGCCGACGGGGGATTTCTATTTGTGACGTTCAAGGGCGAGCAAAGCCCCCTGACCGAACAGATCTATTTTGGCCTGAGCAAAGACGGCCGGCAATGGGAGGCGTTGAACGGCGGCGACCCCGTCCTGATCAGCAAGCTCGGTGAAAAAGGCGTGCGTGATCCCTATCTTTTGCGCGCCCACGACGGCAAAAAGTTTTACCTGATCGCCACCGACCTCTCGATCAATCTCAACCGGAACTGGAAGCGGGCGGTCGAGGCGGGCAGCAAAGCGATCGTCATCTGGGAATCCACCGATCTGACACACTGGTCCGAGCCCCGCCTGGTGCCGGTCGCCGCCGATGACGCCGGCTGCACGTGGGCGCCGGAAGCAGTCTACGACGAGGAGACGCAGGACTATCTCGTGTATTGGGCGTCGACGACGAAAAGCGACCACTTCGCCAAGCAGCGAATCTGGGGCGCGCGCACGAAAGACTTCAAAACGTTCGGCAAGGCTTTCATCTACATCGAAAAACCGACGACGGTTATCGACACCGACATCGTTCGCGAAAACAACAAGTACTACCGTTTCAGCAAGGACGAGAAACTCAAGGCCATCACCATGGAGGTCAGCGACAAGCTGATGGGCCCCTGGCACGACGTTCCGAATTTTTCCCTCGCACAGCTGCGCGGCTATGAAGGCCCCGAGTGTTACCTCGTGAAACCCGCCGCCGCCGGTCAGCCCGCGACCTGGTGCCTGATCCTGGACCAGTATAGCAAGGGAACCGGCTACCAGCCGTTTATCACGCAGGATCTGGCGGGCGGCCAGTTCACTGCGGGCACGGGCTTCAGCTTCCCCTTCCATTTCCGCCACGGTTCGATCCTCCCGCTTTCGGCGCAAGAATATGAGCGCTTGGAGGCGGCTTATAAATCCAAGCCGTAAGATCCCTGCCCCGCGCATGCCGTCAATTTCCCCATGATCTCCATTTCACGCATCCTTTTACCGTCCGCCCTCGCCCTCTGCCTCACGGGAAACCTCGTGGCGGAAACAGGACATCCGGAATCAACGCCCACCCAGCCGGTGATTCTCACGCCACCGGCTCCTGAGACTCCGCGGGTGAACGGCCCGGCGATTTTCGGCGTTCGTCCCGCACTGATGATGCGGCGACCAGCCGCTGCCGAAAAGCAAAGTGCAGCTAAAGAAAAGTCTCTTGGCGGCAGGCATCACATTTTGACTCCATGGATTACAGTTAACGCGTCTAACCGCTACACCTCCCCGAGAAATCGCGCAGGAATCTGAGCGGCTGGAAGCAGCCTATAAATCCAAACCGTAACGTCCCTGCGCCGCGCATGCCGTTAATTTCCCTATGATCACAATCTCACGCATCCTTTTACCGTCCGCCCTCGCCCTCTGTCTCACGGGAAACCTCGTGGCGGAAACAGGACATCCGGAATCAACGCCCACCCAGCCGGTGATTCTCACGCCACCGGCCCCCGAGACTCCGCGGGTGAACGGCCCGGCGATTTTCGGCGTTCGTCCCGGCTCGCCGTTTCTCTACACCATTCCTGCGACCGGGCGACGGCCGATGAAGTTTGAGGCCGATGGTCTGCCGTCTGAGCTAAGGCTTGATCCCGCCACCGGTCTTATCACCGGCACTTTGCAGCAACCGGGAGAGCGCGTGGTGACAGTGCGCGCCGTCAACGCGCTGGGCTCGTCCGAGCGAAAACTGCGCATCGTGGCGGGCGACCAGATCGCGCTCACGCCGCCGATGGGCTGGAACAGTTGGAATTGCCTGGGCGCTCGCGTGAGCCAGGAGAAAATCCTGGCCGCCGCCCATACAATGGCCGAGCGCGGACTGCGCGATCACGGCTGGAGCTACGTCAATATCGACGATACCTGGCAGGGCACGCGCGGCGGGACGTTCAACGCGATCCAGCCCAACGCCAAGTTTCCCGATATGAAACTGCTCGGCGCTCAGATCCATGCGCTCGGCCTGAAATTCGGCATCTACTCCACCGCGTGGCGTGGCAGTTACGAAGGGCACATTGGATCGACCGGTGACAACCAGGACGGGACTTACGACTGGATCAAGTCCGGTGACCATACCGACGTGTTTCGCATTGGCCGGGAAGAAAAAGGACGAGACGGTAAAGTCCACGCCAACTGGAAACCGGGACGTTTTTCGTTTGTCGAGAAAGACGCCGCGCAATGGGCGGAGTGGGGCGTGGACTATCTCAAATACGACTGGTTTCCCAATGACACGCCCCATGTCGAGGCCATGTCGCGCGCCTTGCGCGGGACGCAGCGCGACGTGGTTTACAGCCTTTCCAACACCGCGATCTACGACAGCGCACCGGATCTGGCCCGGCTCGCCAACGCCTGGCGCACGACGGGTGACATCCGGGATACTTGGCAAAGCGTCAGCCATATCGGCTTTTCACAGGACCGCTGGGCCAGTTACGCCGGCCCCGGTCATTGGAATGATTCCGACATGCTGGTGGTCGGCCGCGTCGGCGGCTGGGGTCCCTCGCCTCACCCCACCAAGCTGACCCCCGACGAGCAATATACGCACATCTCCCTTTGGTGCCTGCTCTCCGCCCCCTTGCTGATCGGCTGTGATTTGGAGCATTTGGACGATTTCACCCTCGGATTGCTAACCAACGACGAGGTGTTGGCGATCGACCAAGATGCGCTTGGCAAACAGGCCACGCAGATCAGCCGGGACGGCGACAAGGTCGTCTATGTCAAAACGCTGGAAGATGGCTCCGTCGCCGTCGGTCTCTTCAATCTCGGACCGGCGGAAACGACCGTTGGAATCAGCTGGGGTCCGTGGGGCAGCTTGCCGGCGGAAGAGGCCGATAAGCGGCTGGCTCGCGATCTCTGGCGGCAAACGGACCTCGGCGTCTACAAGGGAAAGTTTGAAACCAAAGTGCCTTCGCACGGTGTCGTGCTGGTGCGGATGTCAGCGGCGAAATGAGCCTCCGATACGAGGGGGCGGGACATCCACCTGCCTCCTCGCCTCATTGCACTGACGATGCGGCGACCAGCCGCTGCCGAAAAGCAAAGTGCAGTTAAAGAAAAGTCTCTTGGCGGCAGGCATCACATTTTGACCTCATGGATTACAGATAACGCGTCTACCCGCTACACCTCCCCGAGAAATCGCACAGGAATCTGAGCCGGTTTTCCTTCCACCCCGTTGTCTCGCCAAGCTGCCCCAGGCTCCTCCATCCCGTGTTTCCCACCGTACGATTCCTGTTCGAAAAACTTTTTGCCGCCGCAACGCTTTTTGGCTGTTCGCTTGCCGTCCGGCTGCTCGTGATCCTCGGCTTTCTTGCGGCGACAATGCTTCCAGTGTCGGGCGCGCCATCGACTGCCGACACCCAGATCGTGCAGCTCAAGGGCGACGCCGGCGGCAAACGCTTCGACGGCATCGGCGTGGTCAATGGCGGCGGTGCGACCTCGGTGCTGCTCAAGGATTATCCCGAGCCGCAGCGCAGCCAGATTCTCGATTTGCTCTACAAGCCGAAGTTCGGCGCCTCGGTGAGCGCGTTGCTCGTGGAGATTCCCGGCGACGGCAATTCAACCCAGGGATCCATGCCCAGCCACATGCACACGCGCGGCGACCTCGACTACACGCGTGGCTACATGTGGTGGATTCTGCGCGAGAGCAAAAAGCGCAATCCCAAGCTCACGCTTGACGGGACGGCCTGGAGCGCGCCCGGCTGGATTGGAAACGGGCAGTTTTGGTCCCAAGATGCGGCCGATTATTACGCGAAATGGCTCCAAGGTTTGCGGCAGGTTTACGGTCTGGAATTCGACGCGATCGGCTGCCGTAACGAAAAAGGAGCCAGCTTCGAATTTGCGAAGATGCTGCGGACGACCCTCGATGCCCATGGCTTCGGCAAAGTCAAAATTCACGCCTTCGATGACTGGTCCAAAAACAAGCTCGATTTCGTCAAGAGCCTGTCTGCCGACGAAAAGTTAAGCCAATCAATCGACATTATCAGCGCGCATACCTTGGCGGCGAATCCCGCCTCGGCCGAGGTGCAGGCAGTGGCGGAACGGATGGGCAAGCCGATCTGGAACACCGAGGAGCATGTTTATAAAAAGGGCTTCGACTGCGCTCTCGGCATCGTCGCGTGCTTCAACGAGAATTTTCTTCACAGCGGCGCGACCAAGATCGTGAATTGGTATGACATCGCCGGCGTTTATCCAATGGAGCCATTTTCCGAGGATCCCGCCTCGGTGCTCGCGCGCGAGCCATGGAGCGGACACTATCAGATCCGCGAGGCGCTGTGGGGCTACGCCCACTACGGGCAGTTCACCGAGGTGGGTTGGGAATACCTCAATGGCGGCAGTGGCAAACTCAAGGAAGGCGGCAGCTACGTCACGCTGAAGGCTCCCGCCGGCGGTGACTACAGTATCATTATTGAGACGAAGGGAGCGAAGGCGCCCCAGCAGATTCGTTTCCAGACGAGCGGCGCCCTGTCGCCGAAACCGCTGTGCGTCTGGCGCAGCAACGCGAGGGAGCAATTCATCCAGCAAACCGGAATCGCGCCGATGGACGGTGCGTTCACCCTCACGGTGGAGCCAGATGCGATTTATTCGCTTTCCACCACCACCGGGCAGCGGAAGGGATCCTTCGAGAACATTCCTGCGGCCAAGCCGTTTCCATTCCCCTACTACGAGACATTTGAGGAATACTCCGCTCCCCGCGACTGGGGTTTCCTCCCGCGCTACACGGCCGATATTTCCGGTGCTTTCGAGATTGTCGACCGCCCGGACAGGAAAGGGAAATGCCTGCGCCAAGTCGTGCCCGCCCCCATGATTTCGTGGGCACCGGACTGGTTGCCTTACACGATTCTCGGCGACGATCAGTGGCAGGACTACGAAGTCGGGGCCGACGTTTATTTAAATCCCGGCGAGTCCGCGGGCATCATGGGCCGGATCAATCAGGTTGGCACCGGCTTTGGCATCATTCCCAAAGGCTATCTGTTGCAACTCGGTGATGACGGCCAGTGCCGGTTGATGGTCGTCCGTGGAAAAAAGGACAAAAAGAAGGCCGTGGGCGATGCCGAACAACAAGCCCTCATCAAAGCCGGAAAAGATGAGGGAGAAGGTGGCGAAAAAGTGCTCGGCACTGTCCAGCTTTCAACCATCGGCTCCAATCAGTGGCATAATCTGAAGCTGCGTTTCGAAGGCCCGACCATCACGGGATGGGTGGATGGAAAGCAGATCCTGAACGCGACCGATCCGCTTTACTTGCACGGCATGGCTGGATTGCTGGCCGGTGGCGGGAAGAAAAAACTCAGCACGCCTTATTTCGACAACGTGGTGATCAAGCCGCTCAACGCCCCCGACCCCAAGTCCTCGTCCGCTGCTCCGGGCCAGTCGCCCCTCTATTAAGATTCATGAGTTCCGTTCTTCGTTTTGCCGCAATTCTTTTTGTCACGTTGCCCGTGCTTGGCGCGGAGTCCGGACAACCGGCGCTGCGCCTGCCGGAGATGCCGCTGCACGATCCGTGGATTCTCGCGCACGGGCCGTCACACACCTATTATCTCTACACATCGAATGTTTCGAAGATGAGCGGCGTGACGGGAGTCGGCACGATGGTTTATAAGTCCAAGGACCTGCTGAATTGGGAATCGCCCAAAATCGTCTTCCTGGTTCCGCGCACGGCCTTCGCACAGCAGGGTGGATGGGCGCCCGAGGTGCATGAATATAAAGGACGCTATTATCTGTTCACCACGCTGCATAACGAGGCAAAGATGCTCGCCGAACCACCCGCGGTGCCGTTTCGCACGCACGTTCGCGGCACCGTCGTGGCCGCGAGCAACTCGCCCGATGGCCCGTTCACCCTGCTCAATGAGAAGGCCGCCGTGCCGCCCGCCGATTTCATGACGCTCGACGGCACGCTCTACGTGGATCCCATGGGCAAGCCCTGGATGGTTTACGCCCACGAATGGGTGCAGAAAATCGATGGCGTGATGGAGGCCATCCCGCTGAAGCCCGATCTTTCCGCGTCCGCCGGGCCGCCGATTCATTTGTTCAAGGCCTCCGACGCGCCGTGGCTCAACACCACGATCCGACCCACCACGCACGGGCTCAGCTACGTAACCGACGGTCCCGAGCTTTTCCGCACTCGCGATGGGCACCTGCTGATGCTGTGGTCGAGCTATGAAGGCGATGATTATGTACAGACCGTCGCGCGCTCAAAAAGCGGCAGGATTGAGGGTCCGTGGGAGCAGCTCGCACCCTTGGTCGGCGGCGACTCCGGTCACGGCATGCTCTTCCGCACCTTCGACGGCCAGCTCATGCTGATGCTGCACCGGCCCTTCAAACACGCGCGCGGCAAGCTCTACGAGATGGCCGATTGCGGCGATCACCTGGAAGTCGTGAAAGAACGCATCGATTTGGACGGCGACACCATGATCCATTGAAGATGCTTTTCCTCTCACTCGACGTGCCCGTCGCCGAGTCCACGACGCTTCTACCTCTTTATACGATGACCACCCGCCCCCTCCTTCGTTTCGTCTGCACGTTGACCCTCGGCCAGCTGGCCTTGCTGCCCGCCGCTTGGGCGGCGTCCGTTACGTGGATCAGCAGCACCAGCGAACAACCCTGGCAATCCATGCCCGCGCCGGCGCTGGAGCCGGAACTCCCGAATGCCCCTCCGCAGGTCAAGGTGTCGCCAAAGAAAACCTACCAGACCATCGACGGCTTTGGCGGATGCTTCAACGAACTGAGCTGGGTGGCCTTGGACAAGGCCTCCAAAGCGGATCGTGACAAGGCGATCGCCGCCTTGTTTGCCGACGACGGTTGCGCGTTCACGTTGGGACGGCTGCCCATCGGCGCGAGCGACTTCGCCCTCGACGCCTACTCGCTGGACGACTCGCCGGGCGATCTGGAGTTGCATGACTTCTCGATCATGCGCGACCAAAAGCACCTGATCCCCTACCTCAAAGCGGCGATGGCCGTGCGGCCCTCGCTCCAATGCTGGGGTTCGCCTTGGAGTCCGCCCGCGTGGATGAAGACCAACGGTCATTACAGCAAAGGCTCCCTCAAATGGGAGCCGGCCATCCTTCGCAGCTATGCGACCTATCTTGCCCGCTGGGTCGACGCCTACCGCGCGCAAGGCATCGCCATTTACGCCCTCGCCCCGCAGAACGAGTCGAACATCCTTAACGCCTATCCGACCTGCCTCTGGACCGCGTCGCAGTTGCGCGAGTTCATCGCGGACTATCTCGGGCCGACCCTGCGCGACCGAAAAACGAACGTCGAACTCTGGCTCGGCACGCTGAACGGCGATCCCGCCAACAATGGCGACAACATCAACGATCGCGCCGCCACCGTTCTCGAGGATCCCAAAGCCAACGCCTTCATCACCGGCCTCACGTTTCAATATGACAGCGCCAATCTTATCGGCGCCGCCAGCCAGCTCTATCCCGACAAGAAGCTCATGCAGTCGGAAACCGAGTGCAACAAAGGCGAGAACTCATGGACCGACGCCCTGCGCCTTTACGGACTGATGAGGCACTACATCGAGGGCGGCGCGGGCAGTTACTTCGCCTGGAACATGGTCCTCGACGAGACCGGGATGAGCACGTGGAAATGGCGGCAGAACGCGCTCATCACGGTGGACCGCGGCACCGGCAAGGTCACTTACAACGGCGAGTATTACGTGATGCGTCACTTCAGCCAGTTCGTGAAACCCGGAGCGAAGCGCGTGCTGACCAGCGGACCGTGGGGCGACAAAATCGCCTTCGCGAATCCCGACGGCTCCACGGTGATCGTTGTCGCGAATTCCGCGAAAGCACCGCGCGAGATCATCCTCACGGTGGCGGGCCGTCCCTCCGCGGACACGCTCAAGGCGATGCTGCCCGCCCGTTCCGTCAACACCTTCATCGTAGCCCAAGAACACCTCAAATGACCTGCAAGCCAAACCACTACCGGCCCGCCTTGGCGGCGCTTTGTTTTCTCGCCGCGCTTTGCCTCGCGACCGCTCCCCTGCGGGCGACGAATCCGGCCATCACCGACACGTTCACCGCCGATCCGGCCGCCTTCGTTTACCAGGACACGGTTTACCTTTACGTCGGCCACGACGAGTCCCCGGAAAAGAATCCGCACTACCTCATGAACGAGTGGCTCTGCTACTCCTCGACCGACATGGTCCACTGGGAGCCGCACGGTTCGCCGCTTTCGGTGAAAGATTTTACCTGGGCCAAAGCCGACGCCTGGGCCGGGCAGGTGATTGAAAGGAACGGCAAGTTCTATTGGTACGTGCCGATGCAGCACGCGACCATCCCGGGCAAAGCCATCGGCGTGGCCGTCTCCGACAGCCCGACCGGGCCGTTCAAGGATGCCCGTGGTTCCGCGCTGATCACGAACAACATGACCAAGGCCACCAACATCGGCTGGGACGACATCGATCCGACCGTCTTCATCGACGACGATGGACAGGCTTATCTTTTTTGGGGAAACACCAAGTGCTACTATTCGAAATTGAAGGCGAACATGACCGAGCTCGACGGCTCCATCCAAGTCGTCGATCTCCCCAAATACACCGAGGCGCCGTGGATTCATAAGCACAAGGGCCTTTACTATCTTTCCTATGCCTACGGCTTCCCCGAGAAGACCGCCTACGCGACCGCGCCCAAGATCACCGGGCCTTGGACCTTCCGGGGCATTCTCACTGAAATCGCCGGAAACTGTAACACCAACCACCAGGCGATCATCGAGTACAAGGGCCGGTCTTATTTCATTTATCACAATGGCGCCATGGAGCCGGGCGGCGGCAGCTTCCGCCGTTCGGTTTGCGTCGATTATCTCTACTACAATCCCGACGGCACGATGAAACGCGTCTGGCAGACGACCGAGGGCGTCAGCGTGCCGCCCGCCCAATGATCGCGCTGCATCGCATATGAGAGACTTAAGAATCTCCTTCTGCTGGATGGACAACGCCTTCGGCGGTCGTGACGATCTTGCCGATTTCTCTCCAATTTTACCCTTAATTTCCCTCTCTGACACCAGGTCGTCTCCGCGATGAACGTCATCTGCCCGCACTGCCAGCATTCACAGGAAGTCTCCAACGCCCTCTCTGGCCGCGTGGTCGATTGTCCCTCATGCCGCCGGCGTTTCGTCGCGAAACACCCGTCGTCCGGGGAGCCAAAGAAAGCGGCGCGGACGGGGCCTGGCCTGATCTTGGTGTTTTTCTTCATGCTCCTTCTGGCAGGCGCGGCGACAGGTTACTTCTGCTGGACACAACAGGTGACGCCGCTCCAGCTCGGGCGCGAGTTGCTGGCCCGATTCTACCCGCAACCGAAATCGATTCCCGTTGTCGAGCCTCCGGCCGCCGAATCCATGAGCGAGCCGGAGGAACCGCTTCCTCCGCCTGAAGTCGCGCCCTCCCCCGAGCCCTCCTCGACGCCGCCACCCACATCCGCTCCCGAGGTCGCCACCACGCCCGTGGAGACATCCGCGCCCGTGGCGGCTCCTCCAATCAATCCCCTTGAATGGTTGCAGGCCGACCGCACCCACTGGCCGGTCGATGTCGCCCTGACCATTCCGGTGAAATTCATGCTGAAAGCCGGCGACGAAGTGATCGGCTCCGTCAACCTGCCTGCGGGCGGACGCGTGCGGTTGCTTCAGATCAAGAACGATCAGATCACCGTAGGTTACCAAGGCGACTCTCGCACCATCCCCATGAACGCGACCGACCTGTTGTCATGGGCGGCCGCCGAGATCAAACGCCGGGACGCTCTCTTTAAGTGGGCCGCCCAGACCACCACTCCCGCGCCGACTTCCGCCGCAGCCCCGACGACCGCCGCCGCCAGTCCGCGCCCTGCGGTTTTCGGCTCCTCGTCTCCCTCCGTCACCGGTGGCTTCGTTCATCCCAGTGGCCTGCACACCAAAGCCGACCTTGAGCGCATGAAAGTCAAGGTCGCCGCCCATGCCACGCCTTGGATCGAAGACTGGGAAAAACTGATTCACGATCCACTCGCCCAATCCGGCTATCGCGCCCGGGCCACCCCGAACCTCGGCAATAAAGACGGCGGCGTCGGCCGCCAACGGGCCTCGCGCGATGCCCACGCCGCTTATCTTAATTTCATCCGCTGGTCTATCACCGGCGACCGCGAATATGCGGAGTGTGCCATTCGCATCTGCAACGACTGGGCGAACGCCGTGAACCAGGAGCCCTCCGGCAACGACATCCCCGGCCTCAGCGGCATTCCCATCAGCGAGTTTGCCATGGCCGGCGAGCTGCTCCTCTCCTGTCCGCTTTGGAAAAAGGAAGATCAGGAACGCTTCAAAAAAATGATGCGCACCTATTTCTATCCGCATGCGAAAGCATACCTGGATTTTAAAAACCGGACCGGCAGCTCGCGCGCCTGGGCCAATTGGGACATTTGCAACATCCAAGCCCTGATCGCCATCGGCGTACTGCTGGACGACCGCGCCATCTTCGAAGAGGGCGTCGAATATTTCAAAAACGGCCGCGGCACCGGCTCGATCAAAAACGCCGTTTATTACCTGCACCCCGGCGGTCTCGGCCAATGGCAGGAAAGCGGCCGCGACCAAGCCCATGCCCAGCTCGGCGTAGGCATGCTCGGCCAAGCCTGCCAGATCGCCTGGAACCAAGGCGTGGATCTTTTTGGCTACGATCAAAACCGCCTCCTCGCCGGCTCCGAATACGTCGCGGCCACGGCCCTCTGGGTCGATCTGCCGTTTAAGTTCTACAACAATCAATCCAACTCCAACAACTACTGGATCGCCTCCAACGGCGGCGGGCGCTTGAACGCCCCCGTCTGGGAACTCCTGTACAACCACTACGCCGTGCTCCAAGGCGCCAAGGCTCCCTACACGAGCGCCTTGGCCAAGCTCGTCCGCCCCGAAGGTGGCGGCGGCGACCACTTTGGCTACGGCACGCTCACCTTCACTCTCGACGCGGTCGCCTCTCCCTACCCGCCGCTCCCCAAACCCGCCACCCCGACCGGCCTCACCGCCGTCCCCGGCATCGGTCGGGTCTATCTGAAATGGCAGGTCCCGGCCGCTCACGACGTCAACGGCTATACCGTCCGCCGCGCCACCTCGGCCGGAGGCCCCTTCGCCGAAATCGCCTCATGGAGTAACAACACGCGGACGGAATACACCGACACCACCGTGGAAAATGGCACCAGCTACTACTACGACGTCACCGCCCTTAACCAAGCGGGGGCCAGCGCCGCCTCCAGCAAAGCCGGAGCCACCCCGGTGGCCGAGGGGCCGTTGCCCTCCGAGTGGGCCTGTCAAAACATTGGAGCGGCGACCGACGGCGGCGCCGGTTACGCCACCCTCGGCCAGCATACCTTCGTTGTCCGCGGTTCGGGCAATGGCATCGGCGGGGCAGCCGATGCGTGCGGGTATGCGTGTCGCAAGGTCTCGGGCAACTTCACCCTGACCGCCCGCCTCTCCTCCGTGCGCTGGGCAAAAGGCAACAACCGCGTGGGTCTCATGATGCGCGAAGCCCTCACTCCCCAAGCCCGCACCGCGTTTGTCACCCTCGGCGACATCGGAGCACGGCAGACACGCTTCGGCGTGCGCGCCGCGTCCGGCAACGCCGCCATGCAGTCCGGCAACGACTACACCTGGCTTCCCTGCTGGTTCCGCCTGCAACGCTCCGGCAACACCTTCACCGCCTCCCAATCCCAGGACGGCGTCACCTGGTTCGTCATCGGCTCCGAAAAGACCGCGATGGCCGGCTCCTATTATGCCGGCCTGGTCGTGACCTCGGAAGCCTCCGGCGATCTCAACACCACGACCTTCGACAACGTGACCATCAGCGCCACCGACACTCCATCGCCCGCTCCGGGATCGTCCGCGCCATAAATTCGCCGCCCCGTCCCATCGTCCCGACCATGAGTGCCCGCTTCCTGTTCACGCTGCTCTGCCTCGCTTCGGCCGCCTCTGCCGCGACCGTGACCGTCCATCCCACCGAGACCTGGCCCGACCAGCGCGGCCGGCACATCCAGGCGCATGGCGGAGGCATCATCAAAGTCGGCCCAAACTATTTTTGGTTCGGCGAAGACCGCTCGAAGGATAATGCCCCCGATAAACGTTACGTGGCCTGCTATGCCTCGAAGGATCTCGTCAATTGGGTGTTTCGCAATCAAGTCGTCCAGCTCACCGATCCCGAGCACCTCGGCGAGAAATGGGTGCTCGAACGCCCCAAGGTGTTCTACAACGCCCGGACGAAGAAGTTCGTGATGTATGTCCACCTCGACAGCGGCAGCTACCAGTTCGCCCGCGTCGGGATTCTCACCTGCGACACTTTTGACGGAAATTACAAATACCTCAAAAGCATCCGCCCGCTCAATCAGGAGAGCCGCGACATCGGACAGTTCATCGATGACGACGGCTCGGCCTATCTGATTTTCGAAAGCCGCCCGACCCATGGGTTTTTCATCGCGAAGCTGTCCGACGATTACCTGAGCATCGAAAAGAAAACCTGTTTTATCAAAGCGCCGCTCGAAGGCGGAGCGTTGGTTCACTTCAACGGCCTGTATTATCTGATCGGCTCGAAAATGACGGGCTGGACTCCCAATCCGAACAAATACGCCACCGCGTCGCGGTTGGAAGGCCCCTGGTCGGAGTTCAAGGACATCGCCCCGCCCGAGACGAACACCTACGGCGCGCAATCGACGATGATGCTGAAAGTCGTCGGCACGCAGACAACCAGCGTGATTTTCATGGGCGATATGTGGAGCCCCACTTCGCAATGGGATTCGCGGTACCTGTGGATGCCACTGGAAATCGGCGGAGGAAAGCTCGGGCTGCCCCAGCCGCGACCTTGGACGCTGGATACGGTCACCGGGAAAGCCTCGATTCTTCCCTAGGAGTTTCCTGAAATCGCCCGCCTTGTCTCGGCGTACATTTATATCCGGGATTCCAACGCAATAATTTTAACAACGAAGCCCTGAGCGTACTTAAACCCGGATGATCGCGCCCCTCGGCTCCGGCCGATCGCGACAGTGAGATTCCGCTAAGTACTCCTACCCCATGAAGATTTTCCTCTTGTCAGTGCTGTCCGCCGGATTGTTCGCCGCTCCTGCGCCCTTCCCTGACAACTCGGCCCAGCCTGCCTGGCAATCGCTGGGAGGCGCCACGTTTGCCGGATGGAGCGGACTGGCCGTCGCCGCCGACGGTTCGGCCGAACTCGTCGTTCCCGGTGAGGCCGTTTACACCGTGCCGGCCGGTCCGCGAGGCGCCTATGGCGTCGGTTTATGGGGCTTCAACGACAGCACGCTCGACGCCCGCAAATGGTACGGGGTGCGTTTCGATCTCGCGCTCGACCGGGACGACGCGCCGTTCGTTGGCAGCCTCACCACTCATCTTCCTCCGCTCACCGGGCGCGATGATATCCGTCATTCCGCCCAGGCTCCGTTGCGCCTTCAAGGCAAAGGCTGGCATGCGCTCACCGTGCCGTTCTCCGCCTTCGACTATTATCGCGGCCAGGATTACGTCCTTAAAAATATCAAGCAGCTGGTCCTCACCGGCCACTATGAGACCCCGGGCGCCGAAGGCGGGAGCATTCACATTCGCAACCTTCGCCTGATTCGCGGCGATGTTTTGCATCTTCAGTCCGACATCCGCTCCCGTCCCGCTGACGCCGGCGGCACCGTTGCCTACGAGACCACGGTCACCAACTGCACCGAGACACCCCAGGTGATCACGCTGGCCTTGGAGCGTTCCGGCTGGGAGGGCATGACCGCCACCGTCACCCCGGCGGCGCTGACGCTTGCTCCGGGGCAAAGTCGGGTCGTCACAATTGCTGTCACCGTGCCCGCCTGGCTTCCGGCTGGCGCACAGGAAAAACAGACGCTCGTCGTGACTCCGCAGGACCACGGCGAGGCGGCGGAAAAAATCGAGTTCATCACGCTGCGCCGGTTGCCTTTCCCCTATCTTGTCCACACCGCCGACGGCTGGGACGAGGTGCGCGCCAAGGTGAAAACCTACGCCTGGGCCAGGGACGAGCTCGCCGACATCGTGCGCCAGTCGGACGCTTTTGAGGTTCCGACCGTTCCGCCCGAGGGTCTGCCTACCGAGAACAACTCGCGGGCGGTTTTCAAATCCCAGACCGAGCATAAACTTTTTCCCTGCGCCATCGCCTGGAAACTCACCGGCGACCGCCGCCATGCCGAGAAGGTTGCGCTCTTTCTTCGCCGTCTGGCCGATCCGGATACCGGCTATCCCAAGCACCGCCATCTCACCAACCTGGACATCCCCCAGGAAGGCGGCTTTTGGGAGATTTGCGCCTGGAGCTATGACATGATCCAGGATGCCGGCGTGCTCACGCCCGAAGATCGGCGCCTGATCGAGAATTCCTTCCGTCTCTACACCGACTGGCTCATCGACGGTCTGGGCAATGGCGGTATTTCCAACTGGTCGGTTTTCAATCTCTGCCCGGCCGCCCAATGCGCCCTCGTCATTCAGGACATGGTTCGCTTCAACACGCTCCTCAACGGGCCGGCCGGCATCATCGACCACCTGCGCTACGGCACGATGGACGACGGCTGGTGGTATGAGATGGCACTGAGCTACAATCTTGGATGCGCCGAGGCGTTTACCAACCTCGCCCTGGCCGCCCGGCCGTTTGGCATCGATCTGATCAACGCCCAGTTTCCCGTCGCCACCACCCGCATCGTCGGCCTGCGCCCCTTTGAATTCCAAGCCTTTCAAGGCATGGCCTTCGGCAAATACGGCCCGGTGAAAAGCAACACGGTCTCGATAAAAAAAATGTGGGACGGAATCGTCCCCTACCCCGATTATCGAGGCGTCATGTTCGGCATGGGCGACGGCCATGAGGACGCGCTCGGCGGAGGGCGGCTGGAAAAAGCCTATTTTGTTTTCCGCGATCCCGCCTATGCGGCGATCATCAAGCAGGGCAAGAAGCGCGATCTGCTCTACGGCGTCCCTGAGCTGCCGGCCGACACTCCGCGCACGTATGCCGTCTCCGCCCGGTCCGATGACGCCGGCATCGCCGTGCTCCGCTCCCAGACTTCCGCCCGCCCGCCACGCGAGCAGATTCAGTCCGTGCTGAAATACGGCACCCATGGCAGTTACCACGGCCATTTCGACCGCATGGCGCTCAACTCCCTCATGCGCTACGGTCGCAGTTTCTACAATCCCGAGACCTCCTGGTTCGGCTATGCCTCCTACATGTACAAGTGGTGGGTGCAGCCCTCGCTTTCCCACAACATGGTCGTGGTTGACGCGAAGATGCAGGAGCCCGCCGAATGCACTCCGCTCCTCTTTCACGGCGGCGCGATGATGCAGGTTGTCGCCGCCGAGACGAACGCGCGTTGGTCCAATCCTCCCTATTTCGGCGGCTACGACCAGCTCGAGGCCGTCAAGAAAGGCGACAAACCCTATGTCGTGATTCCCGCCGACCACCCGAAGCCCACCGAGGTAGCCGGCTTCACGGAATCCGTGCGCCAACGCCGGCTCATGATCGTGACCGATGATTATGTGGTGCTCGCCGACGACCTCCTCGGCGACCGCGATCACACCTATGACAACCTGCTCCACTTGCGCGGCGCGCAGATCGCGGATTTGGCCAAGGCGAAGTTGCTCCGCCACGACAACCAGTTCGATTCCAGCCCGCTCAGCAGCGGCCAGTTTATCACCAACGTCGACCGTTACGCGGTCACGACACCCGCGCTCTTCCATTCGATTCACCGCGTCGCCGTGAAAAACACGCATGAGACCGGCTGGAACTACGGCAGCGAGCGCAACTGGGAGACCGGCGGCGCCAGCTCTCTCTCCGAACCGGGCGTGCTCCAGATCAACGCGCATGTCCTCTGGCCTCAAAAGGTGGAGCTCGCCCTCGGCGACTACCCCGAAAAATGGCTCGTGAGCAAAAAACTCACCTATGAGGTCAAGGGCGACGACCGCACGCTCGCCGGCGGCACCTTCGGCGCCTGGATGCTCGGCAGCGGCGACATCGACGTGGACGTCAGCGGATTGAAAACCCTGCGGCTCACCACCCGCACCCAACGCGCCGACGGCACGCTCTGGACGATTTTCTGGGGCGACGCCGTGTTGCTCACCTCCGGCGGACAAAGCCTGCCGCTTTCCAAGCTGAAGCCCGTTTCCCGCAATGTCGCCCCGACTTCCTCGCCCGGCCGTGATTACGCCGGCGGCCCTGTGCGCATCGCCGGCCAGCCCATCGCCGATCCGCTGGCGGCCGAGCCCGCGGATGACAAGGAGGACGCCGTGCTCACCTTCGATCTGTCGGGCCTCGGTGCCGTACGTTTCAAAGCGCGCGTAGGTGGCGACTGGCCCGTGGGCGACGAGGAGCAGTTGCGCAAAGTGTGCAGCGTTCGAACAACCGGCCGCCACGCCCAGTTCCTCACGCTCATCGAGCCCTATGAAGACAAGCCCCTCGTGAAATCCGCCAGCGCCACCGGTCCCGGCCGTCTGCAGGTCGAGCTCGCCGACGGACGTATCCAGGATCTCACGATCGAAAACCTCGACGGCACCGGCAAGGACGTGACCGTGAACATCACCGAGACTCTTCACGGCAAGGTCTCGCGCAGCGAATCCGCCGCCGAATAACTTATGCAACGGTTCCGCCTCGCTCCCTTCCTGCTTTCCTGCGCGCTGCCGCTTTTGGCGGGCCTCCCGCCCCTTTCCGCCGCGACCTTGGTCGAGCTTCCGGCTCGCGAACGCCTCAGCCTAAATGCCGGCTGGCTTTTCCAAAAAGACGATCCGGCGGATGCCTCCGGCGCGCTGGCCTACGCCAACCTCAAGCCTTGGCTGCTTGCGGGCTCCAATGGTTTTCGCCGCACGCCGGCCCAGCGTCCGGCCGGCTCGCCTCCGGGAGAAGCGGTCGCTTACGCGCAACCAGGCTTCAACGACCGCGACTGGCGCTCGCTCAACCTTCCGCACGACTGGGGCGTTGAGGGCCCGTTCGACCGGCTTTACCCGGGCGAAACCGGCAAGCTCCCGTGGTGGGGCGTCGCTTGGTATCGCAAGCACCTCACTGTGCCTGCGGCCGACCAGGGGCGCCGGCTGTTTCTCGATTTCGATGGCGCGATGGCGTACGCGTCCGTGTGGTGCAACGGTCACTTCGCCGGCGGCTGGCCCTACGGGTACGCCTCGTTCCGCGTCGACCTCACCCCGTTCCTGAAATTCGGCGCGGACAACGTCATCGCCGTTCGCCTGGACAACCCGCCCGAGTCTTCGCGCTGGTATCCCGGCGGCGGTATTTACCGCAACGTCTGGCTCGTCAAAACCGCGCCCGTTCATGTCGCGCAATGGGGCACGTTCGTCACCACCAACGGCGGCGACGTGACCATCGCCACGACTCTCCGCAACGATTCGGACCGCCGCGTCACCTGCAGCCTCACCTCTCTCATTCAGGCTGCCGGCCGGCTCCAAGCCCAGGTGCCGCCGGTCACGGTCACGCTTGAGCCCGCCAGCGAGCAGACCGTCCGGCAGTCGGTCGCACTGGCGCGCGGCTCGGCGTTCGCGCACCTCTGGTCGCCGGAAGATCCCTATCTGTACACCTTGGTTTCACAGGTAAATATCGCCGATCACCTGGCCGATTCCTTCGAAACGCCGTTCGGTATCCGTTCGATTCAGTTCACGCCCGACAACGGCTTTCTTCTCAACGGCCGGCGCGTCCTGATCAAGGGCGTGTGCGATCATCACGATCTCGGCGCCCTCGGTGCCGCCTTCAACGTCCGCGCGGCCGAGCGCCAGTTGCAGCTCCTGAAGGAAATGGGCGTCAATGCCCTGCGCACTTCGCATAATCCGCCCGCCCCCGAGCTGCTCGATCTTTGCGACCGCATGGGCATTCTGGTGATGGACGAAGCGTTCGACTGCTGGCGAAAGGCCAAAAAGCCCAACGGCTATAATCTCCTCTTCGACGACTGGTCCGAGGCCGACCTGCGCGCCATGATCCGTCGCGATCGCAACCACCCCTCGGTCATCCTCTGGAGCACGGGCAACGAGATCATCGAGCAGGGCACGCCCGAAGGCGCCAAGATTGGCGCGACGCTCGTCGCCATCGTGCACGAGGAGGACACCACGCGCCCCGCCGCCATCGGCAGCAACAACACCAACGCAGGTTTCAACGGCTTCCAGAAAGTCTTCGACGTGTTCGGGTACAACTATCGCTCCGAACACTACCCGAAATTCCGCCAGATCAATCCGGCGCTCCCTGTGATCGGCAGCGAAACCTCCTCCGCCATCAGCTCCCGCGGCGAATATGTTTTTCCGGTCACCAACAACAAGGCGCAGGGCAAGCAGAACTTCCAGATGAGTTCCTACGACCTCTACGCGCCGCACTGGGGCAAGATTCCCGACGAGGATTTCAAAAACCAGACGCTCAGTCCCTTTGCGGCCGGCGAATTCGTCTGGACCGGCTTCGACTACCTCGGCGAACCCACGCCTTACAGCGCCGACGCCACCAACCTCCTCAACTTCAGCGATCCGGCCGAACGCGAAAAAATGCGACGTGAACTCGAAGCCAACGGCAAGACGCCGCCGCCTTCACGCAGCTCCTACTTCGGGATCATCGACCTCGCCGGTTTCAAAAAGGACCGCTTCTTCCTCTATCAATCGCAATGGCGCTCCGACCTGCCCATGGCGCACCTCCTGCCCCATTGGAACTGGCCCGAGCGCATCGGCCAGGTCACGCCCGTCCACCTCTACACTTCGGGCGACGAAGCCGAGTTGTTCCTCAATGGAAAATCCCTCGGTCGTAAGCAGAAAAAACCGTTCGAATACCGCCTGCGCTGGGACGACGTGATCTACGCCCCCGGCGAACTGAAAGCCGTCGTCTACAAGAACGGCAAGCCCTGGGCCGAAGACACCGTGAAGACCACCGGCCCCGCCGCCAAACTCCGCCTGCAGCCGGATCGCTCCGCGCTCAACGCCGACGGAAGCGACCTGGCGTTCGTGACCGTGAACGTGGCGGATGCCGATGGCCTCACCGTGCCGCGCGCCAAGAACCTCATCCGCTTCGAGGTCACCGGCCCCGCCGAAATCATCGCCACCGACAACGGCGACGCCACTGACCTCAACACGTTCTCCTCGCATGAGCGCAAGGCTTTCAACGGCCTGGCTCTCGCCATCGTGCGCACCCTGCCGGGCCAGGTTGGCGTCATCACCGTGCGCGCCACCGCCGACGGTCTCGCCCCGGGCGAAACCACCCTGCGCAGCGGCAACTGGAATTCCGTTCGTCTCCCCAATGACACTCCTTAAAAAACCCCGCCTGCTCCTGTTGGTCTCGATCCTTGGCTGGCTCCTCGGCCCGGCACAAAGCCGCGCCGCCGAGTGGCAATGGTCCCTCGCTCTTTCCGCGGGCGCGGAGCATCAGACCGGGCGCGCCTTCCTGTGGATTCCGCCGCAATGCAAGCAAGTGCGCGCCGTCGTCATCGGCCAGAACAACATGATCGAACAAGGCATCCTGGAGCACGCCGCGTTTCGCCGCACGCTGGCCGAGCTGGGCATCGCCGAGATCTGGATCGTTCCGCCGACGGACATCGTCTTCCGCTTCGATCAAGGCGCCGGTGAGCACTTCGAGGCAATGCTCGCCTCGCTTGCCCAAGAATCGGGCTATGGCGAGCTGGCCTTCGCTCCCGTCGTTCCGCTCGGCCACTCCGCCTGCGCCAGTTATCCGTGGAATTTCGCCGCTTGGAATCCGCAGCGCACGCTCGCCGTTCTCTCGGTCCACGGCGATGCACCATTGACGAAGCTGACCGGCAGCGGACGCCCCAGTCCGGCTTGGGGAGAGCGCTCCATCGATGGCGTACCCGGCCTCATGGTCATGGCCGAATACGAGTGGAGCGACGCCCGCCTCGCGCCCGCGCTGGAATTTCGGAAGCAACACCCCGCCGCGCCGATTGCCATGCTGGCCGAACCCGGCCACGGGCATTTCGATTATTCGGACGAGCTCGTGAACTACCTCGCGCTTTTTGTCCGCAAGGCGGCGGAGCGACGGTTGCCCGAGACCACGCCGCTGGATCGCCCGCCGGTTCTGAAGCCAGTGAATCCCGCCGACGGCTGGCTGGTGCAACGCTGGCCGTTCGGTCAGCCGCGCACCCTGCAGCCGGCGCCGGCCGCCCGCTACACCGGCGATCCGGCCGAGGCGTTCTGGGCCTTTGACGAGGAGCTGGCTCGCGCCACACAGGATCATTTCGCCGGCAGTGTCGGCAAGCGCCCCCAATTGTTGAGCGTGACGGATGGACAGATGCCGCTTGAAAAAGGCTGCGGCGAGCCGGTCAAGCTGCGCTTCCTGCCGCAGGAGGATGGCGTCACCTTTCGATTGAAAACCGCCTTCATGGAGGCCGTGCCGGCCAGCCCGACCAACACGAATCCCGCCCGTTGGACCGGCCTTCCCGGCGGCTCGCCGTTGGGTCATGCAACCGGCGGCGGACCGATTGTCCTTTCCAAAATCGTCGGCCCGGCGGCCAAGGTTTCCGCCGACACCTTTGTGCTCCGTCTGGATCGTGCTTTTTCCACGGGCGACCGGCGGCGCTTCGACCTCTGGCTCGTGGCGAGCCATCCCGGTGACGGCGAATTCAAAAGTATCGTGCAACAAGCGTTGGTGCACCTCTCGCCCAATACCGAGGGTGCGCCGCAACGGATAACCTTCCCCGCGATCCCCGACCAAAAGGCCGGTGTGAAAACGCTGAAGCTGGCCGCCACCTCCGATGCGGGCGTGCCGGTTTATTATTACGTCCGGGAAGGTCCGGCGGAAGTGGACGGCGATGAACTGAAGTTCACGCCCATCCCTCCGCGCTCCAAGTTCCCCGTCACGATCACCGTCGTGGCCTGGCAGTGGGGCCGCGCCACCGAACCCAAGCTGGCCACGGCCGCACCGGTGGAGCAGACGTTTTTGATCTCCCCTTAGGCGGTTGCCTCGCGCGTCGGCCGACATATGACGCGTTACATTTAACCAAACGTTCGATTCGTCTTTCGACAGGCTTCGCGTTTATCACTTTCGCCGCGCTTTTTTGCCACCCGTCCCCGCCCACGCTTCCCGCTGCTTTTTCCTCCGCTATTCGCCCATGAATCCGCTCCGAACGCTTTTTGTCCTGCTTCCCCTGCTGGCCGCCCTCGCGCATGCCGAAACGTGGACCAACCCGCTTATCCCGCGCCGCGCCGATCCGCAGATCTACCGGGACGCCGACCGCACCTACTATTTCACCGCCTCCGTGCCGGAGTACGATCGCATCGAGCTTCGCCAGGCCGCTTCGATTCCGGCGCTGGCCGCGGCGGAGCCCAAGGTCATCTGGCACAAGCACGACCACGGTCCCATGAGCGCCCACATCTGGGCGCCCGAAATCCACCACCTCGACGGTAAGTGGTATGTCTATTTCGCCGCCGGACGCGCCGAGGCCATTTGGGACATCCGCATGTATGTGCTCGAAAACACCTCCGCCGATCCCCTCCGCGGCGACTGGGTCGAAAAAGGCCAGATTAAGATGAACTGGGAATCCTTCACCCTCGACGCCACCACCTTCGAGCATCGCGGCGTCCGCTATCTCGTGTGGGCGCAGGGCGACCCCAAGCTCAAGAACAGCAAAGGCACCAATATCTACATCGCCGCGATGGAGAACCCTTGGACGATCCACGGCCAGCAGGTGATGCTCTCCAGGCCCGACCTCCCTTGGGAGCAGGTTAAATTCTGGGTTAACGAAGGCCCCGCGATCCTCAAGAAAAACGGCCGCATCTTCCTCACCTACTCCGCCAGCGCCACCGATGCCAATTATTGCATGGGCATGCTCACCGCCGACGATACCGCCGATCTGCTGAACCCGCAGTCCTGGCACAAATCGCCCCGGCCGGTCTTCCAGACCAGCGAGGCCAACAGCCAGTACGGCCCCGGTCACAACAGCTTCACGACCTCCCTCGACGGACGGGACGACCTGCTCGTGTACCACGCCCGCAATTACAAGGAGATCAAGGGCGACCCCCTGCACGATCCCAATCGCGCCACCCGCGTCCAGAAAATCACCTGGGCCGCGGACGGCTCGCCGATCTTCGGCCCGCCCCTCCCCGACGGCCTCGTCCGATAATCCGCATTGCCGCGGCGCCGTCAGAGATTCGCCAGCGCGCAGACCACCGTGATCGCCACGGAGAGACCGCAGCTCGTCACCAAAGCCCAGACGAGATCGGCCTGCGTTTTCACGCCGCCGTTCGCGAGCAGCAGCAGAAACAGGCAGGCCATCAAAAAGCTCAGCAGCCGCAAATAACGGGCGACCGCATGCCGCGGTGGTTTTGCCACCGCCAAAGGCTGTTCGCTCGCGAAAGCCGCCTTTTCCTCCGTGAGAAACTCGACCGCCGCCGGATAGTCTTCGTCCGACACCTCCACTTTGACGCCGCCGATGGCGTTGGAATACATCCAATCCAACGTGACCATGTACTCATCCCGCACATAGGCGGCGATGCCGTTCCCCTCCAGACGAGCCCGGAGCAAATGCGCATCCTCCGCCTTGCTGAACGCCGCGATGGTTTTCATGGAATTAAAAAATAAACTCCCGCCCAACACGATTTCCTGTGTTACCCGTTCAAGGATTATCGATAGCCCATCAGGAAGTGAAGCATCGATTAGTTAGACGCCTTCGTGACGACAAGCCAGAGACTGCCGTAAAAGCGGCGGCCGGTTTCGATTTTCGGAAGCGCGAGCTTCTCGATGGATGCTTTATTAATCGTGAGACCGTAGGGAGTGAGCGCGGTGTTAAGGCCAACCACGGTGGGTGTCGCTAAGACCGCCTTCAAAAAAGGATCCTGCAACTGAAGCATTTTGGGATTATGCATGTTGCCGGCAGAGCCCAAGGCTTCGGTGAGTTCGCGAGGGGCGTCGCGCTGCAACACGGCAAACAACTCCTGCTGGAAAGCAGGCTCCGCCAGAAGGCTGAACGCAATAACACCGTCGAGATTGGTTATACGACCGCTGCTGGATAATACTTTGAGCGCCTCTGCGAAAGAGGCGTAACCCTCGCTTCGTTCGGAGGCGTAACGGATGCGCACTACGTTTGGCAGTGGTTCCGGCAGATAGATGACCCACCCCGCCTGAAGAGGAAGCGCAAGGCTGAGGAAACCGAGGAAAAGCCATCTCGCATTCATGGGCGCACGCCTAAGTCAGCAGAGGTTCGCAGCGCACTTTTGTTTTAACCGAATGAGCGATGAAGCACTCCTCATGGGCGTGTTCATGCATGAGATGAATCTGAGCGGCATCCGGAAGACGATTGCCTGAAAACTGCACTTTCGGCCGCAAAACCACCTCGGTCATCGCGAGCTTTCCCGCGTCATTCTTCTGCATCACGCCCGATGCTTGGTCTTGATATTCGTCCACCACAAATCCGCGCTTCGCCGCGATCGAAAGAAACCAAAGCATGTGGCAGCTGGACAAGCTCGCGACAAAAACCTCTTCCGGATCGACCGCCTTTTCTTCGGAATAAGGAAGCGGAACCACCTGAGGAGAAGACGAAGCGTCGACTTCCACGCCGCCGTCAAAGCGCCAAACATGTTTTCGGCTATAGTGATTATCGAGGAAGACTTGAACACCCCGCCGCCAAACAATTTCAGACGAATAGATAGCCATAAGATTTCTCACTCAACGTATGAACGGCCCATAAAACCATTCCCTACCTGCGGATAACATGTCGAGGCACAACAGTTAGGCTCCGTGGTTTTCATTTTCAGTTGGGCGCAGTCCTAGGTGCGATACAAATAACATCATCCGGACTGATTTCTATCTTTCCGGCCTCGGCTTCCGTTTTAGTGTAAAAGCTAAGATTACCGGAGGATCGGCAGATAATAAAACGTATATCGCTCAAGTGTGATGTATATGGAGTGGCGCGAAGCGCTGATAATAAAGTCATGTCTTTCTTGAACTCGATAGTATGGTTATAGCCATCGATAACATGGGAAAAATAAACTTTCTGGGTGTAATAAATCGAATCTTTCGGCTCATGACTGACCACCCACTGAATCATTTGGTCATGCACGGGTTCGTTCGCCAGAGCGATAATCGGCAGTAGGACGGCAATTAGAATAGTGGTTTTCATTTTGCCCAACGTTCAAGATGAGCCGCGACCCTAGCTGGCGCGGTCTGTACGGCTCGGAGCACAGGGCATGACAGATAGGGTCGTTGGCTCTAGCGCGTGGTTCGGCTCCTTGGATTCAAGAAGTAAGTGCGACATAGGTGCTGAATGGGATATTTTCAATTAAGTGATGAAGAGCGATACAAGATCGGGGCAATGAAGACTGCGGGGAGTTCGATGAGTGATATAGCCAGGGCGCT
>JAEKKV010000021.1 GCA_019510185.1 Verrucomicrobiota bacterium | reverse complement strand
TACTGCGGCCCATAACGCTTCGATCACGGGAATAACTCAATCTGCCCAATCCCTCCTAGGTCAGGTTACCTTTACGATTCCCTCCATCAATCTGCCTCCCGGAAAGCAAAAAATTTACAGCATAGCTTCAAATCAGAACGGAAGCCCGAACTCGGCTTCGAGCATCGCCCTATCCGAAGGTGATGTCCCTAATGTTGCCTATATGGTAACAGCCGCCTCTAGCGGACCGAGCGGCTGGCCGATCATTTCGACGATCGACGGCTCAGCTAATAAATACACGATGCGAATGACGGATAGCGGTAATTTTAGCATCAGTTTGTTGGACGCAACCGATACCATAGTGACAAAGCATCAGCATGTCGATATGATCGGAAACTCGGCGACCGAGGGCACACAGGATTGGATCACCCGCGACGAGGCCGCCCTTAGCTATAAACCCTTGGGTGGTGTTGATTACTATCCCATCTGGCCGGGCCAAGGCACTTCGGCCGCAGAAAAAGGCGTGCAAGTCTTCGCCGACTATAATCTGCGAGCCGCCAATCTTGTGATGCCCAAGAGCTCCATGCCGCGCTCAGGCCTCGGCAGCTTTGGCAACGGATTTCATACCCGGCCCCCGTACTATGCCGCGGTGCGCACCTCCAGCGGAGCAGGCGTGGCGCAGCGCGACCAATTCGCCGTCGGCTTCACTCCTGCATATTGGGGATATAATTATAATGCGGGAAGTATCCAGGAGGTTGTTCTCTTCGATGTTCCCCGTCGCGATCCAGCCAATGATGGCGGCACTTTGCTTTCGCTGGGCTTCTTGCAACATGCCAATCTAACGGCCGACGACGAAAATCTCAACGTTGGTCACCAACCCGGTGCCGCTTTCGGCAATTCACGTTTCAATCCCTTTGTAAGGCAGCGTGAAATTATCACGGGGGGGGCTCTTGATAACACCTATCCCAATAACAACGTTTACGACGCCTACGTACTGCAAGGCGACCCGTCGGCCAGTGTCGTCACACCGGCCCCGACTGCCAAAACGCGCTTTTTCGATATGAGCTATCTGCTCAATACCGCGCTGTGGGACTCGTATTATTTTTCAACCCTGCCCCAAAATGCAGCTTCGACCGCGAGCTTCACTCCGGGCGTAGCCGACCTGCCCAACTCCCGGCTGACCTTTACCGCCGGCTATGTGCCCACCAAGGCCGACTTGGGCTTGAATGGCGGGAGCGGCACCGACCATTCGACTGGTTCACGGACAATGCCCGGAGAATCCACGCCCGCCCGTTATCAAATGATCGAAGGCGCGTTTAATGTGAATTCCACGTCCATTCAGGCGTGGAGATCGCTTCTGGCGAGCCTGCGCACGGCTCCCCTCAAAAACCCCGCCTATTCGCCGGCTTGGAGCGCGGTTGCCCTTAACGCGTTCCCACGCGCCGTCTATCCTTGGGCCAAGGCAGGCAGCCTGCCGACCAGCGGGACCGCCGGGCAAGACCCAGAAGATTATGCGGGCTTTCGAGATCTCACGGATGCTCAACTTGAAGCGTTGGCGGAGAAAATTGTTCTCCAAGTCAGAATGCGTGGGCCCTTTCTTTCGCTCGCCCATTTTATCAACCGCAGCCTGCACGACACGGACACGGCCTGCCTCGCCGGACCGCTTCAGGCAGCCATTGATGCCACTACGGGAACTTCCATTTTAAACAGGCCCGCAGATACAACCGGCACGTTTACGGGCGCAGGAACGACGGTTTATCCGACCACCCCCAGTCAAGTTCCCAATGCCGTTCCCAATCGCCTGACCGGCCTGCCAGGCTGGCTCAGCCAAGCCGATATTCTGCAAGCCGTGGGCCCGGTCTTATCCGCCCGTTCCGATACCTTTTGCATTCGGGTGTATGGTGAAGTGCGCGACCCACTTAACGCGTCGGCAGCGGCACCGCTTGCCCGCGCTTGGTGCGAAGCCACGGTGCAGCGTTATCCCGACTACGTGGATTCGACTAATCTGTCCAGTGATACCCTGGCAACGACCGGCTTCACCTCGGCCAACCAAAATTTCGGCCGCCGCTTTCGGGTCGTCTCCTTTCGCTGGTTAACGCCCAGCGATATTTAATTACGAGATTTGATACAGGGCCGGGACTGCCGTTCTGGACAGTCTTCATACGACTCTTCTCGTATCGTATAATTCACTCGATCTCCTTTTTATGAAATTCTGCCTATTTATTCACTGCCTGCTTTGGGGAGGTTTGGCCGTAACGCTCTCCGCCGAAGGAGTGAAATTTACCGCCGTTTCCTTGGGCGCGTCGTTGCCCGATGTTGAATATAAAAATGGCGCAAAGCCCGAAAAACTCACCATTCCCGCCTTTAGTCGCTCGGAAGTGAAAAACTATAGCGGGATGGGGCCGATCGACTTTTATACCACCGTCGAAAAAGAGGGTAAAAAGGAGAAAGTAAACATCGCTGAAGTCACCTTTCCGGAAAAAACCTCCCGGGTCTTGTTGGTGTTCAGTCCCCAAGCCGATGGCACCGCCAAAGTGCAGGCGCTTGACGATACTCCGGAAACGATGCCGCGCGGTTCCACCCGCCTTTATAATGCGACCGCCATGGCGGTCGCCATTCGATGCAATGAAGACACCTCGGTCCTTCCGCCCAATCAGCAAAAAATCATGCCGCTAGCGCCTCCTCAAGTGGTGGTGCAGATGGCTTATCAAAAGCAGGGGCAGTGGGTGCGCGGGGGAGGCAATGTTTTCGCTACGGATAGTAATATACGTCAGACCATTTTCGTCGTCACCAGCGATTCCGAGGTCTTCAAAGTCCAAACCCCGGCCGGAAGGGTTGCACTGTCCCCCCTGCAAAGTTTCACTCTCCCGGAGTTGGTAGAGACCGAGACTCCTCAAAATTCGAAATAATCCCGGCCGAGCCGCAACCGTTTCCTCGCCGGCTGCGAATACATTGCCAAATTCAACCTCGGCCGAGGTGTCCGCAAGTACCCCATGATGCTGGACACCTCCGCTAGTCCGCGTCTCCACTCACCTCGGCGTTTTTTACGTCGGGGTGATCTCGTTCTTGAAGGCGCTCGTTATTCCCAAAATAGTTCAAGAATGCCCTTAAAATACCTGCTTCTTGGCGTTGCCGCCTTGGTTTTCGGTTCGGCCGTTTTCGCCGAAACCGTTGCGGTCGAGTCCCCGGATGGCCATCTGAAGCTGACCGTTGAAGTTGCCACCACCGGCGCGGTGACGCAGGCGCTGGCCCTTGACGGCAAGCCGCTGATCTCGCCCTCGCCGGTGGGCTTCGCCGGCGGTCGTTTTGCCGGCGTGACCCGTCGCGCGGAAAACTCCGTGTGGACGCCGGTCTGGGGCAAACGCTCGGTGGTGCCGGATCGTTATCGCGAGGCCACGCTCGATTTCGGCAGCTACCAACTCAAAGCCCGCGCCTATGACGAAGGCGTGGCCTTTCGCTACGTGTTTCCCGGCCCCAAGCCGACCGGAGTCGAAGCCACCGCCTTCAACTTTGCGGGCGACTACACCGCTTGGTATTACAATGGCGAGAACCACAACCTCGGGCCGGAAAAACTCAGCCTTGCGAACGGCCAGCGCAGGCCCGTGGTGACGATCAAGGCCGAGGACCGCGGCTACTTGGCCCTGCACGAGGCCGATCTCTCCGAGGGCGAACCGTTGCTCTTGGAAGCCAAGCAAGGCGGAACCTCGCTGCGCATCGCCTCCAAACCCACCGCCGCGTGGCGCGTTGTCATGTTCGGCCGCACGCCTGGCGCGTTGGTCGACTCCCACCTCATCGAGCTGCTCAATCCGCCGCCGCCCGCCGGCATGGATTTCTCCTGGGTCAAACCCGGCGTGGCCGTCTGGGACTGGCGCATCAACGGGGCGAAGGTGGACGGTTACCGTTACGAGATGTCCCTGCCGTCGTGGAAACGCATGGTCGATTTCGCAGCCGAGAATCGCATCCCCTACCTCGTGCTGGACGCGAATTGGTATGGCCCGGAGTTTGGCCACAACTCCGACCCCACCAAAGGCGGCAAGGTGGATCAGGTGAAAGAGATCATCGCCTACGGCAAAACGAAGAAGGTGGGCGTCTGGCTTTATCTGAACGACGTGGGCGGTCGGAAGTTCTCCCTCGAGGAAACACTGAAACAATACGGCGAATGGGGCGCGGCGGGCGTCAAATACGGTTTCATGAACGGTTCCCCGGAGGAGAAGAACCGGCGTACGCGTCTGATCACCGAACTCTGCGCGAAGAACAAATTGTTCTGCGATTACCACGACGGTCCGGTTCACCCCTATGGCCAGATGCGCACCTGGCCGAATGCCGTGACGCGCGAGTTCTGCGAGTCCCAGCTCGACGGCCACAAGGTTTTTATGCCGAAGACTTTTGTGACCACCGTCTTCGTCAACATGCTCGCCGGTCCGCTCGACATGAGCAATGGCTTGGCCGATCTCACCCAAGCCGGCCGCGTGGATCACGGCGTACCCGTTCCATCCACGCTCACCGGCGAGATCGCTCGCACCCTCATCGTGTTCTCCGGAGCCACCATCATTCCGGACATTCCTGAATACTACCGGAAGCACCCCGAGTTGCTGCGCTTCATCGCCGCTGAGCAGATGCCGTGGCGCGAGAGCAAGACGCTCGCCGGCGAAATCGGCGAGTACATCGTGATGGCTCGTCAGGCTGCGGACGGCGCCTGGCTGATCGGCGCCGCCACCAACGAGTCGTCCCGCGAACTCGCGGTGCCGCTGTCGTTCCTGCCGGCCGGAAAACACGAGGCGCTCATCATCCAAGACGGACCGAAATCCGACTACAGCACGCACGCCGAGGATTACCAGGCGGAGACACGCGAAGTATCCTCTGCCGACACCCTGCACCTCAAGCTCGCCCCTGGTGGCGGCGCGTGTGTGCTGGTGAAATAACCCCGTGTAACGCCACCATCCAATGTTCTCCCTTCGTCAGACTCTCCTGGCTACCTCGGTATTTTCACTGCTGCTCCCGTGTCTCCACGCGCAGCCCACCACGGTGACCGTGCAAGCCGGCGCCGTGGGGAAGGCTATCAGCCCCGACCTCGTAGGCATCTTCTTTGAGGATCTCAGCCACGCCGCCGATGGCGGGCTTTACGCCGAGTTGATCCAGAATCGCTCGTTCGATTATTCCGCCGCCGACCACAACGGCTGGACCTCGCTCACCGCCTGGCAGCTCGTTCAACGCGACGGCGGCGAAGGCTCGGTCACGATTGAAACCGCTGACCCGCTCAACACAATCAACTCCAGCTACGCCGTGCTCACCGTGGCCAAAGCCGGCTCCGGCTCGAGCGCCAGTGTCGGCCTGCAAAACGAAGGCTTCGACGGCATCGCGGTAAAAGCCGGTGATCGCTACAATCTCTCGCTCTTCGCCCGCCAACTCACCGGCTCGGCCGCCCCGCTCACGGTCCGTCTCGAAACCAAGACCGGAGCGCTCCTCGCGGAAGCACGCCTGCCGGTGCCGTCCGCCGACTGGAAAAAAGCGTCCGCCATCCTTGTGCCCTCCGCCACCGACGTCGACGCCCGCCTGGTCGTGCTCGCCACCGGCCCGGGCAAGCTCGCCCTCGACATGGTCTCTCTCTTTCCGGAGAAAACCTTCCACAACCACCCCAATGGTCTCCGCCCCGACCTCGCCCAGGTCATCGCCGACTTGAAGCCGAAGTTCATGCGCTTTCCCGGCGGCTGTCTGGTCCATGGCGACGGGCTCGACAACATTTACCACTGGAAGGACACCATTGGTCCCGTCGAGCAGCGCAAAGGCCAGTCCAACATCTGGCACTACCACCAAAGCGTCGGCCTTGGTTACTTCGAATATTTCCAGTTCTGCGAAGACATCGGCGCCAAGCCGCTGCCCGTCGTCGCCGCCGGCGTGTGCTGCCAAAACTCCAATTATCTCGTCACCCACAAATACGGCATCGGCCAGCTCGGCCTGCCCATGGAGAAGATGCCCGCTTACGTCCAGGAAGTGCTCGATCTCATTGAGTACGCCAACGGCCCCGTCACCTCCACGTGGGGCGCCAAGCGCGCCGCCGCCGGACATCCCGAGCCCTTCGGACTCCAATACCTCGGCGTCGGCAACGAAGACAAAATCAGTCCTGTCTTCGAAGAACGTTTCCGTATGATCTACGATGCTGTGAAGGCGAAGCACCCCGAGATCACCGTCATCGGCACCGTCGGTCCCAACCCCGAGGGCGAGGATTACGAAAAAGGCTGGAAATTCGCCAACGAACTCCACGTCCCCATGGTCGACGAACACTGTTACAAGTCCCCCCAGTGGTTCTGGAACAATCTCCAACGCTACGACGCCTACGATCGCTCCAAGTCGCAAGTTTACCTGGGTGAATGGGCCGCCCACGACGACAAGCGCCTCAGCACGTTGCGGTCCGCGATCGCCGAAGCCGCCTACCTCACCAGCCTCGAGCGTAACGCGGACATCGTGCACTTCGCTTCCTACGCGCCGCTCCTCGCCAAGCGCAACCACACCGACTGGAACCCCAATCTCATCTTTTTCAGCAACACCGAGGTCTTCCCAACCATCAACTACCACGTGCAACAGTTGTTCAGCGTTAACAGCGGCGATACCTACCTGACGACCACGGTCGGCCATGCGGCCACGCCCGTCACCGTCGCCGCTTCTACCGTGCGCGACAGCAAGACGGGCGACCTCATCCTCAAGCTCGTCAACGGCGCCAACGTCGCCAAGCCCCTGCGCATCGAACTCGCCGGCGCGAAAAAAATCCCCGCCGCCGCCTTCAAAACCGTGCTGGCCTACCCCAACGCGATGGAGACCAATGAACGCGTCGTCCAACCGCAGTCCTCGACCATGACCGTCGCACCGACCTTCGATTACGAGGCGCCTGCAAATTCGCTGACCGTGATTTGCCTCAAATCCCGCTGAACCCGATGAAACTTCCTGGCTGTTTTTTCCTATGAATCACTGCTTCGCCCCGCGTCGAATTCGCCACCTCATTTTTGGGGGAGCTCTGCTTGCCACCCTGTCCATTGCGACGTCCACGCTGTCGGCTCAGAGTGCCCCGACGAAATGGGGCGACTGGCCCTTGTGGGGCGATCAGAAGGACGGCACGTATCGCAATCCCGTCCTGCCGGGGGACTACAGCGACCTCGATTGCACCCGCGTTGGTTCGGACTACTACGCCATCTCGTCCACCTTCCAGTATTCACCGGGCATGGTGATCCTGCACTCGAAGGATCTCGTCAACTGGACCTTCATCGGTCACGCGATCAACGACGTCACCGAGATCGGCCCCGAACTCAACTGGAACCGCATGAACCGCTACGGTCGCGGCGTCTGGGCCGGGTCTATCCGACACCATAATGGAAAATTTTGGGTCTACTTTGGCACTCCGGAGGAAGGCTATTTTATGACTACGGCTACCAACCCGGCCGGACCTTGGGAGCCGCTTCACCGGATGACCAACGAGGGCGGCTGGGACGATTGCTGCTCTTTTTGGGACGACGACGGCCAGGGCTACTTCGTTGGCACACATTTCAAAGGCGGCTACAAAACCTGGCTCTATAAACTCACGCCCGACGGACGCGACCTCATCCCCGAATCCCGCGTCCTCATCAACGAAGGCGCCGGACGCGAGGCCAACAAGCTCTACAAGATCAACGGCCTCTATTATCATTTTTATAGTGAATCCGGTCGCGATGGACGCTGCGTCATGATGCAGCGCTCCAAGAACATCACCGGCCCCTACACTGAAAAACGAAAACTCAGCCACGCGCAAACCGCCGTGAACGAGCCAAATCAAGGCGGCATCGTGCAGACGGAAAAGGGTGACTGGTATTTTATGACGCACCACGGCCACGGCGACTGGGAAGGTCGCCCCGCCAGCCTGCTTCCCGTAACATGGAAGGACGGATGGCCGGTGCTTGGCAAAGTCGGCGCTGACGGCATCGGCACGATGGTGTGGAGCGCGCCCAAACCCGTCCCCAGCGGTCCGCTGCTCGTTCCGCAAACTGACGATGATTTTTCCGGCTCCCGGCTCGGCGTCCAGTGGGAGTGGAACTACCAGCCACGCGCCGACAAATGGTCGCTCTCCGAGCGCCCCGGTTGGCTGCGCTTGCACGCGTGGAAGCCCCTGCGCCCCGACGACCTTAAAACCGCCGGAAACACCCTCACGCAGCGTGTCATGCGCGCCCGCCACAATGTGGTTACGGTCGAACTCGACCCCTCCGGCATGGCCGCCGGCCAGGTCGCCGGCCTCTGCCTGTATGATCGCAACTACGCCACGATCGCGGTGCGCCGCGAGCAAGGAGGGCTCGTCGTCGAGGCCGCGCGCAATCAGACGATCCTGCACGGGTCGGCAGTCGCGGCCAAGCCGCTGTGGCTGCGCTCCGAGTGGGACTTGGACGGCCGCTGCCGGTTCGCCTACAGCACCGACGGCAAGACCTTCACGTCGCTCGGCGAACCCTATTCATTCGGCTGGGCCGACTACCGCGGCGAACGTATCGGCCTGTTTTCCTACAACAATGCAGGCGAGGGGGGGCAGGCCGATTTTGGATCCTTCACCTATCGCTACGACTCATCCCTCACGCGCTAAATCCGATGTCCCTCCGCCTGCCTTTTCTTTTTGCCACCGGCCTTCTGGCCTCCTGCGCCTCGTCCCTTGCCACGACCACGCCGCATCCTTTCGGGCGTCCACTCATCCCCGACATGGTGGCCGACGCCAGCATCGTTGACGTCGACGGCGTCTTTTATTTTTACGCGACGACGGACGGGTGGGGGAGGCACCTCGAAACCTCGGGCACGCCCGTGGTCTGGAAGTCCCGCGACTTCGTCAACTGGAGCTTCGAAGGCTCGATCTTCCCCGACAACTTCAACGTCAAATATTGGGCGCCCAGCGCTCCGGTGAAGCACGCCGGCCGCTACTACCTTTTTCCGACGCTGGACGGCAAAATCACCGCCGCCGTTTCCGATAGCCTGACCGGCCCCTTTCACACGCTGGACGGCAAGGACTACTTCCCTGGCTCGGGTTGGAAGCCCTTTCCCATCGATCAAAAGTCCGCGATCGACGCCGAAATTTTCCACGACGACGACGGCCAATACTACCTGTTTTATTCCCGCCGGCGCGTGGTGAAGCTCAAGCCCGACCTGTCCGGCCCCGAAGGCCCGGTCGTCACCTTGAACACAGGAGAAACCGCTTACTCCGAAGGCCCCGCATTCTTTAAACGCAAGGGAATCTATTACTACCTCTACACCCTGGGCGGAGGTGAAAGCTATGTCTACGCCTACATGATGAGCCGTACGTCTGTACTGGGCCCTTGGGTACAGCCGGCGGAGAAAATCATCGCCAAGACCGACGCCTCGGTCGGTCTTTACGGCCCCGGTCACGGCTGCTTCCTGAACCCGGCCGGCACGGATGACTGGTATTTCATCCACCTCGAATACGGGCGCGGCAGCACCAACCGCCAGACCTTCGCCCAGAAAATGACGTTCAATGCGGACGGCACGATCAAACTGATCACGTTGACCAATCAAGGCGTTGGCGCACTTCGCCCGGGCTCCGCGCGTCGTCCCAACCTCGCGCTCGCCGGCACCGCCACGGCGTCCTCCGTCCGTCCGGAGTTTAAGGTCAAGCTCGTCACAGCCCAGGCGCCCGATCGCACCGAGACCTTCGCCCCCAATCTCGCGATCGACGATTCCAATGGCAGCCGCTGGATGGCCGCCGTTGGCGACGCGACGCCCTGGTGGCAGCTCGACCTCGGCACGGCGCGTGACATCGTCGGCACCGAAGCCTATTTCGTGAAGCCGGCCGCCGGTCACGCCTACAAGCTCGAGGCCTCCCTCGATGGCAAGACCTGGACTCCCTACGGCGGTCACACGGACGTGGTGCGGCGTTCCCCGCACGTGGATCAAAAACCGGCGCACGTCCGTTACCTGCGGCTCACGATCCTCGAAGGCGAGCCGGGCCTGTGGGAATTTCGCGTGTATTGAAGCTGCCTGTGATCGGAATCGGCCGGCCGGTTGGCGTGAGCTACCGGCGGCCTCGGTGCCCGGCTGATTTAGAGGCATCGCCTGAAAAGCTTTTGGGGCTTTCCGAGCGGCCTGATTAGTTCGCCTGCCGATTGCCCTTTGGGGGACGGATGCGCCTTGGGCCAGATAACCGGCTAGGGCGTCCAAGGTCCTGGCCCTAGTGTAGGCCATTGGCGGTGAGACAGATCTTACCGAACCCGTCCAGATTCGGGCATTTCCGTTATGTCCCCATGTGGCAGGCATCTGCCATGGGACCCTTCGTGTGCCGGCACCGGCCCTGATTTTAGCTCCGGCCGGGCGCATGGAACTGTGAATAAGTTTTTGGCTTAAAACCCTGATTTACGAAGGAGTTTCCTTGACCATGGTGGGGGAAAGGGGGATGAAATGGGGCGTTGTGGGGCGCCTGGCGCTCCTCCTCCATGGCTCAACTCGGCAAACCGTTCTATACCGGCCTCTTCAGGCACACGTTGGACGACAAGAATCGACTCACGATTCCGTCGGCGTGGCGGTCTGCGCACGGAGAGAGCGATACGTTTCTCGCGACGCCGCACCCGGATGGCTATGTGGCGGTGCTGCCGCCGGTCGAAGTTGAGAAGTTGCACGCCAAGATCGCCGCCATGGCGTTGTCGGATCGCGATGCCCAAGACGTCGCCGCGCGCTTCTTTGCCGCCACTCATGCCTTCACTTTCGACAAGCAGGGGCGCATCGGCCTGACGGACGAGCTGCGCAAGCATGCGGGCATTGACAAGGACGCGGTCCTCGTGGGCTCGCTGACCAAGTTCAATCTTTACAGTCCCGATCGCTGGAATCGGGTGGAGCAGCGGACGGCCGGGGAAAACTTCGGCGATCTCATGCGCCGGATGGGAATATAACCATGCGCACCAGTCCCCGCATCCTTCCGATCCGCTCGCCGCGCAAGCCGGCCCGCCTCGGGTGCCAACGGCATTCGGCCGCCGACCTTGTGCGTATTCGCGCGGGCTTTGTTTTGCGCCAACTCGCGCTCGCCGACGCCAGCCGTCCGGCCTGGCTCAACGCGCCGCTCTTCTCCCGTCGTCATCAGTCCCTGACCGCTATCGAGCGCCATGCCGCCTGAGGCCGCCATTGCTCCCATGACCCCCGGCCACCAACCCGTTTTGCTGCGAGAGGTGCTTGAGGTGCTCGCGCCTCGCGCCGGCGGCCGCTACCTCGACGCAACGTTCGGCGGGGGCGGTCATACGCGGGCGATTCTGGAATCGGCCCCCCGCGTCAACGTGGTCGCGCTCGACCGCGACCCCGCCGCCCAGGTCCGCGCCGAGCCGCTGCGCCTTGAATTCGAAGGCCGGTTCGTGCTCATCGATCGCGATTTCGGTCGCCTCGACGAACTGTCCATCGACGGTTTTGACGGCATCCTTTTCGATCTCGGCGTTTCTTCCTTTCAACTGGACGACGCCGAGCGCGGCTTTTCGTTTCGCAACGACGCCCCGGCCGACATGCGCATGGACCCGCGCGCCGGCGTGCCCGCCTCGCTCTGGCTCGAAACCGCTTCCGAGGAGATGTTGGTGCGCGCGGTGCGCGACTACGGCGAGGAGCAGAACTGGCGGCGTGTCGTCCGAGCGCTGATCGCCGCCCGCGGCACCGGATCGCTGGCGCGGACCGCCTCGCTGGCCGCGCTGATCGCCGCCGCGATTCCGCCGCGCGACCGTTTCGCCTCGAAAATCCATCCCGCCACGCGCGCTTTCCAGGGCATCCGCATCGCGGTGAACGACGAGCTTGGCGCCATCGAGCGCGCGTTGCCTGCGGCTTTCGCCCGCCTCAACACCGGCGGCGTTCTCGCGGTCATCAGCTTTCATTCGCTCGAAGATCGCATCGCCAAGCAGTTCTTCCGCCGCCTCTGCGGCCAGTCCGAAGGCCGGGACGATCATCGCCCGCAGGATCTTCGCGAAAAATTCGCCGAGCCTCTCACCCGCCGTCCGGTCACGCCGGCCGACGACGAAATCGCCGCCAACCCCCGCAGCCGCTCCTCGAAGCTGCGCGCCCTTCGGAAACTTTGAACCGCATCTGATTTTTTCCTCCCCGTCATGAACAAGACCGACACCAACGCCTTTGTTAACCAGCTCCTCGTCTACACGCTGGTGATGATCTGCTTCAGCGGATCCATCGGCCTCGGCACGGTGTGGCTGCGCCACCAGATTTCGATCACGGCCAACAACACCAAGCAGCTCGAGCAGCGCATCGCCGAGACCGAGCGGCACATGGCCGAACTCAACACCCAGATCACCGAAGAGCAGTCAATCGACGTGCTCGCCCGTCGCAACGCCGAGTGGCACCTGGGTCTCGTGCTGCCGAAGGAACCGCAGGTCGTGCGGGTGGGCGACTCGGTCGAACGCCGTCTCGCCGCGCGCAACAACGCCGAGGTCTTCGCCGCCGAGCCCAACGCGGCCGCGCCGGTGCGCTTTCGCGTCATGAACAATTATCGCTGACGCCGATGTCCAAGGGCTTCGCTTCCAATTATCGCATCGTGCTGCTGGGTGTGGGCGTTCTCGCCTGCTTCGGCTGCGTCGGCCTGCGGCTGCTGGATTTGCATGTCCTGGACCGCGACCGCTTGGTGGGCGCCGTCGACCGTGCCCGCCGCCAGATCATCGTCGAAACGGCCCGTCGTGGAGACATTCTCGATACCCGCGGCGACACGCTGGCCACGTCGCGTTCGCTGATCGTGCTCGGCGTCGATCCGCAGGCGCTGCGCAAGGAAGACGAGTCCAAGTGGCCGCAACTCGCGAAGCTGCTCAACATGCCGCTCGCGGATCTGGAGCGCGTCTTCAACGCCAAATCCCGTCCGGCTGCGGCCGACGACAAGGCCGACGACGACCGTCTCATCCGCTGGGCCAAGCTGAGCGAGTCGGTTGAGGAGTCCACCTATGACCAAATCACCAAGCTCGAGGTGAAGGGCGTGTACGGGAACCGCACCTTCCGCCGCGCCTATCCGCACAACGCCCTGGCCGCCCACATCATCGGCTACGTCAACAAGGAGGGCGAGGCGGCCGCCGGCGTGGAAAGCTTCGCCGACTTCTACCTGCGCGGTCAGGACGGCTGGCGCGAGTCGGAGAAGGACGGCCTGCGCCGCGAACTTGCCCAGTTCCGCAACCGCGAGGTCGATGCGACCGGCGGCTACAAGGTCGTGCTCTCCATCGATTCCGCCATCCAGCACATCGTCGAGCAGGAGATCGAGGAGATCGTCAAGAAGTTCAACCCGGCCAAGGTTTCCGTGATCGTGAGCGAGCCGTCCAGCGGCTTCATCCTTGCGCTGGCCAACTATCCGACGTACAATCTCAACGAATACAACACGCTTAAGAAGGACGAGATGGGCAGCATGCGCAATCTCGCTATCACCGACGTGCTCGACCCGGGTTCCACCTTCAAGATCGTCTCCGCCTCGGGCGCGCTGAACGAGGGGATGGTCACGCCGGCGACCAAGTTCGACTGCACGCTGGAGTCGATGGATTACAAGGGGAAGCCGCGCCGCTTCATGCGCGACGACCACAAGTTCGACCATCCGCTGGCGGTCTCCGAGATCATCAGCCATTCGAGCAACGTCGGCGCCGCCCAGCTGGGCATGCTGCTCGGCGAGGACGGCGTCTATCGTTACGCCCGGGCCTTCGGCTTCGGCGAGAAGAGCGGGTTTCCCTTTGGCGGCGAGGTTTCCGGGTTCCTCAACACGCCGGACAAGTGGAGCGGGGTGGACATCACCCGCATCCCCGCCGGCTACAGTATCTCCGCCACGCCGATGCAGATCCACTACGCGATGGCGACGATCGCCAGTGGCGGCGTGCTCATGCGGCCGCAGGTCATCCGGCAGGTGCAGGACGCCTCCGGCGAGGTGATCTACAATTTCACCGGCTCTGTCCGCCGCCATGTGATCACGACACGCACGGCTGAGCAGATGGCGCGCATGTTGCAGGGCGTCGCCTCGCCCGAGGGTACCGCGCCGATGGCGGCCATTCCCAACTTTGAGGTGGCCGGAAAAACCGGCACGGCGCAGAAGCTCATCAACGGCCACTATTCGGAGCACAACCATGTGGGTTCCTTTGTCGGCTTTTTCCCGGCGAGCCGGCCGCGCGTGGTGATCTCGGTGATCGTCGACGACGCCAAGGTCCCCGGCGGCCGCATCGCCTACGGCGCCACCGTGGCCGCCCCCAGTTTCAAACGGATCGGCGAGCAGCTGATCCAGTATCTCGACATCAAGCCCGTGCTCGACCCGGGTCGTAATCTTTTGGTCATGGATGGAGGCCGCAAATGATCGGTTATCTCACGCAAAATCACGCCCTGATTCACGCTTTTCAACCCCGCGCTACGGGCTCCGTCCGTCGCGCCGATCCTGTCAGCAAACGCGTTTTTAAAATGGCACCCAAACTCTCCGATTATCTTAGCGAGAACGAGGCGATCGCCGTTAAAGGCTCCCTCGACCGGCCCATCTCGGGCCTTGTGATGGACAGCCGCCGGGTCGTCCCCGGCACGCTTTTCTTCGCCCTTCCGGGCCTGCGGTCCGACGGTGCCTCTTTCATCGACGAGGCGGTCAACCGCGGCGCGGTCGCCGTGATTGCCGAACGGATTCCAACGCACGCGGCCGCCAAGGTCACTTTCATCCAGGTCGCCGACGCGCGCGCCACGCTGGCCCGCATCGCCCAGCGCTATTACCGTTTCCCCGATCGAGACATGCAGGTCGTCGGAGTCACCGGGACCAACGGCAAGACCACGGTCACGCACCTGATCAAGCACTTCCTCAACGGCGACCACCGCGTCGGCCTGCTGGGCACCATCAACTACGACCTCGGGGGACGCACCGTCCCGTCGTTCAAGACCACGCCCGAGTCCCTCGATATTTACGGCATGCTGGCGCAGATGCGCGACGCCGGCTGCCGCCAGGCGGTCATGGAGGTGAGCTCCCACGGCATCGACCAGCAGCGCGTGCTTGGCCTGCAATTCGGCGCGGCTGTTTTCACGAATCTCACGCGCGACCACCTCGATTATCACAAGTCGATGGAGGCCTACTTCGACGTGAAGACGCGCCTCTTCACCGGCCACACCGGCGCGGAGCCGAAGGTCGCGATCATCAATGCTGACGATCCCCACGGCCTGCGGCTTGCCGCTAAGGTCAACGCCGATGTGCCCGGCGTGCGCGTGGTCACCTACGGCGAATCGCCCGAGGCGCACGTCCGCGCCGAGCAGGTTTCGCTCAATTTTAAAAACACCACTTTCAAGCTCGTCTGGCCGCAGGGCGAGATGGTCGTCGATTCGCCGCTCATCGGCCGTTACAATGTAAGCAACCTGCTCGCCGCCGCAGCCACCGCCTGGGGGCTGGGTCGCGATCCCCAGGTGTTCCTCGCCAAGCTGCGCGCCTTCAAGGGCGTGCCCGGCCGCATGGAGCGCATCGAGGAAGGGCAGGACTTCAACGTGCTCGTCGATTACGCGCACACCGACGACGCGCTGCGCAACGCGCTCGGCATGCTTCGCGCCATCACGCCCGGCCGCCTTCTCGTTGTCTTCGGCTGCGGCGGGAATCGCGACCGCACCAAGCGTCCGCTCATGGTGCAGGCCGTGCAGGACTACGCCGATTTCGCGTTCGCGACCGCCGACAATCCGCGCAACGAGCCCCTCCCGCAGATTTTCAACGACATGCAGGCCGGTATCACCGCGCCTATGAAGATCACCTGGATCGAGGACCGCCGGCGCGCGATCAGTCTCGCCCTCGACATGGCCAAGCCGGGCGATTGTCTGCTCATCGCCGGCAAGGGGCATGAGACGTATCAGGAGTTTGCCGACACCGTCAGCCCCTTCGACGACCGTCAGGTCGTGCGCGAGCTGATCGACATCAAGCAAATCCAAAAGGGATGACCCGACGTGCCTGTCTTCGCCCCAGAAAACCTCGCCGCCTGGACGTCCGGTCAATGGACGTCGTCGCCGTCGTCGCCGCTCACCGGCTTCACGATGGACACGCGCCAGCTGCACGCTGGACAGGTTTTCGTGGCGATCCGCACGGAGAAGCGCGACGGCCATGATTTTCTCCCCGCCGCGCAGGCCGCGGGAGCGAGCGCCGCGCTCGTGAGCCGGGCGGACCCCGCGCTGGCGTTGCCGCAGCTCGTGGTGGCGGATCCGCTCGCGGCCTTTCAGGCGATCGCCCGCGAACACCGTCGCACCTTTCGCGGACCGGTCGTGGGCATTTCCGGGAGTGCGGGCAAGACCTCGACCAAGAACCTGCTGGCGCTGCTGCTCGGTGGCGAGGCGGGCGGGGTGCTTGCGACCGAGGGCAATCTTAACAACCACCTCGGCGTGCCGCTCACGCTCACGCGGCTCGACCCCGCGAAACACACGTTTGCGGTGATCGAGGCCGGCATCAGCGGTCCGGGCGAGATGGCCCCGCTCGCCGCGATGATCGAGCCGGACATCGCGATCAACACGCTGATCGCGCCCGCGCATGTCGCCGAGCTGGGCTCGCTGGAGGGGGTCGCCCGCGAAAAAGCCGTGCTGCCCGCGGCGGTGCGCGCCAGTGGCGTGGCGGTTTTCCCGGGACAGCAATTGGAGTTTTCCGCTTTTCGAGAATTGAGCGTGCGCACGCTGGTCGTCGAGGCCGCCGATGTGCTGCGTCCCGCCGAGCCGCCCAAGGATCGCGTGTACTTCACGGTCACGCATCGCGACGACCAGACGGCCGTCGCGGTGGCGTACGGCGCACCGCCGCCGCTCGTGTTCACGTTCCGCCGCGTTTCCGCGGGCATGGCGCAAAACGCGGTACTCGCGGTGTGCGCGGCCCTGTGGCTGGGTGTCGCGCCGGAGACGGTGCAGGCGCGCATCGCCGGCTGGCAACCCGCCAAGCTGCGCGGAGAGCTGCGGCGTGAGGACGGCCGGCTGCTGTATATCGACTGCTATAATGCCAATCCCGCCGCCATGGGCGATGCCTTGGATGCGTTTTACGCGGTGGCTCCCGAGTCGGAGCCTAGGCTGCTGGTTTTGGGCTGCATGGGGGAGTTGGGAGCCGAGTCGGCCATGTACCATCGCGCGCTGGGCCGGTCGCTGCGCCTGCGCCGCGGAGATCACCTGTTCATCATTGGCGACGACGCCGGCGCGGTCCGTCAGGGTGCGTTGGAAAGCGGCCTCCCGGCGGCGCAGGTCGAGGTGGTCGCCTCGCTGGAGCCGATCAAAGCGCGACTGGCGGGCTTTCGTGGGGCGGTGTTCATCAAGGGGAGCCGGCGTTATCAGCTCGAAAACGTCTTGACCATGGAGGCTGCGGCGTCGCCGCATTGAACCTTTCATGCTGAGCTATCTTTCCAACTACGATGAGGTCTGGGGTCCGCTGCGCCTGCTGCACTTCATCACGCTGCGCACCCTGTTCGCCGCGGGCACGGCCACGTTCATCGGCTTCGTCATCGGGCCGTGGCTGATCCACAAGCTGCGTCAGCTGAAGTTCGGCCAGCATTACGACGACGACCGCACGGGCGATCTCGCCCAGAAATTCGACAAGAAGAACACGCCCACGATGGGCGGGTTGCTCATCTTTTTTTCCGTCTTCATCAGCACGGTGCTCTGGGCGACGCCCAACATCTGGGTGGTGGTGGCGCTCTTCGTTTACACCGCCCTCACCGCGGTGGGTTTTCGCGATGACTACCTGAAGGTGGTGAAGAAGAACCGCGACGGCATTTCGTCCCGCGAGAAAATGTTCTGGCAGACCCTGATCACCATCGTGGCGCTGGCCGCGCTGGCCTGGCATCCTCTCAGCGCGATGAAAATCCGCGAACTCTGGGTGCCGTTTCTCAAATACCCGGTGCTGCAATTTGCGGGTGTCGCCGGTTTGCTCGCCCTGTTTGTCCTCATGTTTTTCTGGGTGGTGGGCTTCAGCAACGCGATCAACCTCACCGACGGACTCGACGGTCTGGCCATCGGTTGCACGATCACCGTCGCGCTGGTCTACGGCCTGATGGCCTATGCGGCGGGCAATTCGAAAATCGCCGACTATCTGCTCATCAGCTACGTGCCGGGCACGGGCGAACTCGCGGTGATCTGCGGCGCGCTTGTCGGCGCGGGCATGGCGTTCCTTTGGTACAACTCCTATCCGGCGGAGCTGTTCATGGGCGACACCGGTTCACTCGCGCTCGGCGGGCTGATCGGGATGATCGCTTTCATGGTGCAGCAGCCGTTCACCCTCGTGATCGTCGGCGGGGTCTTCGTCGTCGAGGCGGTTTCGGTGATCATCCAGGTGGGCTATTTCAAGGCGACCAAGCGGCGCTACGGCGAGGGCCGGCGTTTTTTCCGCATGGCGCCGATCCATCATCATTTCCAAAAACTGGGCTGGCCCGAGACCAAGGTGGTGCTGCGGTTCTGGGTCATTTCGCTCATGTGCGCCCTGGCCGGCCTGGGCACGTTGAAACTCCGCTGATGTCGCTCGTCATTCCAGAATTTCTTCAGCCGCTGCTCGCGCATCCCGTCGCTATTTTTGGCGGCGGCGTGAGCGGGCAGGCCGTGCGTGCCTTGGTGGCGAAGCTCGGCGGCGACGGGGTGATCTTTGACGAAAAAGGCTTCGACGGCGCGCCGGCGGAATTTCGCGGCACGGCGGTGACCACGCACCGGCTGGTCGTTTTTTCGCCGGGCTTCATGCCCACGCATCCGTGGATCGCCGCGGCGCGCGCCTCCGGGGCCGTCTGCCTGGCGGAGCTGGATTTCGCGTCGCTCTTCTGGCGCGGTTCGGTGGTCGCGATCACGGGAACCAATGGAAAGACGACGCTCACGGAGTTCCTCACGCATGCGCTGCGGTCCATCGGGCGCGACGCCTTCGCCACGGGCAACATCGGCTATTCGTTCGCGCGGCTGGTGGTCGAGCGTGACGGCGGCGCGCCGGACTCGGTCGCGGTCTGCGAAGTGAGCTCCTTTCAGTCGGAGACGCTCCGCTATTTCCGGGCGGACGCGGCGCTGTGGACCAATTTTGCGGAGGATCATCTGGAGCGGCACGGCACGATGGAGGCCTACTTTCTCGCGAAGTGGCGGCTCTTCGAGCGCACGGTGGGCGGGCATGTTTTCGCCGGGACGAGCGTGCAGCGGTATGCGCACGAGTTCGGCCAGACATTGCCGGCGGAGTCCTTCGTCACGAGCGAGGGCCAGGCGGGCGACGTGCTGCTGCGCGGCACGGTGTTCGCCCATTATCCGCAGCGCGAAAACTTCCTGCTGGCGGCGGCGTGGTGGCGTGGCGCCGGCCTGCGGGAAAACGCGTTGTACGCGGCCGCGCAGTCGTTCCGCCTCGGCGCGCATCGCCTCGCGCGGGCGGGGGCGCATGGCGGCGTGACTTACTGGAACGATTCCAAGGCCACCAATTTCCATGCGGTCGAAGCGGCCGTGGCGGGGTTTCCTTCACCGGTGATTCTGATCGCGGGCGGCAAATCCAAGGGCGGCGACGTCGCGGCTTTCGTGCGCCGCCTCGCGCCCCATGTGAAGCACGCGTTCGTGATCGGTGAAACCCGCAGCGTGCTGGCCACGTTTTGCGGCGCCTGCCGGGTGCCTCACACGGTTTGCGCAAATCTGGCCGAGGCCGTCGAACGCGCCTCGGGCATGGCCGCCGCCGGAGATAACATTCTGCTGAGCCCGGGCTTCGCCAGCTTCGACCAGTTTCGGAGCTACGAGGACCGTGGCGCCCAATTTGTCGCGCTCGTGAATAACTTGGGCGCAACCGCGGTTTAAGATAGCAAAACCATCCCGTTTCCAAAACAAGATCCACCTATGAAAATCCTCAAAATCTTCGGCGTCGTCGTGGCCTTCCACGCCGCTGTGTTCATGTTCATCTTCGCGATTCCCGGCTGCCGCTCCACCGGCAAGCAGAAGCCCGCGACCGCCGCCGACGCGGGCGCGACTTCTCCGCTCGCCTCGCCTGGAGGCGATGCCCTTCTCGCCGGTTCCCCGGTCGCTCCCGCCGAGGCTCCCGCCACGGTGCGCTTCAGCCCCACGCGCCCCGGCACGCCCGCGGCCGCCGTCCTCGAAGCCCAGCCTGTCGCCGCCGTGCAGCCGGTCACGTCCTACGCCGTCGCCAAGAACGACAGCCTGTGGACCATCGCCAAGAAGCACGGCGTCACGGTCAAGGATTTGGCCGCCGCCAACAATCTGAAGCCCGACGTGACGCTGCGTCTCGGTCAGAAGCTCATCATTCCCGGTAAAACCTCCGCCGCCGCGACGTCCGCCTCGGCTTCGACGCTCACCTACACCGTCAAAGCGGGTGACAGTCTCGATTCCATCGCGCGTCACGCCGGCACGACGAAGGCTGCGATCAAGTCGCTGAACAAGCTGAAGTCCGAGACCGTGCGCGCCGGCCAGACGCTGACCCTTCCCGCCGCTGGCGCCGCCGCTCCTGCCGCTGCTCCCGCTCCGGAGACTGTCGCCCAGCCGGCGCGCGGCGGCTCGATGACGCATGTCATCAAGGCCGGCGAGACGCTCGGCAGCATCGCCCGCAAATATCAGGTCAAGACCGGCGACCTCGCCGCGGCCAACAACATCGCCGATCCGACCAAGATCCGTGTCGGCCAGGAGTTGAAGATCCCCGGCTGGCAGGCTCCCGCCGCCTCCAAGTCCGCGGCCCCGGCTGCGCCCGCGTCCGTCCCGGCGTTCACGCCCGCTCCCGCGCCTTCGCCCGTGGCTCCCGCGCCCGAGTCGCCGCTCTTTTCCACGCCGCCCGCCGATGCAGCCTCGCCGCTCGCCGCGCCCGAGACGCCGGTCATCAAGGTTGAAGACGGCGACACCAAGGCCAACTAAGCCGCCGATTTTATTTCTGCGCTCCGCGCCACCTGCGGAGTGAATCATCAACCCAGCCCACGCCCGCACCGGAACCGCCCTGATGGCCCACGACGCTCTCGCGCCCGAACCTGTTCGCGGCCGCTTTGTCATCAATCCGGCGGCCATCATCGTCGTCTGCGCCATCGGCCTCGCGTTCCTCGGGATCACGATCCTTTTCAGCGCCAGCGTTTCGTTCAAACAAGGACCGTATTACTACCTGAACAAGCAGATCCTCGGCATGGGTTTGGCCGTGGTGACCGCGTTTGTCGTCAGCAGGGTGAACTTGGAAAACGCGCGCCGCTACGTGTGGATCGTGGGCGGCGTGTCCCTGCTTTCGTTGGTGCTCGTGCTGGTGCCGCATCTGGGCATCACGGTGAAGGGCAGCCGGCGCTGGCTGGGCTTTGGGCCGATCCGCTTTCAGGTGTCGGAGTTTGCCAAGATCGTCATGGTCTTCTGCCTCGCGCATTATCTCGCGCTCAATCAGACGCGCATCGGTGAACTCAAGCGGGGCTTTCTCATTCCGCTCGCGCTCATCGGCGGTTTTGCCGCCCTGATCGCCAAGGAGCCCGATCTTGGCACCGCGGCCCTCACGGTGGCGGTGGGCATGTTGCTGCTGTTTCTCGCCGGCGCCCGCTGGAGCTACATTTTGCCCACGCTGGTCGCGGTCGTGCTCGGTTTCGCCGGCATTGTTTATATCATTCCGAACCGGCTGGCGCGTTTCATGGCCTACCTCGATGTCGACGGCAACAAGGACGGGCTTACCTATCAGCTGTGGCAGTCGCTTTCGGCATTCGCGGTCGGCGGCACGGAAGGCGCCGGACTGGGGCAGGGACGCCAGCAGATGAATTTCCTGCCGGAGGCGCACACGGATTTTATTTTCGCGGTGATCGGCGAAGAGCTGGGCCTGTGGTTCACGCTCGGAGTGGTCGCGATCTTCACGATTATGTTTGTCGCGGGGGTGATCCACCTGCGGCGCGCGCCGAATCTCTTCCAATACCTGCTCGTGACCGGCAGCGTGCTGCTGATCTCTTTGCAGGCCATCATCAACCTGGGCGTCGTCACGGGCTTGTTGCCCACCAAGGGCATGTCGCTGCCGTTCATCAGCGCGGGTCTTTCCAACCTCCTGCTGATGGGCGTGCTGATCGGCATCATCATCAACACCCAGCGTTCGTGGTCACGGCCCGGCTTGAGCGGCGGCCATCGCACGATGGAGGAGCTGTCGTGAGTGAATTCATCATTTCCTGCGGAGGCACCGGCGGCCATCTTTCTCCGGGCATCGCGCTGGCCGAAGGTCTGGCGGCGAAGGGCCACGGGGCGACTTTGCTGATCAGCCACAAGCGCGTGGACGCGCGGCTCGTCGAAAAGTACCCGCACCTGCGCTTCGTGCGCATCCCCGGCTCGCCGTTCATGCTCCGGCCCGCGGGTCTGGCGCGCTTCCTGGTTTCGCAGACGCGTGGATTTTTTTTCAGCCTGAAGCTGGTGCGTTCGCTGCGGCCGGCGGGCATTGTCGGCTTCGGCGGTTTTACCACCGCCGCAATCATCGTAGCGGGAAAACTCTGCGGTGTGCCGGTGGCGTTGCATGAGGCCAACCGCGTGCCGGGCCGTGCCATCCGCCTGCTGGGCCGGCTTGCCCGGCGGGTTTATCTGCCGCCCGGCGTGAGTCTTTCCGGCGTTGCGGCCGAGGTGGTCCGCCATGTCGGCCTGCCCGTGCGCAAGGAGATCGTTCGCCAGCCGCAGGCGGACGCCCGGCGCCGGCTGGGACTTGAGCCGTCGCAAAAGGTGCTCGCGATTTTCGGAGGCAGCCAAGGGGCGACCACGCTTAACGACTGGGCGCGCCGTGAATGGCCGCTGCTCGCGGCGGGAGGCATCCAGCTTTATTGTGTGACCGGTCCCGGCAAGGGCGAGGGGGAGGTGGTGGAGGCGAAGTCGCGTCACGGTGCGCCGGTGAAGGCGATCTTCATTCCCTTCTGCGACCAGGTGGCCGATCTGCTCTCCGCCGCCGATCTGGTGGTCGGCCGGGCGGGCGCGGGTTCGATCGCCGAGTTCATCCGCTGCGGTACGCCGGCCATCGTCGTGCCGTATCCGCACGCGGCCGACAACCACCAGTGGGCGAACGCCGTCTACTTCGCCCGCGAGGGCGGCGGCATCGTCGTCGACCAGGAGGATGTCACCGGCCTCAGTCGCGAGGTGATCGGATTGATTTTGAACGACGGCTTGCTGCAGGAATGCCAGGCCGGCCTGCGGCGGATGGACCGCGCGAGTCCGCTCGACCTCATCCTGACGGATCTCGAACAACTGACCTCGGCGGCGGGCGCGTCCCGCCGGGCCGGGGCCACCGTGGCATGAGCGCGATGCGGCCAGCGCTTTTCGGACGCGAGGTGACGGCGCTTCATTGCGTCGGACTCGGCGGCATGGGCATGGGCCCGCTCGCGATCTACCTTGCGCAACGGGGTTTTCGTGTGAGCGGGGAGGACGATGCCATGACCGGGGCGATGCGCGCGCAATTGGACGCGGCGGGCGTGACGATCACGGCGGCGGGCGCGGTTCCGGCGGATTGCCAGCTGCTCGCCTGCTCGTCGGCCATTTCATCCGCGCATCCCGCGGTGCGCGCGGCCGCGGCCCGCGGCCTGCCGCAGGTGCGGCGCGGGGAGCTGCTCGCGGAGGCGACCCGCGACCGAAAGCTCGTCGCGATCTGCGGCTCCCACGGGAAGACGACCACCACGGCGATGTTGGTCACAGTGCTGCGCGCGGCGAAATTTCCCTCGGGCTACGTGCTGGGCGGTTTGTTTAACGGCGACACCCTTCCTCCCGCCGCCGCCGGCGAGGGCGAGTGGGTGGTGGCGGAGATCGACGAGAGCGATGGGACGATCGGACGGTTTTCCCCGGAAATCACCGTGGCGGTGAACCTCGATTGGGATCATCCCGACCATTATCGCCGGCAGGCGGATTTGGAGGCGGCGTTTCAGGCGCTTTTCGTGCGCACGCGCGGAGTCGTGCTGGTGAGCGAGGCCTGCGAGCTTTCGACGCGCGTGGCCGGCGGGGCAGGACGGTCGATGCTCACCTTCGGCCGCACCGGAGATTACGAAAGCGAAATCCGCAGCGACCGCGACGGGCGCATCGAACTCGCCTTTGGTGGTCATTTCCCGGCGGTCGTCGCCACGGTGCGGGCGATGGGCGGCTTCAACGCCACGAACGCTACCGCTGCGCTGGCGGCGGCCCATTGCATGGGCGTGACGGATTTTTCCCGCGGACCGCTTGCCGATTATCCGGGCGTGAGGCGGCGGCAGGCGGTGTTGCAAGCGACGCCCGAGCTGACCGTGATCGAGGATTACGCGCACCATCCGGCGGAGATTTCAGCCCTGCTGGCCAGTGTGCGCGAGCGCACGGGCGGACGGCTCGTGGTGGTTTTTCAGCCGCATCGGTTCAGCCGCACGGCGCAATTCAAGACCGGCTTCGCCGAGGCGCTCGCGTTGGGCGACGCGGTTTACCTGATGGACGTGTACGGTGCGGGCGAGGCTCCGCTGGCGGGGGGCACCACGGCCGAACTTTGCGCGGAGTTGGCCCGGCTGGCTCCGACGCTGCCGGTCGGCTATCAACCGGGAGACGAGGACGGATTGCTGGCCGCACTCGACCGTGGCCGTCTTCCGGGAGATTTCGTGGCGTTTGTCGGCGCGGGGGACATCGATGCGCTGGCGCGTCGCTGGATCGCGCGGGTGTCGGCGGCGAATCCGTGGGACCGGGCGGCGGAGGCCTTGCGCGTCGCCGTGTCGGCGGCGACGAAGATCAAGCGCGAGGAGTCGCTCGCAAAAAAAACCACCATCGGTGTGGGCGGGGCCGCGCGTATTTACGCCGAGCCGGCCTCGGTCACGGATTTGCAGGCGCTGGTGCGGACGGCGAAGACGCTGGCATTGCCGGTGATCGTGCTTGGCCGGGGATCGAATCTGATCGTGCCGGACGAAGGCGTGGACGCGGTGGTGATCAGCTTGCGCCAGCCGGCCTGGGAAATTTTTGAGCCGCGGCCCGGCGGACGCGTGTGGGCGAGCGCCGGTTTGCGCCTGAAGAATCTTTGCGGACTGGCGGCCAAGGCGGGGTTGGTGGGTTTTGAATTTCTCGAAGGCATTCCGGGCAATGTCGGCGGCGCGCTGCGAATGAACGCCGGGGCCATGGGCGGGTGGATGTTCGATGTGGTGGAGGAAGTCCAGGTCATGACCTTCGACGGTGAAATCCGCACCTTGCAGAAGGCGGACATGCACGTGGACTACCGGCATTGCGCGGAGTTGCACGAGGCGATCGCGTTGGGCGCGCTGCTGCGTCCGGCGTCGCAGGCCGAGGCTGGCGACATTTCGCGGCAGATCGACGCCTACAAGGACAAGCGTCACAAGTCCCAGCCGCGCGAGCCGAGCGCGGGCTGTATTTTTAAAAATCCGCCCGGCGACTCCGCGGGCCGCCTGATCGACGCGAGCGGGCTCAAGGGCGAGCGGGTGGGGGACGCCGAGGTGTCGCCCGTCCACGCCAATTTTATCATCAACCGGGGGCAGGCTTCGGCGACGGACATCATCGAGCTGGTGCGGCGTGTGCGCGCCCGGGTGGAGCAGTCGCAGGGGGTGAAGCTCGAACCCGAGGTGCTGCTCTACGGGAAAGCGTGGAAAGACGTTTTGTAAGATCCGAAATTTTAAAACTCCAGTGACATGACCTCTCCCATCATCGCGGTTTTATGCGGCGGCACCTCGTCCGAGCGCGAAGTTTCCCTCGGTTCGGGCCGGGCCTCGGCTCTCGCCCTGGCGCGGAGTTTTCCGACGCGGCTGTTCGAGATCGACGCCGATGCGCTGCCTGCCGGGCTTGATCCGGCCCAGCATGTCGTTTTTTCGACCCTGCACGGCACGTTTGGCGAGGACGGCGGCATGCAGCGGCTGCTCGATGTCGCGGGCGTGACCTATGCCGGCTGCGACGCCGCCGGCAGCGCGCTCACGATGGACAAGGCCGAGACCAAGGCCGCGGCCGCCTTGCGCGGCGTTCAGTCCGCGAAGGGGCTCGTGTTTCCCGCGTCGCGCAAACCCACGGCGGACGAGGTGATCGCCGCACTCGGCGGACAGGTAGTGGTAAAACCCAACGATCAGGGCAGCAGTGTGGGCCTGACCGTGGCGACGGACCGCCCGACGTTGGAAAGCGCGCTGGCCGCGATCACCGAAGGCAACTGGCTCATCGAGCAACGGTTGATCGGTCGTGAACTGTCGGTGGGCGTGCTCGGTGGCCGGGCCATGGGGGTGGTGGAGATCCGGCCCAAGTCCGGCGTCTATGATTTCGCCAGCAAATACACCAAGGGAGCCACCGAGTATTTTGCGCCCGCACCTTTGGACGCGGCCACCACGCAGGCTGTCCAAAACGCCGCGGAAACGGCCTTTGCGGCCTGCGGCTGCCGCGATTATGCTCGGGTGGATTTTATCCTCGGTGAACAAAATGTGAACAACCCGCTTTATTTGCTGGAAATCAACACGCTGCCGGGCATGAAAGAGACCAGTTTGTTGCCGATGAGCGCACGCTGTGCGGGGCTGGATTTTTCGGCATTGGTTCGCGAATTGGTCCGCCCTGCGATGCAGCGTTTTAATCGGGGCAGCACCGTCCTTTCATGAGCCAGTCCTCCGTCAACCCTCCGCCTTCCCGCACTTGGCGCGACATTCCCCAGAGTGTCACGCCTCGGGCGATGTCGCGCGAAGGCAAGAAGCGCTTCGCCATGGCGGTGGGCAACATCGTCGGCATGGTCCTCGTGCTCGGCGCCGCCGGCTGGGGCATCTACGAAGTGGTCGGCATCTGGGAAACCAATCCCACCCGCATCACCGCGGCCGCGAGCGGCGTGCCGTTGAAGGACATCGCGCTTCGGACCGACGGCGTGCTCGACAAGGCTTGGGTCCTGCGGACGCTCGATCTGCCTAAGAACGCCACCCTGATGGAGCTCAATTTGGCCGACCTGCACCAGCGCCTGATGGCGAGCGGACAGGTGCAATCGGCCGTGGTGACGCGCAAGTTTCCCGACCTCTTGATCGTGACGTTGCAGGAACGTTCGCCGGTGGCCCGGGTGATGGCCCAGATTGGCGGAACCTCGCCGCAGCCCCTGATGGTGGCGCGGGACGGTTCCGTGTATTCGGGCGCCGGGTATGCGTCGCCGCTGACCGAAGCCCTGCCGTTTATCGATGGCGTGAAACTCCTCCGCCAGGGCGAGGGTTTTGCGCGGATCGAAGGCATGGAGCAGGTCGCCGATTTGCTGGGTGAGGCCCACACCAGCACGCCCGAGCTGTACCGCACCTTCCGCATTGTGTCGCTGGCGCGGTTCGCCGTGGACAGCACGATTGTGGTCAAATCCACCGAGGTCGAGGCGATCACCTTCGGCCTGCGCGCCGATCTGCCCTTCGCGCGCCAGCTGGCCCGGCTTGATTACATTCTGGACGAGACCCGCAGGCAGAACCCGACCGGGCCGCTCAAGGCGGTGAACCTGGCGGTGGGCGGCAATCAGGTGCCGGTCGCCTTCGACACCCCCGCGGTCACGGCCGACGGCCGGGCGCCGCGTGTTTCGCTCAAGCCATCCGCGTCTTCTCCGTCCGGGACGGCGCTGTTCTCCCTTCCTCCCCGCAGTCTTTCCTCTTCGAAACGTGATTTCTAAAACCAAGTTTATCGGCGCCGTCGAAATCGGCACCTCCAAGGTCAGTGTGCTCATCGGCGAGCTCACCCAGGGTCGCACGCTTCACATCATCGGCGTCGGCGAGTGCCAGTCGCGCGGCGTCATCAAGGGCGCGGTGGCCGATTTCCGCGCCGCCAGCGACGCCACCCACACGGCGCTCATGGCCGCCGAGCAGAGCGCCGGCGTGCGCATCGACGAGGTGTACCTCGCCCAGACGGGCGGACATCTCGAAGGCTTTTATAATGAGGCCGCCGTCAATGTTTCCGCGGCCGACAACATGGTGAGCGCGCTGGACATCGACACCGTCTGCCGTCTCGCCAAATCCAAGAATCTCCCCGAAGGCCGGATGGTGGTTCACCACCTCCGCCGTCCCTACCGCCTCGACGGCCGCCTCGCTCCCGATCCGCTGCACCTCGTGGGCCAGCGCCTTGAGGCCGGTTACTGGACGGTGCACGGTCCGGAGGGCAAAATCGCCGACAACATTCATGTCATCCGCGGCTTCAACGTTCGCGTGGCCGAGTTGATCCTTTCCAGTCTGGCCTCGGGCGCGATGCTCGCCTCGCCGGAGGACCGGCAGAACGGCACGCTGGTGATCGACATCGGCGCGGGCACGACGGACTTCGTCCTTTACCGCGACGGCAGCGCGCAGATGACCGGCGTCGTTCCGGTTGGCGGCGGTCACCTGACCAATGATCTCAGTCTCGGTCTTCGCCTCACGGAAGGGCAGGCCGAGAAACTCAAGCTGCGTTTCGGCCGCGCCACGCTGGCGACAAAAGATCGCGCGGAGAAGGTCTGGCTCAACGGCGATTTCGCCATCGGCGACCGCCAGTTCTCGCGCCATGGCATCGAGCAGATCACGTCCGCCCGCATCTGGGAAATCTTTGAAGTCGTGAAGAAGAAACTCGGCCCGGCCTTTTCGCCCGAGAAGACCGCCGCCGGCGTGATCCTCACCGGCGGGACCGCCAAACTGCCCGGCATCGACGAAGCCGCCGCCAAGGTTTTCGGCGTGCAGGCCCGTCTCGGCGAGGCTCCCGGCTGGGTGGCGGAAAATCTCCGTGATCCGGGTTTCAGCAGCGTGCTCGGGCTTCTGCAGTACGGCCTCAGCTCCCGTGCCGAAGCGGCCTCCGCGCCGCGCAAGGGCGCGAGCTGGGTCAGCAAACTTTTCGCCACCGTCTAATCCAGGCCGCCATGAATCCGAACGAACTTCCGCTCACGCACGAAATTCTCACCGACCGCACCATCGCGATCAAGGTCGTGGGCATCGGCGGCGCCGGCTCCAACGCGGTGGACCGTCTCAAGATGGAGAACCTCGACCGCCTGCAAATGGCGGTGATCAACACCGATCATCAGGCGCTGGCCAATTCGCCCGTGCAGGACAAGGTGCTCATCGGTTCGTCCGTGACGCGCGGCCTCGGCGCCGGCGGCGATCCCGATCTCGGGCGCGACGCGGCCGAAGCTGACCGCGAGAAGATCGCGACCGTGGTGAAAGACTGCGATCTCGTTTTCCTCGTCGCCGGTATGGGCGGCGGCACCGGCAGCGGCGCGGCCCCCACCGTGGCCGAGATTGCCGCCGAATCCGGCGCGCTCGTGATCGCCTTTGTCACCCTGCCTTTCAGCTTTGAAGGCGGCCGGCGCGTGAAGCAGGCCGAGGACGGTCTTATCGCTCTGCGCAAGGTCTGCGACGCCGTCATTCCTCTTCCCAACGACATCCTTCTCCAAGAAGGCGCCGACGGTGAAACCGCGCTGGATTCGTTCGCGCGCGCCGACGAATGGATCGGCCGCGGTGTGAAATCCATCTGGTCGATGCTCTTCCGCACCGGTCTCATCAACATCGACTTCGCGACGCTGCGCCAGGCCTTCCACACGCGCGGCGGCAAAACGCTTTTCGGCCTCGGCGCCGGGTCCGGCGAAAACGCCGTCACCGAGGCGATCGAAAGCATCAAGCTTTGCCCATTGCTGGCCACACCCGAGTTCGCGCGCAAAGCCGACCGCCTGCTCGTCAATATCGTCGGCGGCACCGATCTGACCTTGCCCAAGGTCAACGAAATGATGACTGCGGTGACGGAGCAATTCGGCCGCGACTCCCATGTGATCATGGGCGCCGTCATCGACGAAGACATGCAGGGCAAGGTCGAGCTGGTCGTGCTGGGCACGAGTGACGTCGGCGGTCGCAGCGGCGGCGTGCGCCGTCCGGCCACTCCCGCCCGCGTCGCGAAGGTTCTGACTCCCGCGCCGACCCGCGCGGATGAGCTTCCGATGTCGGCCGTCGCCACGGCCTCCCCGGTTTCGTCGGCGCCCGCGGGGACGCCGCCTGCGGCCGAGCTTCCGCTTGCGCCCGCCGCCGCCGGCAGCGCCGCGAGCCGTGCGCAGGACGAGTTCACGTTTGGAGAAATCGAGCGTCGCGGCCATTTCGACAAAACCGACCGCAATCTTTTCGAGGGACAGGATCTCGACGTGCCGACTTATCTCCGCAAAGGCATCAAGCTCGCGCTGTGATGCACCTGCGGCCGCCGGCCGCATCCTGCGATTTACGTCCGCTTTGCAAACGCACCCCTTGGCAAGCGCGTTTCTTTGTGCACCATCTCTCTCATGTTTGTCGACGAGTGTGTAATCAAAGTTCAAGCCGGTGACGGCGGTCGCGGCTGCGTGAGCTTCCGCCGGGAAAAATACGAGCCTTGGGGCGGACCCAACGGCGGCGATGGCGGACGCGGAGGCGACGTCATTCTCGTGGGCGACGACGACGTCAACAACCTGATCGACTACAAATACAAGCCGCACTGGAAAGCCGAGCGCGGCGAGCACGGCCAAGGCGCCGACTGCCACGGAAAGGAAGGCGAACACTGCCTCATGAAGATGCCGCTCGGCACCGTCGTGATCGACGAAGAGACCGGGAAGGTCGTCGCGGAGGTCATCGAGGACGGCCAGCAGATCGTACTCTGCAAAGGCGGCAACGGCGGGTGGGGCAACACCCATTTCAAGACGCCGACCAACCGCGCGCCCAAGCGGGCCAATCCCGGCCATGAGGGCGAGACGGGCAAGTTCCGGCTCGTGCTGAAAAGCATCGCCGACATCGGTCTCGTGGGTTTTCCGAACGCCGGCAAATCCTCGCTCACCACGCGCATCACCAAGGCCCGGCCGAAGACCGCCGCTTATCCCTTCACGACCCTGCATCCGCAGATCGGCGTCATCGAATATCCCAAGACCTACGACCGTCTGCTGCTGGCCGACGTGCCCGGTCTGATCGAGGGCGCGAGCGAAAATCGCGGACTCGGCCACCGGTTCCTGCGCCACATCGAGCGCTGCACCCTGCTCATGTTCCTCATCGACATGGCCGGCGTCGATAACCGCGATCCGCGCGAAGATTACGCGACGCTGGTCAGCGAATTGGGGCTCTACGATGCCGCGTTGCTGGAAAAGCCCCGTGTCGTCGTGGCCAACAAGATGGATGTCGCCGGCGCCAAGGCGAACCTCACCAAGTTCAAGCGTCGCCACAAGGTCGACATCATCGAAATCTCCTGCCTGACCGGCGAGGGCCTCGAGGAACTCAAGCAGGCCCTGCGCAAGCGCGTGATCGCCAACGGCGGCAAGCCCAAGCTCATTAAGAAGACGGCGGCCTGATCCCCTTTTTGTCATGAGTCCCGAACACCGTTCCCTCCTCATGCGCTCCAATCGCCTGCTGGGGGCGAATCTCGTGGAGGCCAACTTGGTGAAAATCGAAAACCTCGAGGCGGCCAATGAGCGTCTCCTGGAGTTGGTGGCCACCGACAACCCCCGCCAGAGCACGCTGCTGGGCATCCTGGCCTACGAGCTCAAGATCCTGCGCGAGGAGGACGCCTTGCTTCACATCGCCGACGAGCATGGCGCGGGCTTGGTCGATCTGCGGGCGTATGAAGTTTCCGAGGACTTGCGCAAGGCGGTGGACGTCGGCGCTTGCTGGGCCACCTGGACGCTGCCGTTCGATCGCGAGGAGGACGTGCATTTCGTCGCCACGGCCTATTACCTGAGCCCGGCGGTGCGCACCTATTGGGAAAAGCAGCTGGGCGGACCCATCATCTGGTTCGGCACCACCTTGGAAATGCTCGCGGATTGCTTTGAGAAAATCGAAGCGGAACGCGGCGGCAAAGCCCCCGGCCAGCCGGCCGCCTGAGACCCATGCCCCTCGGAAAAATCCAATCCCTGATCGTCGCCAAATTGGTCGAGGCCGGCCGCCTCACCACGGAGCAGCGCGATGCGCTTGTCCAGCACCCCGCCGATCTCAGCGGTGACGCCCTCGATCGTCTTCTGCAGGAAGAATACCGCGTCACGGTCTTTCAGATTTTTGTGGCGCGCGCCCGCGCGGCCGGCCTGGCGCCTTTCAACGTCGCGCGCTACCGCGTGACGCCGCAGACCTTTGAGCGGATCCCCTTGGAGTTTTGCCAGGAGCATCTGGTGGTCCCGGTGGGGCAGGTGGGGGATATCCTCCTCGTGGCCTTCGCGAATCCGTTTGAGGTGACGCTGCCGGTCAAGATCCAGGAAATGACCGGCATGCGCGTGGTCCGCCTGCTGGGCCGGGAAAAAGAAATCCGCGACAAGTTCGTCAAGGACAACAGCCAGAAGTCCGTGGGCTTCGAGGATGTCGTGAAGGAGATCGGCGCCGAGTATGGCCTCGGCGGCGAGACCGGCGAGGTGAGCGAGGACGTCAGCGAGGAATCCGGCCCGATCATCCAGCTTTCCAACCGCATCATCGAGGACGCCTACTATGCCGGGACGTCCGACATTCACATTGAGCCGCAGGAAAAGGAACTCGTCGTCCGTTATCGCATCGACGGCGTGTGCCAGGAAAAACTCCGCCTGCCGGCGAAGGTCGGGCCCGCGTTGGTCGCCCGGTTCAAGATCATGTGCAACCTCGACATCGCCGAACGCCGGCTGCCGCAGGACGGACGCATTGTCTTCAAGCAGTACACGAAAAAGGGGGTCGACATCGATCTGCGTGTTTCCACCGCGCCGCTCAACCACGGCGAAGGCGTGGTCATGCGTATTCTCGACAAGCAGAAATCCACGCTGCCCATGACCGCGCTGGGTTTCTCCGAGGAGAATCTGGCCAAGTATCGCGAGGTCATCCGCCAGCCCTATGGCATGATCCTGCACTGCGGCCCCACCGGCTCGGGCAAATCGATGACGCTTTATTCGGCGCTCAACGAAATCAACTCCCCCGAACTCGTGATCCGCACCGCCGAGGATCCCATCGAGTACACGCTCGCCGGCATCAACCAGATGCAGATGCACCGGCAGATCGGGCTGACCTTTGCCAGCGCGCTTCGCGCCTTTCTCCGTCAGGACCCCGACATCATTCTCGTGGGCGAAATTCGAGACAAGGAAACTGCCAACATCGCCGTCGAGGCCGCGCTCACCGGCCATTTGCTCATCTCCACGCTCCATACCAACGACGCCCCCAGCACCGTCGCCCGTCTCACCGACATGGGCATCGAGCCGTTCATGATTTCCTCCTCGATGCTGTGCGTGTGCGCCCAGCGCCTCATGCGCCGCGTGTGCAAGCAGTGCCGCCAGCAGACGGAACCGACCGCGCGCGAAAAGGAGTTGTTGGAAAAAGCGCTGGGCTGGAGCGGTCCGATCTACAAGGCCAACCCCAAGGGCTGTCCCAAGTGCGGCGGCTCCGGTTACAAGGGCCGGGTGGGTATCCACGAGCTCATGGTCACCACCGAGGAGCTCATCGAAGGCATCAACAAGGGCATGGAAACCGCCGAGCTGAAGAAGATCGCCATGCGCGCCGGAATGAAGACCCTGCACCAGGATTCTCTGCTCAAGGTGAAGGAAGGTTTCACCACCATCGAGGAGGCGATCGCCAACGTTCCCCCTGACCTCTGATTTTCTTTCCATGAAACCCCTCGTCCTCTTTCTCTGTTTCGCCCTCGCCCTGCTGGGTGGCTGCAAGGGCAAGCCCAAGGAACTTTCCCCCACGGAAAAACTCGCGGTGGAAAACCTGATCAGCGAAGCGCAATTCGCCTTTCAAATTCGCGAGTACAGCCGGGCGGAGGAGCTGTTCCAGCGCGCGATCACTTTGCGCGAAGATTTTCCGGAATACTGGGTTCTTCTCGGCATGTCCCGCCGCCGTCAGGACAACCTCGACGGCGCGCGCAAGGCCTACAAGCACGCGCTGGAGCTGCACAAGGATCGCTACGATCGTGAGAAAAAGGACGAGGATCTCGCCCAGCAGGCCTGGGTGCTGGCGTTGCTCGGTCGCAGGGACGACGCCTTGAAATTTCTTGAGCAGAGCCTGAAGGATCACCCGGACAGTCCGATGCTCCGGCAGATGGCCGACCCTCGCGGTCTGCCGCACACGTTCCAGACCGACCAGTTCAAAGAGCTGGCGTTGTAAGCGGCGCCCGCTCGCCGGCGGCGGTTCCCGTTTGGGTGATGGCGAGAAGCATCGCGCTCATTTCCGTGGCGATCTTCCCGAGCTGCGTGCGCACCAAGAGCTGGCGTTCGTCCGCGGACGGAGTCTCCAGCCGGTCGAGCGCCTGGATCCGTTGCGAGACCTCGGCGGCGGCCGCCTCTTCGGTTTCGATGGCCTTGGCGAGCGCGTCCAAGGCCTCGCCGGTTTGACGCACGGCTTGGAGGAGCGCGGGGGCCACGACGGGTGCGCCGGCGTGGATCTGGATCGCCAGAATCGTGATGGCTCGGGTCATGCGAACATTGCCGTGGGCGAGGGCGGCCGCGAGTTCGGCGTTGCTCCGGCGATTGGCCGGTTCGCCCAGCATGCGCTGAAGGGAGGCGGAGGCGTTGCTGTTGGCGTCTTCCGCTGCGCGTTTGGTCTGCACCGCGGAGCTCACGAAGGCCGTTCCCGCAAAAATGCACCCGGTCACCGCCTCCAGATAAACCTGGTTGGCGCGAATCGCGGACGCCATGGCGAACGGGAAGCGCTGGCGTTCCCAGCTTGGCCAGAAGAGCAGGGCTCCGATGAGGGCGAGTCCTCCGCCGGCCAGGTTGCAAAGCAGACGGGTGGCGGTGAACTCCATTGTCACCGGCGCGGTGGTCTCGGTGAGAAACACGAGCATCAGTGTGATGAAAAAAACGGCGAGGCCGTAGCGCTGCTTCTGGTTGTAGGCGAAACCGAAGACGCTCGCGGCGATCAGCACGTCGAGCAGGGGCAGCGGCATTTTTATCCAGAGCAGGCCGCTGGCAACCAGGCTGCCCGCCAGCGTGCCGAGAATGCGCTGGCCGGCGCGTTTGCGGGTGGCGCCATAGTCGGGCTGGAGCACGACGATGACGGTGAACGCGATCCAGTAGCCGCGCGGAACGTCCAACACCTTGTACAGGGCGATGCCGGCCATCGTCAGCACGACCATGCGCAAGGTGTGCCGCACCAGCATGGGATCGAGGTGCGGCGCGGGATTGAGCCAGGCGCCCAGGGCGCGCGGGGACAACACGCTGAGATCGGGCAGCCGCAGGGGAAAACCGACCGGCGCGGCCCCGCGATCGACGGTTTCCCGCAGTGCTTTTCCGGTGGCTGAGAGATGGGTGTCGATCTGGCGCAGGAGTTCCCGTGCCATCGCAATCTCCACGTCGTCGGAGCGGAAGGAGTCAAGGTGGCCGGCGAGAACGCTGACGAGGTTGGCGCACCGCCGCAGCCGTACCTCGGAGATGGCGAAGTTTTCCGGCCGGTGCGTGATCGTGGTGAGGGCGACCGATCGCGTCAGATTGGTGAACGCATGCAGGACCGAGTCGACCGTGGGCGTGATGCGCGCGAAATCGGGGCGCGCCTGCAGCCCTTCGAGCACGGTGTTGAGCGCGACCGCCCGCGTGCCCAGCCGGGCCGCCGTCAGGTGCAGCTCGGTCAGGTGGGCGACCAACGCAGCCGTGCGCCGGGTTGTGGCGGCGGCGAGTGTGCCGGCGGTCCGGTCCAGTGTGGTGCGCAGTTCCAGTTCGCGGGCGGCCGTGAGCTTCGTCCGGTCCTGGTCGGGATGGGTCGCGTCCGGACGCATGGCGGCGAACAATTCGGATACCGCCAGCCAGCTTTCGGCTGTCGCCTGACGAAGCGCATGCTGCGGCCGGAACGGCCAGAACAACGCGTGCAGCCCGATGCCCCAGCAGGCGCCCAGCAGCGTGAACCCGGCGTGGTGCAGGATGGAGCCATGTCCCGGCGGCAGGGCAATTCCCACGATGAAGAGCAGGGCGGAGGAGACACCCAGGCCGGGGCCGTAATCCCAGCTCAAGTGCCGCCATAAACCGGCGAGCAGCGCGAGGACGCCCATGCCCAGCACGGCGACGACGGCCTGCTGGCTGGCGAGCGCGCCGAGCAGGGTGGCGCCGGTGATGACCGCGGCTACGGTCAGCAGAATGGTGAGACGAAAGCGATATGCCCCGCGCACATCGGTCAGCGCAACGATCTGCGCCCCGATGGCCGCGAAATAGACGTCGGCGGTCGCCCCGATGACCTGAAACAACAAGAGCGGCCCGACGAAGGCGGCCGTGCCGCGCAGCGCGCGGGTGAGCTCGGGGCGGAGCGATTCCTGCTGGATCACCTTTCCCGCCTCGGCCGATAGCTTCGCCGTGTTCATCGGGGGTAAATTTCAGCCACGGCCCGTGGCCGGGTCACGTCTTTAAACATACACGCCGCCTCCCAGCAGGCGCTCGCCGTCGTGCAACGCGAGGATTTGTCCGGCGGCGAGGCCGCGTTGCGGCTGGGCGAAGCGGATGAGCGCGGTGTCGCCGCCTTCGGGGATGAACTCGAGCGGCACGCGCGGATCGCGGTAGCGCACCCGGCCTTCCAGTTTTTGCGCGGTCGTGACCGGAGCAGTGTTCCACTGGAGCGAGTGCACGCGCACCTCGGTTTGAAACAGGCCGGGCGCGTCGGCTCGGTCGAAAGCCACGAGCAGGGCGTTGTCCTCGGCGCGCTTGCCGGTCACGACATAGGCCAGGTTGTCGGTGTTGGACGGCACGCCGATGCCCTTGCGCTGGCCGAGGGTGTAATAATGCAGGCCGCGGTGGCGGCCGAGCTCCCGGCCGTCGGTCGCGCGCACGATCGGGCCGGGCTGGTCGGGCACGTACTGGTGCAGGAAATCCTGCATCTTGACCTCGCCGATGAAGCAGATGCCCTGGCTGTCTTTTTTCTGCGCGGTGGCCAGACCGGCCTCGGCGGCGAGCCGGCGCAGCTCGGGCTTGGGCAGGTGGCCGATGGGAAAACGCGCGTCGGCGAGCTGCTCCTGAGAGAGCAGCGCGAGGAAATAGGATTGGTCTTTGTTTTTGTCCGCGCCTTCGACGAGGGAAAAGCCGCCGCTGGCGAGGGCTTCGCGCCGCGCGTAGTGGCCGGTGGCGACGGCGGCGAAGCCGTGGTCCTTCGCCCAGGCGCGAAACACCCCGAACTTGATCTCGCGGTTGCACATGATGTCGGGGTTGGGCGTCAACCCACGCCGGTAGCCGTCGAGAAGGTAGGCGACGACCCGCTCGCGGTATTCCTGCATGAGGTTCACCACGCGGAATTCGATGCCGAGCCGGTCGCAAACCGCACGCGCGTCCTCGATGTCCTGCTGCCACGGACAGTGGCCGATGATGTTGTCCTCGTTGATCCAGTTTTTCATGTAGGCACCGACGAGGTCGTGGCTCTGCTGCTTGAGCAGGAGCGCGGCGACGGAGCTGTCGACTCCGCCGGACATGGCGACGAGGATTTTTTCGGATGAGGGCACGGTCGTGCATCACGACGTGGGAGGGATGCTCGGTTTGTCAACCGCTTGTGACACTTGGTGCCGGCCTGCTTTCAATCTTGTGCGCAAGTTGGCACGCCGGATGATGAGCGGATCGCTGCTTCCATGTCACATCGCCCCAGAAAAATCGCCCGGGCCTGGCTCGAATCCCCCACGCGGGGAGTCGTCGAATTGCTGCATGACTGGCGGGCGCGTCATCTGCCTCCGCTGGCGCTGGACGGTCCGGTGCGCTTCGCGTCGGTGCAGCGCGTCCCCGATTATTTGTTTGGCTGCGAGAGCGGCTATTTCGTCAATCGCAAGAACGAGATCTTCTTCTTTCTGCGGCTCGAGGAGCATCCCGAGATCGACCCGACGGTGGAGGCGGTTTACCTGGCGGGTGATTTCAACGGCTGGCAGGACGCCGTGGGCAACGCCGACTGGGTCCTTCGCGCGGCGTCGCTGGATGGCAACCGCGTGCTGTTGTGGTCGGGCGCGGCTTCGCATTTTTACCGGCATCCGCTCATGCGGTTCAAGTTCGTGACCGCCGCGCATCGCTGGCTGCCGGTGCGGGCCGATGCGCCCAACGCCTTTCGCGACGAGGCGGGAAATTTCAACTTCTCCATCGATCCCAACCGCACCGGCCAGCACCTGTTTCAGTTCACCTTGGAAAAACCGGTGGCGTTGTCGGAATCGCTGGCGGTGCGCTGGGCCGGCGGCGAGCTGGACGAGACCGTCCCGCTCATGCCCGGCGAGTTTTTCTACCAGCTTGGGACCGAACTGCCGCTCGGGGCGCTCGTCAGGGGAAGCGAAACGGTCTTCCGGATTTTCGCGCCACGGGCCAAAACCGTTTCGCTGTGCGTGTGCGCCGCCTTGGAGCAGCAGGGGGAGCCGCATACTTATTCGCTTACTTTGCGTCCCGACGCTCCCGGCGAGACCGGGGTCTGGGAGATCACCCTCGCGGAAAATCTCCACGGTTGGTTTTACTGGTACCACATCGACGGTCCTCGCGACGCCTTCGGGCTGTTCGACCCGACGCAGCGGGTCCTCGATCCGTACGCGTTGGCGGCGGTGGACCGCCTCGGGCCCGGCATTGTTCTCGATCCGGCCTGGATCGGGCAGGGGGACCGGACGTTCAAGACCCCCGCGTGGCACGATCTCGTCATCGCCGAGGCCCATGTGCGCGATCTCACCGCGCTCGCGCCGGTCGCGATGAGCGCCGAGGAGCGCCGCGGCTTCGCCGGTCTGCGCAAGTGGGTCGAGCACCCCGATTTTTACCTGCACCGGCTCGGCGTGAACTGCGTGGAGCTCCAGCCCGTGCAGGAGTTCGATAACAAGACTCCCGCGGAGTACCATTGGGGTTACATGACCGCCAACTACTTCTCGCCCGAGAGCAGTTATGCGACCGACCCGGTGCGCGCCTCCGGCGTGAAGGAATTTCAGGCACTGGTGGCGGCCTTCCACCGCCGCGGCATGGCGGTCATCCTCGACGTCGTCTACAACCACGTGGGCGAGCCGGCCCACCTGATGTTCGTCGACCGGCTGTATTATTTCGAGCAGGACGCCGCCGGGCAGCTCTCGAACTGGAGCGGCTGCGGCAACGACCTGCGCACGCGCGCCGCCATGGCCACGCGCCTGATCATCGACAGCTGCCGCCACCTCGTGGAGGCCTGCGGCGTGGACGGCTTTCGCTTCGACCTGGCGGACCTCGTCGGCGCCGAGGTGCTGAAAAAGGTCGAGGTCGCGCTCAAGCGTGTGAAGCCCGATATTATTCTCATCGCCGAGCCGTGGAGCTTTCGCGGCCACATCGCGGGCGAGTTGCGCGACACCGGCTGGTCCTCGTGGAACGACGGCTATCGCAATTTCGTGCGCGACTACGTGCGGGGCGGCGGCACGCGGGAGAGCTTTGAGTATTACCTCAAGGGCTCGCCTTGGTATTACGCGAAATGGCCGGCGCAGACGGTCAACTACACCGAGTCGCACGACGACAAGACTTGGATCGACAACATCACCGAGAACGCCAGCGGCAACGGCGACCACCCCACGCTCAACGACCGCCGGCGCACGCACCTGATGGCCGCGTTCCTGCACATGTCGATCGGCATCCCCATGCTGTCGGCCGGCCAGGATTTCATCCGCTCGAAGCAGGGCATCAACAACACCTACCAGATGGGCGAGGTGAACGCCCTCGATTACCGGCGCATCTACCGCTTTCCCTCCACCCACGCGTATTTCGCCGACTGGATCGCCTTCCGCCGGTCGGAAGCCGGCCGCCTCCTGCGCCATTTTTCGCGGGCCACCGAGGGGTTTTACCGCTTTTTCTGGTCCAACGACAGCACGGCGGCGGTCGTGCTCTACAACGCCGATTTCTCCCTCGGGCGGACGCAACTGCTCTTCGCCATCAATCCCACGATTTACGATGCGACCCTTTCGCTGGGGGAAGAGATCGCCTCGGACAAGTGGCGGCAACTCGCCGACCACGAACGTTTTTTCGCCAGCCTTCACGTCGGCGGCGGGCAGCGGGTGGAATCGGAGTTTTTCGTCCCCGCGCTGGGGCTTGGGCTCTGGTGGCGGGAGATTTAAACGTCCCCGCCGGACGGGGCGGAGCAGCAAACGCTTTCGATTTGGCAAGCCGTGCGCAGCCAAAACCCTTGCAAAGCGCCGCCCCGCCCTTTTCTGTGGCCATCCCGTGCCGTCATGGCGCGGATCACCTGAATCAGTAACCAATCACTAGAACGGAGTCCTCTTATGGCAGTTAAAGTCGCAATCAATGGTTTCGGTCGCATCGGTCGCCTCGTTTTCCGCGCTCTCGTCGAGCAAGGTCTGCTGGGCACCACCCTCGATGTTGTCGCCGTCGGTGACATCGTCCCCGCCGATAACCTCGCTTATCTCGTCAAATACGACTCCACCCAGGGCAAATTTGCCGGCACGGTGAGCTCCAAGAAGTCCTCCCCGGACAAGGCCGAGGACGACGTTCTCGTCATCAACGGCAAGGAAATCCTCGTGGTTTCCGCCCGCACCCCCGCCGAGCTCCCCTGGGCCAAGCTGGGCGTCGATCTCGTGATCGAGTCCACCGGTCTCTTCACCGAGGCTGAAAAAGCCAAGGGCCACATCACCGCCGGCGCCAAGAAGGTCATCATCTCCGCCCCCGCGAAGGGCGAGGACATCACCGTCGTCATGGGCGTGAACGACGACAAGCTCGACCTCTCCAAGCACACCATCATCTCCAACGCCTCCTGCACCACGAACTGCCTCGCGCCGCTCGTCCACGTGCTCCTCAAGGAAGGCTTCGGCCTCGAGGAAGGTCTGATGACCACGATCCACTCTTACACCGCCACGCAGAAGACCGTGGACGGTCCCTCCAAGAAGGACTGGAAGGGTGGCCGCTCCGCCGCCATCAACATCATCCCGTCCTCGACCGGCGCCGCCAAGGCCACCGCTCTCGTTCTCCCCGAGACCAAGGGCAAGCTGACCGGTATGTCCTTCCGCGTGCCGACCCCGACCGTCTCGGTTGTCGACCTGACCTTCCGTTCCACCAAGGAAACCTCTCTCAAGGAGATCAACGCCGCCATCGAGAAGGCCTCCCAGACCTACCTGAAGGGCATCCTCGGCTACACCAGCGACGAGGTCGTTTCGTCCGACTTCATCCACGACAAGCAGTCGTCGATCTACGACGCCGGATCCTCCATCGAGCTCAACTCGAAGTTCTTCAAGCTCGTGTCCTGGTATGACAACGAGTGGGGCTACTCCAACCGCGTCGTCGATCTCACCAAGAAGATCGCCGCCCAGCTGTAATCGTTAAAAATCCCGAACTATCTTAACCACGGATAGCACGGATCTACACGGATGAACTTCATCTCTCCGTGTTTATCCGTGTGATCCGTGGTTAATTTTTGCCTCCTTTTACCATGGCCAAATTCAAAACCATCCGCGACCTCGATCTCGCCGGCAAACGCGTCTTCATCCGCGTCGATTTCAACGTCCCCCAGGACAAGATCACCGGTGTCATCACCAACAACCAGCGCATCGTCGCCGCGCTCCCCACGATCAAGTACGCCCTGGAAAAAGGCGCCGCGGTCGTCCTCGCCAGCCACCTCGGCCGTCCCGACGGCAAGGTGATCGAGAAATTCTCCCTCAAGCCCGTCGCCGCCGAGCTCTCGAAGCTTCTCGGCAAGCCCGTGGCCTTCGCCGCCGACTGCGTCGGCCCCGTCGCCGAGCAGGCCGCCGCCGCCCTCAAGGCCGGCGATGTGCTCCTCCTCGAAAACCTCCGCTTCCACATCGAGGAAGAGGGCAAGGTTAAGAATGAGGACGGTACCTCCACCAAGGCCGATCCCGAAAAAGTGAAGGCCTTCCGCGCCAGCCTCTCGAAGCTCGCCGACGCCTACGTCAACGACGCCTTCGGCACCGCCCATCGCGCCCACAGCTCCATCGTCGGCGTGACCCTTCCCCAGAAGGCCGCCGGTTTCCTGATGGAAGCCGAGCTCAAGGCCTTCGCCAAGGTGCTGGACAATCCCGACCGTCCGCTGCTCGCCATCCTCGGCGGCGCCAAGATCGCCGACAAGATTCCCCTCATCAACAACCTCCTCGACAAGGCCGACAAGGTCATCATCGGCGGCGGCATGGCCTACACCTTCCACAAGGTGAACCGCGGCATGAAGATTGGCTCCTCCCTCTTCGACAAGGCCGGCGCCGAGATCGTCGCCGAACTCGAGGCCAAGGCGAAGGCCAAGGGCGTGGAGTTGATCTTCCCCGTGGACTTCGTCTGCGGCAACAAGTTCGGTCCCGACTCCGAGACCCAGCCCGCCACGCTTGAGAGCGGCATCCCCGACGGTTGGGAAGGCTTCGACGCCGGCCCGAAGAGCATTGAGCTCTATCGCAAGGCGATCCTCTCCTCCAAGACCATCGTCTGGAACGGCCCCGCGGGCGTGTTCGAGTTCGATATCTTCGCCACCGCGACCAAGGCCATGGCCGACGCCATCGCCGAGGCCACCCAGGCGGGCGCGACCACCGTCGTCGGCGGCGGCGACACCGCCACGGCCGCGAAAAAATTCAAGGTGGCCGACAAGGTCACGCATTGCTCCACCGGCGGCGGCGCTTCCCTCGAGTTCCTCGAAGGCAAGGCTCTTCCCGGCGTTGTCTTCCTCGAAAGCTGATCCGGCTTGATGCCGCGGAGGCAACGGGGAGAGCGAATCGCTTTCTTTCCGTTGCCTCCGTTTCCCCTGTAAAAATTTCCCCCATGTCCATTCGCAAAAAACTCATCGCCGGCAATTGGAAGATGAACAAAACCTCCGCCGATGCCGTCACGCTCGTGCAGGAGATCGTCGCCGAGGTCGGCAAGCAGACCGACGTCGAAGTCGTGGTCGCCCCGCCTTTCACCTCGTTGGAAACCGTCGGTCGCACTTTGGACGGCTCCGTCGTCAAGCTGGGCGCCCAGAATGTTCACCCCGAGGCCAGCGGCGCCTACACGGGCGAAATTTCCGTCGGCATGCTCCGCGCGATCTTCACGAACTACGTGATCCTCGGCCACAGCGAGCGCCGCACGTATTTCAAGGAGAGCGACGCCTTCATCAACCAGAAGGTCATCGCCTCCCTCAAGGGCCAGCTGAAGCCCATCCTCTGCGTCGGCGAAACCCTCGCCGAGCGCGAGGGCGGCCAGACGCTCAAGGTCGTGCAGACGCAGCTTGAGGCCGGCCTCGAGGGCGTGAGCAAGGAACTCGCGACCAGCGTGGTCATCGCCTACGAGCCCGTCTGGGCCATCGGCACCGGCAAGGTCGCCACCACCGAGCAGGCGCAGGAGGTGCACGCGTTCATCCGCAGCCTTCTCGTGAAACTCTTCGGCGACGCGGTCGCGCAGAAGGTACGCATCCTCTACGGCGGCTCCATGAAGCCCGCCAACGCGCCCGAGCTCCTCGCGCAAAAGGACATCGACGGCGGTCTCATCGGCGGCGCCTCGCTCGAGGCCCGCAGCTTTGTGGACCTCATCAAGGCCGCGTCGGTCAAGTAAACGACGGCTTGGCTGCGATCACGGGCGACCCGGCAACGGGTCGCCTTTTTTGCGCCCGGTTATTCCGCCAATTCCCGGGCGAGCCGCGCGGCGAAGACGTCGAAGCCGAATTTGGCGCGCGCGCGTTCCCGGATGGCGGCTGCATCCCAAGTCGCCTGGAGCATCGCGATGCAGGCGGTCGCCAGCGCCTGCGGGTCGCCATAGGACACGAGGCGTCCGCTGCCCCCGTCGATGACCTCGGGCGCGCCGCCTTCGTCGGCCGCGAGGCATGGTTTTCCGTAGGCCATGGCTTCCAGGAAAACGAGGCCGAAGCCTTCCTTCTGGCTGGGCAGGGCGAAAAGGGTGCAGCGCGCGAATTCGTGGCGGAGTTGTTCGTCGCTCACGAAGCCGGCGAATTCGACCGCCGCCGAGAGCTTGTGCGTGCGGGCGAGGTCTTGCAGGCGGTGCGCATCGTCGCCGCGGCCCACGATGCGCAGCTTTGTGCCCGGAGCGGCCGCCAGGATGGCGGGCATCGCCTCGATGAGATGGTCGATGCCTTTGTACCGGTCGCTGCGGGAGAGACGCGACACGGTGAGAATGACCGGCTGGCTCGTGCTGATGGTGGTGGAATTGCCTCCCGGCTCCAGATTCGGGTCGAGGGCGTTGGGCAGAACCACCAGCCGGCGTTCGTCGAGAGGGAGGTGTTTCAACAACTCCTGACGCGTGAAGGCGCTGACGCAAAAAATCCGGTGCGCGCCTTTTAGCGCGCGCCGTTCCCAAAACGTGAACGGCCGCCACACCTCGATGCCGTGCGCCACCAAGGCGTAGCGCAGGCCGGGCCGCCGCCAGCTCGCCAGCCAGGCGACCGGCAGTTGCGCCACATGGCCGCAGACGAGGAAATCCGTGCGGGCGCCGAGCCGCACGGCCTCCCGGATGAATCGCATTTTGTCGCGATTGCACGCCTTCCACTCGGCCAGCGAGCGGCCGGCGTAGGGACGCAGGTCCGCGGAATCCACCGCCTCGTCGTTGAGCGTGACGAAGCGCACGCGTCCGCCGTCGCGCTCCGCCTGCTCGCACAGCGCCTTCAGGTAAAGGCGCAGAATGCGCGGGATGCCGCTGTCGGTCGTGAACAGTTCGGGGGCGAGCAGCAGCGTGTTCATGAGATAACGGGGCGCGGACGATTGACGAAAGCGATGAGCACCGCGAGCGACCACACGCGGGACCATTCCGCGGTGTCATTGCCGGCGAGATAACCGCGCCAGTGTCGTTGCACGGCGTCGGCGGAAAAAAGCCCGCTGCGTTCGACGCTGGCGGTGGCGAAGGTGTCCTCCAGAAACGGCTTCAGCGGCCCGCGCATCCAGTGCGCAAACGGCAGGGTGAAGCCGCGCTTCGGCCGGGTGAGCAGCGCCGGTGGCAGCAGGTCGCGCACGGCCTCGGCCAGCGCCGCCTTCGGCCGGGCGGGCGTGTATCTGAAGACCGACGGCTGGCGGGCGAGCCAGCCGACCAGCGGACGATCCACGAACGGGGTGCGCAGCTCGAGGGAATGGCGCATGCTCATCATGTCGCTGTCGCGCAGGAGCACGTCGGCCATGTAGCCGCGCAACTCGGCGGCGCTCGTCAGCGCAAAGAGATCCGCGCCATTCAACCCCGCGGCGAGGGATGCCTCTTCCGGATGCGGGACGTAGGCGGAATTCGCGTCGGGATGGAGAAGCGAGCGGCGCGTGGACTCGGCGAAAACCCGGCGTTGCAGCAGGGCGAGCGCGGCGGGGGAGCCGCTGTGCCGCAGGGTGTCGGCGAGTTTTCGCCGGCGCGTGTCGCCGCGATCCCAGCGGGCGAGCAGGGTTTCACGCAAGCCGCCGGGTAGCGCGCGCCAGCAGGGGAGCCAGCGCGCAAGCCGGGGAACGTTGCGGAAGGAAGGATAGCCGCCGAAAAGCTCGTCCGCGCCGAGGCCGGAGAGCGCGACGGTCACGCCGCCGGCGCGCGTCGCCTGGCTGGCGTAATACGTGTTGATGCCGTCGCCGGTGGGGTGGTCGAGCGCGGCGAGGATCCGGTTGAGTTCGTCCGCCACACGTTCGCCGGTGAGCACGCTGGCGTGATGATCGGTGCCGAGATGGCGGGCGTTGGCCGCGGCGGCATCCGCCTCGGAGTAGCCGGGATCGTCGAAGCCGATCGAAAACGTTTTGAGCCGCGCTCCGCCGAGGCGGGTCATCAGCGCCACGAGGACGGTCGAGTCGAGTCCGCCGGAGAGAAACGCCCCCACCGGCACGTCGGCGACAACATGCGCGCGGATCGTGTCCTCGAGTTGCGCGCGCAAGCCGGTGGTAAACTCGGCACGGGTGCGACAGGGCGTGACCTCGTTCGCGCCGGCCTTGCCCGGAGACCAGTAGGTTTTGACCGCAAGCTTGCCCGCGCGCCACACCGCGCATTCACCCGGACGCAGACTGACGATGTTGCGATAAATCGTCTGGGGCGCGGGCACGGCCAGATAGGAGAGATACGCATTCACCGCCTGCGGATCGATCGCGGCGGGCACGCGGCCGGAGGCGAGGAGGGCGTTGAGTTCGGAGGCGAAGAGCAGATCGCCCGCGGGCGTGGAGTGCAGGTAGAGCGGCTTGATGCCAAACGGATCGCGCGCGAGCAGCAGGGTGTGTTCGTGCGAATCCCACGCGGCGAAGGCAAACATGCCGCGCAGGCGGTTCAGCGCCGGTTCGCCCCAGTGGGCCAGCGCGGCGAGCAGCACCTCGGTGTCGCACGCGGTGTGAAACACCCGGCCGGCGGACTCCAGTTCGGCGCGGAGGGCGCGGAAGTTGTAGATCGCGCCGTTGAACACGAGATGCCAGCGCCCGTCGGGCGTGCTCATCGGCTGATGGCCGTGCGCGGGATCGAAGATCGCCAGCCGCCGCATGCCGAGAGTGGCCTCGCCCCAGGTGCCGGCGCCCTCGTCGTCGGGCCCGCGGTGCGTCATGGCGGCATTCATGCGCGCGACGGCGCCGGTGCGGACGGAGGGATCTCGGTTTGGGCTGACGTAGCCGGCTATGCCGCACATGGGGTGGGTCGGAGAGGTCTCAGGCGCAAATCGAGCGGGCGACTTCGCGGGATATTTCCGGGGAGAAAAGCGTCTCGACCAGGAAGAGGCCAAAGTCGGTGGCCGTGCCCGCCCCTCGCGAGGTGAGGAGCCGGCCGTCGGCCACGACACGCTCGTCGGCCAGAATTGCGGGCAACTCGTCAGCGACGGAAAAATGGGCGGTGTAGCGCCGTCCGTCCAGGAGACCGGCGTCGTGCAGCACGGTCGGGGCGGCGCAGATCGCGGCGAGCCAACGGCCGGCGCGATCGTGACGCAGCACGGCGGCGCGCACGCGGGGATCGGCGCGCAGGTGTTTCACGCCGGGGCCGCCGGGCAGGAAAAGCAGGTCGAAAAGCGTTTCCCCCACGGCTGTGAGGGTGGTGTCGGCGTGCAGCGTGAGCGCGTTGCGCCCGGTCACGTGGATGGTCTCGCCCAGCGCGGCGACGGTGACCTGCGCCCCGGCCCGGCGCAGCAGGTCGATGGGCGCCACCGCTTCCAATTCTTCAAAACCCTCTGGCAAAATGGCGAGAACCGTGGGCATGGTTTAGTTCAACCACGAATGAGCCCGGTTGCACCTGAATTTTTTCGCGGAAAACACCTCGTCGTCTTTGGCGCCGGCTACGTCGGCGCCGAGGTCGTGAGGCAGGCGGTCGCGCGCGGACTGCGCGTGACCGCGCTCACGCGCAATGCCGACAAGGCCCGGCACTTGGTCACGTCCGGCGCGGCGACCGTCATCGCCGATCTGGCGGATGACTCCTGGCACGCGCATCCGTCGCTGGCGGCCGGCGCCGATTTCGCGCTCAACTGCGTGAGCTCCGGCGGGGGCGGGCTGGCGGGTTATCGCCACAGCTATCTCGAGGGCATGCGCTCAATACGGACGTGGGCGGAACGCGCGCCGGTGGGCGCCATGGTTTACACCAGCAGCACGTCGGTCTATCCGCAGGACGGCGGCGTACGCGTGGACGAGTCTGCGCCGACTGAGGGCGCGGGCGAAGCGGGCAAGGTCCTGCTGGAGGCCGAGGCCTGCCTGCTCGCCGGCGCCAATCGTGGCTTCGTGCTGCGGCTGGCCGGCATTTATGGGCCGGGACGGCACCACCTGCTGGATCAGTTGCGCGAAGGTGACGGCCCAGTGGCGGGGCGCGGCGACCATTCGCTCAACCTCATCCACCGCGACGACATCGCCGCGGCCGTGTGGGCGGCCTTGGGTGCGCCGGCCGGGGTGCCGGGAGGAATTTTCAATGTCGCCGACGATGGCGCCGCGCCCAAGGCCGAGGTGATCGCCTGGCTGGCCGCCCGGCTGGGGCGACCCGTTCCATCATTTACCGGCGAGCCGGCGCAAGGCCGGCGGAAAGTCACGCCCGACCGGATCATCGCCAACGACAAGCTCAAGCGCACGCTGGGCTGGAGTCCGCGTTACCCGACGTTTCGCGAAGGGTATGCGGCTTTGCTCGGGTAAGCTTCCGCACCGGGCGCAGACAGCGCGTTCCGGCTTTCCCCACTTGGAGCTTGAAGATTTCCGTCCGTTGCGAGGCAGTAACCCTTTTCAACCCTCAACGTTTCAAACCCATCCCACCATGGCCGGCGTAGGCAAGCTCCTCAAACAAGCCCAGAAAATGCAGCGCTCGATCGAGTCGCTCCAGACCCAGCTCGAAGCGAAGGAGATCGACATCACCGCCGGCGGCGGCGCGGTGAAGGTGAAGGTCAACGGCGCGGGCAAGTTCATCGCCCTTTCCCTCGACCCCGAGTTTTTGAAGGAAGACGCCAAGCTCGTTTCCGAGACCCTGCTCGCCGCCGTCCAGGACGCCGCCAAGCAGGCCAAGGAGTACAACGACGCCGAAATGCAGAAGGTCACCTCGGCCTTCCAGATGCCGGGAATGTTCTGAGCGCGCGGCGCGTCCGTCGTCAGCCCGGAGCCAGGAACCGGGTGACGGCGCGTTGTTCTTAATTTCAGATCCCCGGCGCCCGGCGCTCCTCCTGTCCGATCACCATGACCCCCGCTTTCGAAAGGCTCCAGCAGCACCTCAAGCAGCTTCCCGGGGTGGGGTTTCGTTCGGCGGAACGCATCGCGCTTCATCTGCTGGTCGAGAAACCGGCGAAGCTAGCGACGCTCGTGCAGGCGCTGGAGGAAGCCGCGCGCAGTGTGCGACGCTGCACCCGCTGCGGCAATCTGGCCGAAGGCGACCGGTGCGCGATCTGCGCGGACGAACGTCGCGACCACCGCATTGTCTGCGTGGTCGAGCACGTGCCCGACTTGGTGGCGCTGGAGCGCTCGGGTGCCTACCGTGGCGGCTACCATGTATTGCACGGCAAGCTCTCGCCGATTCACGGCGTGGGTCCGGGGGACCTGAACCTGGCGCCGCTGTTGCAACGCGTGCAGGCGGGGGAAGTGCGCGAGCTCATCCTTGCGTTGTCCAACGACGTCGAAGGCGAGGCGACCTGCCATTACCTCACGCAACACCTGCCGCCGGACGGTGCGGTGAAGGTGACCCGCATCGGCTTTGGTCTGCCCAGCGGCGGCGGGGTGCTTTACGCGGATTCGGTGACGCTCAAAAGCGCCTTGGACGCACGTCGCGAATATTCGTGATTGCGGGCGGCCGTTTGCCGGTTTTGATGACGCCCGTTCCGGTTATCGGTGACGCGTTTGCGGCAAGAAGCTTGTTATCGCAGGCTTGCATTACGAAAATGCTCAGGCATCAAAGCGCAACCGCTTCATTCATGAGCACAAACGAAATCGTTGCCGCCGTTACTGCCTTTGTCGGACTTTTCGTTGGAGCGGGAATCGTGATTAAGATACGAAGCGGTCGAAACAACTCCAATAGAACGGTAATCAAGCGCAACAAGACCGGTGGCGGTGATATCGCTGGCCGGGACATAAAAAAATAACATGAGCGACGGCAAAGCTCAGAGGGTTACTATCAGTGATAACGATTCAGGCGGCGGTGATATTGCAGCCAACAATATCTATAAGCCCACCTTCGTTGTAAATTACGAGATTCGCAGCGATGGTTATCTCGACAGTCTTCATGCCAAATTTTCTGTAGAACTAGAGAAGGAAACGAAGACGGATGGCCGAACAGATGAAATTTTAGATTACACCACGCAGGAGGATGTAGTTATCGGTCTGGAGGGTAAGTTGAAACTTGGTGGTATCGAGTGCCAGTTGGATTATGCCGAAAGAGCTAAGGAACGATTTTCCAAGAAACTAAACAAGTTCATACTTTATCCAAGTGCTCAGCGGATTCATGCGTATTTATTAGGTGAGATAGAAAGCCGGTTTCAAGCTGCATTTACCCCTATGGTTGATGCACTGTCTCCCGAGCAGAAGGTTGAATTTGTTAAGATGAAGGTGGTTGAGCCTATTAAGCTTCAATTAGGTTTGAATTCTCTAGGTCTTGGGAGCTTTGAGCTTGATGGAATGGTCTATTTCCTAACGGGAAAATGCCGGTTGAAGTGGCATAAATAATATGCTTTTATATCATCCAGCTTTTGACCTGAATCATGCTAGCTACAGGATCATGCTTCTTTTGAAGGCGTTGGCTCCCGACTACGTTGAGCCGGATAAATTGAGGATTTTGGATTTCTTCTTCCTGTTTCCGGCTGAAATCCATGCGATTCGCCAACCTGATAAGAAGTTTAAGACGGCATTTCAATCGTATGCCCACTACGAGGAGATGACCAATCCCTCGAAGGTGTTCTACCAAGTTGAGCCGATATTCAACAGTGCTCTGTCGTTGATGAAGTCGCGGGGGGTTGTTGTTAACGAACGAAGCCGTTTCGCTGACGAATTCATAGGTTTAGATTACGAAAAAGTTCCAGCCGAAATTAAGGAGCTGATTGAATCAGCGATAACATCGAGGACGCAGGCATGGAGGAGGTGCGCAGTAAAACATTTCAACGCGTTGTTTCCGATAAGGCAGTGGGGGCGAAGCGTCCCTTTCAGGTAATCTACACCACTTCAATGATTGAGGAGAACTTGAATCAGCCCGAATACACTATTGGTGAATATTATACCAAGACCAATAAGACATTGAAGCTTTCTCCTGAAATGCAAAAAGCGGCGATTGAAAGCTCCGGAATTAATGAGACCGACGAGCTTCTCTAGGGTAGTTGATGGTCTTTAAAGCATCTTTGTAGATAGCGCGCTCGCTGTAAATATCATGGTTTTCTATGCCTCCCTCATTGCCCTTTAAAACCATCAGTGAGTGCGTCCAGTATCTCAAACCGCTCCCGGTCGGCTCTCAGTGCATACTCGCTGGCCCGCAGACTTGCCCGGTCTAATCCCCAACTCAATTCCCGCAAATCCCAGCACTGGCGAACTGGCCTAGCTCACTGAAGAGGCCTGCCAAGAAGCCTCGGAGCGGTTTAGCGGTGCTTCGTTTGGGGGTAGCCGGGACGGTTAGAAGGAAGTTTTGCGCCCATGCTTGACCGTTTTTATGGGGGCGGTAGGACTTCAGCGTCTGAGCGGGCGTGGTATAGTGGTTATCACGCGACCTTCCCAAGGTTGATACCCGGGTTCGATTCCCGGCGCCCGCACCAATTTCCCCTGATAGAGGTTTCCAATGAGCAAAAAGACAGACTCGTTTCTCAACGACCTCGTGAATCTGTGCGTTTCGCATGGCGTGAGACTGAGGGGTTCGGACGGCTCATTTTTGTTCGAGGGAAACGGTGTCAAGCCAACCCCTGTTTCCAAGGTAGCCCAAGAATTACGCTTCGCCTTCGATGATTGCCGGGATAGCGGCCTGGTTCAGATTTACCGTGATAGAGCAGAGCTTGGGCGGAGGTGGCTGAACGGGGAAAAACAGTGGCTCAAGGACCGCGACAAAGCGCGGCCAAAAATCCTTTCGCTACCTCAAGCAAAGAGACTCATCAGGTCGTTGAAAAAACTGCCCGGTGGCGGAGATTACGGCTACGGGATCGAGTCGCTTTGGGGACGTAATAGCATCGTGTTCAAATAGGCCGTGTTCCTCGCGTGACTTCAGCCGAGCGCTCGGGACTGGCCGAGCTCGCGTATGGCTCGGTGTCTGCTTTGAGTATTTTGTAGATGAATCAGCGCCTAGCTGACGCAGGACCCAAATCAAACTGCTGGCTCAAATTTTCGAGATGAGATACTCACCTCTGGGCGGCTTCCTCGAGTAGGTTTTTTCGGCCGGAAAGGACGCGGTGTTTGCATGATTCACGAGTTGCCTCACCAGCGCAAACTGGCGTCTTTTCGGCAAAATCTCTGCCGTCTCGAGTTCAGGCCATCGGGGCGATGCGCAAATTTAAGGCGAAAACTGGGGAAATGGATGGCGGAGCGTTGCGACCGACCCTAAGCGTATCAGGCCAAGTTCAGGGCCTCCCAACATCTGCCCGGCTTCTCAATACCTCCATGATCAAACGTCTTAAAAAAATCGCTCCGCTTCAGCTCGGTAAGGTGCTCGCCATCACGTACGGGCTTTTGTCTTTGGTGATGGTCCCTTTTTTCCTGCTTTTCTCCGCCGTCGCGAGTTTGGCGCCGACAGCTCAGAGCGGCCCGGGCATGATCCCGATGATGCTGGGTATGGGGATCGGGTTTCTCATCATCGCTCCGGTTTTGTATGCCGTCATGGGTTTCGTGACCGGCGTGATCGGCGCCTTTGTCTATAATCTCGTCGCTGGCTGGGTCGGCGGCATCGAGGTGGAAGTGGAATAAACTCCTGCGGGGAGTTCAGGCGATCTGGGGAGTGAGCCGGGGCGATGCTTCGGCGCCGCACCGAAGCGGCTCATCCCTCGGTCAGCGGGTCGGGGCAACGTTGACGGCATTGAGAGGGGATTTCCCGGTGTGATGGCCGTCACGTAAGCCCGTGGTGTGCGGATTCCTTTCCAAGGAAAGGGTGGGGCACGTTGTGTTTTTTTCGCGGCGCGGAAAGAGACTTGCGACGCTTCGGTAACCCTTAACCCCACTCCGCTATGAAGCTTTTACCCCTATGCTTCGTCATGGCCGCGTCGTTTTCGAACGGCGCCTTCGCCGCGACTTATCCCAACGGTGCCACGCTCTACTCCGCTCCACCTCTCGCGGTTCTGCCGAGCTCGCCGCCGTCCGGAACCTACACGCCCGCCACGATGGACTCGCCCGGTCTGCAGGCGGCGATCAACGCCGCGGCCAACGCGGGCGGCGGCACCGTCCAACTGGCGTCGGGCAACTACACGCTCAACACCACGGTTGTCCCGAAATCCAACGTCTTCATCACCGGGGCGGGCCAGGGGGTGACGTTCTTGAACCGCGGTTCCAGTTTTGTTTATCCCACCGGTTCGACCAGCCCGACGTGGACGGGACTGATCTACTCCAATAATCCCAGCGGGGGCGTGCACGACATCAAGTTCTCCGCCCTCAGCGTCAACGGGGCGCTTTCCGACACCCAGCGCGCCAGCCAGTGGCCGGGATTCTACGGCGTCTCCATCGAGTCCGACGCGACGGTCGCGAACCACAACTTCCGGATCCAGTTCAGCTCGGTCGAAATCAAGAATTCGGGCCAGGGCGTCGAGTGCAAGGGCACCACCGAGGTCACGCTGACGAACGGCTGGTATCACAACAATGGCGGCGGGAATCTGTTTTTCCACAACGTGTACTTCCGCCGCTGCGGCGACATCACGGTGGACGGAATCCTTAGCAACTATTCCGGTGCGCACGGCCTGAAGGTCGCCGGCGGCACCTCCAACTACACGAACGAATCGAGCAATGTGACGGTGAAAAACTGCACGATCTCGAACAACGATTATTGCGACGGTTACTTCACCGGCGTGGCGAACATGCGGCTGACGAACAACACTTGGAAGTACGCGGCCGATCTCCAGGATTCGACCGTCACCAACGGCGCGGGCATCCTGCTCGACAAGGAGGGCACGGTGGGCTGCTCGACCGTGGATATCGTGAACAACGTGATCCAAAACAGCTGGGCCTACGGCATTCGCATGTACAGCGGCGACTCGGTGAACATCCAAGGCAACCGCGTGAACACCAACACGACGAACTACGACGTGCACGCGACCAATCTCACCTGCGATTACAACACGTTGTAGTCTGGCGTCCGCGACGGCGCTGGGTGCGCGTCGTCGCGGACATCCGGGCGCGTGGGCCGGCGCTGGTGGCCGGCTCTTTTTGCCGTTCTGAAGCCTATCCTTATCGAGATGAACCTTCGCGTCCTGCTCGGCGTGAGCATCGCCCTGTTGGCGGCGCTGCTCGGGTGGCGAATCCTCCGTCACGAGCACGTGCTGGCGCCGGCGCGGGCCGATGCCGTCGGGGGTGTTGCTGCGCATCCGGCGGCGCAAGTCAGGTTGTCGTCCGCGGGGCGCGCGCCGTCGGCTTCGACGCCGGATTTTTCGGCGGTTAAGGCGCAAGTGCTCCGCAAGCTGGCGGCGTGGCGGGGCGAGTCCGACGAGTTGCGCCGCGATGCTTTGTTGGCCGAGTTGCTGGCGCTGCTCACGGATGAGAATGTCGGTGAAATCGTGCGTGCTCTCTCGCCCGAGTGGCTGGCCACGCCGTTCGGGGAAATCTCCCTGCGTCGTTGGGCCGCGCTCGATCACCTCGCGGCCGCCACCTGGCTGGCGACGGTGCCGGGGGTGACCGACTATCAGGCGGGCCTCGTGGTTTACGGTTGGCTGGGGCAGGACCGGACCGGTTTTCACGCCTATCTCGCGACCCTTCCCGAGGGCGCTTGGAAGCAGGACGTGCTCAAGATCGTGACCAACGATGCGTTGTTGTTGAAAGACGGGGCGGAGGCGATCGACCTGCTGCTGCGTCAGCCGGCCGCCGGGCAGCGGGACGAGATGCTGGGGTGGGCGGCGACCGAATGGGCGCGCCAGGATCCGGTGCGCGCGGCGGAATGGGCCCGGCAAATCGCCGATCCGGCGCTGCAGGCCCGGCTCTTTGGCGCCGTGACGGTCGGCTATGCGTGGAAAGAGCCGCAGCAAGCGGCGGAGTTGCTGGTCGCCTCCGCGCCGCGCGAGGGCGTCGATCGCAACGTGCTGAGCAGCGTGATGAACATCTGGTCGCCGCAGGCGCCCGCCGCGGCGGCGGGGTGGGTGACGGAGCATCTCGCCGGCGCGGATCAACTGCTGGCGATCCGCTCGGTGCTCACCGCGTGGGGCTACGCGGATTTCACCGCGGCGCAAAACTGGACATCGAATCTGTCGGCGGGCCCGCTGCGCGATCAGGCCGAGCGCACGCTTCGCAAAGTCGCCGCCGCCCACGAAGGCCGGGAAATCGGCGATTGAGCCGGCTCCGCCGCGCCGGGCCGACGGACATTCCTCTTGAAATCGGGCCGGACGGGCATGAAGTCCTTTAATCCCATGAAATCCCTTCGTTTTTGGTTAGCGATCTCGGTTGGCTCGGTGGCGTTCGTCGGCGCGGTGCGCGCGGAGGACAAGGAGCCGGCCAAACCCGCGGCGTGCTGCTGCTGTTGCACCAAGGACGGCGCGGGCGCCGACCAGAAGACCTGCGGCAAGGACGGCTGCTGCTGCGGCGGCGACAAAGCCGCCAAGCCGGTGGAAAAAGTGATGCCCAAGTCTTCCTATAACCGGAAGAGCTGAGGCGGATTTTTCCCCTTCGCGAGACCGCCGGTTCAGACGCCGGTCTCGACGGGGGCGGTGTGACGGTTGCGCCAGCGGGCGAGCACGCGGCGATAGAGATCGTCGGCGGACAGGCCGTAGGCGGCGCGCAGGATTTCCTGACTGGAGCCGTGCTCCACGAATTTATCGGGCCAGCCGAGGCGTTCGACGGCGGCGGGACAATCCGCCTCCTGCAACGCTTCGAGGACGGCGCTGCCGAAGCCGCCGGACAGCACGTGGTCTTCCAACGTGACCAGCAGCGGTATGCAGGCGGCGTGGCTGAGGAGCAACGTGCGGTCGAGGGGCTTGACGAAACGGGCGTTCACCACGCCGACGGACAGGTTTTCCTCGGCTTCGAGGCGGGCGGCGAGGGCGAGCGCGTCGGGGATCATGCTGCCGAGGGCCCAGATCATGATGTTGGAGCCTTGGCGCAGGACCTCGGCTTGGCCGAGGGGAAGGACGGCGGGCCGGGCTTTGACGGGCACGCCGGCGGCGGGGCCGCGCGGGTAGCGGATGAAGCCGGGGCCGGGAAGCTGGAGACTCGTGTGGAGCATGTCCACGAGCTCGTCCTCGTCCTTCGGCTGCATGATGGTGGCGTTGGGCACGCAGCGGAGGTAGGCGAGGTCGAAGAGGCCGTGGTGGGTGGGGCCGTCGTTGGGCGAGAGACCGGCGCGATCCATGCAGAAGGTGACCGGCAGGTTTTGCAGGGCGACGTCGTGGATGATCGGGTCGTAGCCGCGCTGCAGGAAGGTGGAATAGATGGCGACGACCGGGCGGATGCCCTTGGTGGCGAGGCCGGCGGCGAAGAGCACCGCGTGTTCCTCGGCGATGCCGACGTCGAAAAACTGTTTCGGACACTCGGCGGCGAGATGGGAAAGGCCGGTGCCGCTGGGCATGGCGCCGGTGATGCCGACGATGCGGGCGTCGGCCTGGGCGAAGCGCACGAGGGCCTTGCCCATCACATCCTGCCAGGCGGGCGCGCTGGCGGCTCCAGGCGCCTTGATGCTCTCGCCGGTGGCGGGATCGTAGGGGCTGGCGCCGTGGAATTTCTCGGGGTGGGCGACGGCGGCGTCGAGTCCCTTGCCCTTCTTGGTGAGGACGTGAAGGATGACGGGCGTGTCGCTGTGTTTTGCGAATTCGAGATTCTTGACGAGCTCCTCGAGGTTGTGACCGTCGATGGGGCCGAGGTAGCGCAGGCCGAATTTCTCGAACAGGCTGGACTCGACAATAAAGTCCTTGGTCTCGCGCTTCCACTTCATCCACATGCGGTGCATGTCCTGGCCGCCGGGCAGGCCGGTGAAGAACTTCTCCAGGTCGTGATGGACCTTGTTGTAGGTGGAGTTGGTGCTGAGGCGGTTGAGGTACTTGGAGAGGGCGCCGACGTTGCGGGCGATGGACCACTCGTTGTCGTTGAGGATGACGATGAGGCGCTTGGTCGAGCTGACGACGTTGTTGAGCGCCTCGAGGGTGATGCCGCAGGTGAAAGCGGCGTCGCCGCAGAGCGCGACGACGTGCTCCTGGCTGCCGCGCAGGTCGCGGGCGGTGGCCATGCCGAGGGCGGCGGACAGGGCGGTGCCGGCGTGGCCCGCGCCGTAGCTGTCGTGTGCGCTTTCGGCGCGATAGAGAAAGCCGCTGGCACCGCCGCTCTGGCGCAGGCCTTGGAAAAACGCGCCGCCGCGGCCGGTGAGGAGTTTGTGCACGTAGCCTTGGTGGGCGACGTCGAAGACGAACTGGTCCTCCGGCGTGGAGAACACGCGATGCATCGCGAGAGTGAGCTCGACGACGCCGAGATTGGGGCCGACATGGCCGCCGTTTTTGGCGGTGACGGCGATGATCTCCTCACGGATCTCCTGGGCGAGTTGCCCGAGCTGCGCGGCGGGCAGCGCCTTGACATCGGCCGGGCCGTGGATGGTGGGAAGGAGGCGCGGGAGGCCGGAGGAGGAGGCCGAGGAATCGGCGGGCGTGTTCATCAACGGGAAAGTCGGACGGCGACGGGCGCGGCTCAGGCGCCGCGTTCGGTTTCAAACGGGGAAAAGGCGGCGGAGCCGTCCTTTTGTTTTTTGAGCTGCTCAATCTTGAGCTCGGCTTCTTTCAGGCGGGATTCGCAGACTTTGAGCAACGTGTTGCCTTCTTCAAACTTCGCCAGCAATTCGGCCAGCGGCACCTCGCCGGATTCCATCGATTCCACGATGGCTTCAAGACGCTCCAAGGCGTCCTCGAACGACGGCGGTTGTTTGGTTTTGGCTTCCACAGCGGACAAACCATGCGAGCGGAGGGCGGCTTTTCAATCAAACTTTGGTCCGGGTGCGACCGTGCTTAAATTGGGGTTGGCCTGCGAAGGGAATCCGCTGGAGTGGCTCCATGGTTTTCCTTGTCGTGGTGATTCTGGTTGTTGCCAAGTTGCTGGCCGAGCTGGGCTTGGCGGCCTTGAACCGGGCGGAAGTGCGCCGGCATTCCGGGCGGGCTCCCGCGGCGGTGGCCGCGATCATGGATGACGAAACTTATCGCAAGGCGGTGGACTACACGCTCGCGAAAAATCGTTTCGGCATGGTGGAGATGCTGTTCGACACGGGCGTCCTGCTCCTCGCGCTGGCGAGCGGCGTATTGCCCTGGTTGTTTTACCGGGTGACGGCGTGGGCCCCGGCGGCGCAGTGGGACGACGCGTTGTTTATTCTTTTTGCGGGCGTGCTCCTGAGCATCCCGGCGCTGCCCTTCGATTGGTGGGGGCAGTTCCGGCTGGAGGGGCGCTTCGGTTTCAACAAGGCCACGCCGAAGCTCTGGTTAACGGACAAGCTCAAGGGCGGCCTGCTGGCCTTCGTGATCGGGTTTCCGTTGCTGTGGGCGCTGCTGGCGCTGGTCGGCCGGGTGGGCGGACGGTGGTGGCTCTGGGGCTTCGCGCTGCTCTTCGGTTTTCAACTTCTGATGATGGTCCTCTACCCGAAGCTCATCATGCCGCTGTTCAACAAACTCACGCCGCTGCCCGAAGGCGAGTTGCGCACCCGGTTGCTGGCGCTGGCGGAGCGCACCGGCTTCAAAGCCGCCGCCATCGAGGTGATGGACGGCAGCAAACGCTCGGGTCACTCCAATGCGTTCTTCACCGGCTTCGGCCGTTTCCGCCGGATCGTGCTGTTCGACACGCTCATCGCCCAGCTCACGCCGGAGGAACTGGAGGCGGTGCTGGCGCACGAGGTCGGCCATTACCGGCGCGGCCACATTCCCAAGATGCTGGCGGTGGCGGCGCTGGCCGAGCTCGCGGGCTTCGCGGCGATCGCCTGGCTGGCGGCCAGCGACTGGTTCAACCCGGTCTTCGGCTTTCCAGCGCACGCGCTCGCCCCGGCGTTTCTGCTCTTCGGTCTGCTCGGCGGGGCGGCGACCTTCTGGTTCACGCCGCTGTCGAACCTTCTGTCACGGAAGCACGAATACGAGGCGGACGCCTTTGCCCGTGACGCGATGGGCGGACCGGCGCCGCTGGTGGCGGCGCTGCGGAAACTCGCGCAGAAAAACCTGAGCAACCTGACGCCCCATCCGTGGTTCAGCGGGTTTTATTACTCGCACCCGACGCTGGTCGAGCGGGAGGCGGCGCTCGCGAAAACCGGGTGATCCGCGGGCGAGGTCGGAAACCGAGAATGTCATGGCATCGAAACGATTCTATTTCCTTGGTTTTGCCCTCTTGAGCCTGCTGGCGTCCGTTCACGCCGAGACGCTCACGATCGCGACCTACAACGTCGAAAACTACACGCTGGCCGACCGTCTGGTCGACGGCGTCTATCGCCAGGCCTATCCCAAGCCCGAGGTGGAAAAGACCGCGTTGCGGACGGTGATTCGCGGCCTGAACGCCGACGTGATCGCCTTGCAGGAAATCGGGGGCGAGACGTTTTTGCAGGAATTGCAACGCGACCTGGCGAAGGAAGGCGTGGTTTATCCGCATGCGGTGGTGCTGGCCGCGGCGGACGAGGACCGGCATGTCGCGGTCCTGTCGCGCCGGCCTTTTACGGCGGTGGTGAAGCACACGGAGCTGTCGTTTCGTTATTTCGACGGAGTGGAGAAGGTGAAGCGCGGCCTGCTGGAACTGCATCTGGCCGCGGAGGGCGGCGAGGTGACGCTGTTTGTCGTTCATCTGAAGAGCCGCTACACCGACCGGAAGGACGATCCGGAATCGGCACTTCAGCGGGCGGGCGAGGCGACGGCGATCCGCGACCGGGTGCTGGCGACGTTCCCGAATCCGGCGTCCGCGCGCTTTCTTGTCCTGGGGGACTTCAACGACGTGCGAAGCAGCCGGCCCGTGCGGGCGATGTTGGAACGGGGCAAGACGTTGATCGCCGAATGGCTGCCGGCGGCCGACAGTCGCGGCGAGGTGTGGACGCATTTCTTCAAGCGCGGCGACTCGTATTCGCGGGTCGATCACATGCTCATTTCGCCCGGCCTGTGGCCAGCGGTGAAGGGCGGGGTGGGACGGATCGTTGACGTTCCGGAGACGGCGGTGGCGAGCGATCATCGTCCGCTGGTCGCGGTGCTGGATCTCGGGCGGACGCCTTCGCGCGGCGAGCCGACCGGGCCGGCGCCGAAATAAGGCGCAAAAAAGCCGGCCTCGTTCGGAGGCCGGCTTGGGAAGCGGGAGCGGCGGTTTACTTCACCGTGACGGGCACGGTGATTTCGCCGGAACCGAAGCCCTTGAGGAAGAGGCTGCCGGAGCCGGGTTTGCCGCCGGTGACGTTGACCGTGGCGCTGGAGCTGCCGGCGGGAACGACGACCTCGGGCATGATCACGCTCTCGGGCGCGTCGGTGGTGACGTCGAGGAGCAGGCCGCCGGTGGGGGCGGGGGTCGGCAGGGTGAAGGTGAGCGTCTGGGTTTCGCCGTGTTTGAGGGAGAGCTCGGTGGGCGAGACGGCGAGGGCGGTGGGATCGACGCGGAAGGTGCCGACCGAGGAGACGCCGTTGGCGCCGGCGATCTCGACCTTGTAGTTGCGGTTGGGCTCGACGGCGGGAACGAAGAAGCTGATCGCGTTGGGCGATTCGAAAACGGTGCGGGCGGAGGTGCCGTCGAAGGTGACGGTGTCCTGCGCGGTGAAGCCGCGGCCGAGGATGCTCACGCGGGCGCCGACGGGGCCGCGGTTGACCTCGAGCGAGAGCACGTAGCGACCGATGATCTTGGCGTGAATGACATCCGAGTACTCCTCGCGGGAGCTGACGATGCTGTCATGCTCGAATTTGTAGTTCACCAGGTAGTAGTAGGCGATCTCGCTGCGGCCGGCGGGGAGCTGGTAGTCGAACTCGTAGATGTTGGCGCCGAGATCGCTCTTCTTCATCGGGAAGCTCTGGCCGTCGATGATGATGCGGACGAGGAGGCTGCCCGGGACGAGATTGGGCACCTGGGGATTCACGCGCGCGGAGATCGTGTAGATCTGCGACGGATTTTCCGGGATGACGCTCGGGGTGAGATTGACGATGGGAACTTCGCAGCCGGCGAGGAGGAAGAGTCCAAGGGCGGCGCTGATCGTCAGGAAGATTCGTCTCGCGTGGGAGAATCGGTTGTTTTGCATTGGGTTTTTCAGATTTAAAATCGCCCGAAACGCAACAGAAACGCCGGACCTTGGCAATGAGCGAAATCATTTCCGCACCGCAGGACACACCTTACGCCGAACCGTTGGGAGTGTATGTGCATGTGCCGTTCTGTGCGTCGACGTGCGATTTTTGTGCGTTCTATCAAACCACGCCGACCGCGGACGGGGTGGATCGGTTCCTTCAAGGAATTGCGAATGAGGCGGCCTTGGTTTCCTGGTCCCGGCCGGTGACCACGGTTTTCTGGGGCGGCGGCACGCCGGGATTGCTCGCGCCGGACGACATCCGCCGGCTGGGAGCGATCCTGCAGCCGCGGCTGGGCGGGCGTCCGGTCGAGTGGACGGTCGAGATGGCCCCGGCTTCGGTGACCGCGGCGCGGCTGGCGGCGTTGAAGGAAATCGGCGTCACCCGCATCTCGATGGGCGCGCAATCGTTTCAACCGGCGTTGCTCGACGGGCTGGGGCGGCAGCACACGCGGGAGCAGATTTTTCGAGCTTACGAACGCATCCGCACGGCGGATTTCGCGAGCGTGAATCTCGACCTGATGTTTGCGCTGCCCGGTCAGGACGAGGCCGCCTGGCTGGCGGATCTCAACGAGGCGCTCGCGCTCGCGCCCGATCATCTTTCGACCTACTGCCTGACGTTCGAGGAGGACACCAAGCTGTGGGTGAAGCTTTCCAAAGGGCAGGTGAAGCTCGATGTCGAGCACGAGGCCCGGCTTTACGAGACAACGTGGGCGCGGCTGGAGGCGGCGGGTTACGCGCAATATGAAGTCTCCAACTTCGCGCGGCCGGGCCATGCCTGCCTGCACAACCTGAACACCTGGCGTATGCACGAATGGATCGGCCTCGGGCCGTCGGCCGCCTCGCAGCACGCCGGCTGGCGCGGCGCCAATGTTTCCGACCTCGACCAGTGGCTGGCGCAGATCACGCGCGGCGAACGTCTCAGCGAGGATCGCGTGGCGCTCACGCCGGCGTTGCTGGTGGAGGATGCGTTGATCTTCGGCGTGCGCATGAACGCCGGCGTGGATCTCGCGGCCTTGCGCAGACGGTTTCCCCGGGCGCCCTGGGCGGCGGTGGCGAACGAGACCGCGCTGCTGACGGAGGCGGGGCTGGCCGGGATAACGGACGGCTGCCTGCGCCTGACGCCGCGCGGGCGGCTTTTGGCCGATTCGGTGGGAACACGGCTCATGCAGGCGTTTTCAGAGGAGATATCGACCTGAGCGAGGTCGGCCCTTGCTAAAGATCGATTTGCCCCGTCTCGTCGGGAGTCCCCCCTTTCTATGAAATCCTCCCTGCGCCTTTCCGTTCTTCTCCTGGGACTGGTGTCCCTTTTTGCGATGTCGGGCTGCAACAGCTTTTCCAAAAAACGCGATTACGACCCCACGGTGGCGCGGTTTTTCCTGGAGGTGGCGGAGGGCGACGCCTTCGCGTCCGCGACCCTGCCGGTCAGCGGGGTGAAGATCGCGGTCAACAGCAAGCCGGTCATCGCGGAGTTCGATATCGTGCATGTGGAGTTGGCGAAGTCGGACATGGGGCAATTCCTGCTCTTTCACCTGACGGCCGACGCTGCGCGGGATCTCTATCGTTTTACCGGCGACAACCAAGGTCGCCGTCTGGTGCTGACGATCAATGACAAGGCGGTGGGCGCGCGCCAGATCGACCGTCCCTTTGGCGCGGGATCGGTGGCGACCTTCGTGGAGATTCCCGATGATTTGCTGCCCGCGTTGATCAAAAATCTCAACGGCACCTCCGACGAGATTCAGAAGGAAATCATCAAGAAGAAATCCTGAACGATGGTTGGCCGCGCGGTTGGGGCGTCATTGATCCTGTTTGCTTCCGGTCTGGCCGCGGCCACGCCGCACATCGAACTCGCCTGGCCCACGCCCAATCCGGCCTACTTCGAGGGCAAGCCGATCGACGCCTACGTGCAGGCGACGGCCTCGGGTGAGGCGGAGTCGGGTTTGTTCGGCTGCGCTCGCAGCGGTGGCGGGCAGTTTCACGAAGGCGTCGATCTGAAGCCCGTTTCGCGCAACCGTCAGGGCGAGCCGACCGATCCCATTTTCGCGGCGTTGCCCGGCGTGGTGCGCTACATCAATGCGCGGGTCGGTGAGAGCAATTACGGCCGCTACATCGTGCTCGAACACCCGGACATGCACCCGCCGGTCTACACGCTTTACGCGCATCTCAGCAGCACGGCACCGGGTTTGAAAATCGGGGACACGGTCACGACCGGCCAAGTCATCGCCATCATGGGTCACACGGCGGACCACGGCGGTTTTCCGAAGGAGCGCGCGCATCTGCATTTCGAAATCGGCCTGATGGTCACGAGGGAGTTCCAGTCGTGGTATGACTGGAAGCAGTTCGGCAGCGCGAATGTCCATGGCCTCTACAACGGGATGAACCTCATGGGCGTCGACGCGCTGGATGTTTACAACCAGTTCCGGGCGCGCCGGGTGGACGATTTCCAGGGCTATTTCGCGCAACTGCCCGCCGTCGCCCGCGTGCGCATCGCCACGCGCAAGGTGCCGGATTTCGTGCAGCGTTATCCGGAACTGCTGACGAAAGAAATACCGGCCTCGGGCGTGGCCGGCTGGGAGGTCAAGGTGAACTGGACGGGCCTGCCGTTTTCCTGGACGCCACTCGGCGCGATGGAGGTGATCGGCTACCGTCCGGATGAAGTCCGCCTGCTGGAGGTGGACGCGGCGGCGCTGCGCAAAACCCGCTGCAAAGCCATCGCCGTGACGCGGCACGGCGCCACCGTGCCGGGCAAAGATCTGGAGACCGTCCTGCAGCTGCTCTTCGGGCTGCGGTAGCGGTTAGCGCTTGCTCCAGTCGAGCATGCGTTGGATCGGGATGAGCGCGGCGCTGCGAACAGGCTCGGGCACATCGATGACGGGCGACATGGTTTTCAACGCGTCGCGCACCTTCTCGATGGTGTTCATTTTCATGAAGCGGCAGTCGTTGCAGGCGCAGGTGTCAGTCGGGCCGGCGATGAACGTCTTGTGCGGCACCTCGCGGCGCAGGCGGTGAAGCATGCCGCTCTCGGTCACCACGATGATGCGCTCGGCGGGCGTTTCCTTGGCGAACTTGACCATCAACTCGGTCGAGCACACCTCGTCGGCGATGTCGCGCACGGCTTGCACGCATTCCGGATGGGCGACCACGGGCGCGTCGGGGAACTGGCTGCGGATCTTCTCGATGGCTTGGACCGTGAACATCACGTGGGCGTAACAGCTTCCCGGCCACAGCCGCATTTTTCGGCCGGTCTTCTGCGAGACCCATTGGCCGAGATTTTGGTCGGGCACGAAGAGGATGTCGCGGTCGGCGGGGATCTGGTTGACGATTTTGACCGCGTTGCCGCTGGTGCAGATCACGTCGCTGAGAGCCTTCACGCCGGCGGAGCAATTGATATAGGCGACGACGTAGACGTCGGGATTGGCCGCTTTGTAGGCGGCGAGCCGCTCGGCCGGGCAGGAGTCGGAAAGGGAGCAGCCGGCTTCGAGGTCGGGCAGGAGGACGGTGCGGCCGGGGTTAACGATTTTCGCGGTCTCGGCCATGAAGTGCACGCCGCAGAAGAGAATCGCATCGGCTTGGGCGGCCTGCGCCTGATAGGAGAGACCGAGCGAATCGCCCACGTAATCGGCCACCTGCTGGATGGCCTCGATCTGGTAATTGTGCGCGAGGATCACGGCGTTGCGTTCCCGCTTGAGCGCGAGGATTTCCTCCTGGATGGGCGTGAGCTTGGGCGCTTCACGGCGGGGAGAAAGGACGAGAGGCTCGTAGTTCAGGACGGGCATGGGGAAAGTGACCGATGACCGGCGGGCAATGTCCACGATTTATTGCGCGGACGAAATCGCCGGCCCCGGCTCAGCTCTGCGGCTTGAGCTTGGAGACCAGATTTTGGAACCCCTCGCTTTTCTTGAGGGTGTCCAGATCGGGATCCTGCGCCATCCAGTCGTAATCGGCGTAGCCCAGCTCGATGGCGCGTTCGAGGGTGCGAAGCGCGTCGGACTTGCGCTTGGACAGGGCCAGGCTGCACGCGAGATTGTAATGCGCGGTGGCGTTGGCCGGCTCCAGCTTGACCAGCTTGCGGTCCATTTTAAGGCCGTCGGCGATGCGGCCGGTCTTGGTATAAAGCCCCCCGAGAATTTCGATCACGTCCGTATAGCGCGGGTCGCGCCGGAGGACGGATTCATAAAAATTGATCTCGAAAACGGGATCTTCTTTGCGGGCCATGAGGGAGAGTTATGCGGAAACGCGATGCTTGCAAACGCCGGTCCCCTTGAGGGCGTTGCAGTGGGCGTTGACTTGAAGGCGCTGGGTGACGGGCGTGAGGCCGAGCTTGGTGGAGACGGTGCTGCCATACCATTCCATGAACGGGGCGCTGATCTCGAAGATCTTGTCGCAATCCAGGCAGATCACCTGCGCGACCTGCGCGTTGTTGTCGGCGTTGGCGTGGTAGTACTTGAGATTCTTGCCGATATCCACTTCGCGCAACAGGGCGCTTTCGGTCATGATCGGCAGGGTCCGGTAAACGGTGGCGCGCGAGACGGAATCGTCGATGGCGCGGGCGTGGTCGAGGAGTTCCTCCGCGGTGAAATGATCCTGCCGGGCGAACGCCGCCTCGAAAATGGCGAGGCGCTGGTTGGTCACACGCAGACCTTTGGTGGCGAGGTAGGATTTGAACTTTTCCCGGGCCGCGTCGTTGCTCACGGCGGCAATGTCGGCGGCGGGAGGGGGCCTGTCAACTGGTTCGTCGGCGGTCGCGGATTTTGCCGGTCACACGCTTGCACGGCGGCAGCGCGGCGTCCATCAAGCCCCCATGACCGTCGGCGTGCATCCCCTCGCGGGTTTCGACAAACTCCTGCACTACAAAGTGCCGGAGACCTTGCGCGACCAGGTCGCGGTCGGCTCGCTGGTGCGCATCCCGATTCTCAACCGTCTGCATCTCGGCATCGTGGGCGAGGTCGGCGCGCCCGTGGATTTCCCCCTCGACCGGCTCAAGACGCTGGCCGCCGTGGTCTACCCGTTTCCGGCGCTGCCGCCGGACCTGCTCGGGCTCGCCCGCTGGATGAGCAGCTATTACGCGGCCAAGCTCGACGGCATCATCGAGGCCATGTTGCCCGCCGCCGTGCGCAACGCCGCCAGCCTCAAGCAGGAAAAACTGCTCTCGGTCGTGCGCCAGCTCGACGCGGACGAAGTGGCCGCGCTGACCAAACGCGCCCCGGCGCAGGCCAAGCTCTACACGTTTCTCGCCCAACAATTCAAACCGCAGAAAAAATCCCTCGTGCTCTCGCGCCTCGGTGTCACCGCCGCGGTGGTGACAGCGCTGGTGAAACGCGGGGACGTGCGCGAGGAAACGCGTCGCGTCGAGCGCATCGCCTATGCCGATGACTGGTCCACCGGAGAGGTGGTCGCCTCCCAGCCGCATCGGCTGAACACCGAACAGCAGGCGGCGGTGGACGCCGTCGCGCGCCGTCTCGCGGAGAACACGTTTGGGGTTACGCTGCTGCACGGCGTCACCGGTTCGGGCAAAACCGAGGTTTACTTGCGCGCCATCCACGACGCGCTCGCGGCGGGCGGCGGGGTGATTTTTCTCGTGCCGGAAGTCGCGCTCACGCCGCAGACGGTCGCGCGCCTGCGAGGACGCCTGGAGGCGATCGCGCCCGACCACCGTTGCGTCGTCTGGCACAGCCATCTCAGCGAGGGCGAGCGGCTCGACGGCTGGCTCGCGCTCGCCACCGGGGAGGCGCGCGTGGTGGTGGGGGCGCGCTCGGCGATCTTCGCCCCGGTCGAAAACCTCAAGCTCATCGTGGTCGATGAGGAGCATGAGCCCGCCTACAAGCAGGACGAAACTCCGCGTTATCACGGGCGCGACGTCGCGGTGATGCGCGCCAAGCTCACTGGAGCGCTCTGCCTGCTCGGCTCGGCCACGCCCTCCCTGGAAAGCTTCGCCAACGCCCAGGCCGGCAAATACGGCCTGCTCGAACTCAAGGAACGCGTCGACGCCCGCAAGCTGCCGCACATCGACATCGTGGACATGCGCATCGAGGTCATGCGCCAGCGCGGCTTCACCTCGCTGTCCCGCGTGCTCATGGATGCGATGCACGCGCGCTTCGAGCGCAAGGAGCAGACGATCCTCTTCATCAACCGCCGCGGCTACTCGTCGTCGATGCTCTGCACCAAATGCGGCCATGTGGAGGAGTGCCCGCATTGCAGCATCACCATGACGTACCACCGGGCCGACGAACAGCTGCGCTGCCATTTGTGCGGCCATGAGCGTTCGGCTCCGGCGCGCTGTCCCTCGTGCGGCGCGCCCGAGATTCGCTGGCGTGGCATGGGCACGCAACGGGTGGAGGAGGCGGTGCGGCGCGTCCTGCCCAAGGCGCGCATCGAGCGCATCGACGCCGACACGATGGCCAAGAAAAACCGCTTCCGTGAACTCCTCGCCGAATTTCGCGCCGGCAAAATCGATATCCTCGTCGGCACGCAGATGATCGGGAAGGGGTTGGATTTCCCCAATGTCACGCTGGTCGGCCTGATCGACGCCGACATCTCGATGCACATTCCGGACTTCCGGGCCAACGAACGCACGTTTCAACTCCTCGTGCAGGTGGCTGGTCGCGCCGGCCGGGGTGACCGGGCAGGCGAGGTGGTGGTGCAGACCTTCACGCCGCAGGCCGAGGCGATCCAGTTTTCCCGGCAGGCCGACTTCGCCGGCTTCGCGGCGAGCGAGCTGAAGATGCGAAAGGATTTTCGTTACCCGCCCTACCGCCACCTGATCCATCATCTCTTCCGCGGACCCAGCGAGGAGAAGCTCAAATTTTTCACCGAGCAATGGGCGAGGCACGTGGAGAAGGAACTCGGCGGCCGTGTGGAACTGCGCGGGCCGGCGCCTTCGCCGATCGAAAAAATCAAGGACGAGTATCGTTACCAGCTCTGGTATTTCACGAACGGCGTGACCCGGGTGATCGCGGATTTGAACGCGCTCCGGACTGCCTTCGCCTGGCCCGACGACATCACGCAAGTGCTCGATGTCGACCCGATGAATCTCACCTGACGGGCGTCCGCCGGGCGTCGTCGGCGGGAAAGGTATAACTTGGAATGGTCCGGGAAGGGGTTATTATCGTTAACGTCAGAAGCCTGAACTCTCAAATCGGAGGATACCCCCATGCTTAAAAAATATTCCATCGAGTACAGCCCCCGCTTCCGCAAGCACTCGCCTCCCGAGCACCACGTTTTTTTCACGGACGATCCCATCGTCTGCGAAGAGTTCGTGCAGGAGTTGCTCGAAGCGGGCATGGCCCTTCATTCGATCAAACACGACGGGGCGGAACTGCCCCGGGTGGACTTTGATCGGATCGTGAAGATCGCGGCTTCGGGCATCGCTGCCAAACGGATCTGCACATCGCTCAATATCAAGACGGATGAGGAGCGCCACCGGTTTGGTTTTTCCGCGTAAGGTGTTCGGGCCGCCGGCGGGCCGATCATGATTCCGTGCGCGTCGGCACATGGTGGCGTGATTGCAGGATCGCGCGCACTTCATCGTCGGTCGTCTGGGTGAAATCGTCGTACCACTGGCCGACGCCGAAGAAATCCTCCGGCGTGAGCACCGCGACCACTTCATCGGCTTCCGTGCCCATCTCATGATAGGTAGACAAGGCGATGGTGGGCGTGGCGACCACGATGGCTTTCGGTTGCTGGGTTCGCAGCGCCCGGATGGCCGCCCGCATGGTCGATCCTGTTGCGATGCCGTCATCCACCAGAATCACGGTTTTTCCGCGGACCGCCAGCGGCGGTCGTCCGTCGCGGTAGGCCTTTTCGCGTCGAACCAGCTCGCGCTGTTCCCGGGCCGTCACGGCCTCGAGATCGGCTTCCGTGAGACCCAGCGTCTGAATCACGTCGTCATTGGGCACGCGCAAGCCCCCGGATGCGATGGCGCCCATCGCGAGTTCCTCGTGGCCGGGGACGCCGAGTTTGCGCACGATGAACACGTCCAGCGGCGCGCTGAGCCGGCGGGCCACTTCGTTGGCCACGGGCACACCGCCGCGGGGAAGGGCGAGCACGACAACATCGGAGCGGCGGGCGTAGGGCGCGAGTCGGTCGGCAAGCTGTTCGCCGGCTTCGGTGCGGTTGCGAAAGCGGGAGATCATGGCGAGTTTGGGGATCACTCCAGGGCGGGGAAGCTGCTTACCTCGCCTTTAGATTGTGCTGAAACCACGCCGCTGCCAGGGCCGCTACTTTTTCCAGCGCGCCCGGTTCTTCGAACAGATGAGTGGCGCGCGGCACGGTCACGAGCTGCTTTTTGCAGGAAAGACGGGCATAGGCGTCCGCGTTGAGCATGGCTACGTCCTTGTCGTGTTCGCCGACGATGAGCAGCGTGGGCGAAGTCACGCGGGGCAGAAAATCGGCCGCGAGATCCGGCCGCCCGCCGCGCGAAACCACCGCCTGGACGAGTGCCCCCAGTTCGGCCGCGGCCATGAGCGCCGCCGCTCCACCGGTGCTGGCGCCGAAATAACCGAGCCCCAGATGGCGAAGGCGGGCCTGACTGTTCACCCAGCGGGTCGCATGGACGAGACGCAAGGCCAGTAGGCCGATGTTGAAGCGGAGATGCCCGGTGTCGGCATCCGCCTCTTCTTCGTCGCCGGTGAGAAGATCGAAGAGAAGCGTGGCGATGCCCGCGTCCTGAATCGTCCGGGCGACCGCCTGATTCCGCGGACTATGCCGGCTGCTGCCGCTGCCGTGGGCGAAGATCACGAGCCCCTCGGCGTGAGCAGGGACAATCAGGTCGCCGGCCAGCGTGACCTCGTCGGCGGAAATGCCGACCGCCTGAACGGGCCGCCGGTGCGCGGCGCCTTCCTGCTCCGTCCCGGCGAAGCGACGGCCGCCTTTTCCGTCCGAGGAATGCGAGGAGGGAAAGTACATGGGACACTATAATGCATTTTCGCCATTTTTCGCCTTGTTCCGCTTGTTGCCGGGGGCGAGTTTGGCGCGATCAAGGGACGACGGTCTGACGCCCCTTTTTCAAAGAAAAATGAACATCTACTTCATGGGCATCTGCGGGACGGCGATGGGCAATGCGGCGCTGCTTGCGCGCGCGGCCGGTCACGCGGTGAGCGGGGCCGACGCCGGTGTCTATCCGCCCATGAGCACGGTGCTGGCGGGAGCGGGCATCGTGTTGCACGAGGGCTATGATCCGTCGCGCCTGAAGAAACTTGCTCCCGACCTCGTCGTGATCGGGAACGCCATGTCGCGCGGCAATCCCGAGGTCGAGTGGCTGCTCGACACCCGGGCGCTGCCCTTCACCTCGCTGCCGGCGCTGTTGCACGACACCGTGCTCAATACGCGGAAAAACATCGTGGTCTGCGGCACGCACGGAAAAACCACCACGACCTCGCTGACGGCCTTTCTGCTCCGCGAAAACGGCCGCGATCCCGGTTTCCTCATCGGCGGCGTGCCGGTCGATCCGCCGGTGGGCAATCATCTCGGGAATCCCGCCGATCCCTTCGTCATCGAGGGCGACGAGTATGACAGCGCGTTTTTCGACAAGCGCAGCAAGTTCATCCATTACGCGCCGCATGTCGCGGTGCTTAACAATCTGGAGTTCGACCACGCCGATATTTTTCGCGATCTCGCCGACGTGCAGCGCACCTTTGGTCATCTCACGCGCATCGTGCCGCGCAACGGTTTTGTCGTGATGAACGGCGACGATGAAAATCTGCGCGCCCTCGGCCCGCTGCCGTGGACGCGCGTCGTGCGCGTCGGCACAGGCGAGGGGAACGACACCCGGATCGTGGATTTTTCCGAAACGCCCGCGGGCGTGAGTTTCAAGTTGCTCTGGCGCGGCCAGCCTTGGGCGGAAGTTCGCTGGTCGATTCCCGGTCTTTACAATGCGCGCAACGCCGCGATGGCCGCGACCGCCGCAGGCCTGGCACTCCTCCCCGCCGCTCCCCAACCCGAAGTAAAGCAGGCCTTGACTGATGGGTCGGGGGACCCGCGGGGGGTGCGGCTGGAGGCGTTGGGGCGGTTTCGCGGGGTGAAACGGCGGCAGGAAGTGCTGATGGGTTCGACGGCGCTGACGGTGATCGAAGACTTCGGGCATCATCCGACGGCGTTGGCGGAGACATTGCGGTCGTTTCGCAATCGCTTTCCCGGCGCGACGCTCACGGCCGTTTTTGAGCCGCGCAGCAACACCGCCCGCACCCGCACGCTGCAATCCGGGTTTATGAACGCGCTGGCCTTGGCGGATGACGTTTACCTCGGGGCGGTCAGTCGCGCGGACAAGCTGGCGGCGGACGAACGGTTCGACGCGGACGCGGTCGCGCGTTATCTGGAGACCAAAGGCGTGCGCGCCTGGACGGCGACGACGAACGAGGCGCTGCTGGAAAAACTTTCAGGCGCGACGCTGCCGGCCGCCGGGAATCCGCGCGTGGTGGTGTTTTTCTCGAACGGCAGTTTCGACGGCATCATCGCCCGCTATGCGGCGCTGGCGTCGAAAGGCTGATGCCGCTCGTCAGTTCTTCGACGCGGAGAACAACGCGAGCGCGTCACGCAGGATTTCCAACCGGATCGGCTTGGTGAGATAAAGATCCATGCCGGCTTCGAGGCACCTTTGGCGGGTGCCTTGCATTGCATTGGCGGTGAGCGCAATGATGGGCGTGCGCCGGACAACCCCCGTGGTCTGTTCCAGGGTACGGATGGAACGGGTGGCCTCGAAGCCATCGAGCTCGGGCATTTCGCAGTCCATCAACACGGCGTAATACTCGCGCTTTGAAAAAAGGGACAAGGCTTCGCGTCCGTCGGCGGCCATTTCGACACCGAAGCCAAGTTTCTCCAGCATGAGCGAGGCGAGTCGACGGTTGATAAGGTTGTCCTCAACCAGCAGGACGGTGCCGGAGCCGCCGTTGGAAGGAGCGTTGCTCGATGCCGGCGGCGAGGCGAACGCCGGCGCTTCGGGAAGCGGCCCTTGATGCAAGGAGGCGGGAAGCTCGACCGTGAAGGTGGAGCCGCGGCCGGCCTCGCTTTGAACAGTGAGGGTGCCGCCCATGAGCTGGACCAGCGTGCGGGAAATGACGAGGCCGAGACCGGTGCCGCCGTAGCGGCGCGTGGTGGAGGCGTCGGCTTGCGCGAATTTTTGGAAAAGAAATCCGAGCTTTTCCGGGGGAATCCCGATGCCGGTGTCGATGATGTCGAAACGAAGAATTCCGTGGAGGCGATCCGCAATGGGCGTCCAGCCCGCCCGGAGGATGACGCCGCCCGTTTCGGTGAACTTGATGGCGTTGCTGACGAGGTTGAGCAGCACCTGCCGAAGGCGGGTGGGGTCGCCGACGAGGTTGAGTTCGCCGGTGTTGTTTTCGAGCGTGAAAGTCAGCTTTTTCTCGCCGGTCCGGGCTTCCGCAAGGCCGGCGATGTCGCCGAGAAGTTCGAGAAGGGAGAATGGGATGCTTTCGAGGCGGGTCTGCCGGGCTTCGATCTTGGAGAGGTCGAGAATGTCGTTGAGCAGAGCGAGAAGGGACTGCCCGGATTTTTTGAGAGTGGCGGCGTATTCGTGCTGCTCGTGAGTGAGCGGGGTGTCGAGCAGGAGATCGCCGAAGCCGATGATGCTGTTCATCGGTGTGCGGATCTCGTGGCTCATGGTGGCGAGAAACTCGCTTTTGGCATGGTCGGCTTTTTCTGCCTCTTCCTTGGCGCGGAGGAGTTCTCGTTGGATGCGGGTGCGCTCCTCGATCTCCGCCCGCATGAGGGTGATCAGCACCGAGACGGCGACGAGAATGATGAGGACGATGCAGGCGATAACCAGACTGGTGGCGCGTTCGCGGAGAATGGCGGAGATCCATTCGTTCACTGGAAAATCCACGCCAAGGACGGCCTCGACGTTGCCGTGTTCGTCGAACATGGGCTGGTCGAAGCTGATCCACGTGCCCCATTGATCGGTGACGATCTCAGTGTCGAAGACGGGATGGCCGGCCAAGGCCAGCAGGGTGTTGGCCGTGGCCGTTTCGTAAGGTTCCCCGATGCGAGTGCGCTGCTCGCGATCCGTGTCGTAGCGGCCGTTGTGATCGTAGTCAGTTTCAGCATCGACGATAAACACGATTTTCCCGTCGGGCAGGCGGCGGTAGGTGTAAATGTCGGCGACGAAGGGATTGAGTTTGAGCCAGGTTTTTTCCCGTTCGATCAGGGTGAGGTAGAGCGGGTCGTCGGGCGGGGTTTGCAGGCTGATTTTGGCGTGGCCCAACATTTCCATTTCATTGGCGAAAGTCGGGGCCAATCCGGAAACCAATTGACGGATTTGCGCCCGCTCGAGGTTGCCCGAGAACTCGGCAAACCACGCTCCGCCAGCCGTGAGGGCAGCAGCCAGAGCGAAGACGAAGGGCGGGAAGCGGAGTCCGCGCTGCTTGTGCCGCATGAAGCGCGTGCCCAGCCACAAAATCAGGATCGCGAGGACACAAAAAACGACCGTATCAATCCGGTAGTTGAGAATAAAAGAGGCGGGCATCGGAATTCGCCGGAGGGTGCGGACATCCAATCCGCATTGCCGGACAAATACAAGATACTCCGAAGGTTGAGAACAACAGCCGGCGCTTACGCGCCAAGCGCGGGCATGCGGCCGGCGATCAATCGGCGGCGGGCGGCGAAGGCTTCATCGTCCAGCACGGGCTCGCTGGCGGCGGCATCGAGAGCGACGGGGAGTTCGATCCACGATTTGCAGCCGCTCATGGCTGCGGTGACGGCCAGAGTAACCGGTTCGCGCAAGCGATGGACGCGCACGACGAGCGCGTGGAGGCCGGGCGGTTTTCCCCAATCGAAACGTTCTCGGAGCGTGGCCTCGGTCCAGAGATGGCAATCGTCGAGGCGGGCGATCTCATCCCAGCGGTCGAGAAAGGCGGCATGAACCACGTCAGCGAAAAAACGCAGGGTGAGCGCATTCTCGGGAGCCGCTGCCGGCTGGAAAAAACCGGCGGCAGCCGGCTTCGTTTTTTCGCGTTGGGCGTGAAACTGGGTGGGGAAAAGCCAGAAGCGTTTCGCCTCCACTTGGAAACCGCCGCGATTTTCCGCGATGCCGCCTTTGCGCAGAATGAGAATCTGTTCGCCGGCGCCGAGCGCCTCGACGATCACCCGCCATTCCTTGAAGGCGGGTGACGGGGTGTTGAGGGATTCGGGCTTTGGCATGGCGGACGCGGCGAGCTCCCGGAGCACGGGCCCGCCGATTACTGGGCCTGCTTGGCGACCTTGTATTCCTTGGGTTTTTGACCCTTGGGGAGCGCGAGCAGATCGTAGTCGTGGTAGCCGGTGATGGTGACGTTGACGAACTCGCCGACGGGCAGTTCGCGCGGGACGTAGATGCGGCCGTCGATGTCGGGCGCGTCGGCTTCGCCGCGGGCGACGCCGGGTTCCTCGACGAGGACGCGGAGGGTTTTGCCGACGTAGCTTTTGCTTACTTCGGAGGCGATTTCCTTTTGGAGCGCCATGGTCTGGTGCCAGCGGGCTTCCTTCAATTTGGGGGAGAGCTGGTCGGGCATCTTGGCGCCGCGGGTGCCCTCTTCCTGGGAATAGCGGAAGACGCCGAGACGTTCGAATTTCGTGTCGCGGATGAACTGGCAGAGTTCGCTGACATCGGCCTCGGTCTCGCCGGGGAAACCGACGATGAAGGTGGTGCGCACGGCGATGCCGGGGATGCCGGCGCGGATGCGTTTGATGAGATCGCGGATGTAGTCGCCGCTGGTCTCACGCTGCATCTTCCCGAGCATGTGGTCGCTGATGTGCTGGAGCGGAATATCGATGTAGCGGGCGACCTTGGGACACTCGGCGATGGTCTTGATGAGCTCGTCGCTCCAGTGGGCCGGATGGGTGTAGAGCAGGCGGATCCAGAAATCGCCCTCGATGGCGTTGAGCTGGCGGAGAAGCGTGGTGAGAGCGGTGCCGCGCGAGGAATCGACGGGCGTGCGGGGATTCGGGCGCTGTTCCCAGGTGTCCATGCCGAAGTAAGTCGTGTCTTGGGAAATCAGGTTGATCTCCTTCACGCCCTCGGCGACGAGGCGGCGGGCCTCGGCCACGACGCTTTCAACGCTGCGGCTGCGGTGGCGTCCGCGGATCTGGGGAATGATGCAGAAGGTGCACGGGTGGTTGCAGCCTTCGGCGATCTTGAGGTAGGCGAAATGTTTTGGCGTGAGCCGGAAACGCGGCGTGTCGTAATCGGGAATCCAGGTGGACTTGCCTTCGATGAAGGAGACAGGGGCTTCGTTTTTGCCGCGCTCCTTGGCGTAAATTTCCTCGATGATGGGAACGACCTTGGTGATCTGGTCGAGGCCGATGAAGGCATCCACCTCGGGAAGGGCGTCGGGCAGATCCTTGGAGAAACGCTGCGCCATGCAGCCGGCGACGATGAGCTTCTGGGCCTTGTTCCGCTTCCGCATGCCGCGGTTTTTGTTCACTTCCAAGATGTGGCCGATGGATTCTTCCTTGGAGGAATCGATGAACGAGCACGTGTTGACGATCACGACGTCGGCTTTCTCGGCATCGGGGATGACGGACATGCCGGCCTGGTGGAGATGGCCGATCATCATCTCGCTATCGACGAGGTTCTTGGCGCAACCGAGGGAAATGAGACTGACTTTGATCATGGCGGAACAGGTGGGAGGCGCGGCGGGCCGGGCGGAGAACGGCGGAAAAATGGAAAAACCGCGGCTGGAAGGCCGCGGTTTTTAAAAGGATCGAATGGCGGGCAGCTTACTTCTTGGCCTTGGAAACGGTCTTTTTGACGGCCGCGGCGGCGGCTTTCTTGCGTTTATGATAGGCGATGCGGCGCTTCTTCTTGATGTGCTTGTTGGATTGTTGGCCCATAGGTTTTGGAAATGTAGCCGCGAAGAGTGCGGGAAGGCGGGGGCGCGAGTCAAGCGCGACGGTGGGATCAAATCACACTCGTTTGGCGCCCACGATCCGATGGTCTTCGCGTTCCCAGCGGTAAAGCGGATGACTGGCGTCTTTTTTGAGTTGTTTGAACAAATCGGCGTCGGCGCGTTTTTGGAGCTCCAGTTCCTCCACGCCGTCGGCGGAACAGGAAAGCAGGCGGGCAAAGCCCTTGAAATGTTCGGCACGTCCCAGAATGCGGGAGGCGCCATCGACGGACGGAGACTCGACGCGATCGAGGACGAGATAGCTGTAGGCCTGGCTGCGCAGGTCCACGCCGGCGCGCTGGCCGAAGCGCACCCAGTCGGAGTCGTTTTGCACGCCGGCGGGAGGCTCTGCGAAAAAATGGCACCAATGGTGTTCGTTGCCGACGGTAAGGAGCCCGCAGGCGCCTTGGTGGGGACAGGGCGCGACGAGGTGGAAGGTGGAGGTGAGCGTTTCGCGCAGGCCGATGAGCTGGCGGCTGACGGCGTGGTTGCCGGGCTCGACCCAAAGGACGGTTTCGGCGCGGGCGATGAGCCCGAGGAGTTGTTGCAACGCCTCCGCGGGAAGCTCGTTGAGCACATGGCTGATCACCAGCAGCCCGACGGGTTGTCCGGTGTCGGCAAACGGGCCGACTGCAAGCGCGGGAAACGCCGCCTTGCCTTGGGTGATGGTGAAATCGCGGGCGAAGGCCGAGTGGTCCCAGACGTGCAGCGCATCGAAATTTTCCGGGCCGAAGGCGGTGAGCACGCGACGGCCGGCCACGCCGCTGCCGCAGCCCCAATCGAGGAGGGTGCGGGATCGGGGGCGCCATCCGCGACGGGTGAGCTCACGAAGGACGGCGTCCCATTTCCAGCCGATGCGTTCGCCGTAGGTGAGATTATATTGGGCGAGATCGGCGGGGCTCTGCCAATAGGGGCCTTTGGCGGCGGCGCCGCTGAGGAATCCCTGGCGCAGCCGGTCCAGCACGGTCCAGTCGAGAGCTTCGCAATTCACAGGTGAAGAGAGGGGTTTAAGGTTGCCGGATTTTGCAGGTCGGCTGAAGTGGCGGGCGCTAAACTCCCCAACGTACCTTCCATGCGTGCAAGCATCTTCAAAGGATTTCAAGTCTGGCTGTTCGCTTTGATCGTGCCGATGGCCGTCGCGGGCGAGGAGACCGCCGAAACGGTGCTGGCGCGTTCCGCCGGTGTGTATGCGGCGACCGACGGCTTTTCGGCGCAGGTTTATCAGCGTCAGGTTTGGATCGGCCGGGAGGACCGACCGGAGATGCGCATGCATTCATCCGCATTGTATAACGTGGTGACACTGCGCAGGCGGAAGCCGAACGACTGGTATGTGGTCCAGCTCACGTTTAGAGGTTTGTCCAATGGAGAGGGGGCTTCGATGCCGGCGGCTTTCACCGGCTATATGATGGCCAAGTTCGGCCCCGCAGCGGGAAAACTCGGGTCCATTGGCCGGGGCAATCAGGCGCCGGCGAGCAATCTGACGGACGATGAGTTCGAGCAGAGCCTGAATTCCCATTTGCTCGGCATGAGCGGCTTCATCGCTTTTTCGCCCTTGTTGTCATCGCCCCCGGCAAGCGCCGGCGGTCAGCCCTTCGGCGTGCAGAACGCCCGTCTGGTGGGCGAGGAAACATGGAATCAGCAGTCCACCTATAAAATCGAAGGCATGCGCATGGGTTGGCCGGTGATTTTGTGGATTGAAAAAAGCACCGGTCTGATCGTGCGCACGGTTCTCCAGCAAGGTGCCGGACCTTCGCAGCACCCGGTGTTCGAGGCCATTTATACCAACTCGTTGAACGCCCGGTTTTCGGCGGCCGATTTTGTGTATCAAATCCCTTCCTTGGAAAGTCAGCGGGCCGGTGCGGAGCTCACTCCGCAGCAGATGGGCTTCGGTGACGTGGCCGATCTTCGCGGACTGATGACCAATCCGGCGAACTCCGCGTCAACCCCGGCGACGCCGCCAGCCGCGCCGGCAGCGCCTCAGATTCCGGCGGTTGCCGAACAGCAGGTTCTCTCCGCCGGACAAATGGCGGGGATCATCCTCATCGAGGGCGACGAGGGCACCGCGACGGGTTTCATGACCAAAATTCGCGGCGTCGATTTTGTCGTCACCAACCAGCATGTGCTGGGCGAAAACAAAAAGCTTACGCTGAAAAATCTCCACGGTGAAGTCCTGCCCGTGCTGGCGATTTTTGGCGCAGTCGGGAGCGACATCGCGATCTTGAAGATCAGCAAAGGCGAGGGTGACCTGAAGCTGGCGGACGACGTGCTGAAATCCATGAAGATCGGCGACAAGGTCGTGGTGGTGGGCAACCGGCAGGGCGGCGGCGTGGCCACGCAGATCAGCGGACAGGTGCTGGGCGTGGGACCGACGCGCATCGAGGTGAACGCCAACTTCGAGCCGGGAAACAGCGGCAGTCCGATTTTTTCCCAAGCGAGCAGTGAAGTGGTCGGCGTGGCAACCTACGCGGAAACCCGGCGGGTTGCTGTGGAGGATTCATCCGGGAGCGACTCCGACCGGCAAAGCGCGGTGACGCCTTCCCGCGTGGAGAAACGCTGGTTTGGCTACCGGATCGACGGCATCACCAAATGGGAGGGTATCGACCTGGCCCGGTGGCATGCCCAGTCCGAGCGAATCGGGCAGTTTCGCGACATGTCCGATGCGCTGCGTGCGATCATCCGCTTGAAGTTTTCCGAAGCGGCGAAAAATGCCCGGCTGGCTTCGGTGATCGCGGATTTTCAAGCCCACACGGCGCAGCGCGGGAACAATCGGCTGGCGGTGGGTGACGATGTGAAGGCGTTTTTTTATAGCATCCGCAGCCTGGCCGAATCCGGAATTCGGGACTTTGAAACCGGTGATTATTACGACTATTACCGGACCTGTCTTTATTGGGAGGAAAGTGTTCCGATGCAGGTCGAATACCGGAAGGCGATCGTCGATGTTCTGAAAAAATACGAGGCCAACTCCACCGCGTACGTCTCGCGGATGCGCAACGGCGAGTGAGCGCTCAGGCGAGTGGGAAATCCAAGTGCTCCGCCAGGCGTTGCCGGCGGATGCCATAGAACGCCGCGAGAGCGCGGATGCGGCCGGCGAGCGCCTCGTCAACGCCCCGCGGGCGCGCCTTGATCGCGGTGAGCATGAGGTTTTTCGCAGTGTGCTCGGTGGAGATGAACTCGAAGACCTTGGTGCGATAGCCCGCCCATTCGAGGAGCATGGCGCGGAGGGCGTCGGTCACGAATTCGGCCTGGCGCTCCTGAAAAATCCCGTGACGCAGAGCGTCGGCGAGGACGGCGGGCGCGGTGAGCTGAGGCCGCAGTTCCTTCTGGCAACAGGGCGAGACGATGAGGAGACGGGCGCCGGCGGCGAGACCCTTGGCGAGCGCGTCGTCGGTCGCGGTATCGCAGGCGTGAAGCGCCACGAGTCCATCGAGGCGGTCGAGCGCGGTCGTGGCGATGTCCCCGGCGATGAAGTTGAGGTGGGCCAGACCGTTGTCACGGGCGTGGCGGTTGCACAACGCGGCCAGTTCGGGGCGAAATTCGATGCCGGTGATTTCGGCGCGCGGGCCGATATGGGCGGCGAGCGCGAAGGTCAGATAGCCTTTGCCGCAGCCCATGTCGGCGATGCGCAGCGGTTGATCGGGCGCCGGGGGCGAAACATCGGCTTCATCGCCGGTGGAAAGAAGTCCGGCCTCGACCAGGAGGTGATCGGCGAGTTCGGTGAATTTCTGGATCTGGCGGAACTTGGCGGCCATGCCTTCGCGGGGCTGGCCGCGATCGTTGGTTACGCCGAGGGCGCGCAGCCAGGGGGCGTCGGCGGGCACGGGATGATCCTTCGCGCGATCATGGCCCTCGGCGACGGGCGCGGGCGCGGCGATGGCGGTCTTGAGCGACAGGCGGGCGGTGCCGTCGGCGCGGCTTTCCAGCTGGGCGGTTTGCGCGGGAGTAAACAGATGGGCGTCGAGGAAATCACCACCGATGAGCGCCTCGATCTGCTTCAGCGCGTCGGCGGGCGGATGATTTTTGGTGATGTCCCGGGTGGCGTGTCTCCAGGTGAAGGAGAGCTGCGGGCCGGCCTTGAGGGTGACGGGACGGACAAAGAGATTTTGGAGCGTGGCGTCCGTGCCGCGGTGTTTGCCCAAGGTGAGTTTTACGAGCGTGCCGTCTTGCACGGACGAGCGAAGCAGCGACAGGAATTTATCACGGGCGGAAGGTGTGGCGGTCATGCAGAGCCGGTCTTTGTCGCAGCATTCGCCGTAGCTGTCAGCCAACTTCAGCGTCCGGTTTTTCCCCGCCAGGCCAGCGGGCGAGCGCGGCCTTGAGCTCGGGCAAGCGCACGGGTTTGGCGATATAGTCGTTCATGCCGGCGGCGATGCATTTTTCGCGGTCTCCCTGCATGGCGTTGGCCGTCATCGCGATGATCGGGATGGGCGCTTTCCACGGGCAAACCTGTGCATCGTCCTTCTCCTGCCGGCGGATGGCCCGGGTGGTTTCGTAACCGTCCATTTCGGGCATCTGACAATCCATCAAAATGAGATCGTAGGGAATCTGCTGCAAGGCGCTGAGGACCTCCTCACCATTGGCCACCGCGTCGGCGGAGCAACCGAGGCTGTGCAGTTGGGCGAGAGCGACCTTTTGATTCACGGTATTGTCCTCCGCGAGGAGAATGCGCGCCTTTTGAATCCGAGAGAGATCGAGAGGCACTTCCGTTTTGTCCGTCGTTTGGGAGTGCCGGGTAAAGTCTGCGGCGGTGCCGTCCAGGACGGTGAGGAGGCAGTCGAAGAGCCGGGACTGTTTCACCGGCTTCACCAGATAGGCGTCAATGCGGGCGGCCTGGAGTTCTTCCGCGGAGAAGATCTGTCCGAGCGAGGTCAGGATGATCAGGCGGGTTTCGGCGATGGCGGGATCGGCCTTGATGGCGCGGGCGAGCATGAGGCCGTCCATCTCGGGCATCTGCATGTCGAGCAGGGCGAGGTGGTAGGGGTGACCTTCCGCAGCGGCCTCACGCAGGAGCTCGAGCGCCTCGACGCCGCCGGCGGCGCTGCCCTTTTGGATTTTCCAGGCGAAGAGCTGATGGCGGAGGATTTGGCGGTTGGTGGCGTTGTCGTCCACCACGAGCACGCGCACGTCGAGGAGGTCGCGATGATCGAATTTTGGGCCGCCCTCCTTTTGTTTCTCGAAGCGGGCGGTGAACCAGAAGGTCGAGCCTTTGTCCGGCTGGCTGTCCACGCCGATGCATCCTTCCATCAGGGTGACGAGCTGCTTGGAAATGGCGAGGCCGAGGCCGGTGCCGCCATATTTCCGGGTGGTGGAATTATCGGCCTGGTTGAAGGCCTGGAACAGGCGCGCTTGGGCTTCGGCGGGAATGCCGATGCCGGTGTCGATCACGGCGAAACGCACCACGGCGTGGGTGTCGGTTTCGCTTTCCTTGGCGAGCTGGATGGTGACGTTGCCGTGCTTGGTGAACTTGAGGGCGTTGCCGAGGAGGTTGGTGAGGATCTGCCGCAGGCGGCCGGGATCGCCGCGGAGGAACATGGGCAGATCGGGGGGGAGGGAGGCCGCCAACTCGATGTGTTTGCGCAAGGCGCGTTCGGCAAACATGTCGAGCGTGCCTTCGACGGTTTCGACCAGATCGAAGGGAAGGATTTCGAAGCTGAGTTTGCCGGCCTCGATCTTCGAGAAATCCAGAATGTCGTTTATGATGGTGAGCAGGGCGTCGGCGCTGTTGCGAATGGTCTCGGTGAACTCGCGTTGGACCGGTTCCAGCCGGGTGTCGAGGAGGAGGCCGGTCATGCCGATGACGGCGTTCATCGGCGTGCGGATCTCATGGCTCATGTTGGCAAGAAACTCGCTCTTGACGCGCACGGCGGCCTCGGCGGCTTCCTTGGCGGTCTTGAGCGCCTCTTCCGCCTGTTTGCGCGTGGTGACGTCCCAATATATGCCTTGTGTGCCGACGACCTGGCCGTGGATGTCGATGACGGGAACCTTGGTCACCTGAATCCAGGTCTTCTCGCCGCCGGGCTTGATGTGGAGCTCTTCCGTTTCGACGGGCTGGCGGGTCTCCATCACGGTGAGATCGTCGCGGGTGTATTGCGCCGCCAGTTCGCGCGAGCTCACGTCGAAGTCGGTTTTGCCGAGCAACTCGGCCGGCAGGAGTCCTTTGTACTCGGCGTGCCGCCGGTTGCCGAAGGTGAAGCGGCCGGCGGTATCCTTGCGATAGACGCAGACGGGGAGGTTTTGGAGGAGGGAGTCGAGGGACGCCTCGGAGGTCTTGAGCGATTCGGCGATACGGGTGCGTTCACCCACCTCCGTTTGCAACTGGCGGGTGCGCTCCCCGACGCGGGATTCCAGTTCGTCGTTCACCCTTTGCAAGGCGTCGTCGTGAGTTTGGATCCGGGCGAGCATTTCGTTGAAGGCGTCGATCAGCCGGCCCAGCTCGTCGTCGCCGTGCTTGGTCGCCCGGAGCGAGTAATTTTTGTCGGTCGCGACCCGGTCGGCGACGGCGGCCAGGTCCGAAATCGGTTCCGCGATGATGCGGTGGAAGCGGGCTGAAAGCGCCCAGGCAACCAGGATGGCGATCAGCAGGACGGCTGCGGAGATGCCCGCGTAACGGGCCAGGCGCGTGTGAATCTCGACGAGGTCGGACTGGAGATAAACCGTACCGATGGTCTCGCCGCTGAATTCGATTTTCCGGAACAGATCGAGGGACTCGCCGTTGAAGCGTTCCCGGTTGCCGACGGGAGACGGCCAGGGAGAAGACGCTTCATTCGTGCGACGGTAGGAGGCGAAAACCTGTCCTTGTGCATTGTAAATGCAGGCGGCGACGATGTGGGGCTGGGCGACGAGGCTTTGCAGGGTGGTTTCCGCCGAGCCGGATTCGTTGAAAGAAAGCGCGGCCGCGCTGTTGTAGCCGACCATTTGGGCGGTGATCGACAGATCCCGAACCAAGGTTCCTCGGAACGAGAGATAATCGTAAGTCACCAAGACGGCGCAGGCCAGCAGCAGGGCCGAACCGCTGGTCAGCAGGCTGATGACGGTCAGCTTGCGCTCGATGGGAAGGTTGCGAAAGAGGTGCATGGCGTTTTGGACCTAGGGTGCTGAATGGACCACGGTCGCCAATTTCAGCAGCTGAGCGTTGATTCTCAGGCCGGCCTGCTCGCTGGCGGGCTGGTTGATTTGAAAGCGGACTTTGTCCGTCTGGAGGGTGAACGTGATGATGCCGCCCATCGCGGCAAACTGCCGGGATTCACCCACGGTCAGCACGCCGGTCTGCTGGAGAGCGCCGAGCGTACCGCCAAGCCGGGCTTCGTTTTTTGCGGCGACGAAAAGCACTTGGGCGTCATCGGCCTGAGCGATGCTGTCGATGACTTTGACGACGACCGGCCGGCCGTTCACCCGGCGCCCGCGGACGGCGGTTTCCAGTTCTTCGGCAAACGGATTGTCCCCCAGAATGGATATCGTGATGGGGCTCGTGGCATTCGCGAAACATCGCGACGGCCACTCGACGAATTTGGTGAAATTATAGAGGAAGGCCGCCTTGAGCTGGTATTCTTTGGAGATATCCGCCCGGGAGACGGGCAGGAAAAATAGGCTGACCAACGCAAGCACGAGCAACCTGGCAGTCCGGGAAGAACGCGAAGCGTGTCCGGGGGAACCGGACGTCGGGGCGGAAAGTTGGCCGATCGAAGACATGCGGTGCTAGAAGCGACAGGTGAGTTTTGCGTAATAACCGCGGGGAACTTCGGAAGTGACGGTGATGGGCGCGCTCGCTTGCTCAGGGTGGCGATCATCCAAAAGATTTTGGCCGACCAGCGACAGTTCGAGCCGGTCGGTCAGCCGGTATGCCAGGCGAATATCCGCCGTGAAATAGGCGGGGACGCCATCGATGGGATCCACATAACGAAACTGCACCTCAAGGTTGGCGCGTTTGGTCAGATCATGGGCCGATCGAAGGGTGAATTGTTGGGCGGGCGGGCGGGCGGCGAGAGCCCGGCTGGCGGCCGCCGGCCCGTAAATCTGCTGGAACATCAGGGAATAACCGGCAATCAACCGCCAGCTTTCCGTGGGCGAAACCGTCACGGCGACCTCCCCGCCGTAAGTCTGGCCTTCTAGCGAATTTCCCCAGGGAATTACGAGGGTTCCCACGGGAATTCCGGGGACGAAGGTGGATGTCTCGCCGAAGGTGATCAGGTCGCTGTAGTCATTATAAAATACGGCGAGATCAATGCTGACCCGTTTGACGGGCATGATTCGGTATCCCATTTCGTAGGCCCACAGCACTTCGCTCTTGAGGGCGGAATTGCCCACGACTTCGGGCGCGTAGAGTCCGGCACCGGGTCCCACGACGGGGGCGCCCACGACGACTCCCAGCGTGTTCCGGCCGTCGACCGAATCCGGAGTGCGCACCGCGCGGGAAATTGCCGCCCATAGGGTCTGATCTTTCGTCGGCTTGAAGGTGAGGCGCAGATTGGGCTGGAATTCGAAACCGGTGTAATCGTTGTGTTCAACTTTGAGTCCGGCGGTCAGCGTCAGGCGGTCGGGCACGAGCTTGAATTCGTCCTGCACGAAGATGTTGAAGAGCTGCCGTTGAAAGTCGCCATCCTGTATGGGATTGAGCGGGGTTGTCTGCTCGATGTGATTGCCGATAAACCGATAGCCGACGCCCCAGATCACGTCGTGGCGTGGACCGAGCCCAAAGGTGTGGTGCGCGGACAAATCGAAGGTGTCGGAGAGCGGCCGGGAGCGGTTGTCTTCATCGCGATAGAGCCGGTCGTAGTAGGCCTGTACTTCGAGGCCGGACCGGTCGGAGAACCGCCGTGTCCAGCGTCCGAGCGTGTTGACGTTGTAACCCTCCGAGTCGGTGGCCCGCGTGTCGGTGGCGTCGGCCTGCCAGGTCAGGTGCGTGTCGGGATCGGGGTAATGATCGAGACGAAAGCCTCCCTGTCTTCCGAACCAATGGTCGTTGGCGGACTGGCCGTTGGCCAGCGGGGTGTCATCATTCGCCTGATAGCCCGCGAAGACGCGGTAATAAGTATTTTCGCCGAGACGGCCGCCGTAGCGGCCCCCGGCCATTTCTTGATGCACATTACCGCCGCCGGCGTAGAGCAGCGTGCCTTGCGTGTCCCGGGCGCTTCGGGTGACGACGTTGATCACGCCATTGACGGCGTTGGCGCCCCAGACGGTGGCGCCCGGCCCGCGGATCACCTCGATGCGATCGACATCTTCCAGCATGGTCTGCTCCAAGTCCCAATAAACACCGCCGAAAAGAGACGTGTAGACGGCCCGGCCATCAACGAGCACCAACAGTTTGTTGGCGAAAACACCGTTGAATCCCCGCGCGGAAACGGCCGACTCGCGCGAGTTGACCGCGCCGACATCCATGCCCGGAACGAGCCGCAAGGCATCGGGAATCGTGGTGGCGCCGGAGCGGCGCAGGTCGTCGTTGGAGAGAACCGCGACGGCGGCAGGGGTGTCGAAAAGCGACTGCTCTTTTTTGGAAACCGAGGTGACCGTTTCGTTCATGAGCTCCTCGATGCTCAGATCGGCGAAACTCGCAGTTTGGGTTTGTGCGTCGAGATGGCTGGCGAGGAGCGCGGTCGCCGCCGCGACACCCAGATGAAGACGGACGCGGAGGAGCCGTCTGCGCGCCGGGCTTTGAGCTGTCCTGTGAAGTGGCATGGAGAATCCTGGGCTGATGGATTTTTCCGACACGGTACGGACGAGGACGGAAGAAGGCGCGGATCGGGGCGCCGACGAGGAAGAACGGGAAACGCTAAGATGTGTTATCGAGCGCAGCCCTGACGGCTTGGGCCAGGGTTTTGGGGAGATAGGGTTTGTGAAGAAAGCGGACGGACGCGGGGACCTTGTCCACGGTCTCACCGGGATAGCCGCTGACGATGACAGCCTTCAGGTCCGGTTTTTCTGTTTGCAGCCGGCTCAACAGGGCGACGCCGGAGAGATCGCCGGGCAGGACGACGTCGGTGAGCAGCAGGCTGATTTTCTGCGCATGCCGGTGCCATACGGCCAAGGCTTGGTCGCCGGATTTGGCCTGCAAGACGGCATAGCCGAGCCGCTGCAGCATAGCCGCGGCGAATTCGCGGACATTGGTGTCGTCCTCGACGAGCAGGATCGTTTCATGGCCGCGGCCCGCCGTGGTCTCGGTCATCGTGAGCGAGGTTTCCGCGGGCGGGGGATCCATCCGCGGGAGAAAAACAGCAAACGTGGTTCCGGCCTGGAGCCGGCTTTCCACTTCGACCCAGCCGCCGTGCCGCTCGACCATGGTTTTGACCAAGGTGAGGCCAAGACCCGTGCCGTGGCCCTCGGGCTTGGTCGTGAAAAATGGCTCGAAAAGGCGCGGCAGAACGTCTGCGGAGATTCCTGCGCCAGTATCGCTCACGGCCAGACGGGCGAAATGGCCCGGACGGGCCGTTGCCGATGCCGGCGCTGCCGACGAGTCCGGCGCTGGATCCAGGTGAAGCGTCAGCTTGCCGCCGCGGGGCATGGCATCGCGGGCGTTGACGGCGAGGTTCATCAGCACCTGTTCGATCATGCCGTTTTCGGCGACAATCCAGAGCGCCTGCGGCGACGATTCCACGGTCACCGAAATCGTTTCACCGAGCAGACGACGAAGCATGGCGGTGATTTCCTCCACCGCGGTGTTCAGGTTGACCGGTTCGCGCCGGGGAGCCCGGTTCCGACTGAACAGAAGCCATTGGCGAATCAGCCCGGCCGCGCGATCGCTGGCGGTGTACACCAACTCGAGGGCTTCGACCGTCGCGGGCTGGAGCGGTTGGTGATCGAGCAGAAAACTGACCTGGCCGAGGACCACCGTGAGGATGTTGTTGAAATCATGCGCCATGCCGCCGGCGAGACGTCCGATGGTTTCCAGTTTCTGGGATTGCTGGAACTGGGCTTCGAGCTGACGCCGTTCGGTGACATCGACGGCGACGCCGACGGCCCGAACCAACCGGTGCCGGTCGTCGAAAACGGGGAATCCACGATCTTCGATCCAGCGCTCCGTACCGTCCGCCCGGAGGATGCGATAGGTGGCGCGGTATAAACCGCCGTCGGCGAGTTGTCGCAACGCGTCCTCTGCCGACGCACGGTCTTCCGCTGCGAGCGCGATCAGCCAGCCGGTCGGATCGGATCCCAGTTCGGAGGAGGAACAGCCCCAGACCTGCGCGTAGGCCGGACTGGCGTAGATCCTTCGCCGGCAGTCCGCATCGGTCATCCAAAAAACATCGCGAATGGTTTCCGCCATCTCGCGAAAACGGGCCTCGCTTTGCTGAAGAGCCGCCTCGGCCTGCTTCCGCCGAAGGCGTTCCGTTGCCTCACGCAACGCCCGGTGAATGGCGGCGGGCAACCGGTTCAGCCGGTCCTTGAGAATGTAATCGGTCGCACCGTGTTTTAAACTTTCGACGGCGCGTTCCTCGCCAATGGATCCGGAAACAAAAACAAAGGGAGTGTCCGGCTGGAGACTTTGCGCGGCGGACAACGCCGCCGGGCCGTTGTAATCGGGGAGCGTGTAATCGGCGAGAATCAGATCGCAACCGCCTCGCGCGAGCGCGGTTTCGTAGTCTGTCCGGCCGCCTACGTGGACGAATTCGCACGCGAGCCCTGATTGGACGACAACATGTCGGACGAGCTCGTGATCAATGCGACTGTCTTCCAAGTGCAGGATTTGCAAAGGACGGGGCATGGGACAGGCCGCGCTGACATTTTGGGCCTGAAGCAAATGTGTCACTGGGCGACACCGAAGAGAAGCCGCAAAGACCGTAATTGTTAATATTTTGCCCTGGTCTTCGGGCGCCCAAGAGCAGCGGGCGGGGACGCCCTGATTAAGGCAGGTACTCGGTCGTCATGACCTGATCGACCGTGAGTTTCCCTTTGGGCAGGATGCCAAGTTCTTCCAGCTGGTGGATCTGCGTGGAAAAACGCTCTCGGGAGATGCGGCCGATCATGGCGGGTCCTCCGTCGGGGCCGCGGCCAGTGACGAGTTTTTCATCACTGATCATCTTGCGGGAGAAGAGCATGAACTCGTCGGTGTTGTTGGCGTTGGCCTGCTTCATCAGGGCATGGGCGGGGGCGGGATCGTTCTCAAGGTAGTCCTGCCAGCCATGAATGTAGGCCTTGAGAAAAGCGCGGGCTTCCGCGGGGTGCCGGGCGGCCCAGCTCTTGTTGGCGACGAGCACGGCATAGGCGTCGAAACCGGCGTCCCAGGCGTAGAGAAAACGGGGCATGGCGCCGCCGGCCTTGAGGATGTGGTAGGGCTCGGCGATGTAGTAGCCCTGCTGGATGAGATCTTTGTTGGCGACGAAGTTGGCCATCGAGAAGTTCTGCGGGATGAGCTGAAAATCGATGCCGTATTTTTTCTTCAGATACGGAATGAACGCCCACTCCGGTCGGGCCATGATCGTCTTGCCGTCGAGGTCCTCGAAGCGGCGGACGGGATTTTCCGCATGCAGCATGAGCACGGAGGGATCGTTCTGGAAAACGGCGCCGATCTGGGTGACGGGAACGTCCTGGGCGATGGCGAGGAGCGTGTTGGTGCTGTCGCCCTGGCCGATGTCCGCCTGACCGGTGGCGAGCTTCTGCATGACAAAGGCGTTCGGGCCGCCCGGGATGATTTCGACGTCGAGGCCGGCGTCCTTGAAATAACCCTTGGCCTGGGCCTGATAAAATCCGCCGTGCTCCGGCTCGGCCACCCAGTCGAGTTGCACCGTGATTTTAAAAAGCGAGGCGGCGGAGGGAGCGGGCTTCTTCGAGCAGCCGCCGATCAAAACGGACAGGCCAAGAAGGGAAAAAAGACTGCCGGTGAAAATCAGGCGGGCGGGGTTCATGGGGAAGGGGAAAGGTTCGGCTGTTCGCGGGCGCGATAGGCGTCGAGCAGCGCGCGGGTGAAGGGATTACGGGCGAGGTCGTAAATCTGGTCGTCGATCCGGCTCACCGGCATGACGCCCATCAGAGCGTTGGTGACAAAGATTTCATCGGCGGCGTGCAGTTGGGCGACATCGATGTCGGCCTCGCGGGCGCGGTCGGGGCCGAGCAGGCCGAGCACTTGGGCGCGAGCGATGCCGGGCAGCGGTCCGCGGGCGAGCGGAGGCGTGAAGGCGACGCCGCCGCGCACGATGAAGAGATTGGTGCCGGCGCCCTCGATCGCCTGGCCGGTGTCGTCGATGAAAAGCATCTCGTCACAACCGGCGGCCAGGGCGGCGCGGCGGGCGCGGATGTTTTCGAGATAGTTGAGCGTCTTGTGCGCGCTCAGGCTGTTGAGACGCCGGTCGGTGCGCCGGGTTTGCAGACGGAAACCGCGGGCGTAGGTTTCGGGCGAATAGGCGAGGGCGCGGGTGGCGATCAGTTCGCCGGTGGTGTCGCCTTGATTGAAGAGGACCACTTTCACGCAACCCTGGGTGAGGTCGTTGGCGTTGAGCACATCACGGATGCGTTCGCGCAGCACCTCGAGCGGCACGGCATAGGGCAGCTCGAGCGCGCCGGCGCTGGCGGTGAGCCGGGCGTGGTGGGCGGCGAGGAAAACAGGGCGGCGCGCGACGACCTTGATGGTTTCGAAAAGGCCGTGACCGTAGAGGAAACCTTCGTGAAGCGGGGAGATGGTGGCGGCGTGATCGGAGCGCAGCTTTCCGTTCAACATCACTTTTGTATCGATGGGCATGGTCAGGGAGTGGTGAGAGCGTCGTGCATGGCGCGGCCTTTATCGAGGGTTTCCTGATATTCGGCCGCTGCGTCGGAATCCCAGACGATGCCGCCGCCAACATGGTAATAGGCGCGGTGGTTGACGCAGGTGATCGTGCGGATGGCGATGTTGAGGTCGCAGTCGCCGTCGAAACCGAGATAGCCGATCGCGCCGGTGTAGATGTGGCGGCGATGGGGCTCCAATTCGTCGATGATCTCCATGGCCCGGATTTTGGGCGCGCCGGTGATGGAGCCGCCGGGGAAGGTGGCGCGCAGGCAATCGATCGCATCGCATTCCGGCCGGAGCGTGCCGGCGACGTTGGCGACGAGGTGATGGACGGTGGGGTGCGATTCGAGCCGCCAAAGATCGTCCACGCGCACCGAGCCGAATTCGCAGACGCGGCCGAGGTCGTTGCGCTCGAGGTCCACGATCATGAGCAACTCGGCGCGATCCTTGGCGCTGGCAAGGAGTTCGCGGGCGAGCGCCTCGTCCGCGGCGGATTCACTCGCGCGCCGGCGGGTGCCTTTGATCGGACGGGTTTCGACGTCGCGACCGCGGATGCGCAGGAAGCGCTCCGGCGAACTGCTCGCGATGCGCACCGCGCCGTGATTGAGATAAGCGGCAAAGGGCGCAGGACTGCGTGCGCGCAGGCGTTCGTAGAGCGCGTACGGCTCGCAGGGCAGCGGGGAAGAGAAGCGCTGGGTGAGGTTAACCTGATAAACGTCGCCCGCGGCGATGTAGGCCTTGATGCGCGCAATGGCCGCGGCGTAGCGCTCAAAGTCGAAATTCGCCACCGGTTCGGATTTTTCGGCTGATCGGTCGATGGAGGGCGCCGCTTCACCCCCGGCGGGGAAAACCGGGGGCTGCGTGAGAGCGCGGAGGCGGGCGAGAATGGCGGCGGCGGGGGTGTCGGCGACGGGGTTGGCGACGAGCCAGGCACGCCGAGTCGCGCGTTCGCAGGCGATGACGCCGTCGTGGAAGGCAAACTCGAGATCGGGGATTTCCGGCAGATCGTCGGGGCTGGTGCGCGGCAGCTTCTCCAATTGCGTGCAGAGTTCGTATCCGAAAAAGCCGACGGCGCCGCCGGTGAAGGGAAGGTGTGGCGGATTGGGAGACGGGGGAGCGGCGTGGCGGCGGAGCAGGGTTTGCAGCTCCGTGAGCGGATCGCCGTCGTAGTGCGTCGTCTCGCCGTCGCGGATGAGCGTGAGGGCACGGCCACGGGCGCGAAAAACGAGAAAGGGATCGCAACCGATGAAGGAATACGCGCCGAGGTCGCCGGCGGCGAGACCGCTGTCCAGGAAGAAGGCATGCGGACGGTTCTGCAGGCCGGCGAAAAATTCGGCGGGGGAAGCCGGCAGGAGGATTTCTTCTACGACGACGGCCATGGGAGAGGCACTCAGGCGGACGGGACGAAGCGACGAAGGCCGGTCCGGTCGAGCCGGGCGAGGTGGTCGCGCACGGCGAGGCCGTTGACCGGCAGATCGGGGGCGAGATCAGCGAGAGGAACGAGCACGAAGGCGCGTTCGGTCATGCGCGGGTGCGGCAGGGTGAGACGTTCGTCGGAGAGCGTCAGGTCGCCGAGGAGGAGTACGTCGATATCGACGGTGCGCGGGCCCCAGCGTTCGCGGCGCACGCGGCCGAGGCGGTGTTCGATGGCAAGGCAGAGATCGAGCAGCGCATGCGGCGTCAGATCGGTTTCCAGCCGGGCGACCAGATTGAGGAAGTCGGGCTGGTCGGCGAGACCGACGGCCTTGGTCTCGTACACGGGGGAGGTGGCGGTCAGGCGGTTGCCGGGGGACCGGGCAAGGTGTTCGAGGGCGTCGGCCAGCAGGCGGCTGCGGTCGGCGAGGTTACTGCCCAGGGCGAGGTAGGCGGTCTGCACGCGTTTGGCGGGTTTCGATGGCGACGTAATCGAGGATGCCGGCGATGGGCACGGAGGGCTTTTTGACGGTGATCTCGACCGCGTCCACGATGGGGCTGCTCGCGAAGACCGAGTCGATGATGTGGCCGGCGAGTGACTCGATGAGCTTGAACCGGTCGGTTTCCACACACTTGCGGCAGACGTTGTAAACGCGGGTGTAGTCGACGGTCTGGTGCAGGTCGTCGTGGGCGGCGGCGGCGGCGATGTCGAGCGTGAGCACGAGGTCGATGATCCAGCGCTGTCCCAACGTGCCTTCCTCGGCCATGGCTCCGTGGTAGCCATAGAAGACCATGTTTTTAAGGTGAATGCGTCCGGTCATGTGGTTTGGAAATTGCGAATGGCTGCGGCCATGAGGGCAACCCGGCGGTTGGCGCGCACGTCGTGGACGCGAAGAAAGTCCACGCCTTGCCAGACGGCAAGCGCGGTCGTGGCGAGCGTGCCTTCGAGGCGTTCCTCGGGCGGAAGGCCAAGGACATTGCCGATGACGGACTTCCGGGAGGCGCCGAGCAGCAGCGGGTGGCCCAGCTCGTGCAATTCCCCCAGGCGGGCGAGCAGAGCGAGATTTTGTTCCTGGGTCTTGGCGAAGCCGATGCCCGGATCGAGGATGATGCGGGCGGGGTCAATCCCGGCGCGGTCGGCGAGTGCGAGCGTGCGGTCGAAGAAGGTCTTGATCGGCGACAGGACATCGGCACCGGCGGGCAGATCACGGAGCGCCGGGTCGTTGTGCATGAGGATGGCGGCGCAGCGGCTCTGCGCGATGACATCGGCCATGGCGGGATCGCCCTGAAGACCGTGGACATCGTTGACGAGATGCGCCCCGGCTTCGATGGCGGCGCGGGCGACGTCGGGTTTGTACGTGTCGATGGACAACGGGACGGGAATCCGGCCGGCGAGTTCGCGAATGATGGGAACCACGCGGCGGATTTCCTCGGTGACGGCGAGCTCGGTGTAGCCGGGGCGGGTGGACTGGCCGCCGAGATCGAGGAGGGCGGCGCCGTCGTCAACGAGTTGGCGGGCGTGGGCGACGGCAGCCTCGAGGGCGTTGAAACGTCCGCCGTCGAAGAACGAATCGTCGGTGACGTTGAGGATGCCGACGATGAGAGGCTCGCGGCCGAGGAGCACGCGACGATCGCGGCAGAGGAGTTCGCGGGGAGGCATCAGAGGTCTTTGCGTTGGTAGGAGTCGTGCCACTGGTGGAGGGCGAGCCAGCTTAGGCCCACGACCGCGCCGGCGAAAATGAAACCGAGTAGGCAACTGACGGCGGCGGTGGCGAAAAGCGCGGGAATCTGAAATTGCGCGCTGAAAATGATGGTGAGGAATCCCAGTCCGCCCTGGCCGCCGGCGGCGTTGCCCGCATAGGCGTCCCCCACGATGGCCCCGATGGGCGCGAGGGTGGCGGCGATGCGCAAACCGGTGAAAAAATAGGGCAGTGCCGCGGGCACGCGCAGGAGGAAAATCTCCTGCCATCGCGACGCGCGGCCCATGCGGAAGAGTTCGATCAGATTGCGATCCGTCGAGACGAGTCCCTGGGTGGTGTTGACCACCAGCGGGAAAAAACAAATGAGAAACGTGATGATGACCACGCTCTTCAACCCCGGCCCGACCCAGAGAATAAGAATCGGCGCGACCACGATGATGGGCGTGAGTTGCAGCACCATCAGGTAAGGATAAAATCCCGCGCGCACGAAGGGCGACAGCGACAGGACCAAGGCGCAGGCGAAGCCCAGCGCGACGGCGGCGCCGAAGCCCAAAAACGCGCCCGTGGCGGTGCTCACCGTGGCGGACCAGAGCATCGGGCCTTTTTCAAATAACGCGCGCAGGATGGCGTCGGGAGCGGGGAGCAGGAAGCGCTGATCCTCGGCGATGACGGTCATCCGGGCGGCATACCACAGGCCGATCATCAGCGCGCCGGTGAGCACGGGAATCAAGACAGTGAGGGTGTGTCGCTTCATGAGACCGGGGACGTGGTTTCGACGGAACGCAGCAGCCGGGAAATGTTCGCCACCTGTTTTTGATAAGCGGGCGAAAGACGCGTTTCCAACGTTCGCGGGTAGGGTAGGTCAATCGGGATTTCGTGGGCGATGCGCCCGGGATTGGCGGCCATGATAACAATCCGGGTGGAAAGAAAAACCGCCTCCGCCACGGAGTGGGTTACGAAAAACGCGGTCCAGCGCTGGCGTTCGCGAATGGCGAGAAGCTCCTCGTTGAGGTGGTCGCGCGTCATCTCGTCGAGCGCGCCGAAAGGCTCGTCGAGCAACAGCAGGGCGGGTTCCAATGTCAGGGCGCGGGCGAGGGAAGCCCGCATCTTTTGTCCGCCGGAGAGTTGCCGCGGGTATTGCGTGGCGAACGCCTCCAGTCGCACCAGCGAGAGCGCTTCATCCACGCGGGCCCGGCGCTGGTTGGCGGGCAGTTGGCGCAAGCGGAGCAGCACCTCGACATTGTGGCGGAGGGTGAGCCACGGCAGCAACGTGGGTTCTTGGAAAACAAAGGCCAGTTCGCCCGTCGCTTGGGCGGGCGGGCGTCCGCCCACGAGCAGCTGGCCTTGGCTGACGGGGCTGAGATCGGCGATGAGACGCAATAGAGTGGATTTACCGCAACCACTGGGACCGATCAGGCTGATGAAATCGCCCGCCTGGGCGCTCAAAGTGATGCCGGCCAGCACGGGCGGCCGGTGGCCAAAACGCTTGGCGACATCCTTCAGCTCCACGACGGGGGGCGGTTCAATCATGCGGTGGGTGGTAAAAATTGAGCTTTCGGGGCAACCATCGGCCAACCTAGGTGGTTTGTCTGCTCAGATATCAGCAAAAGCAGCGATTTTAATCCCTAAAAATCCCCGTGTTGCCAGTTGGTATGAACACTGCTCATGTCTCGCCCGTTAATCTCTCCTAACCAACCCAAATCATGATCTCTAGCCTACTTCGTTATACTCGGGTGACTCTTTTTGCCCTGATGGTAGCCAGCCCTATCGCTTGCCTGAAGGCGGAAGACGCGCCGGCCCCCGCAGCAGCGGCGGCGCCCGCGGCGCCGGCCGCGCCGAAGGACCCGACGCTTGAGCAACGCGTCTCGGACGTGGAAGCGTACATCAACAACGGTTCGCGCACCCCGGACGTGGCCTCGAAAGTGGCCGGTTCCGGCCCCGGCCATAATGCCTGGATGATGACAAGCGCCGCCTTGGTGCTCTTCATGACCCTGCCCGGCCTGGCGCTCTTCTACGGCGGCCTGGTGCGCCGCAA
>JAEKKV010000020.1 GCA_019510185.1 Verrucomicrobiota bacterium | reverse complement strand
AGTGTGAAATCGGCGTGGACTCCTAAGAACTCTACGGATGTGCCATTAGCTTGTTGCACCTCTGATGGGGAAGACGGGTCATATTTATCTAAACCATCGGCATTGATTTTGATTGTATAAGCGTAACGCCGTCCTTTCTCAGTGAATCGAGTGTTCCAAGTAGCACTATTGGAGAATCTGAAAAATGTTAGCCGACCTTTTCCTTCCTGCCCTTGCACGTCCGAGTTTTTGATCGAGGAACGTTTGTATGCCTTGAGCGATTCGAGATAAGGCCCAAATTTTTGTTTAAGCGTCGGATGTGGTATACCCTCTCCATTGTCCCGAATTGTGATGTGACTCAATGTATCGAAGCCTTCTTCTATTGGCACGGCATTAAGCTCTACAATCGTAGCGCCAGCGTCGAAGCCGTTCCATATGTATTCGGCTATGGCCTGCTCACGTGAGACATTCGATAACGTTTTTTTGATGCCTATTGTCGTTATTCTCAGTTCTTCAGACATTTGCGCGTCTCCTTGATGTGGTTGGGAGTTGAGTTGGGCCTATTGGTGCTTGATTTCTTTTACCTTAACATTTTTGTAAATCAAGAGGTTACACTGCATTAGACTCCTTTAGCATGTTTATTGGGACGGAAAACCGGGTCAGGGCGAGTTTTGTTGATTTTAATGCACTGCTTGGACGCGTGTCTGCCAGATCAACGGCTGCGTCTATTGCACCGACGTGCCATAGCCGTGAGGCCCGGGAGTTTTTAACCGCTCATGTTCGCTAATGGACGCTAAGGCCGGAGGTTCGGATTAGCGGATTTTAGCGTTCATTAGTGGTTAACTGCTTCAGCGGGTGGCTACCGCGGTGTTGACAGGGCTGACTCGTGGCACTGGCGCACGTGCAGCACGCGGAAGATGACGACTCGCTGGCCGATCACTTGGTAAAATACTTTGTAGGGGAATCGCTGCAGCAGGATGCGCCGGAAGTTTTGATAGTAGAGCCGCGGAACTTCCGGGTGCTCCGTCAGCGGATACACGGTCACCGCTATCTCGTCGAGGAAGGCATCACCAAGCTTGGGGTGCACGGCATCGTACCAATCCCGGGCTGCCGCAATGTCATGTTCGGCTTCCGGGCGAACAAGCAGCAGCCATTTCATGCCCGGCGGCGCAGACGGGCTTCGACTTCGGACCAAGGGGAGCCGGCGTTGGGATTGGCGTCGTAGGCCGCCTGCGCTTCGTTGAGGAGATGTTTTTCACGGGCGGTGGGGCCGGCGGTTTCCTCCATGTGCCAGAGCCGGACGAGGATGTCGCTGCGATCTTCTTCCGTGAGCTTGGGCAGTTCGGCGATGATTTCGGCTTTGCTCATGAGCAGAAGTGTAAGGAGGGCGTGGGCTGGTTCAAGCCAACGGGTGGCGAAGTTTGAAAAACAAGAATCCGCCAGCGGCGATGCACGGGCGGGATTCGAAGGGGCGGAGCTTTAACCGCTCATTAGCGGTTCACTGCTTGGAGAGTCGCCGGTGAGTGAGTCGATGAAATGAAAATAGGTCCTATGAGCTTATGGGCTGATAGGACCTAGGGTGCGGATGCGGAGCTGGGATCGACTCCAGGGTGGCGAGGCGTTGCGGGTTGCGCACCCGGGATCTTCGCAGGGCGTGAAAATGAGGTGGAGTCGGATGGGGCAAAAGGTTGAGGTAAGGCTATGGCGCAAACCGAGGGGCTGTTGCCCGCTTACGGAAATTACCGGGAGCTGAAGTCGTTTCAGAAGGCGGAGATCGTTTACGATATCACCTACCGCTTCTGCGGGCGGTTTCTGAAAAAGGGCGATCGTACCATCGATCAGATGGTGCAGGCGGCGCGCTCCGGAAAACAGAACATCGTGGAGGGTTCGAAAGCATCGGGCACTTCGAAGGAAATGGAGATCAAGCTGACCAACGTGGCGCGGGCTTCATTGGAGGAACTCCTGGCCGACTATGAAGATTTCCTGCGGGTGCGCGATGGCGTGATTTGGGCCAAAGAATCCAAGGAGGCGCAGTATGTGCGCAAGCTCGGGGCGAAGGCCGGGGTAAACTTTGAAAACTTTCGCGAGTTCGTGGAGACGCGTCCGGCCGAGGTGGTGGCCAATATCGCGCTCTGCCTGATTCATCAGGCGAACTACCTGCTCGACCAGCAAGTGCGGCAGCTCGAAGAAAGTTTTCTGAAAGAAGGCGGCCTCAGAGAACGGATGACGAAAGCGCGGTTGGAGAGTCGTCGGCGGGGTGAGTCGATGAGATAAGAAAATAGGTCCTATGGGGCTTATGGAGCCTATAGGACCTATGATCGGAACGGAGCTGTGATCCGCGATTACAGGGTGGCTAGCGCGGCGTTGAAGGTCGCACTCGGGCGGAGGGCGGCGGAGGCCTTGGTGTAATCCGGCTGGTAGTAGCCGCCGATGTCGGCGGGTTTGCCTTGGACGGCGATGAGCTCGGTCACGATCTGCTTTTCGGCGGTGGTGAGCTTCTCGGCGAGGGGAGTGAAAGCTTTTTTGAGGTCGGCATCCTTGGTCTGGGCGGCGAGGGCTTGGGCCCAGTAGAGCGCCAGGTAGAAATGGCTGCCGCGGTTGTCGATGCCGGCACCGACTTTGCGGGCGGGGCTCTTGTCGTTTTCCAGGAACTTGCCGTTGGCTTCGTCGAGGGTCTCGGCGAGGACTTTGGCTTTGGCGTGGTTCTGGGTGATGCCGAGGTGTTCGAAGCTGGCGGCGAGGGCGAAGAATTCGCCGAGGCTGTCCCAGCGGAGGAAGTTTTCCTCGGTGAACTGTTGCACGTGCTTGGGCGCGGAGCCGCCGGCGCCGGTTTCGAAGAGGCCGCCGCCGTTCATGAGGGGAACGATGGAGAGCATCTTGGCCGAGGTGCCGACTTCGAGGATGGGGAAGAGGTCGGTGAGGTAGTCGCGGAGGACGTTGCCGGTGACGCTGATGGTATCGAGACCTTTGACGATGCGCTCGAGGGTGAACTGGCAGGCGCCGGCGGGAGGGAGGATGCGGAGGTCGAGGCCGGTGAGGTCGTGATCCTTCAGGTAGGTCTTAACCTTGGCGATGATCTGGGCGTCGTGGGCGCGGGCTTCGTCGAGCCAGAAGACGGCGGGCGTGGCGGAGAGGCGGGCGCGGTTGACGGCGAGTTTCACCCAATCCTGGATCGGGGCGTCCTTGGCCTGGCAGGCGCGCCAGATGTCACCTTTTTCCACGGTGTGGGAGAGGATGGTGTTGCCGGCTTCATCGACGACGCGGACGGTGCCGGGGGCGGAGATTTCGAAGGTCTTGTTGTGCGAGCCGTATTCCTCGGCGGCCTGGGCCATGAGGCCGACGTTGGGGACGGAGCCCATGGTCTTGGGATCGAGGGCGCCGTGGGTTTTGCAGAAGTCGATGACGGTCTGGTAAACGCCGGCGTAGCTGCGGTCGGGGATGAGGGCGAGGGTGTCCTGCTGCTTGCCTGCCTTGTCCCACATCTGGCCGGAGGTGCGGATCATGGCGGGCATGGAGGCGTCCACGATGACGTCGGAGGGGACGTGGAGGTTGGTGATGCCTTTGTCGGAGTTGACGTAGGCGAGGGCGGGGCCGGCGGCGTAGGCGGCGGCGAGGTCGGCCTCGATGGCGGCTTTCTCGGGGGCGGGGAGTTTCTCGATCTTGGCGAGGAGGTCGCCGAGGCCGTTGTTGAGGTCAACGCCGAGGGCGGAGAGGGTGGCGGAGTGCTTGGCGAGGGCGTCTTTGAAGAAGACCTTCACGCAATGGCCGAAGAGGATGGGGTCGGAGACCTTCATCATGGTGGCCTTGAGGTGGAGGGAGAGGAGGACGCCTTCCTGCTTCGCGCGGGCGATGGACTGCTCGTAGAAGGCGACGAGGGCGGTCTTGCGCATGACGGTGGCGTCGAGGATCTCGCCGGCCTTGAGGGGCGTCTTTTCCTTGAGGACCTGGACGGAGCCGTCGGCCTTGACCAGCTCGATGCGCACGGTGGTGGCGGCGGGCGTGGTGAAGGACTGCTCGTTGCCGAAGAAATCGCCCGCGGTCATCGCAGCGACGTTGGTCTTGGAGGCGGGCGACCAGGCGCCCATGGAGTGCGGGTGCTTGCGGGCGTAGTCTTTGACAGCCTTGGGGGCGCGGCGGTCGGAGTTGCCTTCGCGGAGGACGGGGTTGACGGCGGAGCCGAGGACCTTGGCGTAGCGGGCGCGGGCGTCTTTCTCGGCGTCGGTGGAGGGGATTTCGGGGAAGGCGGGGAGGGCGTAGCCTTTGGCCTGGAGCTCGGCGATGGCGGCCTTGAGCTGAGGGATGGAGGCGCTGATGTTGGGCAGCTTGATGATGTTGGCCTCGGGCTTGAGCGTGAGGGCGCCGAGTTCGGCGAGGGCGTCGGGCACGCGCTGGGCGGGCGGGAGGAGATCGGAGAAGGTGGCGAGGATGCGGCCGGCGAGGGAAATGTCGCGCGTCTCCACGGCGATGCCCGCGTGTTTCGCATAGGCCTGCACGATCGGCAGGAAGCTGTAGGTGGCGAGCGCGGGGGCTTCGTCGGTGATGGTGTAGAGGATGGTGGGAGCGGCCATGGTCAGAGGGAAAGCGGAGAGGCTAGAGTCTTAGGGATGAGAGTGTTGTCCGGGGACGGAAATGGGGGCGAAACTGGCGAGCGAGCGGGGGTGGGTCAAAGGCAATTGCGATGCCGGAGCGAAAGAGCGGACGGGAGTGGGGGAACCGCTAATGAAATCGCCCAATGGGGCGATTTTTGGGGAGTGCGGCTTCGGCTGATCGCCTGCGCGGGGAAGCGGAGGCATCTGCTGATCGCAGATGGGGGAGAGCCGATACGGGGGCGTCTTTTGGGTTTTTTGGCAAAGGTGGCGGCGCAAAAAAAGCGCGCCGGTTTAGGGGCGCGCTTTGGACGGGGAGGGCGTCTTATTTGTCGATGTGCAAGGTTGAGAGCAGCCAGGCGTAGTCGAAGGCGGTTTCTTTGAGGGAATCGTAGCGGCCGGAGGCGCCGCCGTGGCCGGCGTCGAGGTTGGCCTTGAGGAGCAGGACGTTTTGGTCGGTCTTCAGCGCGCGCAACTTGGCGACGAGCTTGGTGCCTTCCCAATAAGGCACCTGGCTGTCGTGGAGGGAGACGTTGACGAGGATGGCGGGGTAGGGCTGGGCGGCGATGTTGTCGTAGGGCGAGTAGGCGCGCATCCAGGCGTACTCTTCCTTCACGGTGGGGTTGCCCCATTCCAAGTACTCGGCGGTGGTGAGCGGGAGCGTCGGGTCGAGCATGGTGTTGAGCACGTCCACAAACGGCACGTCGTAGATCACCGCATGCCAGAGGTCGGGGCGCAGGTTGACGACCGCGCCCATGAGCAGGCCGCCGGCGCTGCCGCCGCTGGCGAGGAGGTCGGGTGGCGTAGTGTAGCCTTGGCGGATGAGGTACTGGGCGCAGGCGATGAAATCGGTGAAGGTGTTCATCTTCTCCTTCATCTTGCCGTGATCGTGCCACTCTTCGCCGAGCTCGCCGCCGCCGCGCACGTGGGCGACGGCGTAGATCAGGCCGCGGTCGAGCAGGCTGAGACGGTTGGAGGAAAACGAGTCGGGCAGGCTGAACCCGTAGCTGCCGTAACCGTAGAGGAGGAGCGGCTGCGGCTCCGTCCGGCGGAGATCGCGGCGATAGACGAGCGAGATGGGAATGCGCGTGCCGTCGTCGGCGGTGGCGAAGAGGCGTTCGCTCACGTAGCGGGAGGCGTCGTAGCCGCCGACGATCTCGGTCTGCTTGAGCTGGGTGCGCCGGCGGGTGACGACGTCGTAGGCGTAAACCGTGGGAGGCGTGACGAGGGATTCGTAACGGTAACGGAGCGTGTCGGTGTCGTAGTCCTCGTTGACCTCGACGGACATTTCGTAGGCGGGCTCGGCGGCCTCGAGGCGGTGGGACTCGCCGGATTTGAAATCGATCACGCGGAGGAAGGGCAGGCCGTTTTCCCGTTCCTCGACAACGGCGTGGCGGGCGAAGAGTTCGATGCCCTCGATTTTCACGGCGGGGTTGTGCGGCACAAACTCGGTCCAGTGTTTCGGGTCGGGCGTGGCGACGGGGGCGGTGACGATGCGGAAGTTTTTCGAGCCCTTGTTGGTGACGATGTAGAAGAGTCCGTCGCGGTGATCGACGTGGTACTCGTGGTTTTCCTCGCGGGGCAGGATGACGCGGAACTTGCCGGTCGGGTGATCGGCGGGGAGCGCGCGGACCTCGGTGGTTTCCTTGCTCTCGGAGGAGCAGAACAGGTATTTGCCGTCGAGGGAGCGGCCGAGGTCGAGGTCGTATTGCTCGTCCTTCTCGGTGTAGAGGAGCTTGTGCTTGCCCGTGCCCAGCGCCCAGCGGAGGAGGCGGCAGGAGCGTTTGGAAACCGGTTCCTCCTGAGTGTAGAAGAGTGTGTCGTTGTCGGCCGCCCATTCGAGCGAGGAAGCAGTGCCGATCTTTTGGGGAAGGAGCGCGCCGGTGCGCAGGTCTTTGACGAAGACTTCGTAATCGCGGTGGCCGTTGCGATCGACGGAGTAGGCGAGCAGCCGACCGTCGTCGCTCACGTCGAGATCGCCGATCTCCATGAATTTCTCGCCGACGGCGAGGACGTTGACGTCGAGCATGATCTCCTCGGCGCCCTCGAGACTGCCGGGTTTGCGGCAATAGACGGGGTACTGTTTTCCCTCCTCGGTGCGGGTGTAATACCAGTAGCCCTTCTTGTGGTAGGGCACGCTCAGGTCGGTTTGCTTGATCCGGCCGAGGAGCTCGCGGTAGAGCGTTTCCTGGAGCGGCTTGGTCGGAGCGGTGACGGCTTCGGTGTGGGCGTTTTCGGCCTTGAGGTAGTCGAGGACGGCGGGATTTTTCAGGTCGCGCAGCCAGAAGTAGTCGTCGATGCGCTTGTCGCCGTGGACGGAGACGTCCTTGGGGATTTTGGGAGCGACGGGAGCCGGGGCCGCCTCGGAGGCGGCGTAAGTGGTGACGGTCATGAAGATCCAGCCAAGAAAGGCGCGCAGTATCATGCGGAAGGTTTGGCAAAGAGGTCCCGCATGGCGACTGCGAGACCGGGCAGGGTGAGTTCGGTGAGCGTTTCGCCGCCGGACAGGATGGCCTCGAGGCGGAAGCAGAGGGCGTTGCTGCCGTAAACCTCCGTGTTCTGGTAGCGCGAATCGACGATCCAGAGACGCGGCACGCGGCAGTCGGCGTAGAGCTGTTTCTTGAGGACGGTGTCGGGGTGATGGTCGCCGGGCTGAAGCACCTCGGCGGCGAGGTAGAGGCGAGCGGTGCCGCCGTGCACGAGGGCGAGGTCGGGGCAGATTTCCACGCCCGGCCGGAGCGCGAGGGCAGTGCGGCGCGGGAGGAGCTTGAGCGAAGAGTTGGCGGGCAGGTGGGCGGCGACCCAGGCGTGCAGACGGTCGCAAAGGAGCTCGTGCGGGGCGTTGAGCGAGGCGCGGATGAACGTCTCGCCGTCGATCAATTCCTTGTAGGGCGCGGACATGGTTTATTTTTTGAGCAGGCTGAGCAACCACAGCAGCAGCACGGCGCCGGCGGCGGCGAAGAGCAGTTGGCTGAGCACGGGACTGATTTGGTGCAGCACGAAATTGCCCGCAAACGCGCCGGCCAGACCGACCGCGAGATTGACGAGCAGACCGGCGCCGCGGCGTTTGCAGATCAGGCTGGCGATACCGCCCGCCAGCAGGCCGATGATGGACAGAGAAAGGAACGTTTGAAGGGTCATGAACGGGAGGGGCGTGGCCGAACCGGGAAGACGGCCGAGTGAACCCGAATATCCGGAGGCCGTCACCCTCTTCCTGACGGAATTTTTAAGCGGAGCCCAGCGCGGCGGGCAGCTCCTGCCACTGGGCCACGGGCACTTCCTCGGCACGGCTTTGCGGGGTGCAGCCGGCGGCGGCGATCCGTCCGAACCAGGCGCGTCCGTCGTCGGGCAGCCGTCCTCGGAGGAGCGCGCCAAGCTGCTTGCGCCGCTGTTGGAAGCAGGCGCGGATGAGGGCCTTGACCTCCGGCGAAAAGATGAACGGCTCGGGTTTGCGCACGAGGTTGAGCAGGTACGACTCGATGTCGGGCCGCGGGTGGAAACAGGCGGCGGCGACCTTGTGGCCGGGGGCGATGTCGTAGGCGGACTGGAGGAAAATCGAGATCGCGCCGAACTGTTTGCCACCGGGCTTGGCGGCGTAACGTTGGGCGGCCTCCTGCTGGAGCATGAGCACGAGCCGGTCCGGCAACGGACCGGAGAGCACGCTGTCCATCCACGGCGTGGAGATGGCGTAGGGCAGATTGGCGACGACCTTGAAGCCGGTGGCGCGGTCGGCGGGGAGCGCGGCCAGCGGGTGCTCCACGGCGTCGCCTTCCAGCAGATGAAAGGTGTGGGGAAACTCTTTCAGCAACGTGGCCTCCAAGTGTGCGTGCAACGTGCGATCCATCTCCACCGCCCACACATCGGCGCCGGCCTCAAGCAAGGCGGAGGTGAGCGTGCCGAGACCGGGGCCGACCTCGACGACGACATCGCCTTTTTGCACGCCGGCCAGCTCGAGGGACTTCATCACGATGTTGCCATCGACGAGGAAGTTTTGCCCGAGAAACCGCTTGGGCAGGTGCCCGAGTTGGGCGAGCAGATCGCGCGTGGTGGAGGGGGAAAGAGGCATGGTGACGGAAGTTTTAACCACTAATGAACACTGATCGGCACTAATATAATCAGTGGTTTAAGGCTTCGCGTCTTCCTCAACGTGGAACTTGTGCAGGAAGCGGTGGATGACCGGCGCGAAGATGATGCCCGCCGTGCTGATGAGGGTGATGCCGCAGTAGATCGCGTAGGTGCCGGCGAAGAACTTGGCGGCGACGGAGTGCAGCGTGGAGACGGGGCCCATGCCGGAGAGGATCATCGCGGCGTCGAGATACGCGTCGATCCAGGAGAGTTCGCCCACGAAATGATAACCGAGGACGCCGACGAGCAGGGAGAATGCGATCAGGCCCGCGCCCAGCGCCGCGCTCCGGGCGAGGCGGTGAAAAAACTGGCGGCGCGTCAGCAGCCGCTGTTTGCGCTGTTCAAACATCGCGACGGAACTCCTGGATGAGCGCGGCGGGATCGGCGGCCTTCATCAGGGCCTCGCCCACGAGCAGCGCATGCGCGCCGGCGCGGCGGGCGCGGGCGGCGTCGGCACCGTTGAAAATCCCGCTCTCGCTCACGGCGATGACGTCCTTGGGAAACTGCGGGATGAGGCGTTCGCTCAGGCCGAGGTCGGTCTTGAAAATCGCGAGGTCGCGGTTGTTCACGCCGATGATTTTCGCGCCGTGGGCGATGGCGCGGGCGAGTTCGGCCTCGTTGTGAATTTCAAAAAGCGCGTCGAGCCCGGCGGCCTGGGCGGCGGCGAAGAGTGTGGCGATCTCGGCGTCGGTGAGCGCGCGGACGATGAGGAGGATGGCGCTCGCGCCGGCCTCGCGGGCCTGGCGTACCTGGATGGGGTGAACCATGAAGTCCTTGCGGATGCAGGGGACGGCGGGCGGCTGGTCGCGGAAAAGCGTGGTGACGGCGACGAGATCGCCGAGGGTGCCGCCGAAGTATTTTTCGTCGGTGAGGACGGAGAGGGCGCTGGCGCCGGCGGCGCGATACTTGGCCGCTTGATCGGGGGCGGAGACGCCGGCGGCAATGGCGCCGGCCGAGGGGGAGCGCCGTTTGATCTCGGCGATGACTGCGAGCTGGCCGTCGGGCCGGCGCAGGGCGGCGGCGAAGGATGGCGGACGGGGCAGGGCGGCGTGGAGGTCGGCAAGTTCCTGCAAGGAGACCGGACGCGCCAGCGGGGCGATCTCTTTGCGCTTCCAGGCCATGATCTCGGTGAGTTTGTCGGACATACGGGACGCCAATAGCCGCAAAGAGGCGCAAAAGGCGCAAGAAACAATCCCGGCCGGCGCATATCGGGATTTACCTTTGGACGTATTTTGCGCCTCTTTCCCCTAAATCATGAGCGCCCTATCCGATCTTCGCAAAACCATCGCCGCCCTGCGCGCGCCCGGCGGGTGTCCGTGGGACCAGGTGCAGACGCATGCCACGCTCACGCGCTGCCTGATCGACGAGGCGAGCGAGTTGCTCGACACCATCGACCGGCTGGACATGCCGCATATGCGCGAGGAATTGGGCGACGTGCTCATGCAGGTGGTGTTTCACGCGCAACTCGCCGAAGAGGCGGGGCACTTCGACTTGGAGGCGGTCGCCCGCGAGGCCAACGACAAGCTCGTGCGCCGGCATCCGCATGTCTTCGGCGACGGCGCCAAGCTCGGCACGGCGGACGATGTGGTCGTGAAATGGGAACAGATCAAGGCGCAGGAAAAAAAGAACGGCCCGGCGCAGTCTGGCGTCTTCAAGGACCTGCCGCCGCGCCTGCCCGCCTTGATGTTCGCCGAGGCGGTGTGGAAGCAGATCGAGAAAAAGGAACTTCCCGCCGACGGCGTGGTTGACGTGGCGCAAGTCCGGGCGCTCGGGGCGCGACTCGACGAGGCGTCGCTCGGCAAAATTCTCTTTGAACTGACCGCCGCCGCGCGCGCCAAGGGACTCGATCCCGAAGGCGCGCTGCGGTTGCACGCCACGCAGGTCATGCGCGATGTCGAAGCCCGTCTCCCAGCCGCCTCCGCCTGAGCCGGTTGTGACCGGCTGGTGGGTTCCGTTCGCGGACTTCCTCGCGAAGGAGCGCCGCTACTCGGCTTACACCGTGCGCAACTACCGGCGCGCGTTTGAGGATTTCTACCATTGGTTGCACGCGGCCGGATTGTGGGCGGACGGCTTCGACCGGCTGGAGACGCGCGATCTGCGCGACTTCGTGATTGAGGGGCAGCACCGCTTTGATCGGCGCACGCTGCACCTTCACGTCTCGGCGCTGCGCGCGTTCTTCAAATTCTGGCTCAGGCGCGGGCGGGTGAAGCGCAATCCGTTCATCGGCGTGCCGCTGCCCAAGCTGGAGAAACGCCTGCCGAAATTTCTCACCGAGTCGCAGATGAAGCTGTTGCTCACCGGGCCGCAGTGCCTGCTGGAGAACGGAAGCGCCGATGCGTTCACCGCCTGGCGCGACCGTCTCGCGATGGAGCTCCTCTACGGCGGCGGACTGCGCGTGAGCGAGCTGACCGGACTGAATTACGGCGACATCGATTTCACCAGCGGCGTGGCCCGCGTTTTGGGCAAAGGCAAAAAGACGCGCCTGTGTCCCTTCGGTCGCGTGGGCATGGCGGTGCTCGACAAGTGGAAGCGCGAGTTCGCGCGCGACACCGCGCACACCGCGCCGGTGCTGGTGACGCCGAAGCACGAACGCCTGCCGGTGCGGCAGGTGCAGCTTTTATTGAAACGGTATCTCGCGTTGGCAGACCTGCCGATGGACCTGACGCCGCACAAACTGCGGCACAGCTACGCGACGCACCTGTTGAACGCCGGGGCCGACCTGCGGCTGGTGCAGGAACTTTTGGGTCATGTGAATCTCAATACAACGCAGGTCTACACCCACGTGAGCGTGGCCCGTCTGCGCGACATCTACGCGAAAGCGCATCCGCGGGCGTGAGTGGAGCGACTCTTCCGACGCGTTCGATAAATAGGTTGTCGCGACGCTGCCGGAGTCACTGAAACGGCGCCCGTGTGGCAAGCGGGAGAGGATTATTCGCTGCAAGGGACTTTAAACAAGTAATCACGGTCCAATAGGCCTGGTATCAAGGTCATTGATTATGAGTGGAATGAAGGTGCTAAAGCCTTCGCTACGGAGCACGGATGGAATCATCCCATGAGGCGATCTACCCAATACAATCTGGCTCACGGCGCCCGATGACATTCCGCTGTTTTTTGGGGCAGTCCCATGGTAGAATAACCACCGTCAGGTTGGTGAAAACCCCGAACCCCGATTAGTGTCCCCAAAAAAAGCAACCGATGAACCCCCATCATTGTTCTGTATTGGCATCCTCGTCGTCCTCGCGACTTCAGCCGGCCCGGCTCATCAAACTCTTTCTTCTTGGCGTCGTGATCATGGGCGTGGCTTCCGCCGCGTCCATCACTTGGACAGGGGCCAACAACGGTATTTGGGGAACAACTACCAACTGGTCCACCTCGGCGGCGCCCACCTCGTCCGATGATCTGACGATCTTCGGCCCGGCCAATGTCGCGGGCACGCTCACGATCAACATCAACGCCGCCGCCTTCGCCAACTCCATCGCCGTCACGGACACGTCTGCGGTGACGCTGAACGACACCACGAGCGGATCCAACCAGACGCTGACGCTCGGGTCGGGCGGCCTCACGACGGGAACGGGGGCGGTCATCATCGGTTCTTCGACAGCGAATCAAAACGTCAACATCGCCCTCGGGGCCAGTCAGACTTGGAATATCGGCTCCGGCGGCCTGACGTTTAACAACGTCATCAGCGACGGCGGTTCCGCCTTTGGCCTGACCAAGACCGGCACGGGCACGCTCACGCTCGCGGGCGCCAACACCTACACCGGCACAACTGCCATAAACACCGGCACGCTCACCCTTACCGGCTCGATCAGCTCCAGCAGCCCTCTGGCTCTCGGCGGCGGCACGTTGAGCTACACTCCCGCGACACTCGGTAGCACCCAGACTTTCGCGTCCACCGCCGTGAACGCGGGTTACTCGACGGTGACGAACAGCACCGCGACCAACACGGTCGCCTTGGGCGCTCTCACTCACAACACCGGCGGCCTCCTTAACATCTTCTCGCTCACCGGCACCACGACCACCTCCTCAGCGGTGGACTCCACCGGCATTCTCGGAACTTGGGGCACCGTGAATACCGGAACGAGCCTCCAATATGCCGCGGGCGGCAACGGTGCCGCGATCACGTCCTACAGCGGCGCCACTGCGGGCACCGCGGGCAACCTCTCCAATGTCACCAGTGCGACGACCAACTACTCCTTCGCCGCGGGGGCGACGCAGACCGGTGCCATCACCGGCAATAGCTTGCGCTACACCGGCGGCGCGGTGACGTGGTCCAATGGCGGTTTCGGCGTCACGCTGAACAGCTTGATGAACGCCGGCACCGGCGCCTTGACCGAAACCGGCGTCGGCACCCTCACCATTGGCGCCAACCAGGAGCTGGTCGTGCTCAGCAACGGCCAGAACATCAGTCTCGGCTCGGCCATCGTTGACAATGGCGGCGGCGCTTCCGCGCTCACCTACGGCGGCCCCAGCGCAGGCATCCTGACCCTTTCGGGTGCCAACACCTACACGGGCGTAACGACCATCGGCAGCGGCACGCTCGTGTTCGCGAAGGAGACGTCGCTTTACAATAACACGAGCGCCAGTTGGACGGCCGCAAACATCAAAGTCGGCAACGGCGGCACGCTGGTATTCAATGTCGGTGGCACGGGTGAGTTCACGACGGGTGACATCACTACCTTGCTCACCAACTTGGACGGAAGTGTGACCAGCAACGGCCTGCAGGCCGGTTCGTCGATCGGCTTCGACACGACCAACGCGTCCGGCAGCAGCTTCACGGTATCGAGCAATATTCAGAACACGACTGGCACGGGTGGCGGCACCATCAGCCTTACCAAGCGGGGCACCAACACCCTCGTGCTTGCGGGCACCAACACTTACTCGGGGACGACATCGGTTGTCGCCGGCACGCTGCAATACAATGGCACGGCAGCGATGAGCTCCAATTCCCCGCTGACGGTAAGCACTGGCACAAATATTAACCTGCGTTCGGATACTGCCGGGACGTTCACACCTGCGAGCACGACGATCGCGTCTGGCGCCACGGTGGGTATAAGTGTGGATCAAATCAGCAGTGGTACGAACAACACGCTCACGCTGGGCGGCACGACAAATTTTGCCGGTGGCAGCACGCTCAACGTCACCAACGGCAATGGATATAGCCTTACCCTGAACGCTGTTACCACAAGCGGCGCGACAAACATCTTCAGCCCTGCCTCCGGGGCTACGCTGAATATTGGTAATATAACCAACACCGGGGGTACCTATAATGTTGTCCAATTCGCCGGCGCGGGCACCACCAACGTGACGGGTGTTATCTCTAATAGCGTGGCTAACCGCAGTTCGGCCATGATCTTAAATCAGACCGGCACGCTGACGCTCTCCGGCAGTAACAATCTGCGCAATAACAACAACAATAGCGATAACACTAACACTTATGTGTCGGTCAATAGCGGAACGACGAACTTCAACAGTGCGAATGCAATCAATACCACCTCCAGTAGCGGTAGCAGCTTTACCAATCAAAATGGGGTTACTACCACCGGCATCAGCATGTATCTTTACCTTAACGAGGCCAACACCGCAACCCCCACGATTGATAATACCAGCGGTTCAGCAATCACGCTAAGTGGACAATACAGCACGGATATTCACGGCAGCTTTATTTTCGGCGGCACCAACTCGCTCACTCTCAACACCAACGCTGTGACGCTCACGAACGCGTCGTCGCCGACCATTACGACGAACGGCAGCGGAACCCTCACGCTTGCCGGCGTCGTCGCAGGCGGTGGCACCAGCGGCACCAACTCGGGCATAATCAAAGCGGGCGCCGGCACGCTCGCCCTCAATGGCACGAACACCTTCACAGGCGGCACCACTGTGAAGAACGGCGTGGTCTCTACCACCAACGCTGCGGGCTTCGGCACGGGTAGTATCACTATCGGCGACACCTCCGGTTCCAACAATGCCAGCATCAGCACCAACTCCGGCGGCAGCACCATCGCGAACAACATCGTCATCGCATCTGGCTCTTCCGGCACGGCTACCATCGCTGACACGGCAGGTGGCGGAACCACGACGACCTATTCCGGCACGGTTACGCTCAACAAAGACCTGACGATCAACAATGCTGGAGCAGCGGGCAGTGGTAATACCCTCAACTTTACGGGTGCGATCACGGGCACCGGCAACCTCACCGTGGACAGCAGCAGCAGTTCTTTCACGAACCTCACTTGGTTGAAGAACAGCGGCAACAACATCACGGGGAACGTCACCGTTCAAAACGCGGCGACTCTTGGCACGGTCAACGGCGCCCTCGGCGCCTCCAATGCCGTCACCATCGGCTCCACCTCGCAACTCAACACCGAAGGCCAAAGCCTCACCATTGCCGGCCTCAACGGCAGTGGTACGGTGGTTATTTCCAACTCCTCGAGCCAGTTTCTCACCCTCGCCGGCTCCGGGTCCTATAGCTACAGTGGCGTGATCAGCAACGCTGGCGGCCTGATCAAATCCGGCAGCGGCGTCCAGGCCCTGACCGGCGCCAACACCTACAGCGGCGGCACGACAGTTTCGGCCGGCACGCTGGCCTACGGCAATAATTTCACTATGAGCGGCGCCAACCAGGTAACCTTGGCCGCGACGGGCACGGCCGGTACGAATTACGCGACGGTCACGAGCACCGCGGGCACGTTGACCTTCGGCGGCACCCTCGCCATCAACTTCACCTCCTCGATCCTGAGTGGCGGCGAAAGCTTCAACCTCTTCCAAGCCTCCGGCGGTTCGCTCGCGACCGGCTTCAGCGGTGTGAGCATCACCGGCTCCTATTTCACCTCGCTGACAAATAATTCCGGCGTCTGGACCAACTCCGCCAGCGGCCTCAATTTCACCTTCACCGAGTCCACGGGTGTCCTGAGTGTCTCCGCCATCCCGGAGCCTTCCACCTACGCTGTCCTCGCCGGGGTGATCGCGCTCATGGGCGCTGGTATCTACCGCCGCCGCAGCCAGGCGGTCTGATGCCGCGGCTCTTCGAACCGGTGGTGCTCAGCAAGCCGAGGGAGCGTTTGCGCGATGTCTACGTCCAGGCTCCCCGCGCGAACGTAGAACGGTTTGTCACGTATGACGCGACAAACCGTTCGGGCGAAAGTGGAGGTGGGGAAACCGCTAATGAAATCGTCCCAAGGGGACGATTTTTGGGGAGTGGGGCTCCGGCTGATCGCCTGCGCGGGGGAGCGGAGGCATCTGCTGATCGCAGATGGGGCTTTCGCGCCTCCGGGAGGGGCGGGTTTGTTACGTAATACGTGACAACCGTTCAAAAGCTCCTGAGCGCGAAAAGCACAAGCCGGCCTACAGTCCTGCAATGGCGCGGGTAATGATCTTGCATGCGCGATCAATCGTCCAAGGGAAGAGACCCACCCGGCTCCAAGTCCCAAATTCAGCTGTTTTTGGGGACAATCCCGTGGTAAGGTAATTACCGTCAGGTTGGTAGAAACCCCGATTAGTGTCCCCCCAAAAAGGCAACCGATGAACCCCCATCATTGTTCTGTATTGGCATCCTCGTCGTCCGCGCGACTTCAGCCGGCCCGGCTTATCAAACTCTTTCTTCTTGGCGTCGTGATCACGGGCACTGCCCACGCCACCCCAACCAATTGGACGGGTGTCACCACCGGCCTTTGGAGCGCCACCGGCAGCTGGTCCACTTCGGCAGTCCCCACCTCTTCCGATGATCTCACCATTTTGGGGCCGAGCAATGTAGCAGGTGTGCTGACGATCAATTTCGATACAGACGGTTTTGCCAATTCGATCGCTTTCACAGATACCGCCGCCGTCTCACTGACGAACACCAGCAGCGGCGCCAACAAGACGCTGACGCTCGGGTCGGGCGGCCTCACGACGGGAACGGGGGCGGTCACCATCGGTTCTGCGACGGCGAACCAAAACATCAACATTGCCCTCGGGGCCAGTCAGACATGGAACGTCGGCTCCGGCGGCCTGACGTTTAATAACGTCATCAGCGACGGCGGTTCCGCCTTTGGCCTGACCAAGACCGGCACGGGCACGCTCACGCTCACGGGCGCCAACACCTACACCGGCACGACCGCCATCAACGTCGGTACGCTCACCCTTTCGGGTTCCATCAGCTCCAGCACCGCTCTGGCGCTCGGTGGTGGTACGCTCAACTACACGCCGACAGCGACGGGCAGCACGCAGACCTTCGCCTCCACGGCGGTCAACGCGGGTAACTCGACGGTGACCAATGGCACTGCCACCAATATAGTGGATTTGGCTACGATTACCCGCAGCGGGAGTGGCCTGCTCAATATTTCCTCGCTCACCGGAACCACGAAGACATCGAATGCGGTGGACTCCACCGGCATCCTTGGCACGTGGATTACCACGGGCACCGGCACTGGCTTGACCTATGCGGCGGGAGGCAATGGCGGCGCGATCACCGCTTACACGGGCACTGCGGCGGCGACGGCGGCCAATGTAACGAGCACCGCCGGCACGGTGAACTATGACGTGGCTGCGGTGGGCACCTTGGGTGCCAGCGCTTCCTTTAACACCCTTCGCTACACCGGCGCAGCGGGCACGATTGCGGGCGCCTTCACGGCCAACGGCTTGATGAATGCCGGCACAGGCACGGTTACCTACAGCGGCGGCTTGACCATTGGTGCCAACCAGGAACTGGTGATCTTAAGCAACGGCCAAGCCACCACCCTTAGCGGCGTGATCAGCAATAACGGCGGTGGAGCCTCCTCGATCACCTACGGCGGACCTGGCGCGGGCACACTCACCCTTAGCAATGCGAATAGCTACAGCGGCGGCACGACATTAAATGCCGGCACTCTGGTATTTGGCAACAACAGCGCGTTTGGCGCTGGGGCGCTCACGCTGAACGGCGGCACATTGAAGGCTGGGACGGCGAGCAATTGGGTTCTCGCCAATAACATCTCGGTCGGCGGCAGCACGATACTCGACATGTCGGGCAAAAATCTGAACTTGAACGGCAACCTCAGCGGTTCAGCGGCGCTGACTCTGACCAACAGCGGAGTTGCTTCCACGGTCGCCCTCAATGGGACCAACAGCGGCTACAGCGGAACCATTACCTTTAATAACAACAACGCGGTGGATTTCACCTCCGTCAACGCCGGCAGCGCAGCCGCGGCGTGGGTGTTCAATGACGCCAACGCCGGTCGTGTGCGGATCGACATAGGCAACGGCACCATCAATTTCGGATCCTTTGCCGGAAGCGGACAGATCGTAAACAACACATTGGCGACAACATCGACCATCAGTGTGGGTGCTCTCAACACGAGCACGACTTTCAGTGGCACGATCAAGGACTCTGGCACCGGTATTCTCGCTCTTACAAAAGTAGGAAGTGGCACGCTCACGCTCACCGGCTCCAGTGCCTACAGCGGCGGCACCACCATCAGCGCCGGCACGGTTGCGTTGACCACTAATAACACGGTATTCGGCACGGGCTCAGTGGCGATTGGCGCTTCCGGCACGGCAAACATTACGTTTTCGGCGGACGCGCCTATCGCCAACGTCTTTACCGGCACCGGCACGATCACTCTAGCTGGCAGCACCGGCACGCCGACTTTCAGCAATGCCTCGGGTTTGAACAGCTTCACCGGCACGCTGAATGTGAACACCACTGGCGGGAAGAAGGTGGTCGTGAACGCAGCGGGTGAGAATATCGGCAGTGGCGCGACGGTGAACATCACCAGCGCGGGCACGCTCTACCTCAATACGACGACCGCTTCCTTTGATGGCGTTACCTTCAACGTCGTTGGATCGGGGAACACTGAGAATCTCGGTGCGATTCGCATCGAGTCAGGTTCGGTGATCGGCGCCACGAGTTCGGTTGTATTGGGCGGCAACACCAGCTTGGGTAGCAACAGCGGCACCGGCACCATTAACGCTGCGATTACTCAGTCGACGGCCAGTGCGGTAACTAAAGTGGGCACCGGAACCGTGGTTCTTTCCGGCACGAACACCTACACCGGCGGCACGACGATCAGTGCGGGCACGCTGCAATTCGCCAAACTCGTCTCCATGTCCGCGTCGGGAGCGGTCACGGCGAACACCGGTTCCACTCTGGCGGTGAACCTGGGCGGCACCGGTGAGTGGACCACGGGCACCAGCGGCAACGGAACGGTTGGCGGCCTGCTTGCGGGTTTGGGTGGGAGCGGCCAAACCGTCACTTGGAGCGGCGCGGTTAACCTTGGTCTGGATACCACCAACGCCGGCGGCACGCAGACCTATTCGGGCAATATCGCTAACGTGGGGACGTCGCTGGGTATTAACAAGCTTGGCACCGGCACCTTGACGCTTTCCGGCACCAATACCTACACCGGGCAGACGACTGTGAGCGCCGGCACATTGAATTATAACGGCTCTCTTGCCGCTGGTGGACAGATCAACGTCGGTGTGGCCGGCGGTGGCAATGCGGTTATGAACCTGCAAACGGGTTCCAGCATCACGCTGAACCCAAATGGAACCAACCAAATTGTCGTTGGATCGGGAACCACCAGCACCACGGGGCAAGGATTCCTCTATCAATCGGGAGGTGCCATTGTTGGGAGCACGGGAGGAACTAGCCCTTACACCCAACTACAGCTCGGTGGCGGAGCGAGCGGCAGCTCGTATGGATACTACAACCTTTCCGGCGGCACGGCCTCGGTGAGCGAGCTTGACGTTGGCGGCTTCAATGGCGCTGCGACGGGCGTTCTCGATATTAGCGGCGGCACATTGACCACTGGTGCCAACAACGGTTGGATGATCGTCAGCCGCAGCGGTGGATCGGGCGGCATTGGTATTCTGAATATGACTGGCGGCACATTGAATTACACAGGAGTAGTCGGTCAGTTTAAAAACAATTGGGGGAGCAACGGCACCGCAATCATCAACGTGGGCAACGCGACGCTCACGGCGGCGAATGCAGACATCGACCTGAACCAGAGCAACAACGCCACGAACTTCGGAGAGATCAACCTGCTCACCGGTGGAACACTGCAGGCGCATTCCATTGCTCCGAATGCCAATGGAACAAAGTTGGTGAACTTCAATGGCGGCACTTTGAAAGCAAATACCGCGACCACGACCTTCATCACCACGAACAATACAGCAGTAAACGTGTTTGCTAATGGCGGCACGATTAACAACAACGGGGTGGCAATCACCATCCCGGTCGCATTAGTCGCAGCCTCGGGATCTGGTGTAAGCAGCGTTGCGATCACCAGCGGCGGCAGCGGCTATCTTGGCGCACCCGCCATCACTTTCTCAGGCGGTGGCGGCACCGGTGCCGCAGGTTACGCCACTGTTTCCGGCGGTGTTATCACCGGGATCGTCATCACCAATCCAGGCACGGGTTATACGAGCGCACCCACCATCACATTGACAGGGGGAGGCAGCACCAACGCCACAATCGGCACGATCTCCACGGCTGCTAACACCAGCGGCGGCATGACCTTCGCGGGCACCGGCACAACCACACTCACTGGTGCAAACACCTACAACGGCACGACGGTTAACGCCGGCACGGTAACGGTAGGCACCAATGGAACGCTGGGGGCAACGACCGGAGCGCTCGCCGTCAACAACGCCAACACTGGAGCCGGAACGGCCGTAATTCTCAATCTGGCGACGGCTGTGGACACGACCACCGGTTCGTTAAGCGGCACCAACGCCACACCGAGCAGTGGCACGAATACGGCCACGATCAACACCCAGACCGGCCGCAACTTCACCGTGAACCAGACTGTAGCGAGCACCTACGCTGGTGTGATCGCCGGCGCGGGCAGCTTCACTCTGGGCAGCTCCAGCACCAATGCGCTGACCTTGAGCGGCAGCAACACCTATACCGGCGCAACGACGGTCAGCGCCGGCACGCTCACCCTCTCCGGCACCGGAGCAATCAACGCCAGCTCCGGCATCTCGGTCGCCACCGGCGCCACCTTCAACAACAGCGGCACCGTCGCAGTCACGTCGGGCCTGACCCTCGCCGAAGGTTCCGCTCTCGCCGGCACGGGTTCGTTCACCCCCGGCTCGACCACGATGACGGCCGACCTCTCCAATGGCTTCACCGCCATCACCGCAGTCTCCGGACTCACCAAGGCCGGCACGCTGACCTTCAACCTGACCAACACCATCGCCGGCAGTTACTCCTTGTTCACCGGCGGCACGCCGACCGGAAGCTTCACCGGTGTTTCCATCACCAGCACGGCCCTCAGCACCTCAGATAGCAACGCGACCTTCAGCGGAAACGACGGCACGTGGAGCTACCTCTTCACCAACTCGACCAATAATCTGACGATCTCCGCCATCCCCGAGCCCGCCACCTACGCGGCCCTCGCCGGCCTGCTCGCCCTCGGCGCGGTCTTCCTTCGCCGTCGCAACCAGGCGGTCTGATGCAGTTCCGCCTCTCGGGCCCGTGGTATTATAGGCCTGCAATCGCAGACGAGAGCACCTCGCAGGCGCGGTCGAGGGCGGGGCCGTCGTGGGCGGTGCTCAGGAAACCGGCTTCGTAGGCGCTGGGGGCGAGATAGACGCCCTGGTTCAGACAGGCGTGGAAGAATTTCGTGAAGCACTTGGCGTCGCCCTTGAGCGCGGTCTCGTAGTCGCGGACGGGCGTGTCGGTGAAAAAAATGCTGAACATGGAGCCGCATTGGGGCACCTGCACCGGAATGCCTTTGGCGGCGGCGGCGGCGAGCACCGCGTCACGCAGCTGACGGCCGAGGCGGTCGAGTTGCGCGTAAGGATCGAGTTCCTCGAGCAGGCGCAGGGAGGCGATGCCGGCGGCCATGGCGAGCGGGTTGCCGCTCAACGTGCCCGCTTGGTAAACGGGGCCGAGCGGCGCGAGGAGGTCCATGATGTCGGCACGTCCGCCGAACGCTCCGACGGGCAGGCCGCCGCCGATGATCTTGCCGAGGCAGGTCAGGTCGGGCGCGATGCTTTCGCGCTCTTGCACGCCGCCTTTGGCGATGCGGAAGCCGGTCATGACCTCGTCGAAAATAAGCAGGGCGCCGTGTTGCGCGGTGATCTTGCGCAGGCCGGCGAGATAGCCGGCGTCCGGCATGATGAAGCCGACGTTGCCGCAGTAGGGTTCGACGATGACGGCGGCGATTTCGCCTGGGTTGGCGGCGAAGGCGGCGTCCAGCGCGGTGAGATCGTTGTAGGGCAGAACGATGGTTTCCCGGGCGAAGGAGGTGGGGACACCGGCGCTGTCGGGATGACCGTGGGTGAGCGCACCGGAGCCGGCCTTGATGAGCAGGGAGTCAGAGTGACCGTGGTAACAGCCGGAAAATTTGACGATTTTGTCGCGGTGCGTGAAGCCGCGGGCGAGGCGGATGGCCGACATGGTGGCTTCGGTGCCGCTGTTGCACATGCGGACTTTCTGGATCGAGGGGACGAAGCGCACGATGAGCTCGGCCATCTCAACCTCGTAGGGATTGGGCGTGCCGAAGGACGTGCCGTTTTCCAAGGCGGTGGCGATGGCGGCCTTGATGCGGGGATGGTTGTGGCCGTGAATGGCGGGGCCCCAAGTGCAGACAAAGTCGATCAGTTCGCGGTCGTCGGCCGTGGTGAGCGTGGCGCCGTGCGCGGACTTGACGAAAAACGGCGCGCCGCCGACGGAGCGGAAGGCGCGGACGGGCGAATTGACGCCGCCGGGAATGAGCTGCCGGGCGCGGGCGAAGAGGGAGTCGGAGAGAGGGGACATTTTTTAACCGCTAATAAACGCTGATGACCGCTAATTCAGAAAGATGGATTTCGGGTGTTGGCAAAACGCTTCCACTGAAGTTTGGGAAAGGCGGCGAAGTTGATGAGATACCCGAGGGGTTTTCGGATAATGCGCAGGTAATTGAGCAACTGCGCTTCATGTTCCTCAGCGAGCGTTTTCACGGCTTTTAATTCCACCACGATTTCCCCGCCTACGATCAGATCCGGCCGAAGGTGCTTGTTCAGCGCGACCCCTTTGTAGAAAACGGCAAGGCCGGGTTGGGCGGTGAAGGCGATTCTGCGGGCCGCCAGTTCACGCTCCAAGCATTCCTGATAAATCTCTTCGGAAAATCCTCCGCCCAGTTCGTTATAAACCTCGAATGCCGCAGCCATGAGATCGTAGCCCAACTGGGCGAACGGCTGGTCTGAATTAGCGTCCATCAGCGTTCATTAGCGGTTAACCGGATCGAGCCCTGCGCGGGTTAGCTCACGTATTTTTGGACGATGGGGATGCGGCGGCCGACGCCGAAGGCGAGCGGGGTGATCTTCAGGCCGGGGGCGGCCTGCTTGCGCTTGTATTCGTTCAAATCGACCTTGCGTACGATGTCGTTGACCACGGTTTCATCGAAGCCTTTGGCGACGAGGTCGCGGCGCGACAGGCCTTCCTCGACGTAACCCTTGAGCAACGCGTCCAATATCTCGTAGGGCGGTAGGCTGTCCTGATCCACCTGGCCGGGGCGCAACTCGGCGCTGGGCGGTTTTTCGATAGTATTGAGCGGGATGAGTTCGTGGTCGCGGTTGATCCAGCGGCAGAGGTCGTAGATCTGCGTTTTGAAAACGTCGCTGATGACGGCGAGGCCGCCGCACATGTCGCCGTAGAGCGTGCAATAGCCGACCGCGACTTCGCTCTTGTTGCCGGTGGTGAGAAGGAGCGATCCGAACTTGTTAGACAGCGCCATCATCAGAACGCCGCGGAGGCGCGCCTGCAGGTTTTCCTCGGCGATGTCGCGCGGCAGGCCGGCGAACAAGGTGCCGAGCGCGGCTTCCGCGGCGGCCACGGCGCCGGCGATGGGAATGGTCTCGAAACGGATGCCGAGGTTGTGCGCGAGGAGACGCGCGTCGTCGCGAGAGTGTTGTGAGGAGATGGCGGAGGGGAGCGAGACGCCGATGACGTTGCCTGGACCGAAGGCTTCGGCGGCGAGCACGGCGACGAGCGCGGAGTCGATGCCGCCGGAGAGCGCGATGAGGGCTTTTTTGAAGCCGCTTTTTTGCGCGTAGTCGCGCAGGCCGAGCACGAGGGCGTTGTAGATGTCGGCCATGTCGTCCTGGGCGAACGACGGCGAGAGCGCGGCGTGGCGCGGGGTGGGAGTGCCGCGACCGCACTCGACCTCGACCAGTCGCAGCTCCTCGGCGAAGGCGTCCAGCCCGGCGGTGATGTTGCCCTGCGCGTCGGCCACGAGACTGCGGCCGTCGAAGATCAATTCGTCGTTGCCGCCGATGGCGTTGACGTAGACCACCGGGCAGCCGAGCCGCCGGGCGGCATCGGTCACGAGCTGTTGGCGCAGGAGATTTTTGCCGTGATGCCAGGGGCTGGCCGAGAGGTTGACCATCAGGTCCACGTGTTGCGTCTCAAGCCATTTGACGGGATCGAAATGGTAAAGATTGCGCGGTGCGACCAAGGGATTCGTCCAGATGTCCTCGCAGATGGTGATGCCGGTTTTACGTCCGTTGATCGTGACGACGAGGGGCGGGGTGGAGGCGGGCTCGAAATAGCGGTCCTCGTCGAACACGTCATAGGTGGGCAGCAGAGACTTGCGGGCGACGGGGCCGACGCGTCCGCGATGGCAGAGGGCGGCGGCGTTGAAAAACCGGCGGCCGCTGGCGGCGGGATTCATTTCCACCGTGCCGATCAGCGCGGGGACTTCTCCGATTTCCGCGGCGATCCCGGCCAGCGAGGCTTCGACGTCGGGCACGAAATTGCGTTTGAACAGCAGGTCGCGTGGCGGGTAGCCGCAGACCACCAGCTCGGGATAAACCACCAGTTCGGCGCCTTGGGCGACGAGCGCGTGGTAGGCGTCGAGGATTTTGCGGCGGTTCCCTTCGAGGTCGCCGACAGTGGTGTTGAGCTGGGCCAGGCCGATGCGCATGGGATGAAGACGAAGGCGGCAACGTGATGGGGTTTGCGGCGCATGACAACCACCCGCTGTCGAAAACAAACATTTGCGCTGCGCCCGCAAACGCCCTGCTTGATAAGGTTTCCATGCCGACCCAGCCACGCCTGATCCTCGCCTCCGCTTCGCCCCGCCGCCGCGAACTGCTCGCGGGCCTTGGCGTGACCTTCGACGTGATCACGGCCGACGTCACCGAGCACGAGGATCCGTCCACCGATCCGCGGGTGATGGTGGCGCACAACGCCGCGCTTAAGGCCGACTGGGTGGCGGCGCGTTATCCCGAGGCCTTCGTGCTCGGGGCGGACACGACCGTGTTCATCGACGGCCATGCGCTCAACAAGCCTCGTGACGCGGCCGAGGCGCGCGCGATGCTGCGCCGGCTGAGCGGACGCGTCCACACGGTGTTCACCGGCATTGCGTTGCGCCGGGTCGCCTCGGCCTTGAGCATCGACCGGGGAGAGGCCAGCGAGGTGACTTTCCGCGTGTTGGACGAGGCGACGATCGAGACGTATCTGTCCCGCGTGCACACCCTCGACAAGGCGGGCGGTTACGCAATTCAAGAGCATCCTGAGCTGATCGTGGCCGGCCGGACGGGCTCGCTGACTAATATCGTCGGTCTGCCGGTGAAAACGACGAAACAAATTTTGACTCAGTGCGGTCTGCTTAAATCCTCCTCCTAAGTCTCTTCCTCCATGATTTCACCACCGGCCCCCACGCCCGCGCCTTCCAAGCGTCGTTCCGCGTGGCCGCGTCTCTCGGCCAAGCCCGAGATCCGCTCGGTGCAGATCGGGGTGCTGGCGACGATCCTCGTGCATCTGCTGCTGATCTGGTTTGCGCCGCGCATCGAGAGGCTGATCGGAAAAGACGACATGAGCCGCACGCCGACCGAGGCGGATCACACTTTCGACATCCAGATCGCGCCGGATGAGTTCAAGCAACCGCCGCCTCCGCAGAAATTTGTCGAGGCCAACCCCAACGCGCCGGACAACGTTCCCGACAAGACCAACAATTTCGCGGCCCAAAACCAGCAGGTCGCCCAGGAAAAACCCACGCCCAATCACAAGAGCGACACGCCCGCTCTTAAGGGCGACAAGGACCCCAACGTCACCGCTCTCGTCACCGGCCAGCTGGCGGAGCCCCGCCCGGCCGCGCCGCCGGCGCCGACCACCAATACTCCTCCGGAGACGCCTGAGCAGGCCGCCGCCCGCCGCGAGCAACGTCCGCTTCCCGGTGTCGAAAAAATCGAAGGTGAAAGTCCCAATGGCCTCGGCAGCAACATCGCCAAACTGCCTGCCAGTCCCACGCCGACCCCCGAACGCATCGAGGGTTCGCCCGACGCCAAGGCCGACCAGGGGGCGACCACCGGGTTATATTACACCGTCGATGCCAAGCATCCGCAGTCGCGAAAAACCCTTCCGGCCAACGTCGTGAAGGCCCGGCCTTCGCCTCTGAAAAATAACGAATTCGGCACGGATAACATCGGCGCCGTAGCCTATGACGCGAAGTGGAGCAGTTACGGCGAATACCTGAAAAAGCTCATCGACACGGTGCAGGTGCAATGGGAGCGCATCCTGGATCAGAGCAACGTCTATCCGCCGGCGGGGACGAAGGTCACGGTTACCTTTGTCCTGAACTCGGCCGGGGACATTTCCCAAATTGTGAAAGTTGAAAGCTCCGGAGGCCTCGCCGCCCAATCCTCCTGCGTGAGCTCGATCACCGCCCGCGCGCCTTATGGCCCGTGGACCGACGACATGATTGCCGCCCTCGGGACTTCGCAGGAACTCACGTTCAACTTTTCTTACTACTAACGTGAGCCGCCTTCCCGCCACTTTCTGGGCGTGTCTGCCGCTGGGGCCGGGCGTCGAGATGCTGACGCATGATGCCAATGGCCTGGCCGCTCTCGCCAAGCCCGCCGGTTTGCTCTCGCATCCCAACACCCGCGGCGAGGAGGCCCGATCATTGCTCAACGCGCCTTACACGCAGGACGGCGAGTTTTATCAATGGACGCCCACGGGCGCCGACGGAAAGCCCGGCGCACCGCAACGCCTTTACCTGCTCAACCGCCTCGATTCCGCCACGTCGGGCGTGATTCTGGTGGCCGGGAGCGAAGCGCTCGCCGCCGGCATCCGCGCGATGTTTTTGCGCAAACACGTGCGCAAAATTTACAACGCGCTCGTCTTCGGCGTGCCCTCGCAGTCGTCGCAGGTGTGGCGGGACCGGCTGGCCGTGCAGAAACGCGGCGGACAGATCCGCACGGGCGCCGGCGGCAACATCCCGTCCGAGGCGCACATGACCGTGCTGCGCCAGCGCCGCCAAAAAATGCCGCCGCTCGCCCTGCTCAAACTAGAGCCGCGCACCGGCCGCAGCCACCAGTTGCGCGTGCAATGCGCGCAACGCCACCTGCCCATCGTGGGCGACGCGACTTACGGCGACTTCGGCGGGAATCGCGAGTTCGCTAAAGCCACCGGCGAAAAGCGGCTTTTCCTGCACTCGCTTGAAACCAGTTTCGACTACGAATGGGCGGGGCGGACGTTTCACTTCACGGCAAGCGCGCCCTTGCCGGAAGAGTTTCAGCAGTTCCTTTGACAAATCCGGGGAATCGAAGGGATTCTTCCTCGCGCCATGATCCTCCCCAAGAGCAACCGTCTCACCCCCGCGCAGCTCGCCGAGGTCACCGCGATTGTCGAACCCTTCGGCTGCCGCTTGCAGCCCATCGTCGGCGCGGTGCGCACCATCTACGCGATCGTCGGCGACGAGCGGGACGAGCTCATGATCAACCGTCTCGAGGGCCTGGCCTACATCGACCGGGTGGATCGCATCCAGTCCCCGCACAAGCTCATGGATCGGCGTTCGGACCTCGCCAGCCATCGCATCGCTCTCGGCAAGGTCACGCTGGGCGAGGAACTGCTCGTCATCGCCGGCCAGTGCACCATCGATCCGAAGAATCCCAATTTCCTCTACGAAACCGCCCACGCCGTGAAGGAGGCGGGCGCCAATGTCTTGCGTGGCGGAGTCTGGAAGCCGCGGACAAACCCGTATTCGTTTCAGGGTGACACCAAGTCGCTGGACATCCTCATGGAGGCCCACCGGCGCACCGGCCTGCCGGTCGACGCCGAGGTGATGGACGAAACCCAGCTTCGCCTGGCGCTCGACGCGGGCGTGCACATGCTCCAGGTCGGCGCGCGCAACGCCCTCAATTATTCCCTGCTCAGCGCGATCGGCCGCGCCGTGGCCGGACGCCACACCGTGGTCCTGCTCAAACGCGGATTGCACATGGGACCGCTCAGCGAGTTCATCGCTGCGGCCGAGTACATCGTGAGTTTCGGCAATCCCAACGTGCTCCTGTGCCCCCGCGGCACCGCGCCCGCCCTCGACGGTTATCGCAACCACCCCGACGAAAGCATCACGCCGCTGCTCAAGGAAAAAACCTGGGCTCCCGTGGTCGTCGATCCGTCGCACTCGGTCGGCAAGGCCGCCTACGTACCGGCCTGCGCGCTCGCCGCCGTGGCCTACGGCGCCGACGGGCTCTGCATTGAGGCGCACGTGCAACCCAGCCAAGGGATCGGCGACGATCCCAAGCAGGCGCTCACGCCGGACGTGCTGGCCGAAACGATTTCCCAAGCCCGGCAACTGTGGCGTCTGCGCCGCGGCTCCGCTCCTGCCCAAGCCCTTTTTTCCCCATGAATCCGCGCGCCTTTTTTGCCCTGGCCGTCTTCGCTTCGCCGGTCTTCGCCCTCAGCACCGTTCAGTTAAAAAACGGATCGAGCCTGCAGGGCGACGTGCTCGCGGAGAAAGCCGACCGGGTGGTGGTGGATCTCGGGTTCACTGTCGTCACCGTTCCGCGCGACGAGATCGAGCGGATCACCGCGCGCGAAGCCGCACCGTCCGCCGTGGCGGAGACCACCGACCTGTATCGCACCGCCGCCAATCTCCCGGTGCTGTCGGTCAAGGAAAACGTCGATCGCGTGGGCGAGGCGGTCGTTCTCGTGCGCACGCCGACGGGCCTCGGCTCGGGTTTTATCATCCATCCGTCGGGCTACATCATCACCAACGAGCACGTGGTCTCGGGTGAGTACAACATCACCGTGACGCAGTTCCGGCGCGGCGCGACCGAGCTGGAAAAGGTTCAGTTCAGCAAGGTTCGCATTGTGGCGCTCGATTCACGAATCGATCTGGCGCTGCTGAAAATCGAGGACGCCGGAACCACCATCTTTCCGACGCTTCCCCTCGGCGATGACGGGTTGAACGACGGGCAGACGGTGTTCGCCATCGGCAGTCCGCTCGGCCTCGACCGCACGGTTTCGCAGGGCATCGTGAGCGCCCGTGCGCGTCCGCTCGACGGCCAGCTTTACATCCAGACGACCACCCAAATCAATCCAGGTAACTCCGGCGGGCCGCTCTTCAGCCTGCGCGGCGAGGTGGTGGGCGTTAACAACATGAAGGCGATGGAAGTCGGCGTCGAGGGACTCAATTTCGCGATCCCCGCCGGCGTGCTGAAGGATTTCCTCCGCCACCGCGACGCCTTCGCCTTCGATCCGCGCAATCCCAACGCCGGCTACCGTTACCTGGAGCCGCCCCAACCGGTGAAAATTCCGGTCAAACCCGCGGCCCCCGCCGCCAAACCTTGAGCCTCCGATGACCGGTTTTTTCCGCGCCAGCCTTTTGATTCTCCTCGCCGCGTGCCTGCGCGCCGCGCCAGCGGTGCCGCTTGCCAATCTCGTCGACGACCGGACGACATTCGTGCTGTCCATCACCGATGCGCCCGCGTTGTTGCGCGGCTGGGTCGCCAGCCCTTTTGCCCACACCTGGGACGATCCGCAGGTCGTGAAATTTTTCGCGCCGCTGCGCGAGCAATTGAAAATCGAGGAATGGGATGCCCGGACCAAGGACGCCACCGGTTCCACGGTTCGTGAATTGCTGGCATTGGCGGAGGGCGAGGTGCTGGTTGCGGTGTCTGCGCCGGACGAGGCGAAATCCACGGGAGGTTCGTTGTCGTTTTTCGCCGCGCTTCAAGTGGGCGACCATGCGGCCAAAATCGAGAAGCTCCTCGCGGACGCCGCCAAGGACGAGGTGCGCGACGAAACCGAAATTTTTGCCGGCGCGACCGTGCACAGCCATCCGTTGAAGAGCGGCCCTGAGGACGAGGCCAAGCACGCCGCGGTGCACTGGGCGATGGTCGACGGCGTCTGGTTGATCGGCATGGAGAAAGAGCGGGTGTTCGCCGCCATCGACGCGCTCAAGCATGGCGGGGTCGAGGCGGCGCTGGGAAAGAACGAGCATTTCCTGCGCGCCCGCGAACGCGCCGGCGACGCCCAGGTGATGGCCTATTTAAATTGCCCCGCGATTTACCCGGCCCTGAGCGGTGTCATCGCCCGTGGGAACGGTGAGAACCGGCGGCCGAATCCCTTCGGTCTGGACATGGAGGCCGCTTTTAAGGCGCTCGGTCTTGACGCATTGGACGCCGTTTACACGGCCATGCATTTCGACGAAAAGGAGACGCGCATCGACGGCGGGTTAGCCTACACCGAGGAACGCGGGTTGCTCAAACTGCTGGCCTACGAGGCCGGCCCCGTGGCGCGGCCGGACTGGATTCCCGCGAAATGGCCGAGCGTTTCGCTGGCGCGTTACCGCGTGCCCGCGGCGTACGCCGGGCTGGAGGAATTTCTGGACGCGGTGAGTCCGATGCTGGCGGGCATGGTTCAGGGGCAGATTCGCGCTTTCAACCGAAAGCTGGGCGTCGATCTCAAGCGGGACCTCGTCGGCAGCCTGGGCAACGACATGGTCTCGGCGTATGCGCTGCCGCCCGGCCTGGAACCTGGTGTCACGCCCGCGTGGGACGAGATGGATCAGTTCATTGCGATCTCGCTCAACAACGTCGATGCCTTCACCAAGGCCGTCGAAGGCCTCAAGCAACTGGCTGCCGGCCCCGCGGGCGACCCGCTGTTCACCAAACGCGATTATCTCGGGCAGACGCTCTATGTGTTCAAGACACGCTCCGCCGCGCCGGGCGCCAAGCCGGGACGCGGCTTCACCTATGCTGTCGCGAATCAGACGTTGCTGATCGGCATCGGCTCGCCCGCCACCGTGGAAAATGCGCTTCAGGGCATGGCCGACAACCCGGGTTCGTTTTGGAAGCGCGAGGATGTTCAGACGGCGCTGGCCGGCATGCCGGCGGATGCGGCGGACCTTCAGTTTCATGATTTGAAAGTGATCGTCGCCTCGCTTTTCGAGATGACCGCACGTCTGCAAACCGCCGCCGCCGCGGCCCCGCAGAAGGGCAAGTCCGACGAAGGCAAAAAAAACTTCGTGGACGTGTCGGCCAAGCCGGACGACGACGTGATCGCCCGCTATTGGGGACTGGCGTCGGGTTATTCCCTCAAGACCTCCGATGGTCTTTTCACCACCGTTCACATCGCAAATCCGCAACCATGAGCAAACAGGCGTCCCTCGGCTGGCTGGCATTTTCACTCGCATCCTCGCTGGTCACTTTTACGCACGCCGCCGCGCCGGAAATCGTGCTGAGCGGACCCGAGGTTGAAAAACTGGATTGGAACACGCGCGCCTTGCAGGCGGTGGATGTCGACGGGGACGGTCTTCAGGATCTGGTCGTGATCAACAATGATCGCTCGACGGTGGACATTCTTTTCCAGATCAAACCCGGCTCGACCAAGGAGGAAGCGGGCAAGACCGCCCGCGCAAACCGCTGGGAGCCGGTCGTGGCGGACGCCCGCTTCCGCAAGACCGGCGTCACCACCGGCGTGACCATGTACGATCTCGTGGTCGGCGATCTCAACGGCGACGGCCGTCCCGACCTCGTCTATACCGGCGATCCGCAGGCGCTGACGGTGCGTTACCAGCAGGCCGACGGCAGTTGGTTGGAGAAGCGTCTGACCGAGGCGCCCGCACCGATCCAGTATCTCTCGGGCATCCGCATCGCGGACCTCAATGGTGACGGTCGCAACGACTTGGTGATGCTCGGACAGAAGGAGCTCGCGGTTTTCTATCAGGACGAAGCCGGCGAACTCGGCGCGCCAGTGCGCCTGCCGTTGCCGGACGAGAACTGTTACGGATTGGAAATCACCGATGTCGATGGCGACGGGCGTCCGGATCTCGTTTACCTGAGCACGTCGGCACGCGACGCCTTGCGCGTGCGTCTGCAAAACGCCCTGGGACAGTTCGGCCCCGAGCAGGCGTATCCGATCAAGGCGGCGCGCAGCACGCTGCAAGTGCTGCATCCGGCCGATGGCAAGAATCCGGTGCAGTTCGTTTTCGCGCAGCAGCACACCGGGCAATTGGAGTTTTTTAATCTGGGGCCGGCCGACGAGGCGCGGGATGCCGCCGCGCTGCGTCCGCGGGTTTTCGCCCCCCGCGCTTCCGGCAAGTCGCCGCTGGCGTATGCGTTTGGCGATTTCAACGGGGACGGCCGCGAGGACGTGGCGGTGAGCGACCCCGATGGCGCGCAGGTGTTTGTTTATTTTCGCCAAGCGGACGGCGGCTTCACGGTGGCGGAGCGGTTTCCGACGCTTTCGGATGCGCGCAGTCTCGGCAGCGTGGACTGGACCGGTTCCGGCCGCTCAGACCTCGTGGTCGCCAGCCCGAAAGAACAGACGGTGGGTCTCGCCTCGGTCAACGCCGACGGACGGCTTGGTTATCCGCAGCCTCTGCCGGGCGCGGGTCGTCCGCTTGCGGTGGCCGCGGGCGATCTGGCGGGTAACGGTAAACCCGCCATCGTGGTGCTGCGCGAGGAGAAGGGCCGGCGGACGTTCGACATCCTCCATCGCGGTGCGGACGGGAAGCCCGTCATTACGCGCACGGTTGAAATCAACGGCCTCAAAACCGACCCGCGCGGGCTGCGCCTGATCGACGCCAATCAGGACGGCCGGCTCGATGTCTTGATTTTCACGCCGCTCGACGCGATGCGCCTCTTTCTTCAGGCACCCGACGGCACCTTTGCCGAGGCGGATGCCGCCGCCGGCTTCCGCAAGGGTCTCGTGGACAACCTGGAGGCCGGCGCGGTGACGACCGGCGATCTCCAAGGCGACGGCAAAGCCGAAGTGCTGGTGAGCACCGGATCCTTTGCCCGGGCCGTCCGCGTGGACGGGCAGGGGGCGCTCTCGGTGATCGATCAATTCAATGCCCGCGACACCACGGCCGAGATCACCGCGGCGTTTGTGGTGCCTCCGATCAAGGGAAAGCGCCCCGAGGTGTTGCTCTATGATCGCAAGGGCGAGCAGTTCCAACGGCTGCGCGCCAACAAAAAAGGCGTTTACGAAGTCGTGCACACGGTGCCGGCGGGCAAAATCGACGCGGTTGGAGGCGAAGTAAGGTTTGCCGGCAAAAGCGGGCGTCAGCCGGAGTTGTTCCTCCTCGGCAAAGACCGCTTCTGGTGGCTGCCGTTGGAGCGGGGCGATTTTGTCGTTCGCTCGGTGGGCAGTTACACGACCGATCTGCCGGACGTCAGTTACAGCGACGTGGTTGCCGGCGACCTTTCCGGGGGTTCCCAGCCAGAGCTGGTGGCGATTGATCCTGAGACCAACCTGGTCGAAATTCTCGCCAAGGAGCCCGGCGCGAAAACCTGGACTAGCCGTTTGCACTTCAAGGTCTTCGAGACCGACGAACATTATCAGGGGAAAAAAGGTTCCGCAGAGGAGCCTCGTGAAACCATCGTGGCCGACGTGACCGGCGACGGCAAAAAAGACCTTATCCTCCTCGTGCACGACCGCGTCTTGGTTTATCCGCAGAAGTAAGCGACAGAGGAGACGGAACCGGGGGGCGTTGAAATTCCTAAATTCACGCTTGCACTCGGCGTTCAACCGTTGCTTTTTCTCGCCTCCCTTCCGTGCACCCGTAGCTCAATTGGATAGAGCGTCTGACTACGGATCAGAAGGTTTGGGGTTCGACTCCCTACGGGTGCACCACTTTCAAAATCCGCCGGCCTCCAGAGGCCGGCGGATTTTTGTTTTTGGGCAATAAAAAGCCCGCCGGGCTAGGAGCGGCGGGCTGATGTTAACCGAAACTAACTACGGACTGGGCCGGCGATCAGATCGCGTTGGGCAACTCGGTCCCGATCTCGAGGGTGCGGGCCTGATGGCGCTTGGCCTTGAACATGCGGGCGCGGCGTTCGAGCATGCGGTCGAGTTTGTCGATGAGCATGGCCGTGGCCTTGTGGCACTCGTTGGAAGAAACGGAGGCGTTCAGATCAGGGCCGTTGATCTGGATATGACCTTTGGCGGTAAAACGGTTGGCGACGGCCTGTTTGGGGTCGCACTCCAACTCCACGCGGATTCGCACAATGCGATCCTGATGACGAAACAATCGCTCGGCTTTTTCCTGGACGAACAGTTTGAGGGATTCGGTCAGTTCGAGGTGAATACCTGAGACGATCAATTCGTGCGTATGATTTTGTCTGTTCATGACTGCGTATTATTGTTGGTTATCCCTAGCCTAAAATGGAAACCCTCTCGTCACCGTGTCGTCGCTAAGCGAAGAACTCACAGGGTATGCGGCCGTCATCGTGACCGGCGGATCTTCCGGTATTGGAAAATCTTTCATCAAGCGTGTAGCGAAACTGCATCCGGGCCTGCTCATTTGCAATCTCTCGCGTAGCGTTCCTGACATAAATTTATGTCAGCTTAAGTTGCGCCATGTTCCTTGCGATTTGTCCGATCAGGGGGCCCTCGGCGCGGCCGTCGCGGAGGTATTAAGGCTGCTAAATGTGGAGGCTCCTTCAGGTCGGGTCTTACTGATTAACAACAGCGGCTTTGGCGGGTACGGACGGTTTGCCGAGGTCAATCTGGCGCATCAACTTGAGATGATCGATGTGAACGTGCGCGCCGTGGTGGAGCTGACGGGCCGCCTGTTGCCGATCTTGAAAGCGCGTGGCGGGGCGATTTTGACCGTTGCCTCGACGGCGGCTTTCCAGCCCACGCCCTACTTGGCCACCTATGGCGCGACCAAAGCCTTTGTACTGCATTGGAACCTCGCCTTGAACGAGGAGTTGCGCGGGAGCGGCGTGCGCGCTCTGGCGCTTTGCCCCGGGCCGACTTCGACGGAATTTTTTCGCCGCGCCGGGCTGCAGCAAGGCTCGGTGTCGGATTCGCTGGGCCAGACGAGCGAGGCCGTCGTGGAAGAGGCTTTGCAGGCGCTGGTCCGGGGACGCGCGCAGGTGGTCACGGGCTGGACCAACAAACTGATGGTGGCCGTTTCCTCCAAGCTGTCCAAGCCGCTGGCCACGCGGATCGGAGCGAAGATTCTGGAGCGCTACCGACTGCGCAAGGCGGCGTTGTGAGCAGTCCCGCTGACGATTATCCGATCCGCGCCTGTGCTTGGCCGCCGCGAGGCGAGCCGCGGGAGGGCACGGTGCGCATGATTGCTCCGGAGGAGTTGCCGTCGTGGATTTTGCACGAGGACGAACGCCTGCTGGTGTTGGGTAAGCCGGGAGACGTGGTCTGCCATCCGTCGAAAGCCGGTCCTTGGTCGAGCCTCGTGGGCGCGGCCCGTGAATACACGCAGCTGCCCACCGTTCATCTGGTGTTTCGCCTCGATCGCGAAACGAGCGGAGTGATCGTCCTGGCCAAGGACGCGCGGATGGCGTCGCGCCTGCAGCGGGCCATGCAGGAACGCCGGGTCGGCAAACGGTATCAAGCCATCGTCTGGGGCGAATTGCGCGATGCCGTGACCGTGGATCAACCGCTCGGACCGGATCGAGGCAGCCCCGTTTTTATCAAAAGCACGGTGACCACGGGCGTTGGGTCGCAAACCGCGGTCACGCATTTCACGCCCGTCGTTGCGGTCAACGGCTTCACGTTGATGAGCGTTGGCTTGGAAACCGGCCGCAAGCACCAGATCCGTGCCCATGCGCAATGGCTGGGGCATTCAGTGGTGGGCGACAAAATCTACGGTCCCGACGACCGGTGTTACCTGGACTTTATCGATCACGGGTGGACGCCGGCGCTGGAGAAAAAATTACTGTTGCCCCGGCAGGCGTTGCACTGCGCGGAAATCGATCTCACGTCGGCGGGAATGCCGCTGGTGTTTCGCGCGCCGCTGGCAGAAGACATGCGGGCCTTTTGCGCGGAGCGACTGGGAATCTCGGTCTGAGCCGGCTCAGCGAGGATGGGCGCAGACCGCCGCGAGCGCCGCTTGCATCGCGGCCATTTGCTTGCGGATGCGTTGCTCCAGCGGCAGCGACGAGGCGGTTTCCAGTGTGTAGCAGCGATGGGTATGGTGAACGCAGAGGTAAACGGCCTCCGGCCAGGACTCACGCAGACGCGGATCGCCCGCGGGGCGAATGATGCCGGGCGCGCTGATTTCACGCCCGTCGATGAGCGCGGCGGTTTCGATCGGACCGTGGACGCGGACGGCCGTGAGCACGGTTTCAGCGAGGGAGGGCAGGGTGGCGGCGTTCAGTTCGTAAAGGTAGAACCCGGTGGCTTCCCAATCTTCGTGCAAGCAGAAGGCGGTGTCGAAACGCGGCTGACGTTGCAGCCAGCGCACATGCGCGGCGATTTCCTCGGTGCGCAGGTCCTTGTAATCGCGATTAAGATCGATGCCGCCGGCGTTCTCGCGCGTGCCGTGAAGAAAGCCCGAGGGATTGAGCAATGGGCATAAAAACCACGTGGCTCGGTCGTCGAACATTCCCGCCTCCAGCATGCGCAGCAACGCCAGAGGCGGCGCCGGTTCGTCACCATGGATGCCGCTGGAAATATACAGTCGTGGACGCGGACCGGGCGTACGCTTGGTGTAGGCCACGAGAGGCACTCCGCCCGCCTCGCCCAACGGTTCGGCCCGGAAGCCTTGGAGGCGGGCCGCTTCGGCGAACTGCCGCCCAAACACGGCGGGGTCGAGCGAGGAGGCTTTGACAGCGGCCATGGGATGTTTCTTGCTGACCTTTTACACGCGTCACAAGCCGCAAGATTTTTCATACCATGTCCCAGGTTCGCGTCCGCTTCGCTCCCAGTCCGACCGGTTTTTTTCATATCGGCAGCGCCCGCACGGCTCTCTTCAACTGGCTGTACGCCCGCCACACCGGCGGCGTGTTTGTGCTGCGCGTTGAGGACACCGATCAAGCCCGCAACAGCGAGGAGTTCTTGAACCTCATCTACGACAGCCTCACCTGGCTGGGCATGAACTGGGACGAAGGTCCGACGGTCGGCGGCAACTACGGCCCCTACCGCCAGAGCGAGCGGGCGCCCATCTACAAAGAGTACCTGCAGAAACTCTTCGACGCCGGCCGTGCGTACGAGAAGGACGGCGCCGTCTGGTTTAAACTCCTCGGCGAGCGCACCGAGGTTTACGACGATCATCGCAAGAAAGCCGTGACCAAGGTCGCCAACGCCCCCGCCGTCATCGAGGACCAGATTCGCGGACGGGTGGAGCGGATCGAGGACGAAGATTTCGTGATCGTGCGTTCGGACGGCAATCCGGTGTTCCATTTCGTAAACGTAGTCGACGACATCGCGATGAAGATTACGCATGTCATTCGCGGTGAGGATCACCTTTCCAACACCAGCAAACACGTCGAGCTCTTCAAGGCCTTCGGCGCGCCGGTGCCGGTGTACGCGCACATTCCGCTTATCTTGAAGCAAAACGGCCCCGGCAAGATGTCGAAGCGCGATCAGGGCGCGTTGATCGAGGATTATCAGAAACGCGGATTCCTCCCCGAGGCGCTGGTCAATTTCCTCTGCCTGCTCGGCTGGTCTCCGAAGGACGACCGCGAGAAAATGCCGATCGCCGAGGTCATCCGTCTTTTCGATCTGCCGGGCGTGAACCAAAGCAATGCGCGCTTCGACGAAAAGAAGCTCGCGCACATGAACATGAGCTACCTGCTGGAGCTGCCGGCGGACCGGTTTGTCGCCTTGGCGCGCGCTCAATATGAGCGGCAGGCCGCGACGCCGGCGCTTGCCGCCGATCCGGCCTATTTCCGCGAAGTGGTATTGCTCAGCCAGCCCAAGATAAAGGCCCTCGAAGAGTTGCCCGCCTACACCGCGTATTTCTTCACCGAGGAGTTTTCGATCGATGCCAAGGTGCGCGAAAAAGTGCTGGCCAAGGGCGAACCCGGAGCGCGTCTGACCGAACTCGCCGGGTTGCTCGCCACTGCCGATTTTTCAACCGATGCCGCCATCGAGGAAGCCATCAAGGGCCTCGCGATGATCAAGGGACTGAGCTTCGGCGATTACCAGCCGGTGGCCCGTTTGGCCGTTTCGGGAACCAATGCCGGACCCAGCATCACCAGCCTGTTTCGCGTGCTCGGACGCGACCGTACGCTGGCCCGCATCACCCGCTTTCTGGCCACACTGTAAGCGGCCAGGCAGGTGAAATACGCTTAACTCTACTCAGGCCTTCTTGTCGGTGCCGGTGCCACCGAGTTTGGGCGGAGGCACGCCGAAGATCGTTACAATCAAATGAACGAGGCCGGCGACGATGAGCCAGGCACCAACGAATGCCAAAAGCCCAAAGGTCCAAATGCCCAGCGGTGCTTTCCCTTCGTTCAACAAATAGAGCGCACTTAAAGTCAGCAGACCGCCGGCCATGAGTCCGCAACCCGTCTTGACCGCAGGGGCGGCGGAGGGGGACTGCTCTTCTTCGGTCAGAGCGTCCGCCTTCTGATGCGAGACGTTTTTGCTCTCTGGCAGACGCGACGAAGAGGGGATTTCAGGCCGTTGAAAGAAGGCAAAAGTCATTGGCATGCAAAACCGATAGCCTCTCGGTTTTGCATGGCAAGGGACTTTGCCACTTCTTTACAAAAATATTTTCTCGCAACTGCAATTGCCCCAAATAATGCGAGTTTTCCCTACGCCCGTTCTTGTCCGGATCACTTGGCCCCGGGCGGTTTGGCCCAAGTATCCTTCAGCGAAATCGTGCGGTTAAACACGGGTTTTCCGACCTGCGATTCCTTGGCGTCGGGCGTGAAATAACCAAGGCGTTCGAATTGGAAAGGCTGGCCGGCTTGTGCCTCGCGCAGAGATGTTTCCAGCTTGGCGGCAATCACCTCCAGTGAGTGGGGATTGACGCAGGTCTTGAAGTCTTCTTCCGCGGCGGGCTCAGGCACGGTGAAGAGGCGATCATAGAGACGTACCTCGGCGTCGATACAATGCGAGGCGCTCACCCAGTGGATGGTTCCCTTGACCTTTTTGTCGACGTTGGGGCCGCCGGCGCGCGTGGTGAGATCGGCGGTGCAACGCAACTCGATGAGAGCACCGGAGGCGTCCTTGACGATCTCGTCGAGCTTGATGATGCACGCGTATTTAAGCCGGACTTCGCCGCCCGGTTTCAGGCGGAAATACTTGGGCGGTGGCACCTCGGCGAAGTCGTCGCTTTCAATGAAAACCTCGCGGGTGAGGGCGAGCTTGCGCGTGGAGGGCTGGGCGTCTTGCGGATTATTGACGGCGTCACACTCAAGCACTTCGCCCGGAGCGAGGTTGGTGAGGACGATCTTCACGGGGCGCAGGACGGCGAGACGGCGTTGCGCCGAGGCGTTGAGGTTTTCCCGGATCGTGTGCTCGAAGACGGCGACGTCGGTGAGACTGTCAAATTTTGTGATACCGATGTTGTAGGCGAAATGGCGCACGGCGGCGGCGGGCACGCCGCGGCGGCGCAGACCGGAGAGGGTGGGCATGCGCGGATCGTCCCAGCCGGCGACAATTTTTTCCTGCACGAGTTGGAGCAGCTTGCGCTTGCTCACGATGGTGTAGCCGAGGTTGAGCTTCGCGAATTCGTACTGGTGCGGAAGAGGGCGGGCGAGGTCGAGAGATTCCAGAATCCAGTCGTAGAGAGCCCGGTGATCCACGAATTCTAGCGTGCAGATGCTGTGGGTGATGCCCTCGAAATAATCGCTGAGGCAGTGGGCGAAGTCGTAGAGCGGGTAAATGCGCCACTTGGAGCCGGTGTGGTGGTGGTCGGCGTGGCGGATGCGATAAAGAAGCGGATCGCGCAGCCAGACGTTGGGCGAGGCCATGTCGATCTTGGCGCGGAGGGAGTGGGCGCCGTTGGGGAACTCGCCGGCTTTCATCCGCTCGAAAAGAGCGAGGCTTTCCTCGATGCCGCGCGTGCGGAACGGACTGTCTTTGCCGGGCTTGTCGGGCGATCCGCGATAGGCATCAGTGTCCTCGGGGCTCAGGTCGCAAACGTAGGCTTTGCCGCGGCGAATGAGCTCGACGGCACAGGCGTAGAGGGCGTCGAAATAGTCGCTGGCATAAAAGGGCTCGACCGCCGTGCCGGTGCCGGCGGGAGCGGGGGCGGCGTAGTAGTCGGTGCGACCGTTGATGGTTCGGATCTCGGGCGTGGCGCCCTTGGACTTGAAGGCGAGGTGAGCGTCGGCCCAGCCGCCGACCAACCATTTCACGTCGGCGATGATGGAGTCCACATACTCGACGTCCTCCTTGGTGGGATTGGTGTCGTCCATGCGCAGGTTGCAACGACCGCCGTTTTCGAGGGCAATGCCCACATTGAGGCAGATGGACTTGGCGTGACCGATGTGAAGATAGCCGTTGGGCTCGGGCGGAAACCGGGTGACAATGCCGTCGTAGCGCTTTTCGGCGAGGTGCTGCGCGACGAGATCGCGAATGAAATCGGTGGGCGCGGCGGGCGTGGGAGCGGCGTTGTTCTCAACGGTCATAAAGGCGCAAGTTGCGGCGTGGGCGGGCGCGCGGCAACGCTACAATTCAATCCCGTGTCGGACGGCCCCGGCAAAAGCCGCGACTCCGTCCGGGTCGCGCCGGACCTTTACGCATCCGCCTGCGAATCCCGGGAGGCGGGCATGGTGCCGTAGGCCTGCATTTCCTTGAGGACGCTGCCGATGTAGGGAATCAGCTGCTTCTTGCGGCTCACGATGCCGGGCATGTCGAAAATCTCATCCTTTTCGACGATGGGATAGTTGATGCGAGAGATGAACTCAGGATCGCCCTTGACCAGGAGAAGCGAGTTCTGGGTGTTGATGTCGGTTACCAGCAGGCAGGCGAAAAGCAGGTTCTCCTCGATGCGCAGATCCTGGAGCGCCTTGGCCAGATCGCGGGCGTGCTGCCAGAAGTTGCCGAACCCGAGTTCCTCGACTTGCGACACTGCGAAACGTACGCCGTCTTCCTCGTAGATTTTGAAATCGCTGCGGATGACCTTGGCGGGGGGATTGGCCAGGATGACGGAGCCCGAGCTGAAAATCGTGTCGGCCAGCTCGCGCGAATTGACGAGGGCTATCTTTGAAAGCCAAGCGAGGAGGCAGGCGTCCTTTTCCGTCGAAGTCGGGCTGTTGAGATGCAGCGTGTCGGAGATGATTCCGCTCATCATGATGCCGGCGATTTCCGGGGAAGGGGTCAGTCCCTCGCGGCGGAACAGGTCGGCGATGATCGTGCAGGTCGAGCCGACCGGCTCGTTGATGAAAAGGATGGGCTGCTGCGTACCCAAGGATCCGATACGATGGTGGTCGATGATCTCGACGATGGACACCTGGTCCGCTCCGGTGACCGCCTGTGTCATCTCGTTGTGATCGACCAGCACGAGGCGCGTCTTCACCGGCTTAAGGACGTCGGTTTTGGAAAGGATGCCTTGGAGGACGCCGTCGTCGTCGATCACCATGTGGGCGGCGGCGGAGGAGGTCGCGAGCTTCTTGCGCACGTCGGCCAGGCGGAGCTCGGCGCCGATGGAGGAGAATTTGTGGTCGACGAGCCGGTCGAGCGTGGTGGCGCTGCGGATGACCCAGGCGGTTGTGGCCGAATCATACGGACTGACCATGAGCGAGACGCCCTTGGCGTGGGCGAGCTGGATCACGTCGTCTTCCACGGGCAGGTTACCGGTGATCACCAGCGCGCGCACGCCGAGTTCGATTGAGCGCAGCTGGATGTCGCGGCGGTCGCCGACGATGATGATGCTTTTCTCCAAGGGAACGCCGTCGCCGCTGGAGACTTTTCCGAAGGAATGGACGTCCATCGCGCCGACGCGCACAAAGAGTTCTTCCTGGCGGTCGGGGTGGTCCAAATGGATGATGCGGGCTTTAAGCGCGCGGGAGATCTGGGCGAGACTGCTGAAGACCTTTCGCATCTCGCGCGGTTCGCGCATGCGTGGAACGAAGAAGCCGCCCAGTTGGAAAATGGAAACGCTGCCGATCACACGCTGCGAATCGGTCACCACTGGCAGGACGCGGACATCGTGCTGGTCGATAAGCTCCAGGGCCTCGGCGCAGGTTGCGTTCTGGGAAATGGCGACCACGTCCGTCACCATGACGTCGCGCACGCGCGGGGTGACGTCGCTCAAATAATACGGCAGCGGCTGTCGGAAACGTTCGAGAATCGTATCGATGCGGGCATTGGAATTGCCGCAGCGCGCCGCGACATAGCCGGTGAATCCCCGGGCCTGCTTGAAGGCGGCGTAGGCGATGGCGGAGCAAATGGCGTCGGCATCGGGATTTTTATGGCCGACGATATAGGTGAGGCTGTGGGTGGGCGCGGCGGTCATGCCTTGGAAAATCGAAAGTGGAAGGAGGACGGGCGGTCAGGGCAAACGGACCTGGATTCAGTTGGGCGGTGCCACGGAAAGGAGCAAAACAAAAAGCCCAGCCGGAAAGCCGGCTGGGCGGGGAAGGAGAGGGGCCGCAAGCGCAGGCCGATCAATCAGCTGGAGGGGGTGGAGCGGGTGCCTGCGAGCGATCCGACGGTGGATCCGCCGTTGGCGCCGCCGGGGCCGTAGAGACGCTGATTGCCGGTTGTGGTGTAGGGGACGGCCTGGGTGATGTCAGCCGTGACCTTGCCGGTGGTTTGGATCAGCGACGAGGGTGAGCCGATGTTTTTGAAAGAAGCGACGTTGCCACCGACAAAAACGACGAAACCGCCTTCGGTACCGTAGGTGCCGGAGAGGGTATCCCAGCTGCCGTCTTTCTGCAGGCCGCGGGTGTAGGCCACCGGAGTGGTGGAGGGATCGCTCACTTTGATGCCACCCACCACCTCAAAGGAAGGGGTGTTGTTGAGGAACGTGGCGTCGAGCGCGCTCTTATTGGTGGGATTGACGATGGCTGTGGGCATCACGGCCGGGTACAGCGGATCAATTTTCGAGATGGTGACCGCCGGGTCCGCGAGATTGCCGTTTTTGGCCAGCAGACCGAACCACACGAAATAGTGATCGCCGCCGGTGACTTTGTTGGTTGCGGACGCCGAGTCGTTCGCGATGGGGTCGGGCAAGCGATCATTGTTGTCGCTGGCGTAAATGATGGCGGCCTGGCCAATCGAGCGAATATTGGAAAGGTCGGAAGCCTTTTGGGCGGAACGCCGTGCCGCGCCGATGGCGGGGAACAGGATCGCGGCGAGAATGCCGATGATCGCGATCACGGTGAGCAGTTCGATCAAGGTAAAACCTGAACGGGAACGAAGGGTAGTTTTAAGCATAGGGGAAGGGGGAGTACTAAAGAAAAATTTGTGCGCTTGGCGGGGGGACACAAGAAGAAATTCCGCCGGAGGCTGGACAAATTCGCTCGGGATTTCCTACGGTGGTCGGAATGACAATTTACCTTGATGGAAAATACGTGGACGAGGCCGATGCTAAGGTCTCGGTGTTCGATCACGGTTTGCTCTATGGCGACGGAGTCTTTGAGGGCATCCGCCTTTATCAGGGTAACGTTTTCCGTCTGGACGAACATCTGGAGCGGCTGGAGTACTCCGCCAAAGCCATCATGCTCAAGATGCCTTGGACGCGCCAGGAAATCGCCGAGGCCACTCTCGAAACGTGCCGGCGCAATCAGCTCTCGGACGGCTATATCCGTCTGGTCGTGACGCGCGGGGTGGGCGACCTCGGTCTTTCCCCCTGGCTCTGCCCGAAGCCCTCGATCTTTATTATCGCGAACAAGATCGCCCTGTATCCCGCCGAACATTACACTTCGGGTCTGGCGATCGTGACAGTGGCCACCCGCCGCATCAACTCCGCCGCGCTTCCCCCGGCGGTCAAGTCGCTTAACTATCTCAACAACATCCTCGCCAAGATCGAGGCCCGCCAGGCGGGCGCGCTCGAAGCCATCATGTTGAACGATCAGGGTTATGTGGCCGAATGCACGGGCGACAACATCTTCATCGTCCACAAGGGCGCGATCATCACGCCGGCGGCCTCGCAGGGGGCGCTCAAGGGCATCACGCGCTCGGCCATCATTGACATCGCCCGGGAGCTCGGCATCCCGCTGCAAGAGGCGGATCTTACGCGTTACGACATCTGGAATGCCGACGAATGCTTCCTCACGGGCACCGCCGCCGAGGTCATTCCGGTGGTGAAGCTGGATGGACGTGAGATCGGCACCGCCAAGCCGGGCCCGATCACCCATCGCGTGCTCGAGGCGTTCCGCCGCCGCGTGCTGGTCGAGGGCACGCGCCTTTGATGCGCTTGCGGGCCGCGTTTGCGAATGGGGGTCTTGCCGGGCGCCGCTCGCGCTGCGTCGATATCGTGCACTCGCGGCGCCGGACTGCGCCGTTACGGCGCGCGCATCCGGCCGTCTTTCCCGGTGTTACATTGGACGACAGCCGCCTTGCTTCCCGTACGGCGGTTGGCATGATCGGTGCAAGCAGAAGGAAATGTTTCCCTCGTGTCATAAATTCACGTCCCTAGGGTCGAACTTCCTGAATGACGTGCTAATTTATCCTTATGGCCAGCCCGCTTAAATGTGACCTTTGCAGCAATCCCGCCACCGTGCACCTCACGCAAATCGTGAATAACAAGGTGCACAAGGTGGACTTGTGCGAATCGTGCGCCCAAGCCAAGGGCGTGACCGATCCGAGCGGTTTCTCCCTTGCCGATCTGCTGCTGAAAGCCTCCCTCAATCCGGAATCCCCGGTCACGGGCGTGCGTTGCGAGCAATGCGGGTTCACCCAGAACGACTTCAAAAAGCACGGACGCTTCGGCTGCCCGCAATGCTACCAGGCGTTCTCCGGCCTCGTGGAGCCCATGCTCGATAACATGCACAAGGGCACCGCGCACACCGGCAAGGTTCCGCAAAAATCTCTCGAACGTAAAACCCTTCACGACCGCTTGGGTGAGCTTGAACTGAACCTCGACGACGCGGTCAAAACTGAAAGGTTCGAAGACGCCGCCCGTTATCGCGATGAAATCACCCAGCTCAAACAAGCCTTCGAGCAGTCGAAATCAGCGCACTAAGGCCATGACCATCGCCTCACTTCTCTCCACGCCCTCCGAGCTCACGGACACTGCGAGCAGCAAGTGCGCGATCGTGCTCATGACCCGCATTCGTTTGGCGCGCAATCTTGCCGGCCGCTCCTTTCCGGGCTGGGCTCGGGATCCGCAGCGCGCCGAGGTGCTGGAAATCTGTCGTGAGGCGCTGGGCGGCACCGCGCCGATGAAACGAAGCGTCAACACCACCGTTTCCGAACTGACCGATCTGCAGAAGCAAATCCTCGTCGAGCGCCATCTGATCTCCCGTGAGCTGAGCGGGGCCAAGCAGGGCGCCGGCGTTGTCATCAACAAAGACCAGACGGTTTCCGTGATGATCAACGAGGAGGATCATCTGCGCATCCAGGTTCTGCGCGCCGGGTTTCAGCTCAAGAAAGCTTGGAACGTGATCAATGCGCTCGATTCGGAACTCGAGGAGCGCCTCGATTACGCCTATTCGCCGAAGCTGGGTTATCTGACCGCCTGTCCGACAAATCTGGGCACCGGCTTGCGCGCTTCCGCCATGATGCACCTGCCCGCGCTGGTGATTTCCAGCCAGATGGAGAAGGTGGTTCGCGCCGTCAATCAGCTGGGCATGGTCGTGCGCGGCCTTTTTGGCGAAGGCTCCGACGCGAGCGGCAGTATCTTTCAGATTTCCAACCAGACCACCCTTGGCGAATCCGAGGAGGAAATCATCAAGCGGCTCGGCAGCGTGCTGGAGTCGATCATCGAGCATGAGCTCAATGCCCGCGCCCGTTTGGTCGAGACCGACGCCCCGAAGCTGTACGACAAGATCGGCCGCGCCTACGGCATCCTGCAAAACAGCCATTTGCTCACCTCGACCGAGGCGATGAATTTGCTGTCGCTTTTGCGCCTTGGCATCGACCTCAACATCTTCCCCGAGAGCAGCCGCGCCGTGATCGACCGGCTCTTCATCGAGACGCAGCCGGGACACATCCAGAATTCCGCCCGGCACGATTTGGAATCCATTCAACGCGATGTGTTGCGCGCCGACAAACTGCGCACGGAATTTGCAGCCTTCGCCAAGCCTGTCTTTACCAGCAACGGACAAAATTAACCCCATCCCTACCAGCCCATGGAACCGATGAACAACTTTACGCCTCGTGCGCAGCAGGTGCTCGCCTTGGCCCGCAAGGAAGCCGACCGCTTCCATCACAACTACGTCGGTACCGAGCACATCCTTCTCGGATTGATCAAACTCGGCCAAGGCGTGGCCGTGAGCGTGCTCCAGAAGATGGGGTTGGACCTTGAGACCGTGCGCAACGCGGTCGAAAAGCAGGTCGGCACCGGTCAGGAAACCAAGACGCAAGGCAGCATTCCTTACACACCTCGCGTGAAAAAGGTCCTCGCCCTCGCCGGCAAGGAGGCCAAGGCGCTGAATCATTCTTACGTAGGCACCGAGCACATCCTGCTCGGCCTGCTCCGCGAAGGCGAGGGCGTGGCCGCCCGCGTCCTCAAGTCGCTCGACATCGATATCGAGCGCACCCGCAACGAAATTCTTCGCGAACTCGATCCGCAGTTCACCGGCGGCGAAGGCGCCGGTTCCGGCGAGGAGCCTTCGGCGGGCGGTCCTCAGCGCGGTAGCGGCACTGCTGTGCCCGGTGAGGAAGCCGGCAAGAAAGAAGTCAAGACGCCCGCCCTCAAGGCCTTTGGCCGCGATCTCACCGAGCTGGCGCGCAAGGGCGAACTCGACCCCGTCGTCGGTCGCAAGAACGAGATTCGGCGCGTCATCCAGATTCTCTGCCGTCGCACCAAGAACAATCCCGTCCTCATCGGCGAAGCCGGCGTGGGCAAGACGGCGATCGTCGAGGGCTTGGCCCAGGAAATCGCCAGTGGTGTCATTCCGGAGATCCTGCTCGACAAGAAAGTCATCACGCTCGACCTCGCCCTCATGGTGGCAGGCACCAAATACCGCGGCCAGTTCGAAGAGCGCATCAAGGCGGTGATGGACGAAATCAAGCGGGCCAAGAACGTGATCATCTTCATCGATGAGATGCACACGATCGTCGGTGCCGGTGCCGCTGAGGGCGCGATGGATGCCTCGAACATTTTCAAACCCGCCCTCTCCCGCGGCGAACTTCAGTGCATCGGCGCGACCACCCTTAACGAGTACCGCAAGTACATCGAGAAGGACTCCGCCCTCGATCGCCGCTTCCAGGCGGTGAAGGTCGAGCCGCCGTCCGTCGAGGACACGATCACCATCCTCAAGGGCATCCGGAGCAAATATGAGGATCACCACAAGGCGATCTTCTCCGACAAGGCTCTCGAAACCGCAGCCAAGCTCTCCGACCGCTATATCACCGGCCGCTTTCTGCCCGACAAGGCCATCGACGTGATGGACGAGGCCGGTTCCCGCGCCCGCATCGCCTCTCTCAATCGTCCGCCTGAAATCGAGGATCTCACCAAGGAAATCGAGCAGGTCTGCGCGCAAAAAGAAGAGGCCATCGCCAAGCAGCATTTCGAAGAGGCCGCCAAGTTTCGCGACAAGGAGAAGCAGCTCCGCGGCAAGCAGGAGCAGGTCACCGAAGAGTGGAAAAAGACCCGCGAGGAAAAACGCATTCCGATCGACGACGACTTGATCCTTCAGGTTGTCGCCGACTGGACCGGCATTCCGCTCTCCCGCATGGAAAAGAAGGAGAGCGAGAAATTGCTCGGCCTCGAGGCGGAGATCCAGAAATCGGTCGTCGGTCAGGATATTGCCGCGAGCGCCATCGCCCGCGCCCTCCGTCGTTCCCGCGCCGATCTGAAGGATCCGCGCCGCCCCATCGGCTCGTTCATGTTTGTCGGCCCCACCGGCGTCGGCAAAACCGAGACCGCCAAGCAGCTTGCGGCCCAAATGTTCGGCAATCAGGACGCGCTCATCCAGATCGACATGAGCGAGTACATGGAAAAGTTCGCCGTCTCCCGCCTGGTCGGCTCGCCTCCCGGCTACGTCGGCTACGAGGAGGGCGGCCAGCTCACCGAGGCCGTGCGGCGCAAGCCTTACGCGGTCATCCTTTTTGACGAAATCGAAAAGGCGCACCCGGACGTGCTCCAGATTCTCCTGCAGATTTTGGAGGACGGTCGTCTGACCGATTCGCTCGGACGCACCGTGGATTTCCGCAATACGATCATTATCATGACATCGAACGTCGGCGCCGCGCTCCTGCAGCGTCAGACGGCGATGGGTTTCGCCGCCGCCGCCGCGAGCTTTAGCGATAGCGAGAAGATGCGCGAGAAGGTGCTCGAAGAGGCCAAGCGCGTTTTCAAGCCCGAGTTTCTCAATCGTATTTCCGACATCGTTTTCTTCCGGCCGCTCGACAAGAACGACCTGGTCAAGATCGTCGAAATCGAGGTCGTTAAATTCGCGAAGCGTCTGGTGGAGCGGAAAATCACCTTGGAGTTCTCCCCGGAGTCCAAGGAGCTGCTCATCGAAAAGGGCTACGACGAGAAATACGGTGCGCGTCCGTTGCGTCGGGCCGTCGAGCACTACCTTGAGGATCCGCTGGCCGAGGCCATCCTCCGCGGCGACGTGAAGGACGGCGAATCCGTGCTGGTCGTGCGCAACGGCGACAAGCTGGAGTTCAAGCAAAAGGAGCCTAGCAAACCCGCCGCTGATACCGGCGTTGCTTCCTAAGCCGCGCGTCACTCTTGCGCTTGATTGATCCGCGCCCCGTAGCCTTCGAAGCTGCGGGGCGTTTGGTTTTGTTCGTCTCGCTTGGCGTCCGAGGATCGATGATTTAATTCCCATCCATTGTGCGTTGTTTTCTTTTAATCATCGCCGGATTTTTGTCAGGAGTGGCGAGCGGGGCCGAGGTTCCGCGGCTTCCCGACGAGTGGTTTCTTCGTCCGCCCACGGCCGAGCGGGTCAACGCCATCTTGGCGGCGGCTCCGAGCAAGGGATGGGGACCGATTGCGACGGGCATTTATGCAGGTGCGATAAACACATTCGAGCATGGCTCCATGGATGCGGCCGAAGCCTGGTTTTACGTGGCGGCGTGGAGCGAGCTGCTGGGCCGGTCTCAGTCCTCTGCGGGGCCACGGCCGGCGGTGGTTGCGGTTGCTGCATTGCCGGACGAACCGCTCGCCCGCCTGCTTTCGCAAGACACCATTGCCTGGCTGCTTGAAGACCGGGTGTTCTCGGCGGCGTTTTTCGATCAGCTGTCGGCTTACGATAATCTTCCGCAGGTGCTCGTGATTTTGCAGACCTTGCGCGAGGCCGATCCGCGCCGGTTCGCGGCTTACAGCCAATTGGCCCTGGCCATCGCCTTGGTTTATGATTCGCCGCCGCCGCGCGACTGGCCTCATGCACAGGTATCGGCCAAAGTTCTGCCGCGTGTTTTGCCTCCGCCGCTCGAGGCGTTTAATTTTCTGGTCGATGCCGACCAGCGCGGAGTGACGTTGCACAAGCTGACGACGTTGCCGGCGTCCGAATTGAAATTCGCGGTCGATTTCGTGGCTTCGTTCGACGACCTCGTTTGGGCGCAAAAATCGCTTCACTTCACTCTGGCGCAATTGCCCAAGAGCTACGACAGCGTGCGCTATCGCACCGACCGGCTGAACGCCCGCCAATATGCGTGGCCGGGCGATTCCTATGATCTGCCGCGCATCTACAGCGAAGGGGGCATCTGCGTGGATCAGGCCTATTTTGCCACCCAGGCGGGGAAGGCGAAGGGCGTGCCCACGCTGCTTTTTCGCGGCGAAGGCCAGGACGGACGGCATGCGTGGTTTGGCTATTTGGGCACGGGGAAAAAATGGGTGCTGGATGCCGGCCGGTATGCCGAGCAGCGCTACGTGACAGGCGTGGCGCACGATCCGCAGACGTGGGCCGATCTTTCCGATCACGAACTCCAGTTTTTGTCGGAAGGCTTTCACCAGCTTCCGCCGTATCAGCAGTCACGCCCATGGGAGCTTTTCGCGAAGCTGTATCTTCAGCTCGGGCAGACCAAGGAGGCGGCGGCCGCGGCGCGCAGAGCGATCGCTTGCGAGCGGCGCAATCTGGAAGCGTGGGAAACGCTTCTCGCCGTCAATGCGGACGTCGATTTCAAAACCCGTGAGCAGCTTCTCGGGGAAGCGGCGGCGGCGTTTCAACGTTATCCCGACCTTAATGCGCGCTTTCTGCGGGCTCTGGCCGCCAGTCTTCGCTCCCGTGGCGAGGCGACGGCGGCGGAGACCGAAGAGCGCGCCATCGCGCGCAAAAACCAGACGGGTCGCACCGATTTAACGGTGGAGCAGGCGGCCGCCGCCATTTCTCAAATGATGGAAAACACTCCGCTATCCGAACAGTTGCTCCTCTATAAGCAGACGCTGCAACGCTACGGCAAAGGCGCGGGTATGGATTTTTATGACCGCGTCGTCCGTCCGTTTGTCCGTCGGCTCGCCAGCCAAGGACATGCAAGCGAGGCGAAAACGGCGCTGGCCCAAGCCCGGCTCGTGCTCAAGCCCGATCCCGATAGCCAGCTCGATCAGGAGATGACGGAGCTGGCGGAGAAGTTGAAATAAGACTTATGCCGGTTCGCCGGTCGCCGCAGTTGGCGGGACCGGCGCGTTCGCCTCGGCCACCGAAAGAAACGCCGCCAGCGCGGGCTCCGGCGGCGGCGTGCTCCGCCAGCCCAGCACCAGCCGACTTTCCGGCGCAGGACCTTCCAGCGGACGGAAGGTTACCTCCGGCGGGAGCTGGCGCGCCTCGGAGGGGCACATGAACGTCGCACCCACGCCCGCGCGCACGAAGCCCACACCGTTGGCGCGCGGCCAGACTTCCTCGGCGATGCGTGGCGTGACTCCCGCGCGCGAAAACGCCGCCAGCACGCGATCATAGAAACCGGGATTGTGCGCCCGCGGAAAAAGCACGAACGGCGTCGAGGCGAGCGCGCGCAGCCGGAGCACCGGATGAGAGGCGAGGGGATGATCGGCGGGCAGAAGCACGCCGTTTTTTTCGCGCAACAGCAGCCGGGTCTTCAGGCCCGGGGTGGAGGAGGCGTCGGGGTGGAAAAAACCGCACGCGAGTTCGCCCGCGAGTAACGCGCCGAGCTGGGCCGACGTCGGAGATTCGTTCAACTCGAGCCGGATGCCGGGGAACTTGCGGTGAAATTCCCGTAGAATGCCGGGCAGCACCGTGGCCATTGCCAGTCCGGTGAACGCAACCTTGAGATGCCCTCTTTCGCCCTCCGCCAACGCTTGCAACTCGGCAGGCACGCCGGCCAGCGTGCGCAAGAGCGGCTCGATGCGCTCCAGTAACGCTCTGCCTGCGGGGGTGAGCTCTACGCGGCGGCGCGAACGGACAAACAGTGGCACGCCCAAGGCGGCCTCCAGTTGCGCTATTTGACGGCTCAGAGCAGGTTGGGCGACGGATAAGGATTCCGCCGCCTTGCGGAAATGAAGTTGCCGGGCGACCTCGCGGAAATAAACGAGGTGGCGCAAATCATAGGGGAACTGATACTCACGAGGCATCACAAGGAGCTGAACAAGTATTTCCCGTTATGGCAACGTTCTGGTACTGTCATTCAGTTCCGGATAGCCAACTTCCGGGTAAACCCTTCTTCCTTACCATCCATGCCTAAATCCCTGTTTCAAAAAGTCTGGGACGCCCACACCGTCCGCACACTGGCCAACGGCCAGACGCAATTGCTCATCGGCACGCACCTGATTCACGAGGTGACCTCGCCCCAGGCTTTCGGCATGGTCCGCGATCTGGGATTGAAGGTTCTGATGCCGCATCGCACTTTCGCGACGGTCGACCACATCGTGCCCACCGACCAGTTCGTGGAGCCTTACGCCGATCCGCTCGCGCAGGCCATGATGGACGAGCTGCGCAAAAACTGCGCCGAGTTCGGCATCACCTTCTTCGATCGCGCCTCGGGCAAGCAGGGGATTGTTCACATCGTCGGTCCCGAGCAGGGCATCACCCAGCCCGGCACCACGATCGCCTGCGGCGACTCCCACACTTCCACGCACGGCGCTTTCGGCGCGATCGCGTTCGGCATCGGCACGAGTCAGGTGCGCGACGTGCTCGCCACGCAAACGATGGCGCTCGGCGCCCTCAAGGTCCGCCGCATCGAGGTGAACGGCAAGCTCCGCCCCGGCGTCTACGCCAAGGACGTGATCCTTCACATCATCCGCAAACTCGGCGTCAACGGCGGCACCGGCTACGCCTACGAGTATGCCGGCAATATTTTCGACGGCTTCACGATGGAAGAGCGCATGACCGTGTGCAACATGTCCATCGAGGGCGGCGCTCGCGTCGGCTATGTTAATCCCGACGAGACCACCTTTGCCTACTTGAAGGGCCGTCCTTACGCCCCGAAGGGTGCGGCTTGGGATTCTGAAGTCGCCCGTTGGAAGTCCTTCGCTTCCGATCCCGGCGCGAACTACGACGACGTCGTCAAGATCGACGCCGGCGACATCGCTCCTACCGTCACGTGGGGCATCAATCCCGCCCAAGCCATCTCCATCACCGAGAACATCCCCGATCCTGCCACCGCCACGTCCGTGGACGAAAAGGCTGGCATCGAGGAAGCGCTCGCCTACATGAAGCTGCCCGCCGGCGCCCCCATCAAGGGCACCAAGATCAGCGTCGCTTTCCTTGGCTCGTGCACCAACGGCCGTCTCTCGGATTTCCAAGAGGTCGCCAAGTTCATCAAGGGCCGCAAGGTTGCTCCGGGGGTCAAGGCCATCGCCGTCCCTGGTTCGCAGATCGTCGCGCTCCAGTGCGAAAAACTCGGTCTCGACAAGATCCTGTCCGAGGCCGGCTTCGAGTGGCGCGCCGCCGGTTGCTCGATGTGCCTCGCGATGAATCCCGACAAGCTTGTCGGGGACCAGCTCTGCGCGTCCTCCTCGAACCGCAACTTCAAGGGCCGCCAAGGCTCCACCACCGGCCGCACGATCCTCATGAGCCCGCTCATGGTCGCCGCCGCCGCGGTCACTGGCCAGATCGCCGACGCCCGTGAAGTCTTTCACGTCGCCAATAACTAAGTTCAGCTTCCACCTTTAATCTCCGCCACCATGGCTCTCGCAAAAATCACCTCCGTCACCGGCCGCGCCGTCAACGTGCCCGGCAACGATATCGACACCGACCGCATCATCCCGGCGCGCTTCATGAAGTGCGTCACCTTTGACGGTCTTGGCGAATTCCTCTTCTACGACGTCCGCAAGAATCTTGACGGCACCGACAAGCCGCATCCGCTCAACGAGGAGCGTTTCAAGGGCGCGACGATCCTGCTCTCCGGCGCCAATTTCGGCTGCGGTTCCTCCCGCGAGCACGCCCCGCAGGCCATTGCCAAATACGGTTTCAAGGCGGTCATCGCCGAGAACTTCGCTGAGATCTTTTTTGGCAACAGCACCACCCTCGGCATTCCCTGCGTGACCGCTTCGCGTGAGGACATCGCCAAGATCGCCGCCGCCACCGAGGCCGATCCCCGCGCCGAGGTCGTCATCGACCTTGTGAAGTTGGAAGCGCGCTTCGCCGGCCAGTCGGTGAAGATCGCCCAGCGCGAGAGCGCCCGGGATGCGCTCGTCAACGGTCGCTGGGATGCGATTGGCGAGCTCCTCGACGGTCGCGACGCCGTCAAGGCCACCGCCGCCAAACTTCCCTATCTGGCGGCTTGAGAAATGCTCACGCACCGGCAGGTCTTTCGCGGGCCTGCCGGTTTTTTATGAACTTTCGCCGGTCGGCGACGTCATACCAGCACACCTTCTCCCATGTTTCTTGCAGCCATCGATATCTTTAAAGGCGCCGACATTCTGATCTACCCGCTCGCGGTGTGCTCGCTCGCGCTGGTTTTCATTTTGGTCGAACGCTCCTATGCGTTGCGAACCTCGGTGGTCCTGCCGCAGGACATGGTGGACACCATCGTGGCCGGGCGTCCGGTCTCTGGTGGCCAGCATTCGGTGCTGGCCCGCGTGGTCGCCTTTGCGGGACAGCATCCAAACGACCCGGATGCGGTGAAGGCCTTCGCCCGGCTTGAGCTCGTGCGCATGGAACGGGGCATTCCCTATCTCGACGTGATTTACGCCGGCGCGCCGCTCATCGGCCTCACCGGCACGGTCTGGTCGCTCATCCGGGTTTTTTCCAGCGTCACCGGCGACAACGGCATGCCCGATCCGGCGAAGTTTACCAGCGGTGTTTCGCTCGCGCTCTCCGCCACCGTCCTCGGTCTGCTCATCGCCGTGCCCGCGCTCGTGGGCGGCGGCATCCTGCAGCGCCGCGTGGAAAAATTCGCCGCGCAGCTCGACGTGCTGCTGGAGCGCATCCTCGCCCGCGGAGCGCAATCGTAAGCCGGTTTTCATCGAAGGACCTATGCGCAGCAGCCTGCTCAGACCCCGTCGCAAGCGTCCCGAGCTCAATCTCGTGCCGTTGATCGACGTGCTCGTGATGTTGGTGTTTTTTGCGTTCGTCACGATGCAGTTTCGCACCGCAGCGACGCTCAACCTCACGTTGCCGAAGGTCGAGACCGCCGGTAAAAACGAGTTCAAGGGCACCGTAACCATCGGCATCGACAAGGCCGGCGCGCTCTTCTTCAACGGCAAGGCCGCCACCGAGGCCCAGCTCGTGAGTCTGCTTCACGAGGTGCGCCAGATCGACAAGGACATCCCCGTGCTCATCCGCGCCGACGAAAACACTCCGCTCAAGACGCTGGCTTTCGTCATGGATACCTGCCGCAAGACGGGTCTGAACAAATTCAGCCTGCAATCGCGATGAAGATCGTCATCACCGGAGTCACTCGTGGTCTTGGCCGGGCCTTGGCCGAGGAGTTCATCCGGCTCGGCCACACGGTCGCCGGTTGCGGACGCGGCCCGGCCATTATCGATCTGCGTTTTGAATACGGGGCACCGCACAGCTTCGAAGTCGTCGACGTTTCGAATCCGACGAAGGTGGGCATCTGGGCCGCCAAGACGCTCGGTTTTGGCGAAGCGCCGGATATCCTGATCAACAACGCCGCCGTCATCAATGCCCCGGCGCCGCTCTGGCAGGTGCCGGTCGAGGCATTTGCGTCCCTCGTGAACATCAATATCACCGGTGTCGCCAACGTCATTCACGAGTTCGTGCCGTCCATGGTCGCCGCCAAGAAAGGCGTGATCGTGAATATTTCGTCCCTTTGGGGCCGGAGCGTTTCAGGAGAGTTCGCGCCGTATTGTGCAAGCAAGTGGGCCATCGAGGGACTGACCCAGGCGCTCGCTCAAGAGTTGCCGCGGGGAATGGCGGCGGTTCCGCTCAATCCCGGTTCTATCGACACTGACATGCTTCGCATCGTTCTTGGCGAAGGCGCCGCCGGCTGCGCCAAGGCCGAAGCGTGGGCCAAGATCGCCGCGCCCTTCATCTTACAACTCGGGCCCAAGGACAACGGGAAGAGTTTGAGCGTGGACGGATTTGAGGATTGAGCCTCACCGCGGGGCGCAGAGGCCTGCCCCGGCGGATCAAACGCCGACCGACGGCGGTGGAGTCCCTGGCGTTTTCTTGGCGGCGGCCTTGGCTTGTTTCCGGCGTTCGCGCATGAGGCGGTAACCGACCAGCTTCCGGCTTTGCTCGTCCCACAGGCGGAAGTTCAACGATTTCAAACTCGTGAGGATCGTGATCGGTTTCACCTGGTTAAACATCGGGTGCGAGTTATGGCACCGCTCCAGATTGTAGTTCGGGATGCGGGAGCTGAGATGGTGGATGTGATGGAACCCGATGTTGCCAGTGAACCACTGCAGCACCTTTGGCAGACGATAGAAGGAGCTGCCTTTCAACGCCGCCTCGGTGTAGTCCCATTCTTCGGTGTGCTCCCAATAGGCGTCCTCAAACTGGTGCTGCACGTAAAACATCCAGACACCGGCCGAGCCCGCTACCGTGATCACCACGAGCTGAAGCAGAAGGTAGGTCGAGAGGCCGAAGAGAGCGCTCATGCCCGCCGCCACTGCCAGCAAGGCCAGATTCATGAACCACACCGACTGCCGCTCCCGCAGTTTGGCCGTGGGAGAGGAGAACCGCTGCCGAGCCACGAACAGGAACACGGGTGCGATCACGAACAGAATGACCGGATTACGGGCAAGTTTGTAGGCAAAGCGCTGCCAGCGTGACGACTCCAGATATTCCTGGACCGTCAGCGTCCAGATGTCGCCCGTGCCGCGACGGTCAAGATCGCCCGACGTGGCGTGATGGTGGGCGTGTTCCCAGCGCCAGTGATAAAACGGGGTGAACGTGAGCACGCCCGCCAGCCAGCCGACGACGATATTGGCCGTGGACGAGCGCAAAAACGATCCGTGCCCGCAATCGTGGAAAATGATGAACACCCTTACGAGCAGGGCTCCGGCGAGCACCGCCAGCGGCAGGCTCACCCACGGGGTTGCCCGGCTGAGGTACATGAAATACCACAGCAGTGCGTAAAACCCGAAGGTGTTCACGAGCTGCCAGCTTGCGCGCCAGACGGACGGCTGCTGGTAGTCGGCGACGACTTGTTTCCACGCATCTTCAGGCCGCTTGGTGGTGGTGTTCGGGTTTGGCAGAGTAGTATTCATGTGGCGGAAGTGGCGGTATCCCGCCACTTTCATAACGTATGCCTGATAGGAAAGAACCACAAGGACGACAAGTTTCTCTCTTGGGCTTGCAGGGCCCGGGCGGTTGGCGGAAATTCGCAACCCGTTCAGCCTTCAGTCAGTATTCCTGAATTCCCTTTCATCTTTGAAAACCACCATTCCCGACGCCCTTAAGGCAGATCTTCCCCCCACCAAGCTTGGCAAGCTCTTTGCAGCGACGCCTGTCATCATGACGGTGGTCGCCACCATGCTCGCCGGTCTCGCCTCCAGCGAGATGACGCGCGCCCAGTATGACCGTTCGCTCGCCGCCCAACAGCAGTCCAAGGCCGGCGACCAATGGAATTTTTTCCAGGCCAAAAAACTTCGCAGCGCCCTTCAGCACAACACGCTCGACATGGTGGAGAGCACCACCGAGGTGCACTCGCTCGATGGCACCGCGCTTGCCACGGTTCTGGCCGAAACGCCTGCACAATCCGTGCTGGCCTCAATCGCCGGCAAACAGGCGCTGGCTGCGCTGCAAAACGGTGAGCTGCCCAAGATCGGTGCGGCGCCGGCTCAAGATCCCCAGGTTAAAACCGCACTCGATGCCCTGCACAGCTCCCGTCCCGATGCGGATGTTCTCGCTTTGCTGGGTTCCGTGCCGGTCACTACGTTGGAAACGGCCCTGCAACAAGCGCAGGACCACGCGCTGGCCTTCGACGCGGCCATCGCTCCCATAAATCAAGCCATCGAGCAGTTGGAGAAGGAACTCGCCCGCCAAAAGGCGCAACTGTCGCCGCCGGATGCGTCGGTCACGGCGCTGGGCCGCGATTTCACCGCCGCACGGCTTCGCTACAACACCGTGCGCTATGACACCGAGGCGCGCCTCAACCAAGTTGTCGCCAATGTCTACGAACTCTTGGTGCGCAAGAGCAACGTCTCGGCCGAGCGTCATCATCTCCGCAGCCAGCGCTTTTTCTACGGCATGCTCGCGGCGCAGATGGGCGTGATCATCGCGACTTTCGCCATGGCGGCGAGACAGCGAAACTTGCTCTGGGCGCTTGCGGCCGGCGCAGGACTGATAGCAATCGCCTTCGCGGTTTACGTCTATCTCTACATTTGAGTCGGACGGGCCGCGTCCGTGACATCACCGGGCGTCCGAGCCCAGCGTGCGGCCGGCTGCCGTGGTCCAAGCCGCTCAATTGTTGATGATCCGGTCGTCGGGCAGGTCCCCTTGCAGCTTCTTCCGCAACTTGATCCGGTCGATGTCGGCGCGCAGGTGAGCGGTCAGAAGCTCGAGGCGTTTGTGCACGTCGAGTGTTTCCAAAAGCTTTTGCTTGAGGCGCGGGTTTTCGCACAGGCTAAAGGCGGCGAGATCGACGAAGATCTCCGGATCCTCGATGGTTTTGAGAAAGCGGGTGAGATCGCCCGGCACTCCGCCGCCAAGGCGCTGCTTCATTGCAATCAGCCGGGCCAGACTGCCGTGGAGCCGGCGGTTTTCCTCGGACTCCGCGCCGGGTTTGCTCGCGAGCGCGCGGATCCGCATGCAGCGGTAGGGCGTTTCACGCACGATATCCTGCACTTCCACGCGGGACAGCCCTTGGATCAGAAGATTGGAGGTGCCATTGTCGGCTTTTTGACAGGCGCGCACGATGCCGACGGTGGCGATGCGATAAGGCGGTTCGAACTGTCCGCTGACCTGTGAATTGAGTCCGGCGACGGCAAAGAGGCGGTTGGTTGCGAGCACGTCGCGCAACATGTCGCGATAACGGGACTCGAAAATATGAAGAGGAAGGAGCGCTTGCGGAAAAAACGTGAGATTCGGGAGCGTCATCACGGGGACTTCGTCGGGTATCACGATTTCCATTTCCATGGCCGGAACCATGGCGGGGCGGGTGGGGAGATCAATCTCTTCGGATGTTGGCGCCATGGTCTTTGCGCATTGGGACAAGTGTGCCAAGGACTTGGCCTGATCTGCTTCGGATGCGCCAAACTGTGTCACGCTGGCTCGGTGGACTCTGTTTCCAAAGGCGCTAAATGGGTCCGAATAGATTTTAAGTTATTTGTTTAAATAAACTAATGAATTTCCATGGTTGGCGTGCACAGGCGTTGCTTTGAACAAAGTTACTATGAGTCGCATTCTTGGTATCGATCTTGGAACCACCAACTCCTGCATGTCCGTCATGGAAGCCGGAGAACCTATCGTCATCCCCAATGCCGAAGGCGCCCGCACCACGCCGTCCGTGGTCGCTTTCACCAAATCGGGTGAACGCGTCATTGGCCAGGCGGCCAAGCGTCAGGCCGTCACCAATCCGCGCAATACCGTTTTTTCCGCCAAACGTCTGATCGGTCGCAAATTCACCGAGGTCAGCGAAGAGGCCAAGAACCTTCCTTACAAAGTCGTCGCCGGCAAAAACGGCGATGCCATGATCGAGGTGCAGGTGGGCGACAAGGCCGAGCAGTTCGCGCCGCAGCAGATTTCCGCCTTCGTCCTCGGCAAGCTGAAGGCCGACGCCGAGGCTTATCTCGGCGAAAAGGTAACCCAAGCCGTCATCACGGTTCCCGCGTATTTCAACGACGCCCAGCGTCAGGCCACCAAGGACGCGGGCAAGATCGCCGGCCTTGATGTTCTCCGCATCATCAACGAGCCCACCGCCGCTTCGCTGGCCTACGGTCTCGACAAAAAGAAGGACGAAAAGATCGCGGTGTTCGATTTGGGCGGCGGTACCTTCGACGTTTCCGTTCTCGAAATCGGCGACGGTGTCTTCGAGGTCAAGGCCACCAACGGCGATACCCACCTCGGCGGCGACAACTGGGATGAGACGCTGATCAACTGGCTGGTCGACAGCTTCAAGGCCGAGCAGGGCATCGATCTCCGCAAAGATCCCATGGCCCTCCAGCGCCTCAAAGAAGAGGCTGAGAAGGCCAAAATTGCCCTCTCCTCGACTCAATCGGTGGACATCAATCTCCCGTTCATTACCGCCGACGCCTCCGGTCCCAAGCACCTCAACGTCACGCTTTCCCGCGCCAAGATGGAGCAGGTCTGCGACAGCCTGTTTGAGCGTACGATCAAGCCGTTCCAGAACTGCCTCAAGGATGCCGGTCTCAGTTCTGCCAACATCGACGAACTCGTCCTCGTCGGCGGCATGACACGTATGCCGAAGGTTGTCGAAATCGCCCACAAACTCGCCGGCAAGCCCCCGCATCAGGGTGTCAACCCCGACGAGGTCGTCGCTATCGGCGCGGCCATTCAGGGCGGCGTGCTCAAGGGCGACGTCAAGGACGTCCTCCTGCTCGACGTCACTCCGCTCACGCTCGGCATCGAGACCGCCGGCGGCGTGTCCACCGCGATGATCTCGCGCAACACCACCATCCCGACCAAGAAGTCGCAGGTGTTCTCCACTTACGCGGACAACCAGCCCGGCGTTGAAATCGTGGTTCTCCAAGGCGAGCGCCCCATGGCCCGCGACAACAAGACCCTCGGCACGTTCAAGCTCGACGGAATCCCGCCCGCGCCCCGCGGCGCGCCGCAGATCGAGGTTACCTTCGACATCGACGCCAACGGCATTCTTCACGTCACCGCCAAGGACCTCGGCACCGGCAAGGACCAGAAGATCACCATCCAGGGCTCTTCCGGCCTGTCCAAGGAAGAGGTTGAGAAGATGACGAAGGACGCCGAGCTCCACGCCGAGGAAGACCGCAAGCGCAAGGAGTCCGTCGAAACCCGCAATCAACTCGACAGCACCATCTATGGCCTCGAAAAGACTCTCAAGGAAAGCGGTGACAAGCTCCCCGCCGACGTGAAGGGCAAGATCGAGACAGCCTTGGCCGACGCGAAGAAGGACCTTGAGTCCAACGATACCGAGAAGCAGAAGGCCGCCATGGAAAACCTCCAGAAGGTTGGCGCCGAGCTTTACGCCCAGGCCCAGCAGGCCGGAGCCGCCCCGCAAGACGAAGCCGCCGCCGGCTCCGCCAAGAAAGGCGAAAAGAAAGCCGATGTGGTCGACGCCGACTTCGAAGTCGTGGACGAAGACGAAAAGAAATAATTTCAACCCTTTCGTGCGCCTGGCGGCGGTTGCCGCCGGGCACACGTCGTTAATAACGAATACTAAAAGATCCTCCTCCAACGGAACCCAAACCAAACACCCATATGGCAAAAGCTAAGATCAAGCCCATCGGCGATCGCGTGCTCGTGAAGCACCTCGAAGACAACAAAGAGCAAGTCCGCGGTGGCATCATCATCCCGGACTCCGCCAAGGAAAAACCGCAGGAGGCCGAAGTGATCGCCATCGGCACCGGCAAGAAGGATGAAAACGGCAAGGCTGTGGCCTTCGAAGTGAAGGTTGGCGACAAGGTCCTCATCAGCAAGTACGGCGGCACCGAAGTGAAGATCGACGACGTCAAGTACACCATCGTTCGCGAAGACGACATCCTCGGCGTCATCGCCTGAGCCGTCCCTCGAAATTCTGAAATCCTAAATCCTAAATTTTAAGTTCATACCATGGCTGCTAAACAACTCCTGTTCGACGAGGCCGCTCGTCAGAAAATCCTTCGTGGCGTCGAGCTCCTCGCCCGCGCCGTCAAGGTCACCCTCGGCCCCAAGGGCCGCAATGTCGTCATCGACAAGAAATTCGGCTCCCCCGCCGTCACCAAGGACGGCGTGACCGTCGCCAAGGAAATCGAGCTTCCCGATCCCTACGAGAACATCGGCGCCCAGCTTGTGAAGGAAGTCGCCTCCAAGACCAACGACGCCGCCGGCGACGGCACCACCACCGCCACCGTGCTCGCCGAGGCCGTCTACAAGGAAGGTCTCAAGCATGTCACCGCCGGTGCCAACCCGATTTACCTGAAGCGCGGTATCGACAAGGCCGTCGAGGCCGCCGTCACCGAGCTCGCGAAGATCTCCAAGAAGGTGAACGATCGCGAAGAAATCCGCCAGGTCGCCACCGTCTCGGCGAACTGGGACAACACCATCGGCGAGATCATCGCTGACGCCCTCGACAAGGTGGGCAAGGACGGCACCGTGACGGTCGAAGAGGCCAAGTCCATCGAGACGACCCTCGACGTCGTCGAAGGCATGCAGTTCGACAAGGGCTACCTGTCTCCCTACTTCTCCACCAACGCCGAGACGCAGGAAGCCATCCTTGAGGACGCCTACATTCTCATTCACGAGAAGAAGATCTCCAACCTCCAGGAGTTCCTCCCCATCCTCCAGACGACCGCCAAGACCGGCAAGCCCCTCCTCATCATCGCCGAAGAGGTCGAAGGCGAAGCCCTCGCGGCTCTCGTCGTGAACAAGATCCGTGGCACGCTCAACGTCGTCGCGGTCAAGGCCCCCGGCTTCGGTGACCGCCGCAAGGCCATTCTCGAAGACATCGCCGTCCTCACCGGCGGCCGCCTGCTCAGCGAAGATCTCGGCATCAAGCTTGAGAACGTCCAGCTGGCCGACCTCGGCAAGGCCAAGCGCATCGTCGTCAACAAGGAAAACACCACGATCGTCGAAGGTTCGGGCAAATCGTCCGACATTCAGGCCCGCGTGAAACAGATCCGCCGCCAGATCGAGGAAACCACCAGCGATTACGACAAGGAGAAGCTTCAGGAGCGTCTCGCGAAGCTCGCCGGCGGCGTGGCCGTCATCAATGTCGGCGCCGCGACCGAGTCCGAGATGAAGGAAAAGAAGCAGCGCGTCGAAGACGCCCTTCACGCGACCCGCGCGGCCGTGGAAGAGGGCATCGTCTCCGGCGGCGGCGTGGCGCTCCTGCGCACCGCCAAGGCTGTTGACGCCGCCATCGCTTCGCTCGAAGGCGACGAGAAGCTCGGCGCCCAGATCATCCGTCGCGCCGTCGAGGCCCCGCTCAAGCAGCTGTGCTTCAACGCCGGCGTCGAAGGTGCGGTCGTCGTCCAGCAGGTTCTCTCCAGCAAGGGTGCCAACGGCTACAATGTGGCCACGGGCAACTACGAGGATCTCGTGAAGGCCGGCGTGGTTGACCCGACGAAGGTCACCCGCACCGCCCTCCAGAACGCGGCGTCCATCGCCGGCCTGCTCCTGACCACGGAAGCGATCATCACCGACGCTCCCGAGACCAACAAGTCGGCCCCCGCCATGCCCCCGGGCGGCGGCGGCATGGATTACTAAGTCCCGCTTCGCTTCGCGATTCTGCGACAAGCTTGCAAGCCGGCGCTCCTCACGGGGCGCCGGTTTTTTATTGGCGCGCACCGGTTCGTGTGAAAACACGTTGCGCGTTTTCACGCAGATCTCTTCCGTAGCTCCCCGTGTCTTCTCCCAAGCTTCTTATTTTGGACTGCGACAGCACCTTGAGCGCCATCGAGGGCATCGACGAACTCGCACGTTCGTGCGGTCCCGAGGTCTTCGCCCGCGTCGAGGCGATGACGCACGATGCCATGGACGGCAAGCTGCCGGTCGAGGCTGTTTTCGGCCGGCGGTTGGAAATCATCCGTCCGGAGGCCTCGCATGTCGCGGCGGTGGGACAGCGTTACATCGATACGGTGGAGCCCACGGCCAAGAGCATGCTGGCGGCCGTGCGCGCAGCCGGCTGGACGCCGTTGATCATCAGCGGCGGCTTTCGTCAGGCGATCCGGCCGCTGGCGGACTTTCTGGGCATCGAGCGCGTTGAGGCGGTGGATCTTTTTTTTGACGGCCAAGGCCGTTACACGGGCTTCGATGAGGCCTATCCGACCACGCGTTCCGGCGGCAAACCTGAGGTCATCAATCGCCTGCGGGCGGAACTGGCCCCGTCGAAGATCGTGATGATCGGAGACGGCGTGAGCGATTTGGAGACGAAGCCGGTGGTGGATCTTTTCGTCGGTTTTGGCCGCTATGCGACGCGCGAAAAAGTTCGGCGCGAGGCGACCGCGTTCATCATGTCGCTCGCCGAGCTGGAAAAGGTTTTGCCATAGGCCAGCCTGAATCGCTTGCGGAGGGCGGACCGCGCCTTTTGGATGGAAGCGCATGACGTTGCGCTTGTTTTCACCCCGTTTCGTTTGCCTTTGGCTGCTGGCGGCGATGCCGGCCTGGGCGGCGGAGGTGGCGGGCGACTTCCCCCGGGCGCTGACGTCTTACCACGACGCTCCCGGCGGCGGCGTGTTTGAGGTGCTGGCCGGACGTGTCCGGGAGCAGCCGTTCAATCTGGTCGCGACGATCATCTTCCTGCTCGCGATCATCCACACGTTTTTAACCGCGAAATTCCGGCATTGGGCGCACGAGGTGCAGCAGACTCATCATGCTGCGCGCAGAGCGGAACGGGATGAGAATTCCGAAGCGGAGCAGGGGCCGGAGGAAGTCAGCTTCAAAGGGCAGGTGCTGCATTTCCTGGGCGAGGTGGAGGCGGTCTTCGGCATCTGGGCGGTGGTGCTCATCGGGGCGATCACTTACTGGCATGGCTGGGGAACGGCGGTCGCTTACGTGGGGAAGCAGGTCGATTTTACGGAGGCGATGTTTGTGGTTGTGATCATGGCGATCGCCTCGACCCGGCCGGTGCTGCGATTGGCCGAACAGTGTTTGCGGACGGTGGCATCATTGGGGCGCGGAACGACTGCGGCGTGGTGGCTGGCGATCCTGATCGTCGCGCCGGTGCTGGGTTCGTTCATCACGGAGCCGGCGGCGATGACGATCGGAGCGCTTTTGTTGGCCCGCCAGTTTTATGAGCTGAAGCCTTCGCCGACGTTTTGTTATGCGACGCTGGGATTGCTGTTTGTCAACGTTTCCGTGGGCGGCACCTTGACGCATTTTGCGGCGCCGCCGGTGCTCATGGTGGCCGAGCCGTGGCGCTGGGACATGGTTTATATGTTCACGCACTTCGGCTGGAAGGCCGTCGCGGGCATCGTGGCATCGACTTTATCGTACTACCTTTTCTTCCGAAAGGATCTCGCCGCGCTGGATCGGACGCGTCGGGCGCGTACGGACGCCGCGTCTGGTCGAAGCGGAAGGCCGGTGCCGGTTTGGGTGACGGCGGTTCAGGTGCTCTTTCTGGCGCTGACGGTGGGGCTGGCGCATTATCCGGCGCTGTTTGTCGGGACGTTTTTGTTCTTCCTGGCATTTTCCCAATCCACGGCGCACCACCAACACAGGCTCGATCTCAAGCCGCCCTTGCTTGTCGGTTTTTTCCTGGCAGGCCTCGTCATTCACGGCGGTTTGCAGGCGTGGTGGATCGAGCCGGTGCTACAACGTCTGGGTGAAATCCCGCTGTTTTTGAGCGCCACGGCACTGACCGCCGTCAACGACAACGCGGCCATCACGTACCTTGCGACGCTGGTGCCGGGGTTTACCGATGCGTTGAAATACATGGTGGTGGCGGGCGCGGTCACGGGTGGCGGTCTCACGGTGATCGCCAATGCGCCCAATCCTGCGGGCCAGTCGATTCTTCAGCGTTATTTCCCCGACGGTGTTTCGCCGCTCGGGCTGCTGTTGGGTGCGCTGCCGCCTACGCTGGTGATGGCTGGGTGTTTTCTCCTGCTTTGATGGACGATCCGCGGTGAGGCGGAGGAGAAAGTGGCGGCGGGAGGGATCAGGGAGCCCGTTGTGTGGTCTCTGGAAACGTTTGTTTCGACCATGACCGCGACGTTTTCCCCGTTCCCCGAGAAGTCTCCCTTTCGTTCGTTTTGGATGGGCGGATTCGAGTGCGCGGATCATCTCAACGCGTTTGGAAACCGGGTGGATCTTCTGAACATCACCCAGCACTTGGAACGGATTGACGAAGACTATGAAAACCTCGCGCCGTTGAAAATCAGGACCGTGCGCGAGGGCATCCGGTGGAGCCAAGTCGAAAAGATTCCCTATGTTTACGATTGGACGGCGGTTGCCCGGATGATGGAGCGAGGCCGGGCCCATGGTGTTCAGCAAGTGTGGGACATCTGTCATTTCGGATTCGCGGAGGATCTTACGCCGTTGCATCCCCTGTTTCCGCGGCGGTTCGCCGCCTTGTGCCGAGCCTTTGTGCGTTTTTTTCGGTCGGTGGACCGGGAGAGCACGCTGATCGTCACGCCGATCAACGAAGTGAGTTTTCTATCGTGGTATGGCGGAGACATTCGGGCGACTTCGCCGTACTGCACCAAGCAAGGGTGGGAGGTGAAATACCAGTTGATGAAGGCCTACATCGAGGGAATTGAGGCCATGAAAGAGGAAGACGCGGGCGTCCGGATTTTCACGACCGAGCCTTTGATCAACGTGACCCATGCGCCGGATGCCACTCCCAAGCAAAAGAAGGCGGCGCGTGACCACCATCAGTCGCAGTTTCAGGTCACCGATATCTTGGGTGGACAACTCTGCCCTGAATTGAGGGGACAGCCCGAGTACCTGGATATTTTAGGTATCAATTACTACTATGACAATCAGTGGGTGCAGGCGACGGGTGAGCGCCTGCCTTGGAAAATGACGCGAATGGATGCGCGTTGGGTTCAGCCGCATCGTCTGTTTCAAGAAGTGTACAAACGTTATCGGCGCCCGCTGGTGCTCGCGGAAACCAGCCATCCCGGCGTGGACCGGCCGCTGTGGATCAGAATGATCGCGAACGAGTGCCGGGTGGCCTTGGAGGCAGGGGTCCCCTTGTGGGGGATTTGTTGGTATCCGCTGATCGATCGTCCGGATTGGGATCACCTGCATCAGTGGCACCAATCGGGTCTGTGGGATCGCGAGGTTTTGTCCGACGGAACGGTCGTGCGCAGGTTGCACGAGCCCGCCGTTCGGGAGTTTATTAAGGCTCAGCAAATCGTGGGGTTGCCTCCAGGATAATTCAGCCGCGTTCCCACTCGAGCGTGAGCGTGGGCCCGATGGGAAAGCGTCCGCAATCATGCTCGTAAACGGTGAGCCCGCCGGCGGGCGGCGACGCCACGGCGCAACGCAGGCGCAGCACGCCCAGTCGGGCGACGCTGGCGGCGATGTCGCGCAACTGGCCGTCCTCGATGGCGGCGCGCATCAGGTACCCATAGGCACCGCGATTGCCGTGCAAATAACTGAGGGCTCCACGGGTGTCATGCGGATGATTCGGCAGCAGCCCGTGGTGGATGAGCTGATCATTGATCATGACTTCAAGGTAGGTCGGATGGCGATGGCTGTCGGTTTGGGGCGAGTTATCCCGGTAGGCCGACGCCTCCATGAGCACGCGCACCCGCCTGGCCTGACCGATTCGCTTGAGTTCCTCGCCGGTGAATTCCCATTCGAAAAAGCCGGAGCCGAAGCCAAAGCAGGTCCCCGACTTCCTGGTCTCCTCTCGGGTGCTGCTCGCGCCGGTCCACTGGGAAGCGCTCCAATTTTCAACCCGCTGACGGAGCACCATCGTGTCGCCCCGGTCTTCTCGCTCGGGAGGGGGGGCTTGGCAGACAAAATGTTGAATGAAATTTCCGGCGATGATCTCGCCGCTGGGCACCACGGCTGCGACCGACAAGGTGCAGAGCATCGGCTCGGCCGGCAGCGTCAGTCGAAGGCGCTGGGCGAGTTCGACCCGATAATGCGTGAAGGGAATCTTCACGCGGCCCCGACCCAGATCGGGATGATGCGTGCCGAGCGTGTCGATACCGGTGTAAAGCCAGTGCAAGGTGACGCCTTCGCGGCGTCGGCGAGAAAAGTGCGAGGAGAGCACCTCGACCTCCACCGTGCTTCCGGGATCAAGTCGCGAAATCGGCGGCGCATCGATCGGCAGGACGTCGCCCTGGTTGATCATGGTGGGCGGGTAGCCAAATTCCTTGGGCGTGCGGTCGTAGTTCAGGAAGCCGTTGTACTCCCATTCGACATCGGTGAGCTCCGTATAGATGTAAGCGGAGAGCTGGCCGTGACGGCGAAGTTCGTTGGTGAGGAATTTGAAGCTCCAGCTCACGTCGTGATCGCCATCCATCGCGCCGAGTCCGCCGTACTCACTGTTGATGAGCGGTACGTTGCGCTGGGAAAATCCTTCGATGTAATTGAATCCGGATCCGAGGTAGGTCTTGGCGATCACCTCTTCGATGTGGTTTCTTGCCCGGGTGTAATCGTCGATGTAAAAATGCCAGGAGTTGATGTCGGTGTCGACGTGGCCGTAGGCGGCGAGATGCTCCCACATGACGACGCTCATGTCCTCGATCAGGCGGGTTGGATCGAGGCTTTTGGCCAGCAACCACATCTCGTGAACCCATTTGAACGCGGAAGTGTTGGAGATTTTTTCGGCTTCTTTCCGATCGCCGGGGTCGGCCGCCAAAGGCGTGATCAGCTTGATGAGTTCGGTCTGGCCGCCGAAGCCCCAGGTTTCGTTGAACAGGCACCACGAGATGATGGCGGGATGGTTGAAATCGCGCTTGAGGCCGAGGCGCATCATTTCCTCGAAGCGCCGCCGACCGGTCGGCGTATCGCCGCCTTCGCCGAAATTGGGGAAGTCCTGCATGAGCAGGATGCCGAGCGTGTCCGCGTAGTAGAGAACGAGCGGATCATCGAGCTTGATGTGAATGCGCAAAAAATCGAACCCGGCGCCGCGGGCGAAAGCGATGTCGTTGCGCAAGGTGGAGGCTTCCCGGGCGGTATAGACTCCATCGGGATGGTAGGATTGATAGAGAGCCCCTCTCAGATAGATCGGCTTGTTGTTGAGACAGAGCATGGCGGGGGCGTCCCCGTCGCCTGCGGCGGGCGCCGTACCGATTTTGCGCATGCCGAAGTAGCCGCGCACAACATCGAGGATGTTTTCATCGGCATCCCTGAGGCGGAAGATAACGCGATAGAGCTTGGGATCGCCGGGGTCCCACAGCGACACGGGATAAATCTCGGCGTTCCCCTCCGCTTTTTTTTCCGTGGAGGATAGCACGATGGAGTGTGGTGGCGCCTGCGGGGGAATGATTTCGACCGAGACTGTTGAGGGACCGTCGACACCTTCGCAAAAGACGTCGAAGTGCGCCTGGCCATGGTCGATGTCGGGAATGATCTTAAACGAATCGATGTAGGCGGGCGAACGGGGCTCGATAAAAACCGTCTGCCAAATGCCGCTGGTCGTGGTGTACCAGCACCACTGCTTCCCGACCGGCTGCTCGTGGTTATCCATGGGATCCTCGACGCGAATAACGATGAGCGCGTGGCGCGGATCGCCGGTCTCGCCCGTGGTCAGCGCATCCGTGAGGTCGAATTCGAAGGGATCATAACCACCCTCGTGGCGGCCGAGGTGGATGCCGTTGCACCAGCAATCCGTGAAGAAATCCGCCGCCCCGATGGTGAGGATGACGCGTTTGCGCCGCCAGTGCGTGGTTTGCGGGATTTCCACGCGGCGACGATACCAGCCCACCTCGAAGCGCCGGGCGCTGCGGTGGTTTTCCCGGGTGACCTCGGCGGGATTGATGAAGACACGGGTGGAATAATAATTGTCGTTGCCGGCGGCGTCGCCTTCGCCCCAAGCGGCGAGGGATTCCCAACAAAACGGGACGATGATCTGCTCGCGCCAGTCTTTGCCTTCGGCGGTATGCCATTTCTCGTCGATGCCGGCGCGGTTAAGATCGAAGCGAAACTGCCAGGGGCCGTTGAGATTGAGCCAGTCATCGCCCTCGACCCGGCCCCGCTGGCGGTCGGGGCGGGGATATTCAGGACGTGGAATCGACGAGGCGCGGAACATGACGATGCGAAGGATCAGGAAACCGCCACAGCTTCCTTGCGTTTGAGGCCGGAGAGCTTGGTGAAAAGGGTGAGCGCCTGGCCCACGACCTGGTCCATGTTGTAATAGCGGTAGGTGGCGAGACGACCGACGAAATGGACTTCCGGGGTCTGCGCGGCGAGAGCTTCGTAGCGCTTGTACAGCGTGGCGTTGTCAGGACGGGGGATGGGGTAGTAGGGGTCGCCCTCGGCGCGGGGAAACTCATAGACGATGCTCGTCGACGCGTGTTCCTGCCCGGTGAGGTATTTGAACTCGGTGACGCGCGTGTAGGCGTACTCGTTGGGATAGTTGACGACGGGGGCAGCCTGGAAAACCGGTCGGTGGTGCGTCTCGTGTTTGAACTCCAGGCAGCGGTAGGGAAGCCGTCCGAATTGATAATCGAAGTACTCGTCGACCGGGCCGGTGAAGATCATCTGATCGTACGCCACCTCGTCGCGGATTTCCCGAAAATCGGTGTTCAGCATCACCTTGATATTGGGGTGATCGAGCATGTTGCCGAACAGGTGGGTGAACCCGCGGGCGGGCATGGCTTGGTAGGCGTCGGTGAAATAGCGGTCGTCGCGATTGAAGCGCACGGGGACGCGCGCAGTCACCTGGGCATCCAGTTCCGAGGGATCAAGGCCCCATTGCTTGCGGGTGTAGCCGCGGAAAAACTTTTCGTAGAGCTCCCGGCCCATGCCGTTGACGACGACATCTTCGGCGGTTTTTGGCGGGTCGCGCTTTTCGGCCACCGTGGCGAGAAACGTCTTCATGCCCGGCACGTCCAGGCTCAGGCCATAGAGCTCGTTGAGCGTGTCGAGGTTGATTGGTATGGGCACGAGCCGGCCGTCGACCCAGGCGCGCACGCGGTGCTGGTACGGCCGCCAGGCGGTGAACTGGGAGAGGTAGTCGAAAATCTCCGCCGAGTTCGTGTGAAAAATGTGCGGTCCATATTTATGGATCAACACTCCCGCTTCATCGTGGCAGTCATAGGCGTTGCCCCCGATGTGCGGACGGCGATCGACGATGAGCACGCGTTTGTCGAGCCGGCGGGCAAGACGGTCCGCCAACACGCTTCCGGCAAAACCCGCGCCCACTATGAGATAGTCAAACATAGGCGCGTTTGCTCGTGAGCGAGGGAATGGGCGGAGGGATCGTGTGGCTGACGGCGGCGTTTTCCTGCTCCCTCAGGGCCTGCGCGATGTGGCCTTCCATCCGGGCGATGATCGCCTCCCAGCTATTTTGCCGGGCAAGCTGCAGTCCGCGTCGAATGTGACTGGCGGAGGGCCGGAGGGCTTCTTTACGGCAGCACGCGATGAACTCGTCGTGGGTTTTGGCCACAAGGGCGACCGCGTTGAAGTTGGTGCGAATTTCGTCGAGCGCGGTCGCGACGACGGGCTTGCCCGCCGCCATGTATTCGAGGGCCTTGGTCGGGTTGATATATTCCGTCGCGGCGTTGATCGCGAAGGGCATCAGACACACGGAAAATCCCTTGGTGATGGCCGGCAGTTCCGCGTAAGGCCGGCCGCCCAGCCAGTGAAGATTGGGCCGGCGCGGGAAGTGTGCGGGATCGACTTTGGCGAACGGTCCCACGATCGCGACGCTCCCTTGTGGGAAGGCATCCGCCAGTTTGGCCAGCAGTTCATAATCCATGCGCTCATCGACCACGCCGAAATAGCCGAGCACCGGGCCGGGCAGGGTGGCGATCTCGGGAGCGACCGAAAGATCATCGTTCAACGCGGTGCCGAAGTGAGCGCAATCCACGCCCGTGCCGTAGAAATGGCAGTTGGGATTCAATGGGAGCCGCTTGTCGCGCATCTTGCGTCCTCCGCAGAAAATCACGTCGGCGATGCGGGTAAGCTCGCGCTCCCGTTCGATGAGCAGGGGCGGCGCTCCGTGAAACTGGGCGAGCTCGTCCATGCAGTCATAGACGATGAGCCGTTCACCAAGCTGACGGGCGAAGGCGGTCACGGTCATCGGATCATTGAACCAGAGGATGGCGTGATCGAAACGTCCGGCGAGCGGACCGGTGAGCGCCTGCCGGAGCAGCCGTCGGCGCTCCGCGTCGATAAAGGCCGCCTCGGAGGTGCGGGCTTCGGGCAAATGCATTTCCAAAACGATCACCGCAGGGTGCCCGCGCGCGGGATGTAGTTTGGAAACACCGGTGGTGATGTCTGAAAAGTGGCTTTCGACGAACAGGACCGGATGGGTGCGCGCAAGGCGGGAAAGGAACTGCTGGGGACGTTGCCAGACCCAGTCCCAGCCGAGATGGCAAAAAGCGATCAATGGAATATTCTCCAAGGGAACGTCTGGCGAATCGCTGGTTTTCCCGGACGTTGGCGACCAAGGCTGGTTGGGTACGGTTGAGGGGGTTCCGGTAAAAAGCATGGGTAAGTGGGAGGTGGGTGAAAAAGACATGGTATAGCCTAACCGTCCTCCATTCTGCGCGCTGGTTCCGCCGGCGACCACGGTGTCGGAAATACTCCCATGACGAGGCTCAGGCCGCCTTCGTGGAAGGCTGCGCCTCGATGCTTCGTCCGCCGAAAAAATGAAGCTCCGGCGTTCCGGAACCGATGCGCTCAGGGAAACAATCCGCGGCTTTGCTTTGCGTCGGTCACGCGCTGGATACCGAGGGTGAGCGCGGCAAGCCGTCGGCCGAATTTAAATTTTCGCTTCTGATATTCGACCGAGTCCCTCGCCTTGTCGAGCAGCGCAAACAGCTTTTGCATCACGTCCTCGCGGTCCCAGTAGAAGTTTTGCAGGTTCTGCAACCATTCGAAGTAGGAGACGATCACGCCGCCGGCGTTGCAGAGGACGTCGGGGATGACTTCTATGTCTCCGCGCTCTTCGATGATCTTGTCGGCAGCATTGGTTGTGGGGCCGTTGGCGGCCTCGGCCAGCAGGCGGCATTGCAGCCGGGGGGCGTTTTCGGGCGTGATGACGCGTTCGAGGGCCGCGGGAATCAGCACGGTGCATGGCAGCGTGAGCAGCTGTTCGTTGGTGATGGGGTCGCCGCCGTGGAAATCCTTGAGCGTTCTCTGATACTTCACGTATTCCAGCGCCTTTTTCACATCGATGCCGCCGGCATTGAACACGCCGCCGGTGTAGTCGGAGAGGGCGATGATTTTCGCTCCGGCGGCGGCAAGGGCGAGAGCGGTTTCGCCGCCGACGTTGCCAAAGCCTTGGATGGCCACCGTCGCTTGGGTGACGGGAATTTTCATGTCTTCCAGATAGCGTTGGACGAGGTAGGCCACGCCGGCGCCGGTCGCCTCGCGCCGGCCTTGCGAGCCACCGAGCGAGAGCGGCTTGCCGGTGACAATGGCGGGAGAATTGTAGCCGATATGATTGGAATAGGTGTCCATCATCCAGCCCATGACTTTCTCGTTGGTGCCAACGTCGGGCGCGGGCACGTCGACGTGGGGGCCGATGAAGGGGATCAGTTCCTGCATATAGCGCCGCGAGAGCCGTTCGAGTTCGCCTTCCGAAAGCAGGCCGGGATTGACGATCACGCCGCCCTTGGCTCCGCCGTAGGGCAGGCCGACCAGCGAACATTTCCAGCTCATCCACATGGCGAGCGCGGCGACCTCGCCGATGGTCACGTCCTGGTGGAAGCGGATGCCTCCCTTGGCCGGACCCGTGGAGAGGTTGTGTTGAACGCGATAGCCTTCGAACACCGTGACGGAACCGTTGTCGCGCTTGATCGGCAACGCCACGGCCACGCAGCGTCGCGGGTATTTGGTGCGATCGCGGATCTCCTCGGGCAGGTTGATGGCATCGGCGGCCTGGTCAAACTGGCGGCAGGCCATCTTGAACGTGTCGGAATCGTAGAGGGAGGAAACGACGGCCTTGGACATGATGGGGTGGGGTGGCGGAGCGAAGCCAAGTATGGCCGGCGGGCGTGAACTGGCAACCGGCTTATGGTTTATGCCGGATGAACAGATGGGCGATTGATCTTCGCCGCACATCCGTAGCACACTGGCCTTTTCACCATGCGTGCCTTTTTCATTCGCTCCGGCTCGTGGCTGCTACGGAAGCTCGCGTTTTGCGCTTTAATCGTCGCGTTTGGGCTGGGAGTCACCGCGGCGTGGATTTGGGCGCATGAGCCGGCTGATGCGCAGACGCATCGCCTGGCGCGCATCATCCAGGTGGCAGACTTGCGCGACCATTTCCAATGGGAGCGGGACACGTACGCACGGCAGCTGGCCGATTTTAAATCCGAGTTCACGCTGCAGGAGGCACGGGTGGAGCAGGCCGATAAGATCATCGCCACGCTCCGCGGGCTGGAAAGCATTTGGGACCGCTGGATCGGCAATCCCGCGCAGCAAAAAGCCAACGCGGAACAGATCGTCCGCTTGGAGGAGCTGAAACGGGGCGCCTCGCGCCGCTTGGTGGAGCTCAGGGATTTGGTAACCGCTACCGCCGGCGCGCTTGAGGCAGCGGAGGCGAATTTGCGCCGGACGCGCGCTGAGCTGGCGGAGGTTGAGCAGGTGCGCTCGCCGGTCATGCTTTATTTGACGGAGTCGTGGCGCCGGGGAGGCTCGGTGCTGCTGCTCGTATTGGGCGTGTTGGTGGCTGCGTCGATATTGGAGAAACTTTTCCTCTATCATGGGCTGGCTCCGGTGATTGTTCGCGGGCGGCCGGTCAGGCTGGCCAAGCACCAAGATCTCGTGGCCGAGGCGAGCGTGATCGAGGGAGCGGAGGTGGCGCTCTGGCCGGGCGAACGCCTGTTGATCAAACGAAGGTTTTTCAAAACGCCCTCGGCGGATTGCGGACTTGCGCGTGGCGTGCGGCTGCTTCTCAGCTGGAAGATTCCCTTCACTTGCCTGATCTGCGGCCTCGGCGGAATGATCAAGCTGCACAACCGTTCTGCGGGCGGCGGTCGTCAGGTGGCACTGGGGCAACCGGACGGCGCCGAAACGAATTTTACGCTGATCGATGTGCCGGAAGACGCTTCGATGATCCTGCGGCCGGGTTTTCTCGCAGGCGTCATCACTCCGGCGAACAAGTCGCTGGCCGTTCGCTACCACTGGCCGTTGTTTCGCTGGCAAACCTGGGTGACGCGAGAATTTCGTTTTCTGGAATTTGCCGGCCCTTGCCGGTTGATCGTAGCCGGAAACATCCGTCCGGAGCGGCTGCGCGCCCCGTTGGATCAGGCCGCGCCGGCGCTGCGCATCGATCAGGAGGTGCTCGTCGGATTCACGCCGAGCCTGGATTATCAGCCGGTGCGCGCCGCGGGATTCTGGCGGTATTATTGCGATAAAACTCCGCTCTTCGCCCGCCTGCTCTCAGGCACGGGTCTCTGTCTTTTGCAGGAGAAAACCGGCCCGTTCGCGTCCGGGACGAGCCGGCTGTCCGCTCTCGCTTCCAAATCATGAGCAAAGCCAACGTCGGCGTTCTTTTCGACTGGGACGGTGTCATCATCGACTCGTCCGTGCAGCACGAGCAAAGCTGGGAACGGCTGGCCGCCGAAGAGGGGAAGCCGCTGCCGTCCGACCATTTCGTGCAGGGTTTCGGCAAGAAAAACGAATGGATCATCCCCGAACTGTTGCGCTGGACGGCGGCGGGCGACGTGGCGGGGATCCGGCGGCTGTCGCTTCGAAAAGAGGCGCTTTATCGGGAAATCGTGGTTGAGCGCGGCTTGGAAGCGTTGCCGGGCGTGCATGTCTTCCTGAACCGGTTGCGCGACGCCGGGGTGCCCTGCTGCATCGGCTCCTCCACGCATCGTGAGAACATCACGACCATTCTGGGCGTGCTGGGTTTCGAGGGTTTGTTCGGAGACATGGTGACGTCCGAAGACGTCACGTTCGGCAAGCCGCACCCGGATGTCTTTTTGAAAGCCGCCGCCAAAACCGGCGTGCCGCCGGAGCGTTGCATTGTGTTCGAAGACGCCTTCGCCGGTATCGAGGCGGCGCGAGCCGGTGGCATGAAAGTGGTCGGCGTGGCGACCACCCATCCGGCGGCGGTCCTGCAAGGCCGGGTGGACCGTGTCGTGCATCGTCTCGACGAGCTGGCGATTGCCGATCTTCTCAGTTTGCTGTGAGCGACATGTCGCTTTTCAAGCTCAACGCCGACTACCGGCCGACCGGAGATCAGCCGCAAGCAATCGAGAAACTCGTGGCCTCGATCCAGGCGGGCCACCGCGACCAGACGCTCCTTGGTGTCACCGGCTCGGGCAAGACGTTCACCATGGCCAACGTCATCGCGCGCTGCGACCGGCCCACGCTCATCATCTCCCATAACAAGACGCTCGCCGCGCAGCTTTATTCGGAGTTCAAGAATTTCTTCCCTGAAAACGCGGTCGAGTACTTCGTCAGCTACTACGATTATTACCAGCCCGAAGCCTACGTGGCCTCCAGCGACACCTACATCGAAAAGGATTCCTCCATCAACGAGGAGATCGAGCGCATGCGCATCGCCACCGCCAGCTCGCTCGTCTCCCGTCGCGACGTCATCGTGGTCGCCAGCGTCTCGTGCATCTACGGCCTCGGTTCGCCCGAGGATTTCCAGGAGATGCGCATTCCGCTCCGCAAGGGGGCGCCCCTCGGTCGCGAGGTGCTGCTCCAGCGCCTTGTGGACAATCTTTACGAGCGCAACGACTACGAGCTGAAGCGGGGGGCCTTCCGTGTGCGCGGCGACGTGGTGGACATCATGCCGGCCTACCTGGAGCTCGGCCTGCGCGTGGAGTTTTGGGGCGAGGATATCGAGGCGTTGAGCGAGTTCGATCCGGTCAGCGGCCGGGTCACGCGTCCGCTCGACCAGTTCGATCTTTATCCGGCGACCCAGTACGTCGCCAGCAAGGACAAGCTGACGCGGGCCATCGGCGAGATCAAAGCCGAGTTGGAGGAGCGCGTCGCCTACTTCGAGTCGAAGCAGCTCTATCTGGAGGCGCAGCGCATCCGTATGCGGACGAATTACGATTTGGAGATGCTTCAGGAGATGGGCTTCTGCAACGGCATCGAGAACTACTCCCGCATCATCGCCGGACGGAAGGCGGGCGAACGGCCGGTCTGCCTAGTCGATTTTTTCCCCGACGACTTTCTGCTGATGATCGATGAGAGCCACGCCACCGTGCCTCAGATCGGCGGGATGTCCAACGGCGACTTTGCGCGCAAATCCAATCTGGTGAACTTCGGTTTCCGCCTGCCCTCGGCGCTGGATAACCGTCCGCAGACGTTCGAGGAGTTCCGCTCCATCACGCACCAGACGCTGTTCGTCTCGGCCACACCGGCGAAGTTCGAATTGGAGAACTCCGCGGTGATCGCAGAACAGGTCATCCGTCCGACTGGCCTGCTCGATCCGGAGATCGTCATCCGTCCGATCAAGGGGCAGGTCGAGGACTTGATCGGCGAAATCAAGCGGGCGGTGTCGAAGGGCGAGCGCGTGCTGGTTACCACGCTGACCAAGCGGCTCTCCGAGGATCTCACCACCTTCATTCGCGAGGCGAAAATCCGCGTCGAGTATCTGCACTCCGATATCGACGCCATCGAGCGGGTGGAGATTTTGCGCAATCTGCGCCTCGGCAATTTCGACGTGCTCATCGGCATCAATCTTTTGCGCGAAGGCCTCGACCTGCCCGAGGTGGCGCTGGTGGCCATCCTCGACGCGGATAAAGAGGGATTTCTCCGCAGCGAGACCTCGCTCATTCAGACGGCGGGCCGGGCGGCGCGGCACGAAAACGGCCGGGTGATTTTCTACGCGGACAAGATCACCAACTCGATCAGGCGCACGCAGGAGATCACTCTGGCGCGCCGGGCCAAGCAGATCGCCTACAATCTGGAGCACGGTATCACGCCGCGCAGCGTGAAGCGCTCCGCCCAGAGCAGTCTGCATGTCTATGACGGCAGCGGCGTCCGCGACGATGCGGCGGGGCTGGTGGCCGAAGGCGGCGAGGAGGACGTAAAGCAAGTCATCGCCGAACTGGAGGACGAGATGACCGAGGCGGCGGAGAAACTGGAGTTCGAGCGGGCGGCGTTGCTGCGCGACCAGATCACCGCGCTCAAGACGGGCGATTACCGCAAGGCGGCCAAGCCGGCGGGCAGGAGCGGTGCGTACCCGAAGGCGAAACGCGCGTCCGGCGGAGTCAAAAGCAAACGCAGCTAGGCCCTCGCCTTGTTCCGCGGATCACGCCCACTCGGGCGGGTTTTGCAGGTTGGGCTTGAGCACGCCGATGCACGGCAGGTTGCGGTAACGCTCGGCGAAATCGAGGCCGTAGCCGACCGCGAATTTGTCGGGAATCTGGAAGCCGACGAAGTCCGCCTCGAAATCGACTTCACGGCGGCCGCGTTTGTCGAGCAGCACGCAGGTGCGAAGGCTGGCGGGGTTGAGTTTCTGGATCATGTTCACGACGACCGAGAACGTTTTTCCAGTGTCGAGAATGTCATCGATCAGGAGCACATGGCGGTTGCTGATGTCGAGCGTGAGGCTTTGCAGGAGCTGGGGCTTGCCGTGGGACTTGGTGTCGTTCCGGTAACTGGCGATGCGGATGCAATCGAGCCGGATGGGATTGGGAATCTCGCGCAGGAGGTCGGCGGTGAAAAGGATGGCGCCGTTGATGATCGAGACGACGGTGATCTCTTCGTTGCCGTAGGAGGCGGCGATTTCGGCCCCGAGTTTTTTCACCCGTTTTTTGATCTCGGTCTCCGATACGAGCACAGTTTCGAGATCGGCGTGGAGCGGGAAGGATTTGGCCTTGGGCATGGAAAAAGGCTTTGTGCCCGGCCACGTCGGGCAGGGCAAGGGGGTTCGTGACGATGGGAGGCAACTTTTGCATGGCGGTCACCGTTGACTAAGGCGGGGGAAAATCTTGCCTTGGACGAGCGGCCCCAGGCGGTGCGCGACCATGATTTCGATTCGCATCCAAAATCTCACCAAGCGGTTCGGCTCGACGGTGGCGTTGTGCAACCTCGATCTGGTCATCCGGCCCGGCGAGCTGTTTTTCCTGCTGGGACCCAGCGGTTGCGGGAAAACCACCCTGTTGCGAAGCCTGGCGGGTTTTTATCTTCCCGAGGAGGGCAGCATCTTTTTTGGCGAGGAGGACGTGACCCGGCTGGAGCCGCACAAGCGCAATACGGGCATGATGTTTCAAAGTTACGCCCTCTGGCCGCACATGACGGTGGCGGAGAACGTCGCCTTCGGGCTCGAGGAGCGCCGGATTCCGAAAGATGAACGCAAGCGCCGGGTGGCCGAGGCGCTGGCCTCGGTGCGCATGGAGACCTACGCCGAACGCAAACCCAACCAGCTTTCCGGCGGACAACAGCAGCGCGTGGCGCTGGCCCGCGCGCTGGTCATCCGTCCGCGTTGTCTGCTGCTCGACGAACCGCTTTCCAACCTCGACGCCAAGCTGCGCTTGGAAATGCGCGCGGAGATCCGGCGCGTGTGCAAGGAGTTCAACCTCACCACCGTGTACGTGACGCACGACCAAAAGGAGGCACTTTCGATTGCTGACCGCATGGCGGTGCTCGAAGGCGGCCGCATCCTGCAGGTCGGCACGCCGCGCGAGGTCTACCGCCGGCCCACGAGCAAGACGGTGGCCCATTTTATTGGCGAAACGGATTTCATCGCGGGCCGTGTTGTTGGCTCCGAGGGGGAGTTCACGGTGGTAGAAACGGACATCGGGCGCTTTCACGGCGTGCCGGGGGATCCGGCGTTCAAGCCGTCCGTCGGCGACGCCGTCACCCTGTCGATCCGGCCGGAGTGCTGGACGCTCGGCCGCGAGGGAGGCGCGCACAACAGCGTGCGCGGCCGCATCGGCGAAGCGGTGTACCTCGGCGAAGTCGCTCAATACGCCTTCGTGAGCGGGGGGCTGACGCTGAAGGTTTACGAACTCAACCCGCGCTTTTTGGGCGCCTCGGCTGAGGGCGAACTTTTTGCCAGCGCCGAGCCGCGGGACGTGGTCGTGCTCGGGGCGTAAACGGACCGCCATGTGGAAACCGGCGCTCATCGTTCTCCTCCTGGCGGCAACGATTGCCTTGCCGTTTGCGCTCCGTCCGAAGCAGCAGGCCGTTTCGCGTGCGGACGATAGGCTGGTCGTCATCACGCCGCATAACGAAGCCATCCGCCAGGAGTTCGCCCGGGCCTTCGCGCTTTGGTATCGCGAACGCACCGGCCGGACCGTGGCGATCGACTGGCGGCTGATCGGCGGCACGAGCGAGATCGCGCGATTTATCGAAGGCGAGTACGCCGCCTCGTTTCAAAACCACTGGGTCAACACGCTCCACCACCCGTGGAGCAACGAGGTTTTGAACGGCTTCAGCAACGGACGGCTGCCGGCGGACGCCTCCGTGGAGGCTCGTGAGGCGCGGGAGGCGTTTCTGGCTTCGCAGGTAGGCTGCGGCATCGATCTTTTTTTCGGGGGCGGCGCCTATGATTTCATCCGGCAGGCGCAGGCGGGCCGCCTCGTGGACAGCGGTATCGTGCAAAAACACCCGGAGTGGTTTAACGAGGCGGTGATCCCACGCACGTTTGCGGGCGAAGAGTATTGGGACACTGGCGGACGCTGGGTGGGCGTCGTGCTCGGCTCCTTCGGCATCGTCGCCAACGGGGACTCGTTGCACCGGCTCGGCATCGGGCAGATCCCCCGCCGGTGGGAGGATCTGCGCGATCCGCGGTTCATCGGCGAAATCGCCCTGGCCGATCCGACGAAGAGCGGCTCCAGCGCGAAGGCGTTCGAAAATGTCGTTCAGCAGCAAATGCAGAAGCACCTGCTCGCGCTGCAAACCGCCCGGCCCGCGGTGACGTCAGCCGAGCTCGAACGGCAGGCCGTGGCGGAGGGATGGACCGAGGGAATGCGGCTGTTGCAGGCCATCGGGGCCAACGCGCGCTATTTCACCGATTCCGCGCAAAAGGTGCCCGTCGATGTGGCCGCGGGCGATTGTGCGGCGGGCATGTGCATCGACTTCTACGGACGCCAGCAGCAGGAGGCCGTGCGGCGGCGCGGTGGCGATGATCGGGTGAGCTATGTTTCCGCCGAGGGTGGCGCCGTGGCGTCAGTCGACCCCATCGCCTTAATGCGTGGCGCGCCGAATCCGGCGGCGGCGCGCGCCTTTATCGAGTTCACCCTGTCGATGGAGGGGCAGAAGTTGTGGAATTTGCGGCCCGGCACGCCGGGCGGCCCGGCGTATTTTGCGCTGCGGCGTTTGCCGGTCCGGAAGGATTTTTATGCGCTTCCTGGAATTGAGACGCTGCGAAGCGATCCGGAGGAGCTGCCGTATGCTGGGGCGGATCAGTTGATTTATCGGCCGGCGTGGACGGGGAAATTATTTCGCGAGTTGTCTTTTGCGATCCGTGTCATGTGCCTGGACACACAACCGGAGTTGAAACGTGCCTGGCGGGCGCTGGCGGACGCCGGCATGCCGCCGGAGGCGCTGGCGGTGTTTCAGGATATTTCCGCGGTCGATTACGAGGCGGCGAACGGCCGCATCAAGGCGGCACTGACGTCCAAAAACAAGGTGGACGAAATCCGCCTCGCCGGCGAGCTGGCCGCTCATTTCCGCCGGCAATACCTGCGGGCGGAAGAACTGGCCAAGGCCGGACGTTGATCCGGCTGGAGCGACGGCGGACGGGTCACCAGCCGGCGACGGTGCGGGCGACTGCGGCTTTGTCGGCAGAGCCGAAAAAGGAGGTGCCGGCGACGAAAGTGTCGGTGCCTGCGGCGCGGCATTCGGGGCCGGTGGCGAGATCGATGCCGCCGTCGACTTCGAGTCGGAAGGAGAGGTTGCGCTCCTGCCGCCAGCAGTCGATCCGGGCGATCTTCGGGAGCATGTCCCGTCGGAAGGGCTGGCCGCCGAAACCGGGTTGCACGGTCATGACGAGCACGAGGTCAACGAAGCCGAGGTAAGGTTCAATGGCTTCGGCGGGAGTGCCCGGGTTGAGCACGAGGCCGTTCTGACAGCCGAGCTCGCGGATGCGGGCGAGGGTGGCGGCATGATCATACTCCGGCTCGATATGGATGCTGATGAGATTGGAGCCCGCCTTGGCAAAAGCCTCGATGTAGCGGTGCGGCTGATCGAGCATCAGGTGCGTGTCAAAAAACAGCGACGAACCCTGGCGCAAGGCCGCGACCGTCTGCGGACCGAAGGTGAGATTGGGCACGAAGTGGCCGTCCATGATGTCGAGATGGATCCACTTGAGGCCGAGGTCTTCGACCGTTTTGGCGCTGGACGCCAAGTTGGCATGGTTGCCGGCGAGAATCGAGGGAGCGAGAACGGAGGCGTGCTTCACGCGTCCAGCATCAGGGCGATGTCCGCGGGATGGAAAGCCGAATGTCACTTCCGCGAAGATATCCGCGGTCTGAACGCGGCGCGAGACGAAGACCGACGCGGACAGCGCCGCGATTCGTTTTTCACCAAACGTCCAGCGTGGCGCCGAGGACGTTTTTCGCGAGGGTCTCGCCGAGCAGCGGGACGGTCTGGTACTCGGACTGGAGCTGGCCGCTGTCGGTAAAGACTTCGCGGACGGCCTCGACCTTGCGTTTTTCGAAAAGGAATTTGCCCGCGTGGTTGTCGCGCAGGGAGGCCTCGGCATCGAGGGTGACATCAAACTTGCGGGCCAGACCGGTGTCATTCGACTGGGCGGCGGCGACGCTGCGGCTGTACTTGGTCAGGTGAACGGTGAGGATGGCGTCGGCTTCGTCGGCGGAATTGACGAGGACGACGCGACCATCGTTGAGAAACGCTTCGCGGATTTGCGTGCTGACGCCGGCGACCGCTTGGGGGAGTTTGCTCTCGTTGACGACGGGGGCGACGTAGAGGGTCTTGAAGGCGAGCTTGCCGCTGCTACCCAAGTGATAGCTGGAACAGCCGGAAAGGCCGAGGAGACCGGCGAGGCAAAGAAGGAAAACGCGCATGGGCAAAAAGGACGGGAGCACGCGGCTCAGAACAGCCAGAAGTGATGGGTGTGCTTCCGGGGAGCGGCCGGATTTTTCGACTTGTCCTCGGCGGCGTCGACTTCGGCGAGACGGGCCTTGGCGGTCTTGGCGACTTCGGAATCCGGGTAGGACGTGATGGCTTCGTTGTAGAAGACACGGGCGGCCTTGTAGTTGTCGCGTTTGTAGAAATAGAAGTCGCCGATCTTGATCTTGCTCTCGGCGAGGACCTTTTTCATGTCCGCCGCGCCCTTGTCGGCGGAGCCGACGCCGGGATCGGAGGGGAAGAGAATCATGAAATCCTCAAAGTAGGTGATGGCCTGCTTGGTGGAGGCCTGGTCGTAGTAGGGGCCTTCGACGAGGGAGGCGTGGGCCTGGGCCAGGCGCAGGTAGGCGTCGGGAGCGAGCAGGCTTTGCGGGTAGTTGTTGATCATCCGATCCAGCGCGTCGATGGCCTCGTCGGGGTTGCCGAGCTTCTGATTTCCGCGGGCGATATTCATCAGCGCGAGTGGCGCATAATCGCTGTAGGGCGCAAGAATAAGGATCTTTTCGAAGTCCTCGACACCCTTGGCACGGTTGCGGAAGCCGGGGATGACGCCGAAGTAGTGATTGCGGGCGCCGTCGAGCAGGGCGTTGGCGATGCGATATTGCTCGCCGATGACGTCGTTGAAATGCGTGGTGCCGGGATAGCGCAGGATAACCTCTTCAAATTCATTGAACGCCGTGATGTACTGCTTGCGCTCCAGACGGATCTTGGCGGCGCGGTACAGGGCCTCGGGCGCGTAGATGGAGTTCGGGTACTTTTTAGCGATGCGCTCGTAGCTGCTCATCGCGGAGGAGTGGTGGCCGTTTTCTTCGGTGGCGCGCGCCTTGTTCATCGCGTCGAGGGCGTTGCGGCCGTCTTCGGGGAGAAGACCGGCGAGAACGCTTTCCCCCTGAACCTTCCAGCCGGAGGCCGGGGTCCAGACGAGGTCGGCCCGGGCGACGCCCGAGAAAACCGCAAGTGTTAGGCTGAGAACACAGAGTGCGGACAGTGCGCGGGCGGGCGTGATGGGCATGTCGTAAAAGATTTACCAGCGAACCAGTGCTGACCCATAGGTCAAGCCTGCCCCGAATGCGACGAGCAATGTTGTGTCGCCCGCTTTGATGCGGCCGGAGCGTCGCGCCTCGTCGAGGGCGAGGGGAATCGAGGCGGCGGAGGTGTTGCCGTAGCGGTCGAGGTTTACGAAGAAACGGTCGGCCGGGAGGTTCAGGTACTGGGAAATGGCGTCGATGATGCGCAGATTGGCCTGATGCGGGATGACGCAGGCGATCCGATCCGCCTCGAGGCCGTGTTGCTTCAGGATATCGCGGGCGGCTTCTTCCATTTCGCGGACGGCGATTTTGAAAATCTCCCGTCCTTTCATGGTGATGTGCCGCTGGGGGCCTTCGGGGTTGGCGGACGGGTTGGGGACATTGCTGCCGCCGCCGCCGATGCAGAGGAGATTGGTGTGGGTGCCTTCGGCGTAGAGCCGGGCGCCCAGAATCTGGGCGGTGCCCTTGGCCGGCCCGAGCACGACCGCGCCGGCGCCGTCGCCGAAAAGCACGCAGGTGGTACGGTCCGTCCAATCGACCACGGAAGAGAGTTTTTCCGCTCCGATGACGAGGGCATGCCGGTAGCGGCCCGAGCCGAGCATGGCCCAGGCGGTGTCGAGCGCGTAGATGAATCCCGAGCAGGCGGCGTTCAGGTCGAAGCACGCGGCGCTGACGGGAACGCCTAGATGGTTTTGCACGAAACACGCGGTGGACGGCATCGGCAGATCCGGCGTGACCGTGGCGACGATGATCAGATCGATATCTGCGGCGGTGATTCCGGCGTCAGCCATCGCAACGCGAGCGGCGGCGGCGGCCATGGAGGAGGTGGTTTCGTCAGCACCGGCGATGCGACGCTCACGGATGCCGGTGCGGGTGAAGATCCACTCGTCCGAGGTGTCCACCTGCTTTGCGAGATCTTCGTTGGTCAGGATTTTGGCGGGGGCGTAGGCACCGGTGCCGAGAATGGCGATAGCAGGGGAACCCATGGATGAAGTCGAAGAAGGAAGGCGGCGGCGCGACGAGACGCGCAGGCCGGTCAGGACGTGGCGGCCGGCTGCGGGCGGATGGCGGCGTTGGCGCGGGCGACGTCGGTTTCGATGTGGTGGATCATGTCGGCCTTCACCACGGCGTTGGCGACGCGGATCGCGTTTTTGATCGCGTGACGGGAGCTGGAGCCGTGCGCCTTGAGCACGTTGCCGCGCAGTCCGAGCAGCGGGGCGCCGCCATAGGTCTCCGGATTGATGCGCCGTTTAAGCGCCTTGAACGCGCCGGCGGAGAGCAACGCGCCGCCGAGGCGGAGCGGGTTGGCCTTGAGCTCGGTCTTAAGCGTGGCCGAGAAAAAATGAGCGAGCGATTCCCAGCTCTTGAGCAGGAGGTTGCCGACAAAGCCGTCGCACACGGCGACGTCGCAATGATCGGTGAAGACCTGAAAGCCCTCGGTGAGACCGGCGTAGTTGATCTGATCGCCGATGGTCTTGAAATGCTCGTGAGTCGCGGCGATGAGCGCGTTGCCCTTGCCCTCTTCGGTGCCGATGGTGAGCAGGCCCACGCGGGGGTTGGCCACGCCCAGAACGACGCGGGCGTAATGGGTGCCGAGAATGGCGTTGTGCAGGAGATGCTCGGGCGCGGCGTCAGGATTGGCCCCGGCGTCGATGAGGATGAAATAGCCGTTCTGGCGGGGAATGATCGCGGCGAGGGCGGGACGGTCCACGCCGTCCACAGTGCGCAGCTTGATAGTGCCGCCGGCCATGAGCGCCCCGGTGTTGCCGCAGCTGACGACCGCGGCGGCCTCGCCGATCTTCACCAGCTCGATGGCTTTGAACATCGAGGCGTCCTTCTTCCGCTTCAGGGCGGGAAGAGGCTTGTCGTCCATCGTGACGACTTCGGAGGCATGCAAAAGCCCGAGCGAGGGATGCCCGCTCAGGCCTTGTTGTTCCAGCAGCGGCTTTAAAACCGCCTCGTCGCCGACCAGAGTGACCGGATTGAGATCCGCGAATTCGGTCAGCGCGAGCTTGACGGCCGCAACCACCTCGGGCGGGCCCAAATCGCCTCCCATCGCGTCAACCGCGATACGCCCGGAGACACCGGAGGGGGTAACCATCGCCCGGAGGGTAGGGTGCCGGGACCTGGTTAGACTTCGACGTTGACCACCTGGCGACCGCGATAGGTGCCGTTGGTGGGATTCACGTGATGGGGACGGAAAGCGGTGCCGTCGGTCGGATCTTTGGCGATCTGGGGAGCCTTGAAAGCGTTGGCTGCGCGGCGGTTGGCGCTGCGGCGTTTGGACTGCTTGCGTTTCGGATTAGCCATGGTCGGTGTTGATTAAGAGTGAAGGACGTTCGTGAAACGAGGTCTGTGATGAGTGTGAAAGGTTCAAAGTAGAGGGCTGCGCTTTGCATCGTCAAGCGCTATAACCGTCCGTCTTTTGCTCATTTTGCATGGACCAGCCACGCTACCAAGACGGCGGCGGTGACGAGCCGGTAAACGGCAAAAATTCCCAGGCCGTGGCGGGTGAGATAGCGGATGAGGAATTTGATGGAAATCGCGGCCGTGATCGCCGCCACCATGCAGCCGAGCAACACATGGGGCCATCCGAAGACCTCGATCATGGCCGTGCCGGATTTCATGCTCTTATAAACCGTCGCGGCGCTGAGGGTGACGAAACCGAGGAGGAAGCTGAACTCGGCGGCCTTGCGTGGATCGAGGCCGGCGAAATAACCACCGACAATGGTCGTCATGGAACGGCTCGTGCCGGGCCAGAGGGCGGCGCATTGCAACGCGCCGATACTTAGCGCACTTCGGGGGGCGAGTTGGCCGGACGGAGCGGGGCCGGGATGCTTTTTTCTCCAGTGCTCGGCGGCAAACATGAGCACCGCCCCGCCGACTTGGGCCACGACCACGGCGCCGATGGAGAACAGGTGTTTGTCGATCCAGTCGTGCAGCACGTAACCCAGCGTGGCGGCGGGAAGGAAGGCGATGATCAGATTACGGAGCAGTTTCAGCCCCTCCGGATCGCGTCCGCGGAGTCCTTGGATCATCGAGCGCATCTGCCGCCAATAAAGGCCGGCGACGGCGGCAATGGCGCCAAATTGGATGACCACAGAATAGGTGTCCGCGGCGAGCTTGAGCGTCAGCGGTTCGCCCGCCGGATTTTTCGCGGAGGGTTTTTTGTACCAGAGCAGCTCGCCCCGGGTGTTGGTGAGGGGAACCTCGCCATCCAGCTTGAGGAAGGCGTTGGCGATGATGAGGTGCCCGGTGGAGGAGATGGGAAGGAACTCGGTCACGCCCTCGATGACACCCAGGATGATCGCGTCGCTCGTGCTGAGCTCGGCGATCGGGGCGACTTCAGAGGCGGCGGTAATGGCATCGGCCCGAACGGAATGGGCCAGGGCCACGCAAAATCCGAAAAAAAAGATGATGGAGCGCACGCTTTCTCCTCTTGGAATGGCCAGGGGCTGTCGAGTTTATGCTTCCCTCGGGGGGAGGTTTTTAGATTCCTTGTCGGTTCATGTCTGAACTTGCCGAACTCACGCGCCGGTTGGCGGCTCGCCAGGAGCTTTCGTCCGCCGAAGTGGAAACCGCCGCGGCGGCGCTGGCCGCGCCCGGAGCGGGCGACGAGGCCAAGGCCGCGTTTCTCATCGCGCTGGGCGAAAAAGGCGAAACCGCCGCCGAGATCGCCGCCTTTGCACGGGCGTTTCGTGCGCGGGCGATCGACCCCGGAGTCGAGGCTTGGGCGGCGACGGCCATCGATATCGTCGGCACGGGCGGCGATCTCGCGGGAGGTTTCAATATTTCCAGCATGGTGGTGCTCACGCTGGCCTGCGCCGGCGTTCCCGTGATGAAACACGGCAACCGGGGCATCACCTCGAAGTGCGGCAGCGCCGACCTGCTGTCGGCGCTCGGAGTGGACTTGGAGGCGTCGCCGGAAAAAACCCGTTCGGCTCTCGCCACGCTGGGTTATGCGTTTTTCTTCGCGCCGGCTTATCATCCGACCTTCCGGCATATCTCGCCGGTGCGCCGCCAACTCGCGGCCCAAGGGCGCCGGTCGGTGTTCAATATTCTCGGTCCGCTCATCAACCCGGGTCGTCCGGCGAACGTTCTGCTGGGCGTGTTTGCCGAGGCTTGGGTGGCGAAGCTCGCGGACGTTTTTGATTTGCTGGACACCGGCGCCGGTCTGGCCGCTCACGGGGTGATCGCACCCGGCCGCGGTATCGACGAACTCACGACGACTACCCCCAATCGCGTGCGCGGCATCGGCCGGCTGCGGGCGGTGGAGGGTTGGTGGAACGGTTCGGACCACGGATTTTCGCTCACGCCCTTCGCGGATCTGGAAGGTGGCGATCTCCCGACCAACCTGACCATTGTGGACGCCTTGCTGGCGGGACGCGGCCCGGCCGGGCTGGTGGACACCATCGTGTTCAACACCGCCACCGCGTTGTGGATCACCGGGCGCACCGATTCCGTCCGGGCCGGCGCGGATCAGGCGCGCGAGCTTTTGCTTGGCGGCGCGGTGCGGGCCAAGATCGCGGCCACCCGGGAGTTTTTTAATTCATGAAACGCCTGTATTTCGGCACCGACGGAGTGCGCGGCCCCTATGGCGGCCCGGTCATCAACGAAACGTTCGCCGCCCGTTTGGGCGAGGCGGCCGGCCGATGGATCGGAGGCCGGGGCCGCGTTCTGATCGGGCGCGATACCCGCGCTTCGGGGGAATCGCTGGTGGCCGCCGTCGCCGCGGGGCTTGCGGCCGCGGGGCTCGAGCCGGTTTCGCTGGGCGTGCTGCCCACGCCGGCGGTGGCCCGGGCGGTCCGCGCCGAGGGCGCGGTGCTCGGGGTCGTCGTCACGGCGTCGCACAATCCGGCGGCCGACAACGGCATCAAGTTTTTTGCCGGCACGGGCATCAAGCTCACCGACGCGGATGAGGCGCGCATCGAAGCGCTGTTGCCGGATGCCCCGGCCGGCGGTCCGGCGCGAGTCGAGTTGGTCCGTCATTCCGGAGCGGCGCAGGCCTACGTTGATGCTGCGCGCGCGCTGCTCCCCTCGAAATCCCTGGCAGGCTGGCGCATCGTGCTCGACACCGCGAACGGCGCGACCGCGGTGACCAGCGCGATGGTTTTGCGGGCGCTGGGCGCGGAAATCACCGGCATCGGCGACGCGCCCGACGGCTTTAACATCAACGCCGGCGTGGGCAGCGAACATCCGGAGAAACTCGCCGAAAAAGTCCGCGCGACCGGCGCCCGCCTGGGCATCGCGCACGATGGCGACGGCGACCGCTGCATTCTTTGCGACGAACACGGCGAGGTGCTGGACGGCGACGAGGTGCTGACCTTGCTCGCGCTCCACGCGCTCAAGCAGGACCGCCTCGCGGCGAAAACCCTGGTGGTGACGGTGCAGAGCAATCTGGGCGTCGACGCCGCCGTGACGGCTGCGGGCGGTCGGGTGGCCCGCACCGCCGTGGGCGACCGTTATGTGATCGAACGCATGCTCGCCGACGGAGCGGTTTTGGGCGGCGAATCCAGCGGACACATCATCTGCGCCGACGTTTCCCCGACGGGCGACGGCTTGGTCGCGGCGCTCAAGGTTCTGGAGGTGATGCTCGCGACGGGGCATCCGCTTTCCGCCTTGCGCGGGGCATTGCGGAAGTTTCCACAGGCGACCTGCAATCTGAAGGTCCGGGCAAAGCGCGAGCTGTCCGCCTGCACCGCCCTCACGGCAGCCATCGCCGCGCTGGAAGCGGAGCTGGGCGCGCAGGGCCGGGTGCTGGTGCGCTTCTCGGGCACCGAGGCGAAACTGCGTCTGCTGGTGGAGGGGCCGACCGACCAGGCGGTGCAGTCGGGTATCGGACGACTGGAGACGGCGGCGCGGAGCGACCTCGAGGTTGTCTAGGCGGAATCTGTCAGCGCCATTTCCAACTGGTTCTCCGCGTCGAGCGCCCAGGCCTCGATGCCGCGGGCGCGGAGCGTGGCGGCGAAGTCGGCGGCGAATCCGTGCAACGTCAGCACCCGGCGCGGCCGCACCCTTTCCACGAAGCGCAGCAGGTCGTTGAAATCGGCGTGATCGGAAAGCGGAAAAACCTCGTCGCATCGGTAGCGGTATTTGGCGCCGGGATCGAGCGCCCAGCCGGTAATCATCGCGGTGCGGAGGCCGGGCAAGTGGCTGATCGCGTTTCGTGCGTGCGGCGGGCAAAGGATGACGTGGCCGGAAGCTTCTTCACGGTTGAACTCCCGGTAGGCGGGAAAGTTTTGGCCCGCTTCCTCATAAAGACGGGTAAGACGAAACGTTTCAGGATGCAGCATCAGCGGCAGGCCGGCCGGGGCGAGGGCGCTGAGCACCTCCTGACTTTTGCCCAAGCTGTAACAAAACAGCACCGGCGTTGATTGGTCCGCCAGCGTCTGCCGGCAGAAGGCGATCAGTTGTCGCACGACGTCCTCCTCCGGCGGAAACACGTAGCGGGGCCGGCCGAACGTGGTTTCCATGATCAGGGTGTCCGCCGACGGGACGACGCAGGCCGGCGCAGAGTGGCCGGGACGAAGCTTGAAGTCGCCGGTGTAAAGCAATCGCCCGTGCTCCTCATGTTCGATGAGGATTTGCGCGGAGCCGAGCATGTGGCCGGCAGAATGCAGCGTCACTTGGGAGTCGGCCGTGAGCCGTTCGGTGTGGTCGTAGGGCAGGATGTGTTCCCGGCGGGTTTTAGAGGGCAGGCGCAAGCTCATGAAGCGTGCGGTGGGCCCGGTGCAGACCACTTCACGATGGCGGCCGAGGTGGTCGGAGTGCGCATGCGAGACCAGCACGCGCTCCGAGGGTCGTCGGGCATCGAGCCACCATCCGACCTGCGGAAGCCACACGCCCTTGCGAAACTGAATATCCCACGCCATGCGAACGGGCAGAATCCGGGGAACGTGACGGGAGCTCAAGCTTGCCTCGCCCCGTCCGCTCCGGCCCACGACGGGACAGGATGATAACCGATGAAATCGTCGGACATGCTCCCATGGCGGCGAGGCAAATCCGGATTAGATTACCCAAACTCCGAATGGGTCGGAGCGCGGGACAACCCTTAACCGAGAACCTCGTCATGAGTATCGCAGCAGAAAAAGAAATGGCCCACATCGGCGAAAGCCAAGGGGCCGCCAACCATGATCACGATATGATCCACGAGCTGGGCAAACGGCTCGATGCGTTGTGGCGTTACGATCAATACATCGCCAACGCCGAACAACAGCCGGAGCTGCAAAGCTTCTGGCGCGAGCTGAAAGAACAGGAGCAGAAGAACGTGAAACGTTTGAAGCAATTCGTGGCCGAACATTGCCGCGACGAGTGCTTCTGACGCGCCAACGCCGCCGCGTCCCTGGCTTGAGCGGGTGACGCGGCGAACGGCGGTTATCACCATGAGAACGTTTGTCAGCTTCGCGCCGGGACCGGCGGAGACGGTGCGTGCGGCCGCCCGGCCGTTGGCGGACGACGATGTTCAGCCGGTGCTCGATGAGATCGGCGACGCCTCGCTGGTTCTGATGGGTGAGGCCACCCACGGCACGCATGAATTTTACGCCCTGCGCGCGCGCGTCACCCGGGCGTTGATTGCGGAGCGAGGTTTTTCCGCGGTGGCAATTGAGGGCGACTGGCCCGAAGCGTATCAAGTGAATCGTTATGTGCGAGGGGAGGGAGGCGCCTCCGTCGGCGGAGCGGTCGAGGCCTTGGCCGGATTCGCCCGCTTTCCGACCTGGATGTGGGGCAATACCGCCGTCGCGGGATTCGTCCGCTGGCTGCATGCGTACAATGCCACCCTCCACGACCCCGGGGCGCGGGTCGGTTTTTACGGGCTCGATCTATACAGTCTGCACGCCTCGATGCGGGCGGTCGTCGATTATCTGGAGCAACATGATCCCGAAGCCGCGAGCCAGGCGCGCCGGAGCTATGCGTGTTTCGACGCCTTCGGTAACAACACCGACACCTATGCGTGGGCGACCGGGCGGCTGGGAAATGGAACCTGCGAGGACGCGGTTGTCCGGGAACTGTTGGCGTTGCGCGGTCGCCGTTCCGATTTTCTGCGACGCGCCGGCGATGAGGCGAGCGACGAATTTTTTTATGCCGAGCAAAATGCGCGTCTGGCCCAAAATGCGGAGCGCTATTACCGCACGATGTTTCAGGGGCAGGTCGCTTCCTGGAACGTGCGCGACCGGCACATGGCGGAAACCCTGGAGGCGTTGCGCGAGCATCTGCGCAGCCGGGGGCAGGCGGAGAAAATCGTGGTGTGGGCGCATAACTCCCATCTGGGCGACGCGCGAGCGACCGAAATGGGGGAGGTTGGCGAACTGAATCTCGGGCAGATGGTGCGCGAGCGTCACGGGCCCGCCTGCAAACTGATTGGGCAGACGACCTATTCCGGCACGGCCATCGCGGCGTCCGACTGGGGCAGACCCGGTGAGCGGAAGCAGGTGCGGCCCGCGCTGACCGGGAGCATCGAAGCTTTGTTTCACCAGACGGGCCTGCCGCGTTTTCTTCTGCCGCTGGGTGCGGGGACCGATGTGCATGCCCTTCTGACCGAGCGACGCCTTGAGCGGGCGATCGGGGTCATTTATCGCCCGGAAACGGAACGGCGGAGCCATTACTTTCATGCCCGCCTCGCGGCGCAGTTCGATGCGGTGATCCATCAGGACGCGACGCAGGCGGTCGAACCGCTTGAACCCATCGACGTGAAGGAAGACAGCGAGCTTCCCGAGACCTATCCGTCGGGAGTTTGAGCCGAAACGACGTCTTTTTCTCTCCCGCCAACCTCAAAAGATTCCTTACCATGAAAACAACCACCGAAACTTCAACTGCGACCAAGACCGGATTCAACGAACACGCGGTCGTGTGCGCCGTTCAGATTACCTTACGCGTTCTCCTGGGCATTGTGCCGATCGTTGCCGGCCTCGATAAATTTACCAACCTGCTTTGCGATTGGACGAAGTACCTCAATCCGCTCGTCCTCCGGATTGTCCCGATGACGGATCACGCGTTCATGTATCTCGTCGGCGTAATCGAGATTATCGCCGGGGTGGTGGTTTTTCTGAAGCCGCGCATTGGAGCCTTCATTGTCATGGCCTGGCTCATCGTCATTGCGCTTCAACTCATCGTCTGGTGGCGCTTTCTCGATGTTGCGGTCCGCGATCTCACGATCGCGATTGGCGCGGCCCTGACGCTCGCGCGGCTCAGTCTTTTTACCGACGATGGAAGCCGCTGGCGCGGCGAGAGCGCGGACCGCCGTAATCCGGCCGCGTGAAAAGTCCCGAAAGGCGAATTGCCTAAGAGAAGCCGGCGCCGCTAGGTTGGCGCTTTATGACGCGATTTCGTCCGTGCATCGACCTCCATGATGGCAAGGTAAAGCAGATTGTCGGGGGAAGCCTGCGCGACGACGGCGCGGGTCTGCGCGAGAATTTCGTGAGCGACGAAAGCGCGGCGGCGTTTGCGGCACGGTACCGGGCGGACGGCCTTGCCGGCGGGCACGTGATCAAGCTCGGGCAGGGCAATGACGAGGCTGCACGCGAAGCGCTGGCGGCCTGGCCGGGCGGCTTGCACCTCGGCGGCGGCATCACCGGCGAGACGGCGGAAACCTGGCTCAATCACGGAGCGAGCCACGTCATCGTGACCTCGTGGCTGTTCGACACGGAGGGGCATTTTCTGGAGGACCGGCTGGAAACGTTGAAACACCGCGTTGGAATGGAACGCCTGGTGATCGACCTGAGCTGCCGGCGCACGGCTGCGGGCTGGACGGTCGCGATGAACCGCTGGCAAACGCTCACGAATTTGCACGTGACCCGCGAGACGCTCGACCGGCTGGCGGGGAGCTGCGCGGAGTTTCTGATTCACGCGGCCGATGTCGAAGGCCTGTGCGGCGGCATCGACGAGGAGCTGGTGGCTTTGCTGGGAAGCTGGGCGGGCCGGCCGATGACCTACGCCGGCGGCGTCGCCACGATGGACGACGTGCGTAAAGTCGAGCGGGTGAGCGGAGGCACCCTGGATCTCACGGTGGGCAGTGCGCTCGATATTTTCGGCGGCCGCGGCGTGCGCTACGCCGACTTGGTGGCTTGGAACCGGCGAACGGTGTGACTCTAAAGCACCGCGGCTCGTCGGGTTTATTTGGACAACGTTGGCTGCGCGGGTAAGAGGTGGGGCGTGTTTAAGCCCCGTCGCTCGCTATTGTTCTTGTTGATGGTCTTTTTTGTCGGGAAGGCATTCCCGGAGGTGAATCCACCGGCGGTCGAGGTGGACGCGATCCCCGTGTCGACAGATTATGTTGTGCGCACCTGGGGCATGGAGGAGGGGTTGCTCAATAACCGGGTGACGAGTCTCACGCAGACACCCGATGGTTATCTCTGGGTGGGGACGCTGGGTGGGTTGGCACGGTTCGACGGCGTGAGGTTCACGACCTTTCAGGCGGAAAATACTCCGGGCCTGGAATCGGATCGGGTGCAGGCGCTGTTCACCGCTCGTGATGGCAGCCTGTGGGTGGGCTTGGATCGGAGAGGTGTCGCCCGGCGGGTCGGCGATCGATTTCACGTGATCGCGCCGCTCGCGCCGCCCATGACGGGGTGGACGACTTCGTTTGCCCAAGACGCTTCCGGAGCGGTCTGGTTCGGCTGCGAAGATCCGATCAGGGTGTCACGCTGGGTGGAGGGTCAGCTCACCGCCTACTCCAAACAGGATGGCCTGGCCGTCGGGAATGGGGGAGTTCATGACAACGAAGTCGTTTCAACGGCCAACGGAACGATCTGGTATGCCAACACGGCCGGCTGTGGTCCGTTTGACGGGAAGCGTTTTCAATCGATCGATCCAGCGAGCGTCGGGTATGTGCATTTGGCGCGAGCCGGGGGAGGAGGAATATGGGCTACACGTGGCACTCGGCTCGTGCGTTACCATCCTGATGGCTCGCAGGAAACCGTGGCGGATTTAGGTGCACTTTCCGTGCATGTGATGATGGAGGATTCGTCGGGGACTCTTTGGTTGGGGACGAACAATGCCGGATTGATCCGGTTCCGGAACGGGGTTTTAGCCAAGGTACCGGTTGAGGGCGGTGTGGTGTCGTCGGTCTTTGAGGATCGCCAGGGCGACATCTGGGTGGGGACGGAATCCGCAGGGGTGAGCCGTCTGCATGCGCGTCGGTTCCACCTGCGGCAGACCAACGATGGGTTGCGCGATGACGACACCTTTTCCATATGCGCGGACAATGAGGGGAGGCTCTGGCTGGCCGGGCGCAACAACATGCTCGTGCGTGCGACCGACGCGACCAATCGCACGTTTGCCGTTCCGAGCGGCTGGCCTGACTGGCCGAGGGGCATCATGACCGTCCATTCCGATCCGGCCGGCGGAGTGTGGGTGGGCACTGGGCAAGGCCTCTTGCACTTGAGTGAAGGGACGTTCCGCCGTGAATCCTTGCAGAACCCGGTCACTGCGTTGCTGGTGGACCGGAATGAGAATTTATGGGCGGCGATTGTGAAGGGTCCGCTCGTCCGTCGCCAAGGCGGGCAGGACCTCCGTATGCCTGAGGCCGGCGGGTTGGCCTTGGTGCTTTCCCTGGCCGAAGATGCCGCCGGTCGGATCTGGGTGGGAACGGAGGTCGGTTTGGTTTTCCAGAAATCCGGAGAGCAATTTGTCCCGGTGCCATTATCAGGGGCTCAACCCGGAGACGGGATTCAGTTCATCGTTCCCGATGGCCCGGACACGGTTTGGATCGGTGCGTTCCGAGGCGGGCTCTACCGCTGGCGGGATGGCCGGATCAGTCGGTTGCCAGGCGATGCAGGCCTGCGCATTGATGACTTGCGTTCTCTGATCATTACCGCGGAGGGAGATTTTTGGGTGGGCACGGCGAGTGGTTTACGGCGGGTGGCGCGGGACGAGATCGAGGCTGTCATGGACGGGCGTCAGACTTCCCTTCATTGCATCGCCTATGGACGGGACGACGGGTTTCCTTCGACCGAGTTTTCACTGGGGTTCCGTGGAGCCACGGCCCGGACGCCCGATGGTCATCTCTGGTTTGCCACCGCCCGCGGGGCGTTGGAAATCCTGCCGAAAGAAACAACCTCACGTATCACCGCACCCTTGCCGGTTTTGATTGAATCGGTGCGGGTGGGTGAGCGGACAATGGACTTGGATGGAGGATCAGAACTAGTGATCCCTCCGCGTTCCGGTCC
>JAEKKV010000031.1 GCA_019510185.1 Verrucomicrobiota bacterium | reverse complement strand
TTACTATGAACGTAAAGACCTCGACCGCCGATGGGCCGCTTCCTGCGGCAAGCTTTTCGCTCCTGTCCTCGGAAGCGGCCCCTCGGCTACCCCTCCCGTTGATACTATTGGTGTCGCACTTCAAATTTGAAACTATTCTGCCAAGAAATTCATCCCCTTTCTTGCTCGGAGATTTATCCGTCTCTATCCGGCTTTTTTGGCCTCGGGAGTGTTGTTTATCGGGCTGTGGTTCTTATCCAGTCGAATTCCTGGATTCCGGGGGAATTCTCCGGAAATAACCTTGGCTCAAATTTTAGGAAATCTTACGCTAACGTGTGATTTTATAGGAGAGAAATGGCTGATGCCGGTTTACTGGACCCTGGCGGTCGAAGCGCAATACTATGTCTTAATAGGTTTGTTATTCCCTCTATTAATCCATCGCCTCGAGGGGGTTAGGGTCATCACCATTGGTATATGGATTCTCCTGCCACTGATTATTTCAATAAAAGGCTCAGTATTTGGATATCTAGCGCTATTCGGCGTAGGCATTGTGCTCTTCCTCGGAAAAGAACAATTAATAAGCCGAGCGGCATTTATTCTGCTCATGACGGCGGCGTGCTTGGTTCACTATATTGTCTCTGATTTTTCAAACGCCATTATTGGACTGCTGACGGCTCTGGCCATTATTTATAGCCCGGAAATTAAATCTAGGGCGCTGGAAATTGGCACAATATCCTATTCCGTCTATCTAATTCATATGATAGTCGGGGGGAGAGTAATAAATTTGTTTGAGCGTTTACCTGATACGTTTTTTTACCGAGTCTCGGGTCTGTTGATCGCTTTGCTTGTGACACTGGGCTGTTCAGCCATTTTCTACTTATTAATCGAGGGGCCTTCGCATAGATTTTCAAAAAAACTTGGGGTTGGGCGATGAAAAGCTAACGCGAAGAATGGAGGGGGTGCAGAGTTCAGCGTCGTTTTTCTTCCGCCTGCTTTCGACGCTCCTCTCTGCTCGCCCCAAGTGGGGTTTCAGAACCGACCAGCAAGGCGAAGAGCCTCTCGATCCCGACTGGCAGGCTCGCGCTGGCGTTACCCCAAATTAGGGCGCAGAAACCGGGCGCCGTAACCCAATTTGCCTTTTGTGCATCTATTTCGGCACGTTGACCGGGTTTGAGCCGGAAGCCGGACGAGTTAGAACTGGACAGCGGGAATCCCGCATCCTCTTGATGGAAATGGCTGCCCGGGTAGGGATCGAACCTATGACCAAGTGATTAACAGTTATTTGTATTGCGTGTCTCCTTGTGTCCGCTTTTGTCGCCTTGTGACCGCCTAGAAAGGCGATTTACCTAGGTAATAAACAAACTGAGGTGATGACATGAACGACGACAAGGCGACAGTTGAGGACTCCAAAAGTGGCCCAGAAATGGCCCAGACAGTGGCCCAGACAAAAACGGCGACAGATGGCCGACGATCGAAGACGCACCAGGATTTCTGGAAAACCCGACTCTTGAAAAGGACCTATCGGGATAGGGATGGTCAGATGGTCGAAATGCCGGAGTGGCACGTCCGGATTGCTGCCCTTGGCCAGCGCAATTGGTTTAATCTTGGCACGTCCAATCAAGCGGCTGCGGCGGTGAAGGCCCGAGACATTTACGTTTCGCTCATCACCGTGGGCTTGGAAGCGACGTTGGTGAAGCACAAGCCCAGCCCCGCCGCCAAGGCAGAGATTTGCACCGTGGGCGAGTTTCTGGCCGACGTAGGGGTTCGCAGCCACCTCAAGGCCATGACCGTGCGCCGGTATGCGGTGAAGCTGCGCAAGATGGTCGCCGACATCGCCCGATTGGAGGAGGGGCTGAAGGCCAAGGCGCGTCGGACGAAATACGATCACGTCACCGGTGGGCGGGCGGCGTGGCTCGCCAAGGTCGATGGGCAGTCCCTCGATTTGTTGACCGCCGAAGAGATAAACGCGTGGCGCAATGCCTACGTCGCCAAGGCCGGTGCCGATCCCGTCAAACGCAAGTCGGCCGAGCGGTCGGCCGCGTCTTACCTGCGCTGCGTCCGCGCGCTGTTTACGGAGGACGTTCTCTCTGTGCTCAAGGTGAAGCTGCCGGCCAACCCATTTGAGGGCGTGAAACTCAAAGACCCAGGCCCAGCACGATATCACAGCGAAATTGATCCTGCGTGGCTTCTGGGCTGCGCCGAACAGGAATTACGGGACAGCGACACCAACGCATACCTTGCCCTGTTCTTGTGCCTTTGGGCGGGCCTGCGGCGAAAGGAGGCGGATTTGCTGATGTGGGCACAGGTCGATCTTGAGGCCGGCGAGCTGAGTATTCGGCGGACGGCATACTTTGAGCCCAAAACCGAGGAATCAGTCCGCACGATCGACCTGGCGCCGGCGGCCGTGGATGTGCTGCGGGTATTCAAGAAGTGGAGCGGATCTGAGTTTGTCCTGAAGGGCAGCGACCCGGATCCGGCGGCGACCTACGACTTTTACCGGTGCGACTGCACGTGGCGTGACCTCAACGCTTGGCTGCGGGGGAAAGGTGTCAGCGAAAGGAAGGCGATTCACTCTCTGCGCAAGGAGTCAGGGTCCCTTATCGCCTCTGCTCACGGCATCGAGGCCGCGCGTCAGCATCTTGGCCACCGGGACATCCGCACTACCTCCTCGCACTACGTGGACAAAAAGAAGCGCCATGAGGTGAGCATTGGCGCGTCGCAACTGCGCGTCGTGGAGGGCAGCGCATGAGCGTAAAATCTGAACCTCTTTCGGCGCTGGACCAACGTCGCGAGCAAAAGGCACGTTCCGCCCATGCGGCGAATCATGCCGATGACCTTTTCCGCGAGGCGACCAAGGAAGGGGAAGGCGGGGTATTTGCCGCGGATCAGCTGATCCAGCTATCAATTTATGCGACGGCGTTGGTGGAGATGCTATCGCGCAGAACACCTTCTGTCGTCTCGGAAGCTGCGTTGAGGCGGGAAGATTTCCCCATGTTATGGTCTCGGCACGAGAAGACGCGGGCATGCTATGAAAGGATGATCAAGAAAGTTAAGCCGGGATCTAGCTTACCAGTGAAGGTCACCACGGCCGGGCAGGAAAGAGCTATCAGTTCAGGCCTGAAAAAATGGCTTCGCGGAGAGGTGATCCCGACATTCGATCGGATGCGGCTACACGTGCCGGCTGCTTTGGGGGCTCATAACCTTGGCGCTCTTAGCTCCAAATCAATAGATGCATGGGTTGAGGTGATAACCGCCTATGTTTGGGAGAATTATCCCGAGGCTTTTACCGATCCCAATTCGTTGTTTTACCAGGCGGCCAATACTAAACGAGCCGTCGGTCGGAAACGGGCCAGGCGCATTAAAACACTGCGGAAGAAATATGACGGGGAACTCGATGCTCTTGATGCCACGCGTAAACAGGTGCGCGCGGTAAAGATTGCAGAGACGGAGTCCACCAAAGCAGATATTAAGAATGGGTTTAAGGAGGCGGTGAAGCGCTGCCTTGTCGGGCTGGTGAAAAAATAACACCACAGTTTTTATGAAAATTGGCGGTGCCGTGGCAGTATCGCCGGTTCGTCATTATCCCTTCTGGTTGGTTGGCGCTCCTATGAAACACGCCAAACACACCAAAGTCACGAGCGCTGCGGTCGCAGACCGACAGTTTTGCAAAGCCAAGGTCATCGCTTCGAAAATCGGAACCTGTGCCCGCACCATTCACCGGTGGTCGGCTGCTGGGCACTTCGCCGCCCGGAAGGTCACAGAGCGAGTAGTTGTCTACGATCTCGCTGAGGTTCTCGCCTTCGTTGAGGCGGGTAAGGTTGATCGCACCACGGCCGCCGGCGCCAAGTAACCCGCAATCGCCGGGCAGCCTTGTGGCCGCCGGCAAGACCTCGCGACATGATCACTCAAGCCGCCACTCTCCCCAACCGCGTGGACACCATCCGCGCCCGCCTCGCTGTCCTGGTGGACGCAGCCAACGAAGAGCATGACCCTGCCTCGCGAATCGTGCTGAAGCATCAAATGGACTGCCTCCGCTCCGCGCTACGACTGGCTGAGCGCGCCGACGGGATGGCCCGTGATATTGCCGCCACCGCCAACAAACTCGTTCGCACCGCACAGAGCCAACGTGAGCGTGAGGAAGCCCTCAAACGTCTCGATGCCACCATAGCGCGCGAGTTGCGCGGTGCGGGTATCGACGCCCAGCAACATGCCGAACGCTGATCACGCATCACATCTTATTTCAGAAGCCAGTAAGGGGCTCGTCATACCGGGAGGGCTGGTGGCGCGGACATCCAAATCCAAGGAATCACGATTTGCGCGCATCGATAACGTCGTGCTGCAGGACAAACGCCTGAGCTTTCGTGCCCGCGGTGTCCTGGCCTATGTCTTGAGTCTTCCGAAAACGTGGGAACATGCCGCCGATCGCATGAGTGGCGACAGCGTCGATGGGGTGGATGCTATTCGTTCTGCTTTGCGTGAACTTCAAGCGGCCGGTTACGCAACGCTCCGCCGTGTTCGTGGACAAGGGGGACACGTAGCGAATCGTTGGTTTTTCACAGAGTCACCGAGTAGGGAAAAAGCCGAGCCGGTGGCAGAGGCAGGCCGACCGAGTCTGCCTTTACCGGACGCGGTTTCACCGGACGCGGTAAAAGCCGACTGTAATAAACAACGGTCTTCAGAAACTACGATTGTAGAAACTACTGTCAGAAAGGTTAGAAAAGAAGAAACGTCCATCGCCCCTGCAAAGCCAGGGCCGACGGCGGCGACGGTTTCAAAATTGCCAAAACTGGGAACCGTTCGGAATCCGCGGCCATTGCCGGCGACCGACGCCGAGGTGCTGGCATTCTCTGGCCCTGCGTGTGTTCCCGACAAAGTCGCCCGCGCGTTTATCATTTATCAAAAATCGAACGGGTGGGCAATGGATGGCCGTCCTCTCATAGATTGGCAGCGCGCCTTATTGGCGTGGGCGAAGACGGACATGCAACGCGTCGTAAAGCTCGACGGCATGAAGAACGATGCATTTTGGAAGATGGTTCAGGGGATGGTAGACAAGGGGGAGACCACCTACAAAACGGCATCTGCGTGGGTCAAACTCATGGAGAAAAAGAACTGGCGCCTAGAGAACAAGCTCACCGGACGCATGGAGCCGGTTTGTGATATCCCGGCGGCTTTCAGGGCCTTTGTGGATTCGGAGCTGAATCAGTGCTTGGAGGAAAAAGGGATCCGATGACCGCAGCGTCCCTTGAAACGTTCCCGGCCTTGCGCGGCCTCTCCCGCCTGGCCGACTGCCGCCCGGTGATCGTCGTGGACACTCGCGAGCAGGCTCCGCTTGTGTTCCTGCGCCTCCAATCGGTGCGCGATACTCTGACGACGGGGGATTACTCATTCCGCGGTGGGGAGGATCTGTTTGCCATTGAGCGGAAATCCATCGCCGATCTCGTGGCCTGCTGCGTTGGGGATAACCGGGAGCGGTTCTTTCGTGAATTGCACCGGCTGCGCGGGCACAAGTTCCGGCGCCTGCTGATCGTCGGGACGCGCGAAGAAATCGAGGCTGGCGGCTACCGCAGTCAGATTAAGCCGGCCGCCGTGCTTGCCACCGTAGCGGTCATCGAGACCCGTTTCGACGTGCCGGCCGTGTTTGCCGCCAGTCCGGACGAGGCTGCGCGGCTTGTTGAGCGCTGGGCATGGTATGCCGCCCGCGAGGTCGTCGAGGCAGCCAACGAGCTGCTGCGCGGCGCAGAAACCCAGCCGCCGGTGGTGACGTAACCTGCCCCGCCTTTGTGGGGCCAATTTCCTATGAAAAACAATATGTCAGAAAAACAACCACAAGACTTCGGCGACCTCCTCATTGCGGCCGATTTTCGCGAAAGAAGCATGGTCGTGCTCCGAGAGGTGATGAACAGCGCCGAGCTCTTCTATTGGCATGAAGACACGCTGCCAACTCACCGCTGGCCGGATCACGGTTTACGGGGGGATGCCGCTTTTGCGATGCTGGCCTTCATGCATGGCTCGCCGTTCTATGAGAATGGGGAGCCGGTCAGGCCTGCGTGCCAGAAACCACTGGTTGACTCTGAAGAAGACCTCTCACCGATGGAGATTGAGATGCGCACCCAGCAAAAATCCAATGAAGCCAAGATCGAAGCGGCTGAACAACTGATTGCCGGCGGTCACCAGGTGGAAGCGGTCAAGACCTTGGCTGAATGCCTCAAGGCGGTGGTTCATGTCCGCGGAGTCGGCCCCGTGCCTGACTACTCGACGCGACTGAAGGCGGCGGAAAAAGTTCTCAGCTACACCGATGGTCTTCCCCCGCGCCGGTTCGAGATACTTCAGGCTACTCTCAATGCTGAAAAGCTTGCCGGGGCCGGCCAGGAGATGGAGATGACGGATGCCACGGTCGAGGCGATGGAGGAGGCCATTCGGTCCTACAAACTGACCCGTCTTGAGAACAAGCGAGCTGGTGATTCCCGGTAAAACTACACGTTGACACCCTGATTTTTAGGTCAAGACGGATGCGTAATGAGCGCAAAGCCTTTCCAATCCTCTCCTGGTTACGCTGCCTTCGCCAGTGACTTTCGCATGAGAAAGGCCGGTCAAAACAAGCGTCTTTCTGCCATGCAACTCGAGCAGATGGCGCGGCAGGAATGGGACAATCAGACCGGACAAAGTTCCATTGGCGGGGATGCTTTCCGGAAGCAGTGGGATGATGCGGCCGCTCAGCGCATGGGCGGTACGCCGTCTCCTGCGGCGTCAACCACGACGCCAGCCTCGGCTTCAGCCCCGGCGCCGGTCATTCCCCCTGCGAGCAGTTTCAATGCGAAGATTTCCCGGCCGTCGACTGGGTTGCTGGATCAGTCGAAGGAATCCGATGAGCCTGCTCCGGCTCCTGTTAGCGGCCCGTCGTTTGCGGCAAAAGTCTCCCCGCCAGTTGAGCGTCAGGACAATCTTGGCAATGGGCGGAAATCCGATCCCTATATCCCCGGCGGGAACCGTGAGTTTGCCGAAGGGCAGGCTGGTTTTGGTGCTTCGAAGGCGCGGCTGAATTCCGGCGATATGAGCGGGTTTTCAGCGCCAATCGTCACGCCGACTTTCAAGACCCCGGAGCAACTGAATACCGGGTTAACGCCGGCGGAGCGCGCTTCTGGTGCCTCGGTTGGCCGCGGCACGGGGCTGCAAGGATCTGCTTCATTCGAGCGGCCAGATGGCCACGTCGTGCAACTCGATCCTTCCGAGGTCGGCGACAGGGCGGCAATTCATCGACGCATGGAAGAGCCCGAGCATGTTGAAGCTGTCGATGGGTCTGAGGATGCTCGAGGTTCGTCTTCCAATGTCCAGGCGCCAACGAGAACGCCTGCGATGCCGGCCGTAAATTCGATGGTCGCCAAGGTGCCGGATTTGCGAGCGGATGGTGGCTCCGAGTTGTGGAGGCGGCCTCCTGCTGTGCCTTCGTCTCCGGGTGACAGAGCGTCCATTCCTTCCGTTGCCGCGGTGCCTCCCGCCGCTCCAAACGGGAGGCATACTGCACCTATCGGCCCTGGCTTTACTCGCCCACGGCTTGTTGTCAGCGCGCCTGTTGTTCAAGGGCGGGCTCCATTTCCGGTAACAGGTGGTCGGCAACCAAGCCATCCTGCCCAATACGCGGCCGATCATTATCACCCGGATATTGATCAACCGCAGCAGGCCGATCGTCGGCCAGGGCATGTAAACGTTATGCCGGCATCCGCAGTTGTTTCTACTCCGATGCCTCCTTCGTTGCCCTCAATTGCGGCAAGGCCCGCAGCAGCGCAGTCCAATGTTTCACCGTCACAGCCCCCGGCGAATTCTTACGAGAAGCGGTTGAATCCCGGTGATCCTGGGTATGCTGAGGCTCTGGCGCGGATCAACGCACGGAAATCGGGCGATCCGGTAAACGCCGGCCCCCTGCGTCGATTGACCGATGCAGCGGGTATTACGGATTACAAATCGGCTCCGGCTGGCACCTACAACCCAACGCCCGCGCAACCGGCCGCGTCCGCCTCTACAGGATTTGCAGCGAAGATTGCCCCGCCGCCGGCGGCTTCCGTGGCGGGGTCGATGCTCTCGAAAGTCCCTGACCTTCGGCAGCCCGCCGCCGGGGGAAGCTTTGCCGCGAATCTTTCAGCCCCAGCCGGCGCGCCGGTCAACACGGCCACTTCGTCTAGTGCCGATGCTTTCCGGGCTCGTCTCGCCCCACCTAGCCGATCAGCTGCCTCGAATACGGGGTTTCCGAGCAATGAAGAGGCAACGCAGGCCAGTCTATCCGCGCCGGATGAGGAGGCCATCAAGCGCCGGAAGCAGGCGCGGATGGAACCCGCCGGGGTTTAGGTCGATGGTTGCTTCAGACTGTTGAGGTGCCAGCGATGGTTCCAATCGGTTGGGCTTCTATATCCCAAGCTGGGTTCCACCACTGGCATCAAGACCATACGGGGTGGAGGCGTGAACGTCAACGACTCGAGGCCGTCGCGGGCACCGAGCTAGTGGAGAATTGCGTGAAACAATTGAAGTAAGCTCCTGGCATCGTCTCAACGGCATTGCAGACGAAAGTCCTGAAACATTCGAGGAAAGTGTCAGACCCGCTGGCGGGTTCACTTCAACGTTCGCAGGTAGGCGATCATAGCCACGATATCCGCATCGTCGTGTTTTTTGGCAAATGAAGGCATCTCCCCTTTGATGCCATGCTTGATCACCGTCGCGATGCGGCGATCGCTTATTTCCAGCCCGTGGAGATCCGGCCCCTCGTCGCCGCGGGCGTCAGTCCCGTGGCAATGGGCGCAGCTGTTGAAGTAATATTTCTCCCCGTTCCTCACCAGTTGAGGGGTGATCTGGCCGGCGGTAAGCAGGGCTCTCGTCGATTCCGGCAGTTCGTGCGAGACTGCGGCGGCACTGTGTCGCACCGTGGTCGCCAGCATCGCGGTGCCGACAAGGGCAAGCGCAACCGCCAGCACAGCGGCAAGGAGTGGATGATGCATGCATGATTTCACGAGAGTCCCTGTAACATTTCGCCGCCGTAATAACCCGCCGCCCCAGTGAGAATGACGCCCACCCCGACAACGCACAGATACACCACATAGGGTTTGCGCGTGATATCTGCGCCCGCCTTCAATCGCCACGTTGCGGCCCCTACCAGAACAGCGAACGCCGGCCACACGAAGCGATGATGCATCCCGAGGTCACCCGCACCCCAGAGATCCCCCTTCGTCACAAACACCCCCGACACCACCGCCGCAATCCCGCCCACTGCGGACAGCACAATGGCGCAGGTTCCCGCGACGCCGAGGCTGCGCGCGATGGGCCGCGACCACAGGATGACCGCCGCAAAATCGCAGAGGAACGCCGCCACCGTGAGCGCGATCGGGAAATGCGTGCTCACGCCGTGAAGTTTAACCCAGGGAGTCGCAAGCATGGTGTCAGGAAGGGTCGGCGAGGGTTGAGTCGACAATCGCCAGCGGCGTGCCCGTCTCGAGGTAAGATACCTTGGTCAAGCCAAGGAACGAACGGAGCCGCCCGCCTTCCACCAGCATGGGGCCCGGCTTCTCGGCCTTGCCCGGCTCCGGCTGAGGGAAGGCGGTGGAACGGGCGGTGTGGAAGGTCACGTTGCCCTCTACCTTTTGCATGGCTTGGTGGATGTGTCCGTTGAGCACGGTGACCGAGCCGAAGCGCTTGAGCAGAGTGAGTGCCTTCTCCGCGTCACCGGTGCCCCAGCCCCATTTCGGGTAAACCGACCAAAGCGGGATGTGCGCATAGACCACTATGGGAATCTCCGCCGAGAGCGGCGCGACATCGCGAGCGAGCCAGTCGAGCTGCTCCGCACCCAGCACGCCGAGGCCGCCCTCGGCGATGGCCGCCACGTTGACGAGCCCGATGAAGTGAACGCCCTTCTGGTCGAAGCTGTGCCAACCGGCGCCAAACGAACCCTTGCCGAAGCGCTCGCGATACTGCGCGCCGTTGTCGCTCACGATGTCGTGCTCGCCGGGCACATAGAAGACCTGCTTCGTGCGACAGTCTTTCAACATCTGCTCTAGCGTGTCGAACTCGCCCGCCTCCGACAGGTGCGTGAGATCGCCGGTGTGCAGGATGAAATCGGGCGCCACGGGCAGCCCGTTGATGCGGTTGATGGTCTCGCGGAAGGTTCCGACCACGTCCTGGTTGGCCGGTTTTTTAAAGCCGATGTGACTGTCGCTGATCTGGATGAAGTTCAACTCGCCTCCCTTCGCGCCCTTCATCGCATCCATGGCGCCCCCGGTCGTCTGCGCGAGCACACGCGAGCTGAGCACGCCGCCGCTGACCGTCCAGAGCACGCCCGTGCCCGCCCAAGCCATGCATTTTAGGAAACCACGCCGGTCGAGCCCGTCGTGATGATGATCGTGAAGAATGAAGTCGCCCATGTGAAGAGGTGTTGAGGTTGATGGTTCCACCTGTTGCTACGCGGAGCGGGCGTCTGATATTCCAGATCCCCGAAAAATAAAAATCACCTTCCGAGGGAATAAAATCGCTGTCCGTGCGTATAGCCGGGTGACAGACTCCTCCCGCCTTCACGGTGTTGCCCTTCGAACAAAGCATGCTCCCGCACATGGACGCCGCCTACAACCTGGCGCGGTGGCTCATGCGCAACGAACACGATGCGCGCGATTCCGTGCAGGACGCCTACCTGCGCGCCTTCAAGGCCTATGACCAGTTCCGCGGCGGAGACGGCAAGCCTTGGCTGCTCACCATCGTGCGCAACGTCTGCTACTCGAAGCTGCGCAAGAATCGCGCGGTCGAGCCGCCCAACGTCTTCGACGAAACCGAGCACGGGCAGGTGGACGAACGCGCGGAGACGGCCGAGCGCCTGCGCCGGGAAGTGAGCGTCGAGCACCTGAACGCGACGCTGGCGGAACTGCCCGAGGCCATGCGCGAGATGATCGTCCTGCACGACCTCGAAGGGCTTTCTTACCGCGAGATCGCGACGGTCGTCGGCATCCCGCTCGGCACCGTCATGTCGCGCCTGGCCCGCGCCCGGCTCCGGCTGCAACGTGAACTCATGCAACGCCTGGCCAAGGAGACACCCGATGAACTGTGACGACATCCGCCGCCAGCTGAACGCCCATCTCGACGAGGAACTCGACGTGATGCACGACGCCGAAATCATCGCCCATCTCGACGCGTGCCCCGCCTGCGCCGACGCCGCCCTGGCGCACGCCGCCCGGCGAGGGCTGACGCGTGAAAAGCTCCAGCGCTTTACCGCACCGCCCAACTTGGAGGCGCAAATCAGGGATTCTCTGCCAAGCCCAAAGGAGAAACTGAGCTCGCCGGTAAACCGGCCCATTCTTCGCCGGCTGCTGCCGCTCGCCGCCTGCATGGCGATCGCGGGACTGGGCGGTTATCAAGCAGGGGTGTTCCAGACCCGAACTCGAGACTCCGTGGATGAACTCACGTCCAGCCATGTCCGGTCGATGATGACCGGCCATTCGGTCGATGTGGCCTCTACTAGCCGGCACACGGTCAAACCGTGGTTTGCCGGGAAGATCGACTTTACCCCACCCGTTCCCGATCTCGCCGCCGATGGGTTTCCCCTCATCGGAGGCCGCCTGGACCAAGTGAAGGGAACCACCGCCGCCGTGCTCGTCTATCAATGCCGGAAGCACGTCATCGACCTGTATGTCTCCCCGTCCGCCGCAAAGGCCCCGTCCGGCGAAACATCCCACCGAGGATTCAACATTGTCGCCTGGACCGAGGGCGAGAATCATTATGCCGCCGTCTCTGACCTGGCATTGGTCGAACTGAGGGAATTCGGCCGCCTCTGGCGGGAGCAGGCCCACTTATGATCAGCCGTGGATCGAATCGACGGTCGAGCAGAAGCGAAAGAAAAGGCTGCTCTGCAATTGAAGCGTCTCCTTTTTCAGATCTTTTCTGCAAACTTCAAAACTTCCCCTGCAACTTCAGGACTCTGAGGCAATTCTCCTGCTAGCTCAGCTCCCAGGGGTGATGCGAGCGGCCTTCTGCCATGCGGCATCAAGATCGGCCTTCCGGTAGCACCTGGCGCAACCGATGACCGCGCACGGGATTTTCATGCGCTTGGCCCACGTCCTGAATTTGCGGCCCTGCTTGTCATTCCAACCGAGATAGCGGGCGGCGGCACCATCGCCGCGAAAATAGACAGGCGCGGACAATTCGCTGCCGTGCGTGGCATCGCTGTTTGATGGGGCGGGTGGGGTCGTTTTCATTTGAGACAGGTGATTCCTCTGACCGATTTTAAGGCTGCAGAAAAGCTGGATTCATGCGGAATGCTTGACGCTATCCTCACAAATGGGGATAGGTGAAAACGTTAAAGGGCGGCCAGTGCTACTAACACCAACCGCCCACACCGTAACTCGTCATCCGTTAAAACTCAGAGTCACAGCACATGAATACTCGCACAAAAAATGAATCTGGCAACGCATCTGAAAGCCGCGCGCGCCCGTCTCGGGCTGTCCCAAAGCCAGGCCGCCAAGGCATGGGATGTTCCATTAAAAAGCCTTCAACGTTGGGAGCAGGCAGAAAGCTCAATGCCTCGCGGAGAGATCATTCTGCGACTGACCCCCATCCTGTTTCTCGGGGCGAACAAATTATCACCGTCCAGCAGTTCAACGAAGCCTGCAGCCGCTTCAAAGCGCAAGCGGTCGAAACCTACCCGGACGTGACCAACCCCGAGTCCGGGTTGTGCATTGTCATGCGGCACCTTGATCGAGCGTTGGCGCGCTCCGGTGACCCTCTCGCTCACAGTCCCGAGAAGTTCTTTGTTTTGGCAGAACGGGCGGCGAAAATTGCGGGGGTTAAGCCGAGGACGGCGTCGCTACAAGAGGGCAGGAGGAATGCTCCTCACTGAAAAGCCTGCGCTGGCCTGAAAAACCCTGAACGACAGAGGAGGAAGCTGGTGGCCAGGTCCGAAGAAAGCCGCGCCCGGAGTTTCTCGGCGGTCGCGTCGTTGATCTCGGACGTTGAAGGCGCTGGAGAAATAAACGCTGCTAATTACTGAGAAGTAAGGAATAATCCGGGGAGGTAAGCCTCACTTCACCCCATATGAACCTGCCTCATGTTGTATTAAAATGCTTCCCTAGTAAGGGGGTATTTGCCTGTATGCGGCAATTGCCACGTGAACTTCACCGACCAACTCACCATGACCAGTCCCAGCCTTAAAGCTGAATTCGACTACTACGTCGCCAATCAAGCGGAATTGGCGAAGCGTTATCTTGGAAAGTATATCGTGATCAAAAACAAAAAAGTCATTGGGGCTTTTGACGCCGAAATGGACGCCGTAATCGAGACTTCAAAGACAGAGCAAATCGGCAGCTTCCTCGTGCAGTTTTGCGAGCCCGGTGCCGATAATTACACGCAGACCTTCCATTCCCGGGTCGTGTTTGCGTGAGTGCGAGTAATCCTCCGGCGCACTTCACCGTGCGTTATGCAGGTCGGGCGAACGTTCTTCTTACCGAGGTAAAGGTCGCTTCACCCATACAAAGCCCAGAACAGCTTGCTGGCGCGAATTTCCAAACCTATCGCGCGATCTGGGATACAGGTGCATCGCACTCTGTCATTACCCAGCCGGTCATAGCAGGTCTGGGATTGTCACCCACGGGCATGTCGCAAGTTCGCAATGCTCATGGCGAGACAACCACTGAGGTTTTTTTCGTGGCCATTGGATTGCCCAACCATGTCTGCGTTCCTGGTGTTCGCGTCACCAAGGGAGATCTGGGCGCTGGTGCGGAGATGCTGATCGGCATGGACATCATCGGGCTCGGTGACTTTGCCGTTACCAATCATCAAAACCAGACCGTGATGACATTCAGAATGCCCTCCTCGGAATGCATTGATTTTGCCAGTGCTCCTAAGCCTGTGGCGGTTGCTCCCTCGGTCGTTCGATCAGTGAAGGTGGGCAGAAATGATCCGTGCCCGTGTGGAAGCGGGAAGAAGCATAAAAAGTGCTGCGCAACGTGATGCGCCCTGCCTCGCCCCGTTCTCATGAGAACGGGGCTTTTTTATGGCCGCGCATAGGCGGGCGGCGCAAAAAAGCCCCAAACTAAGCAAGGTAGGAAAGCCACGAGTAACAGGTTTTCGGGGGAGCCGGTAAGGTGGAGACTCAGGGCGGGCGAGGAAGTTCTAAGCCGAGATCAACGCGATCATTTGACACCTCTACGCTACGGCTCATCGCCCCCTCCCAAAATCGCCCTGATCGAAGGCCGCAATTATGACTTGCGAGGTTTTTTCTTCGGCGCGGGAGGTGTGGGCGTTGACTGAGCAATCGCCTTAGATTTTGGCGCCTGGAGCGCAGCTCGAGGCGGGGCGGTTTGCTGGGCCTTCAAAGCGGTTTGGGCAAAGGCGTTGACCCCGGCCAGCAAGGCATCAAGCAGCGCATTGCCACTGCGCGGAACGGCGGTCGACTCGGCCCGCTCCAATGGCACGACATCGGGATACCTCACGACCAAATCCGCCTGCGCCTCGGTGAGTTGTTCGTCATAGCGAAGCGGAGCAGGGAAATCCGGATCGCCGAGGATGTGCGGCGGATGTGGCGGCACGCCAAAATCGGCCAAAAAACACGCGCATAGATCAAGAAGGCTGGCTGGCGGTATCGCTCTCCTCAGCGGCCCCAATACAGCATGCTCCTTTGCGTGGTAAGCAGACGCCGGCACCTCGATCCATAATTGCGGGTAGCCGCTATCCGCCGCGATGCCTTTCAACTCGCGCACACGCCCGGCAAATTCGATGTGCAGTGCATGTCTCTTGAGCGACAAAAGCAGCCAGGCCAGTTCCACCGAAAGTGCCAGTCGCCGTGGTGTGGCCAGCTTAGTCACACGAAACCCGGCATCCATCGAAGGACCTACATAATCATCGTGATTTCCCTCCACCGGCAGGACTGCGTTGGTGACGGGGAATCCCGCCAACCAAGCGGCTGCCTTTGCTAATAAGGGGCGCACCGGGCCCTGGCCTGTCTTGCGTCGCTCCATCACGCCCTGATTCCAATCGGCTACGGTTTTGGTGAGAGCGTCGACATAGATCACTGCATCCCGGCCGGAACCCAACTTCATCGTGAACACCAATTCGTCGCCTAGGATTTTCCATACGGTGGGTTTCTCGGGAACCGTCACGCCGGCTGCGCGCGCGCATTCGTTGATATGTGGCCAGAACCCCCCGTCGAAGGACTCGAAAAAATCGATCACTACCGGCAACCAAGCCTGATGCTGACGATGCGACTGACTCTGTTTGAAAGCTGTGGATCCTTCTAGATCAACGCTGGCAAACAGTCGTAAACAAGACTCTCCAAGGCGGAGACGTTCCGTCTCGGGCAGAATCTTTTTAAGGCTCATGGCCGGGCTTAAATCAGCCCAGCACCGTGCGGCGGATCTCCACGGCAGACATGGATACGTCAAAGTGGAAGGCGAGTTCGGCGTCGTTGCGCCCTTCCTTGACTAGTCGCTTAAACTCGGCGGTCGGCATGAGGAAACCGGCGGCAAACCAATTGGCTTCCCACTCCAGACGGTTGGAACCCTCGCGAGTGATCCGCACCGGGTGTAGTTTGCCCATATGCGTGTGCAAAATATAATGGCCCAGTTCGTGCGCGGTGGTGAATCGGCGACGCGTGCCGCTGGCCAGCGGACTCAGGTTGATGGTGAAATCACGGGAATCCCGAACCTCAATGTAGCCGGTGGCACTTGGGGAATCCCAATGCTCATCGGTCACCATGCCGCCCAGCAAACGCACAACATGCTCAATGTCGCCACCGGGTTGATAGCCGAGCTTGGCCGCCGTAGTCTCAGCAAAGTCCTGAACCGACTGCTGAGTCCAGTTGGTGGGCACAGGAGAGACGTAGGACTTATCAAGCGTGACCATGAGCAGGATTTAACCGCGGAAGATGGTCCACATATACGTCAATGGCAAGCCGGCAGGAATTTCCATGCGTCCATCCGGCGTGAAAAATTTGAATTGCTGTCGGCAAGTGAAGGCGGGGAAGTGATTACTTGATGTGGGGTGGCGACGGCAAATGAGATCGGAGAAACAGGCATCGTCTCGGGCGCGCGCCCGCGGGAGAACTGGGATTTTACTGCCTGCGACTGGGTTTCAGGTCAAGGGGGGGACTCCAAAAGTGGCCCAGAAATGGCCCAGACAAATTTCAGAGGGCACAAAAAAGCCCCAAAAAACTTGTTTAAGTGTTTGGGGCTAAAGTGGCTGCCCGGGTAGGGATCGAACCTACGACCAAGTGATTAACAGTCACCTGCTCTGCCACTGAGCTACCAGGCAATACATCTCCCGTGAGGAGGGGTGGAAAAACAATGCTGCCGCCGGGGTTGTCAATGCTCCTTTTGAGGGGATTCGCAGATTTTCAAAGTTTTGGTTGCCTTCCCCTCGGTCGATTCTATTCCTTCGAACCCTTTTCTACTACGCCTGCCTTCAATTCCGGAGGAACAGGGGGAACGAATCTATGAGCAAAGAACAACTGATCCTCAACGTCACGACCCGCGCCCAGACGGGTCGCTCCGCCTCGCGCCGCGTGCGCAAGGCCAACCAGATCCCCGCGATCCTCTACGGAAAGCACACCAGCCCGGAAACGCTCGCCATCGACGCGCCCGAGTTCGTCCGCCTCCTTAAGTCCGTTGCCGGCCGTGCGCTCCTCATCGAGCTCAACCGCAAGGACAAGGCGTCCAAGGCCCTTTCCTTCCTCCAGGAAGTCCAGCGCGATCCTATCACCGACAAATTTCTCCACATCGACCTTCAGGAAGTGAAGTCCGATGAAAAACTCGAGATCCAGGTGCCGGTGCACATTTCGGGCGAGGCGTTCGGCGTCAAGAAGCAGAGCGGCGTGCTTGAAATCTCCATGCACACCCTGCGCATCCGTTGCTTGCCGAAGGATCTTCCTCCGGTGATCGACATCGATGTCACCGAGCTCAAGGTCGGTGAGGCGATCAAGGTTGCCACGATCAAGCCCATCGCGGGCGTCGATTTCCTCGATCTCAAAGGCCAGTCCGTGGTCTCGTGCGTCGAGCCCGTCGGCGAAATCGCCGCCGCCACGCCGGCTGCCGCCGCCGCTCCCGCGGCCGGTGCCGCCGCTCCCGCAGCCGGTGCCGCCGCTCCCGCTGGCGATGCCAAGGCCGCCGCCGCTCCCGCGGCCGGTGCGAAACCCGCCGCTGGCGCCAAGCCGGCCGCTGCTCCCGCCAAGAAGTAAGGTTTGCCGCTTCCGTCCGCCGCTTGACCGCGACGGGCGGGGGCGATTGTTCTTTGAGTCATGTCCATCTCGCTCGTTGCCGGACTCGGCAACCCGGGCCGCGATTACGAGAAAACCCGCCACAACGTGGGTTTTCTCGTGGTCGAGGCGATTGCCCGTCAGCTCGGCCTCGCGTGGCAAACGCAACGGTCGTTCGAGGCGGCGGTCGCCCGTTGGGATCCCGTTCCCGGTCGCACCGTCCTGTTCGCCAAGCCGCTCACGTATATGAACGAGAGCGGCCGGTCGCTGCAGGCGATCACCGGGTTCTACAAGATTCCGGCCGCTTCGGTGATCGCCGTTTACGATGATCTCACGATCAACCTCGGTCTCGTGAAGGTCTCCGTGACCGGCAGCGCCGGCGGCCACAACGGTGTCGCCAGCCTCATCGAGCGTTTCGGCAGCGGATTCGTCCGCTACCGCATCGGCATCGGTCCCAAAGACCCGCCCCAGATGGACCTCAAGGACTTCGTCCTCGGCCAATTTACTTCCGATCAACAACTCCTCCTCGACCAGAATTTAGAACGCTATGTGTCCGGCCTCCGTCTCGTAATCGACCACGGGGCCGACCGGGCCATGAATCAACTCAACCGCAGAGACTCACAATGAGCACCATCACCAAACGCAACTACCGCGCGACCTTCATCCTCGATAACCGCGGCAAGGAAGACTCCATCGACCAGATCCTCGAAGGCGTGAAGAAGGACATCCTCGCCGTCGACGGCGAGGTTTCCTCCATCGAAACCCTCGGCCGCAAGGATTTCGCCCGCGTCACCGACCGCAACCTCCCCGGCGCCACCTATGTGCAGGTCGCCTTCTCCGCTCCCGCCGCCGGCCCCGCCCAGCTCAAGGAGCGTCTCCGCCTCAACAACAGCGTCTACCGCACGTTCCTCCAGTCTGCCTAAGTCCGGGCGAACGCGTTTTCCCCATGGCTTCCCTCAACAAAGTAATGCTCATCGGCAACCTGACGCGCGATCCCGAACTCCGGGTCACGCCGAAGGGCACGGCCATCTGTCAGTTCGGCCTGGCGGTCAACCGCCAGTTCAAGGACGAGTCGGGTGCGACCCGCGATGAGACGACCTTTGTCGACATCGAGGCCTGGGGCAAGCAGGGCGAGACCGTCGCCAAGTATTGCACCAAGGGCCGTCCGCTCTTCGTCGAAGGCCGCCTCAAGCTGGACACGTGGGACGACAAGACCACGGGCCAGAAGCGCAGCAAGATGAAGATCGTGCTCGAGAACTTCCAGTTCCTCGGCGGCCGCGAAGGCGGCGAGGGTGGCGGCGCCCCCCGGGCGGCCGCTGCGCCGGGTGGCGACGAAGGCATCGACCAGACGGTCGAGCGCCACACGCCTCCCCCCCGCGGCAACACCAAGCCCACGCCCCCCCCGCAAGACAACATCGACGAAGACGTTCCGTTCTAAAGCGCGTTTCCCGCACTCTCTAAAACACAACACTCAAACATCACACCATCATGGCTCACAACGAAGTTTTGCTCATCAAGCCCGTTGACGGTCTTGGCGCCGAAGGCGACCAGGTCAAAGTCCGCGCCGGCTACGCCCGCAACTATCTCCTTCCCCAGAAGTTCGCGGTCGCGCTCACCCAGTCCAACCGCAAGCAGGTCGAGGCCCTCAAGAAGCGCCGCACCTCCCGCGAGGCCGCCGAGCTCGCCGGCGCCCAGACGCTGGCCGACAAGATCTCCAAGGTCTCCATCGCTTTCGTCGTCAAGACGGGCGAGGGCGGCAAGCTCTTCGGCGCGATCACCTCGGCCGATCTTCACCAGAAGCTCGTCGAAGCGGGCGTTGAGATCGAAAAGAAGAAGATCCACCTCCACACTCCGGTGAAGACCCTCGGCAAGCACGAGGTGAAGATCAAGCTGCACGCTGACGTTTCCGTCGATCTCTCCTTCGACGTCGTTTCGGAAAATCCGATCGTCGAGGCTCCCGTCGAGGAACCCAAGGCCGAGTACCGCACCGAAAAGAAGAGCGATCGTCGCAAGTAATCCCGCGGACTTTGCCTCCAAGGCTTTTCCCAAGCCGCAGTCTTCGCCGACTGCGGCTTTTTTATCTTTTTGCGCGGCGACTTTGCCCGTTTCGAAAGTTTCGGGACGTCCTGGTGAACAACGCGTGTAAAACTTCCCGCAACTCTTCGTTGCCAATCCCGGTGCAGACCATTGCCTCATTCCTTTCCGTTCATGGCTGAAGACGCGCAAAAATTTCCTCGCCGGTCGCGCCCGGCGGCCGACGCCAACGCCGTTCCCTCCGCTCTCGGGCGGACGCCGCCGCACAGCATCGAGGCCGAGGAGTATCTGCTCTCTTGCTGTTTTCTCGATGGCGCCGACATCGTGGCGCGATGCCTTGAGGGCAAGCTGAACGCGAGTGCCTTCTACGCGCCGGCCAACCGGCTTATTTTCGAAAAGCTCGTCGACCTCTACAACAAGGGCGTGGCGATCGATCTGGCGATTCTGGCCGAGGAACTGAAGACCGGCCGCCAGCTCGACGAGATCGGCGGCTATGCCTACCTGACCCAGATCAGCAGCCGCATTCCCACGACGGCGCAGGCGACGTACTTCATCGAGAAGGTTCGCGAACTTCACCTCCTGCGCGAACTCATCAAAGTCGCGACCGGCGCGGTGGAGAGTTGCTACAGCTACGATGGCGGGCTCGAGGAGTTCGTCGACAAGGTTGAGCAGGATATTTTCAAGGTCACCCAGGATCGCGTCTCCGACGGCGCGCGCCAGATGAAGGGGCCGACCAATGAGGCCATGGCCGTCATCACGAAGATGATGATGAAGAAGGGCGAGCTGACCGGCGTTTCCTCCGGTTTCAAGGACCTCGATTCCTTCACCTACGGTTTTCAACGGCAGGAAATGATCGTCCTCGCCGCCCGTCCCTCGATGGGAAAGACCTCGCTCGCGCTGAATTTCGCCGAGTCCGCGGCCATGCCACGGCGAGGGGAGGGCGTGCCCACCTTGATCTTCTCGCTCGAAATGGGCTCGGCCCAGCTCGCGTTGCGCATGCTGTGCGCCCGCGCCCGCGTGAATATGAAGTTGCTGCGCGACGGCCTGCTTTCAAAGAACGGCGCCGAGCAGCAGGAGTTGCTCAAGGCGGCCGACGAGTTTTCCAAGGCCCCCATCTTCATCGACGATTCGAGCCACCTCACGATCATGGAGCTGCGCGCCAAGGCCCGCCGGTTGCAGGCCCGCACCAAGCTCGGGCTGATTGTGGTCGATTACCTCCAGTTGCTGGCGCCGACCGATCCCAAGACGCCGCGCGAGCAGCAGGTGGCGGAAATTTCCCGCGGATTGAAGGCGCTCGCGAAGGAACTCGACGTGCCGGTGATCGTGTTGAGTCAGCTCAACCGTTCGGCGGAAAAAGAAAACCGCACTCCGAAGCTGTCGGACTTGCGTGAATCCGGTTCCATCGAGCAGGATGCGGACGTCGTTCTCATGCTTGCCCGCCCCAAAGATGCCGATGAAAAATTCCAAGTCGCCGCCGACTCGGCCGAGTTAATAGTTGCCAAGCAACGAAACGGGCCGGTAGGAGAATTGAAACTTACGTTCCTTCGGGATATTACACGCTTTGAAAACTACACCCAGTAACCCCGTTTTCGGGGTGATTCGTTTCCTTTTGGCTTTTGTTTTGCTCGCCGCGGCGGGCGGGCGTGTGTGGGGGCAGGCGCCGGCCGCCGCCTCTCAGCCGGCCGGGGATCTCTACAAGGTGGGCACGGTGACCGTTAAATTTGTCGGCCCGGCCAACATCACCGAGCAGCTCGTGCGCGCCAACATGCAGTTGCGCGAGGGCGTGGATCTCGACGACACCATGATCGATCACGACATCCGGTCGCTCTACAAGACCGGCCTGTTCGAGTTCATCGAGGTCAAGCGTGACGTGCGCCCGGATCACACGGTCAATCTGGTCGTCGAGGTCACCGCCAAGTTTCGTGTACTCAACGTCCGTTACGAGGGCAACAGCCAGGTCAAGAGCCGCCGTCTCGAAAAGGAGATTAAGACCAAGACGAACACCGCGCTGGATGAGCGTCAGGTGAAGGAGGACGTCGAGAAAATCCGCGATTATTATCAGAAGACGGGCTACAATCAGGCCCAGGTCAGCTACGCCATCGAGCGCAATCGCACCACCGGTTTCGGCACGGTGACCTTTAAGATCCGCGAAGGCGCCAAGGTTAAGATTTCCGCCATCAATTTCGTCGGCAACGACCACGTGAAGCCGAAGAAGCTCCGCAAGGTTATGGAGACCAAAAAATGGTGGATGTTCTCCTGGCTGACGGGTTCGGGCCGCTTCAAGGACGAGCAATTCGAGGACGACCTCGACAAGATTCGCGATTATTACCGCGAGCTCGGCTATCTCGACGTCGATGTCCCGGCCGACAAAGTCGCCTATGACTATCCGAAGTCCGGAAAGCTGGTCCTCACGATCCACATCACGGAAGGCCGCCAGTACAAGATCGGCGACATCGCGATCACCGGCAACACGATCCTCTCCACCGAAAAGCTCCGCGCGGTGCTCAAGCAGACCAGCGGGATGATTTTTGCGCCTTCGAAGATCGACAAGGATATCACGGCGCTTGAGGACGCCTATGGCTCCGGTGGCTACATCGAGACGCGCGTCCGCATGATTCGGAAGCCGAACATTGTCACGGGCAACATCGACATCGAGTACGCCGTCACCGAGAGCGAGAAGTACTACGTCGAGTCGATCAAGATTGAGGGCAACACCAAGACCAAGAGCACGGTCATCCTTCGCGAGCTGGCCATCGGGCCCGGCGAAGTTTTCGACGGCGTCCGCATGAAGACCTCCAAGCTGCGCTTGGAAAACACGCGCTTCTTCGAGGACGTGAACATGACCCCGGAGACCACGACCATCCCCGGCCGCAAAAATCTCAAGATCGCGGTCAAGGAAGGCCGAACCGGCAATCTGAGCTTCGGCGCGGGCTTCAGTTCGCTGGAGAGCGCGGTGGTTTTCGCCGAACTCACCCAATCGAACTTCGATCTCTTCAACCGCCGTTCCCTGTTCCAAGGCGACGGCCAGAAGTTCCGCCTGCGTCTCCAGTTGGGCTCGAAGTCGAGCGAGGCGACCCTCTCCTTTGAGGAACCGTGGCTCTTCCAGCAGCAACTCGCGCTCGGCTTCTCGATTTTCCGTTCGTCGTCGGATTACAACAGTTCCGACTACCAGGAAATCCGCACGGGCCTCGAAATCTATCTGCGCAAGCGCCTCTTTGAGCTGGTCGAGGGTCGTCTGGCCTACAGTTACCAGATCGTCGACATCCGCTCTGTCACCGCAGGCTTTGAGACGGTTTATCCCGCCGGAACCCAAGGCGTTTCCAAGATCAGCCTGCAGCTTCTGCGCGATACCCGCGACAAGCTTGTGAACACGACGCGGGGCAACCGCCTCGAGCTCACGGGCGACATCGCCAGCAGCGCCATCGGCAGCGAGGTGAATTACTACAAGCTGGAGGGACGCGAGGCTCAGTTCATCCCCCTGTCCGAAACGCAAAATCAGGTTCTTGCCCTCATTGCTCGCGCTGGCGTGATGAATTCCTTCTCCAACTCGAACGTGCCGTTCTATGACCGGTTCTATTTGGGCGGACCTTATACCTTGCGCGGTTATGAATATCGTGAAGTGGGCCCTCACGTGGGGATCAACGGCTCCAACGTGCCGACGGGCGGCAAGACCTATGGTTTCGCCAGTATCGAATATTCGTTTGATATCGTGGAACCTGTGCGCTTTGCCCTTTTCTACGACGCAGGCTTCGTAAACAGGGCCTCCGGTGATTTCATGCCGATCCATTACGCCGATGACTTCGGTTTTGGCCTCCGCTTGACCATCGCCGGTGCCCCGTTGAGCTTGGATTTCGGCATTCCGCTGACCTCCTCCGATCCCGAGGCCAAGAAGGGCAACCAGTTTAATTTCTCTTTCGGCACCCGCTTCTAACACCAATCCCCTAACCACCCTATTCCATGCATAAAGTTATCAAATCCATTCTGGCTCTTGCCGTTGCCGGCGTTTTTGCCGCTTCCGTTCAAGCGCAGCCCGCGCCCAAGGTGTTCGTGGTCGATATCGCCAAGCTCTACGAGGGCCATTTCAAGACCGAGGAGCAAAACGCCAAGCTTCGCAGCGACGAGCAAAAGGCCGAGGAGCAGCTCCAGCAGATCAACGGCGAAGGCCAGGCGCTCGTTAAACAGGCTCAGGATCTCCAAGAGCAGCTCAAGAACCCGACGCTCTCGAGCGATGGCAAGACCAAGGCCCAGCAGGATCTGCAGGCCAAGGCCGAGGAAATCCGGAAGAAGCAGGATGAGGTGAATAACTTCCGCGCCAACACCCAGCGCCAGCTGCAGCAGCGCATCAACAGCTTCAAGCAGCTCCTCCTCGATGAGATCAGCAAGATCGCCATCGACATCGCCAAGAAAAAGGGCGCCACCCTCCTGCTGGACAAGTCCGGTCCTTCGATGATCGGCATTTCCAATATCCTCTATTTCGATTCCTCCTATGACATCACGGACGAGGTCTCCAAGGAGATTAACAAGGACCGTCCGGCCGCTGCCATGACGCCCGCCGCCCCTGCGGCCGCCATTCCGGCGTCCAAGCCGGCTTCGAGTTCTGACTCGACTCCGTCAGTGACCTTCCCCGGCGCAAAGAAGTAACCGGGAAATTCCCCGTTGTTTTTCAACCCCGCTCCCGGTGAGCGGGGTTTTTGTTTTCCCCCATGCGGCGGCTTGCCATGCCCCGTCACCCCTCCCACGCTTTTCCCCTATGCAGCTGGCTTTTAGCGCCGCCGATATCGCGGCGATTATCCAACCTTTGTCCTCCAAAGGCGGCACTTCGCGCACGATCACCGGCATCGCCGCCTTGAGCGCGGCCCGGCCGGGCGACCTCTCTTTTTTGGGCAACCCCAAATACAAGACTGAGGTTGTGTCCACCGCCGCCTCGGTGGTGTTGCTGCCGCCGGATTACACGGGTGAACCGGCCGCGGACCAGCAATTCCTGTTTGTCGAAAAACCGTCCGTGGCGCTCGCCCGCCTGTGCGCGCGCATCGAACAATTGCTCTGGCCGAAGCCGGCGCCGGGCATCCATTCCACCGCGGTCATCGCGGCGGATGCGCAGATCGCCGCCAGCGCGACCGTGGGGCCGTTGTGCGTGATCGAGTCCGGTGCGGTGGTCGGCGAGCGGACGCATCTGCAGGCCCAAGTTTTCGTCGGTCGAAATGCCCGGATCGGAGACGATTGCTGGCTCATGCCGCGCGTCTCCATCTCGGCCGAATGCGTGTTGAAAGAACGCGTGCGGCTGCAGCCCGGCGTGGTGGTGGGCGCGGACGGTTTTGGCTATGAGTTTGTGGCGGGCCGTCATGAAAAAGTCCCCCAAGTCGGCAATGTGGTCATCGAGAGCGATGTCGAGATCGGGGCCAACAGCACCCTCGACCGGGCGCGTTTCAGCCACACGGTCGTGGGCGAGGGGACCAAGATCGATAATTTGGTGCAGATCGCGCACAACGTCCGCATCGGACGCCACTGCCTGATTTGCTCCCAAGTGGGGATTTCCGGCAGCACCACGGTCGAAGATTACGTGGTGTTAGGCGGCCAGGCCGGTCTCGCCGGCCATATCACCGTGGGCAAGGGCAGCAAAATCGACGGCCAGTCTGGCATCAATTCCGACCTTCCTCCCGGCAGTTTCATGAAGGGTACACCGGCGCTTCCCTACAATCTGGAGCAGCGCATCAACGTCCTTCGCAAGCGTCTTCCCGACCTCTTCAAACGCGTCGATGCGCTTGAAACGGAGCTCTCGGGCTCAAAAAAACCTTCCGCCCCGTCACATTCCTGACACGTTCCCCCGTCATCCATGAGCGCACCGCGTCTTAAAATCTTCTCCGGCAATTCCAATCGTCCTCTCGCAGAGGAAATCTGCCAGCACATCGGGGTTCCGCTGGGGGAAGCCACCGTCACCAGTTTCCCCGACGGCGAATCCTTCGTTAAGATCAACGAAAACATCCGCGGTCACGACATCTACATCGTCCAGCCCACCTGCACGCCGACGAACCAGTCGCTGATGGAGCTGCTCATCATGATCGACGCCGCAAAGCGCGCGTCGGCGCAGCGCATCACCGCGGTGATGCCGTTCTACGGCTACGCCCGCCAGGATCGCAAGGACCAGCCCCGCGTTCCGATCACCGCGAAACTCGTGGCCAACCTGCTCGTCGCCGCCGGCGCCAACCGCATCCTCACGATGGATCTGCACAGCCAGCAGATCCAGGGCTTCTTCGATATCCCCGTCGACCATCTCTTCGCCTCGCCTGTCTTTTTCAAATACCTCGAGCAGTTCCGCGGCGACAACATGGTCGTCGTCTCGCCCGATGTCGGCGGCATGAAGATGGCCGCCGCGTACGCCGGCATCCTCGGCGCCCAACTCGGCATGGTCTGGAAAAAACGCACCAGCGCGACGACCGTCGAGACGGTCAATGTGGTCGGCGACGTCGCCGGCCGGGACGTGCTTCTGGTCGATGACATCACCGAAACGGCCGGCACCCTGGCCAACGCCGCCAAGCTCATGCGTGAGAGCGGCGCTCTCAGTGTGCGCGCCGCCGTCAGCCATGCCCTGCTCAGCTCCGTCGCCTACGACCGTCTCAAGCTCGGTCATATCGACGAGCTCATCACCACCAATTCCATCCCGGTTGACACGCGCGGCCTTCCGATCCGCGTGCTCAGCGTCGCCAGCCTGCTCGCCGAGGCCATCGTGCGCATCAACAACAACGAAAGCGTCACGAGTCTCTTCAAGATCAAAGGCTTCTAAGCCCGGCCGCGGTTGAGGCCGGAGCTGGGCGGGGGAACTTTCACCCAAGGTTTTCTGTCATCACTCCACGCATGAAAATCCGACTTCTTCCCGGCCTGTTCGCACTGACGCTCACGGTTGCGTCGTTCGCCTCCCCATTGTTGGCGGAGGAAAAAGACTCCCTTAAGAAACCGGACCTCAAAATCGACGCGGCTCCCCTCAACGGGGGCGTGGTCACCAGCTACGCCGATGTGGTGGAGCCGGCCCAGAAGTCGGTTGTCTCCGTTTACTCGAAGCGCATCGTGCGCGAGCGGGTGGGCTTCGATCCGTTCACCGGCCGTGTCGTCGGCGGCGAGCACGAGGAAGACGGACTCGGCTCGGGCGTGATCGTGTCCTCCGATGGCTACATCCTCACAAACAACCACGTCGTCGAGGGTGCGGATGAGTTGAAGGTGTCGCTTTCCGATGATCGCGAGCTCGTCGCCAAGGTGATCGGCACCGATCCGAAAACCGACATCGCCGTCATCAAGATCGACACGAAAAACCTGCCGGCCATCACGCTGGCGGACAGCGACAAGACCCGGGTGGGCGACATCGTTTTCGCCCTCGGCAATCCGCTCGGCGTGGGCCAGACGGTCACGATGGGCATCGTCTCCGCCAAGGGTCGGACCCAGCTGGGCTTGCTCGACCAAGTGGGCGGCTATGAGAGCTTCATCCAAACCGACGCCTCCATTAACATGGGCAATTCCGGCGGTGCGCTCATCGACGCCAAGGGTCGGCTCGTCGGCATCAACAGCGCCATTCTCTCTCCCTCGAAAGGCAACATCGGCATCGGTTTTGCCGTCCCGGTTAATCTGGCGGCTTCCATCATGCGCAGTCTGATCGAGACCGGCACGGTGGCGCGCGGCTTCCTGGGCGTGAGCACCGATACGATCACCTCCGAGCTCGCCGAACAGATGGGGCTGCCGAAGGAAACCAAGGGCGTGCTGCTGTCCGACATCAGTCCGGACAGTCCTGCCGCCAAGGCCGGCCTGAAACGCAATGATGCGATCCTCTCGATCGACGGCCGGGCGGTCACGTCGCGCGAGGAACTCCGGCTCATTGTCGCGCAGAATCTCCCGGGCTCGAAGGTGAAGCTTCGCCTCGTGCGCGACGGCAAAGAACGCACGGTCGAGGTCGTGCTCGGCAAGCTGGTGGAGAATCCCAACGAACTTTTGGCTGGCGTGCAGGCGGAGCCCCTCACGGAGGAATCCCGCCGCCAGCTCGACATCGACAAACGTGTCACCGGCCTGCTCGTCACGAAGGTGGCGGATGACTCGCCTTACCATGACCGCCTGGCGCCCAACGCTGTCATCGTCGAGATTGACCGCGAGCCGGCCGGCGATCTCCGGACGGCCAAGGCCGCCCTGCAACCCGGCCGCCATTTGTTGCTAATTTATTTCCGCGGGCAGCTCCGGTATCTGACGTTTTTGGTGAAGTAATACGGCCGAAAAAAAGCGCCGGGCGTGAAAGCCCGGCGCTTTTTCTTTCAAAGAAACGACAGTGTGTCGTGGCCTACTGGTCAGCTGCCTGGCTTTTCGACCGGGAGGCTGGCGAGCGCGGCCGGCACCTGGTCGGCGGGATAGGTGGGGAAGCTCAGTTCGAGCAACGAGAGGGCAGGGATATCGAAGCGCATCGTGCCGGCGCTGCGGTCCACCAGCATCGCCACCGCGACGGGGACGCCACCGCCCTGGCGCACGATATCGATGCATTCCAGGACGCGGCCGCCGCGGGTCACGACATCTTCGACGATGAGCACCGGCTCGCCGGGGGCGAATTTGAAGCCGCGACGCAACACGAGGCGGTCGTTTTCCTTTTCGGCGAAAATATAGCGGGCGTTGAGCTGGCGCGCGACTTCCTGGCCGATCACCAATCCGCCCATCGCGGGGGCAAGCACGGTCTCGATTTTGTAGCCGCGCAATTTCACGATCAGCAGCTCGGCGAGGCGCGTGACCGCGTCCATGCGCTGGCAAACTTGGGCGCATTGAAAATAGTGCCCGCTGTGCAGGCCGGAGCGGAGCACGAAATGGCCGGTGAGCAGGGCCTTGGTGCGCGTGAAAATGTCGAGGACTTCCTGTTGTTCAGAAACCATGTCGCCGACGGTGGGCGGATGATTTAAAAAAACAAAAACATTTTTGCCGTCGTGCCGGTGCAGTCATAAGAATGATCCATGGTCATCGAACACGCACCCTTGGAAGACGAATTGGGCGATGTGCTCGACAAGGCGATCCGCCATGCCGGCCTTAATGAGGAAGAGCTCGGCCTGAAGGCGGAGGTTGATCCGGGCAAGATCCGGGATGCCATCGATTATCGTTACGATCTCTCCATCGAGGAACTCAGGCGGCTGGCCGGCGCGTTGGGTTTGAATGAAGTGGGCGTGCAGGCGCTGGCGGCGGGACGTTATCCGTTGCCGGTCATCGCAGGCCTTCCATTCTGCCTCTATCCGTTGCGCACCCGGCATGGCATTGGCGTGGCCAACGCCTACATTGTGGCCGATTGCGGCAAGTCCACGGGCGTGCTCTTCGACACCGGCGGCGATCCACTGCTGCTGCGCCGCGTGTGGCCGGCGGCCATCAAGCGCCTTGACGGCATTTTCATCACTCATGCCGAGACGGAGCACACCGGCGGACTGGCCGATGTGGTGAAACAATTTGGGCCGGTCCCGGTTTTTGGTCCGGTGAATGCCCGCGTGCCCGGCGCCGCCGCGCTGGCCGAGGGAGCCCGGGTCAGCCTGGGCGGATTCGAAATCGAGGCGTCGGCCACCCCGGGGCATGCCGAGGCGCATAATTGCTACGTGGTGCGGGTTCCGAAGGTGCCGGGAAGCACGTCGTTGCTGGTGTCAGGCGATCTGGTTTTCGCCGGCTCGGTGGGCGGGGCCTATTTTTGCTCCCTGCAGCTCCGGCGGCACCTCATCCGGTTGTTGGCTGCGCTGCCGGCCGGGACGGTGGTCGCTCCCGGACACGGTCCGCTGACGACAATAAAAAACGAACGGACTTTTAATCCGTTCGTTTTATGAATGGTCGGGGCGGTGAGATTCGAACTCACGACCTCTACAACCCGAATGTAGCGCTCTACCAGGCTAAGCTACGCCCCGCCAATTTTCATCGGTCGTCTTGCGACGGCCAAGAGGTCGAGAAAGAAGAGCCCGCCCCAACGCTCTGCAAACAAAATCGTTCGTCCGGATTCGAGGCACTGACCGGGCTGGGAGCGCGCCGGCGATGATATGGAGGGGAAGTGGCGCCATCCGCTGGATCTCCAGCTAGTTCTGCCTAAGTGTGAACGAAATCAGGGTGGTGACGTGGCTGTTGACCGCCACGCCATTTTTTTTGCCAGGGGAAAACTTCCATCTGAGCACGCAGTCCAGAGCGGGTTTTTCAAAATCTCGGTTAGTAGAGCTAACAATGTAAGGGTCGCGGACATTGCCCGACACATCGATGATGAAACCGACCGTGACTTTGCCTTCGATGCTGGCGCGCCTGAGCTCGGGCGGATAAAAAGGCTTGGCGGGTGGGAGACGATGCTCGGGGACCTGGTCGAGGTTCGCCAATTCGAAAATATTGCCGAGGCCCGAGCCTGTTCCGCCGGGACGACCTTGCGGAATGACAATGATTCCGGTGGGCCTGATCATGCCGGGTGACGGCGGCTGGATTTGCTGTAAGAAGGGTGAGTTCGCGATCGAGGGCAGATCGGGCTGCATGGGCGGCACGAGATCGGAAACACTCGGCATTTCGGCTAGGTCCGGCACGTCCTCGGACTTGTCGGGTTCGACTGGCGGAATGGGAATGAGCTCCACGGTGGGAGTCTCTTGTTCGATCAGCTTGGGTATGGGATGAGGCTTGAGAAGCTGACCACCGAAGAAAAAGCCGACATGCAGCAACAACGAAACCACGGCGGCGATGATCCAAGTGCGGCTCATGGTTCAGCGTCCGGAGGGGCGGAAGGTGGTCTCGATGGAGACTTGGGTGATGCCAGCCTTGCGAACTTCGTCGAGGGCTTTGACGGCGGAGCCGTACTTGGCTTTGTCGTCGCCAGTGATCAGGACGCGGGCGTTGGCATGGTTGTTTTTATATTCGGAAAGGCGGGGGGCGATTTCGTTGAAGCCGATGAGTTCCTTGTTCCAGTAGGCCGAGCCGCCGTCGGTGACCTGGAGGACAACGCTTTCGTCGTCCGGGTCGGGCGGCGCGGAGGGCGTGGCCTTGGGCAGGTCCACCGGGACGGATTGAATCGCGTTCAGGGAGAGGGTGAAGAGAACGAAGGTCGCCAGCAGAAAGAAGATCACATCGA
>JAEKKV010000030.1 GCA_019510185.1 Verrucomicrobiota bacterium | reverse complement strand
CCTTGTTGGCGGCCCGCAGGAACGCGTTGGACAGCGAGTGCTCCTTGTGGGTGAGCGCGTAGGTGAGGATGCGCGCCACGTAGTCCGGGCTCTTCTTGCCGAGCTGCACCGCCCCGTCGACGTCGCGGCTTTCCACCAGATCGAAGATCTTCTCCACGACCTCGGGCTGGCGGGTCGTGTTTTCCTTAATGAGGAAAATCGTGCGCTCCACCACGACCGTCACCGCCAGGAACGACACGATCAACACCGGCCACATGATCGGGCCGCCGTGGGCGAAAAGTTCCATGGGCGTCTGTCCCATCAGAAATGCGAGCGGGAGTGAATCTAGACCGATGCTGGTGATCATTTTTTAAAGAGAGGAATGATGTATATATCAGTTGTAACTCCTCCAGCTTAGCAGACGTCATGCCCCGTTTCGTGCCAACTCGTGAATACTCCATAGTTGAAATAGATTTGATCATTATCGGGCGAAACATTAATAATACTATAGTATGTGCCGTAACGGGCCATATCTCCTTTAAAGAGGGGCGGTTTTAATTTCATTCACGTTTTGGGCACGAAAGCCGCTCTGGCTGTTTTTGTGCACATAATATGATTGTTAACTTTTATATTAATCTGAAACCGCAGCTTCTTAGCTATATCAAGGCCGGATCCACCTCGAGGAGGCCGGGATCAAGCCAATAAATGGCAATGCAATGCCAGCGGTCGCCTCGCCGGCGAAGCCGGCAGCAGAGGAAAATCGAAGCTCGCCCTGATTTCAGAAAGTGCCGCCGAGAATCCCATGCGATTCACCCCTTCCTTTTTACTTTATATAATTCCCTATGAACTCTTCCGAACAAGCGCCTGACGCATCTTCTGCGGTCTTCGCTCCCGTACCGGCCCGGCCCGCGCGCTGGATGTGGATCACGGCAGCCGTGTTTCTGCTGGCTGGAGCAGCGTTGTATTATTTCAAAAAACCGGCGGCGGAAGCCAAGGGACACCCCGTCCGCGCGATTCCGGTCACTGCCGACACCGCCCGGACCGGCGATCTGCATCTCTATCTTACCGCGCTCGGCTCGGTGTTGCCGCTGAACACGGTGACCATCCGCAGCCGGGTGGAGGGAGAGCTGAAGAAAATCCACTTTGTCGAAGGCCAGGAAGTAAAGGCCGGCGAGCTGCTCGGCGAAATCGACCCGCGCGCCTACGCTGTCGCGCTGGAGCAGGCCCAAGGACAGTTGGAGCGCGACACTGCGGTGCTGACCAATGCCAAGCTCGATCTGGCACGCTATGAACAGGCCGAAGCGGCCGTCACCCAGCAGCAGCTGGCCACCGCCCGCGCCACGGTCGCCCAATACGCCGGAGCGGTTAAAGCCGACCAAGGCGTGGTGGACGGTTATACCCTGCAATTGAGCTATTGCCGCATCACCTCGCCGTTGAACGGCCGGGTGGGCCTCAAGCTGGTCGACGAGGGCAACCTCATCCACGCCTCTGACAGCACGGGCTTGGCGGTCATCATTCAGGAACGGCCTATCACGGTCGCCTTCAGCCTGCCCGAGGACACGCTCCCCGCGCTCCGAAAAAATCTCGGCGCATCGCACGCGATGCCGGTCCAGGTTTACGGACGCTCCGGACAGGAAGCCCTCGCGAGCGGCACCGTCTCCGCGCTGGACAACCAGATCGACACCACCACCGGCACGGTACGGCTCAAGGCGGTGTTTGAAAACGACGACAACGCGCTTTTCCCGAATCAATTCGTCAACGTCCGCCTTCTCGTCGAGGTCCAGCATGACGCCCTCCTCATCCCCCTCTCGGCGGTGCAGATCAGCAATCAGGCCCGCTATGTCTTCGTCGTGAACAAGGAAGACCAGACCGTGAGCCAGCGCACGATCATCACCGGCAAATCCGAGGATGGACTGATCGCCGTGTCCGAAGGTCTTTCGGCCGGCGAGGTCGTGGTGACCGACGGCTTGGACAAGCTCCAGGACGGCGCCAAAGTTATGGCCCGCGAAGCCAAGCCCGGTGAAAAAGGACCGGGCGGCGGCAAAGGCCCCGGCGAAAAGCGCAAGAAGAAGCCCGCAGTGACGAAGGATTCATGAACATCTCCCGGCCATTCATCGAGCGCCCGGTCGCCACCTCCCTGCTCATGGTGGCATTGCTGCTCGTGGGCATCGTGGGCTACCGCGCGCTGCCCGTTTCGGCGCTGCCGGAAGTCGATTATCCGACGATTCAGGTCATGACCCTCTATCCAGGGGCCAGTCCCGACGTCACCACGTCGGCGATCACCGCCCCCCTAGAACGCCAGCTCGGGCAAATGTCGGGACTGGCGCAGATGGCCTCCACCAGCTCCGGCGGAGCCTCGGTCATCACCCTGCAGTTCAGCCTGGAGGTGTCGCTCGACGTCGCCGAACAGGAGGTGCAGGCCGCCATCAACGCCGCGACGAATTTCCTGCCGAAGGACCTCCCCAATCCTCCCACCTACAGCAAGGTCAACCCGGCCGACGCCCCCATTCTCACGCTGGCGATCACCTCCGACTCCCTCCCGCTGCCGAAAATCGCCGATCTCGCCGACACCCGGATGGCGCAGAAAATCTCCCAAATCTCAGGCGTCGGACTCGTCACCCTCTCCGGCGGCCAGCGCCCGGCGGTGCGGATCCAGGTCAACCCCAAGGCGATGTCCGCGCTCGGTCTCGATCTGGAAGATCTGCGCACCGCGGTGAGCGCGGCCAATTCGAACTCCGCCAAAGGCAGTTTCGACGGCCCCAAGCAGGCCTCCACCATCGACGCCAACGACCAGCTGAAATCTGCCGAGGATTACCGCAACGTCGTGCTCGCCTATCGCAACGGCACTCCCGTCCGCCTCTCCGACGTGGCCGATGCGGTCGACGGCGCGGAAAACACCTACCTCGCCGCCTGGGCCAACGAGACGCCCGGCGTCATCCTCAACATCCGGCGCCAACCGGGAGCCAATGTCATCGAGGTGGTGCGGCGCATCCAGGAAATGCTGCCCCAACTCGAGGCCTCGCTGCCCGCCGCCGTGCACATGGCCGTGCTCACCGACCGGACCACCACCATCCGCGCCTCGGTTGAAGACGTGCAGTTCGAGCTGCTGCTCTCGATCGCCCTCGTGGTGATGGTGATCTTCCTCTTCCTGCGCAATCTGCCCGCCACCATCATTCCCGGCGTGGCGGTGCCCTTGTCGCTGGTCGGCACGTTTGCCGTCATGTTTCTCGCAGGCTTCTCCATCAACAACCTCACGCTCATGGCGCTGACCATCGCGACCGGCTTCGTGGTCGATGACGCCATCGTGATGATCGAGAACATCTCGCGCTACATTGAGGAGGGAGACTCCCCGCTGGAAGCCGCGCTCAAAGGCTCCTCGCAGATCGGCTTCACCATCATCTCGCTCACGTTCTCGCTGATCGCGGTGCTGATCCCGCTGCTGTTCATGGCCGATGTGGTCGGCCGCTTGTTTCGCGAATTCGCCATCACCCTCGCGGTCGCGATCCTGATCTCCGCCGTCATCTCGCTCACCCTGACTCCGATGATGTGCGCCCGCCTGCTGCACCACCTGCCCGAGGACAAGCAGAGTAAGTTTTACCACGCCAGCGGACGCTTTTTCGACCGCATCATCGCTTTCTACGGCCGCTGTCTCACGTGGGTGCTGGCGCGGCAGACGCTGACACTTTGGATCGCGCTCGGCACCCTGATGCTCACCGGACTTCTCTACACCGGAGTGTCCAAGGGCTTCTTCCCGGTTCAGGACACCGGCATCATCCAAGGCATCACCGAAGCGTCGCAAGACACGTCCTTCGCCGCGATGGCCCGGCGGCAGCAGGCGATGGCGCGGGTGATTCTCAAGGATCCGGCGGTCGAGAGCCTCTCGTCCTTTATCGGCGTGGACGGCACCAACGCCGGCATCAACAACGGCCGCATCTCCATCAATCTCAAGCCGCTCGACCAACGCAGCGAACGGGCCCCGGCCATCATCCGGCGCCTGCAGGAAGCGGCCGCCGGCGTCGAAGGCATCAGCCTCTATCTCCAGCCGGTGCAGGACATCACCATCGATACGGCGGTGAGCCGGACGCAGTACCAATTCATTCTCCAAAGCCCGGACATGCAGGAGCTGTCGACGTGGGTGCCCCGTCTGGTGGAAAAATTGCGCACCCTGCCCCAGCTGACCTCGATCGCCTCGGATCTGCAGACGCAGGGCCGGCGAATCTACGTCGAGATCGACCGCAACGCCGCCAGCCGCTACGGCATCACCACGGCCGACATCGACAACGCCCTCTATAACGCGTTCGGCCAACGGCTCATTTCGACCATCTTCACCCAGTCGAACCAGTACCGCGTCGTGCTGGAGGTGAAACCGGAGTTTCGCCAGGGGCTCGTCTCGCTCGAGGACCTGCAGCTGACCAGCGCCGGCGGACGCCAGGTGCGGCTCACGAGCGTCGCGCGTCTCGTCGAGGAACCGGCCCAACTGGCCATCGCCCGTCTCGCCCAGTTTCCCTCCGCCACCGTCTCGTTCAACCTTCCTCCCGGCGCGGCCCTCGGTGCGGCGGTCGAGGCGGTCAAGGCCGCCGAGAGCGACATCGGCATGCCGCTCTCGATCCAGATCAGCTTCCAAGGCGCGGCCAAGGCCTTCGAGTCCGCCCTCGCCAACGAACTCTGGCTGATTCTCGCCGCGATCGTGACAATGTACATCGTGCTCGGGGTTCTTTACGAGAGCTACATCCATCCGATCACGATCTTGTCCACGCTGCCCTCTGCCGGCGTGGGCGCGTTGCTCGCGCTGATGCTGGCCGGCTCCGACCTGGATGTCATCGGCATCATCGGCATCATCCTGCTCATCGGCATCGTGAAGAAGAACGCGATCATGATGATCGACTTCGCGCTTGAGGCCGAGCGCAACCAGGGCCTGACCGCGCGCGAAGCCATTTATCAGGCGTGCCTGCTGCGCTTCCGCCCGATTCTGATGACGACCCTCGCGGCGTTGCTCGGCGCGCTGCCGCTGATGCTGGGCCACGGCATGGGCGCCGAACTGCGACAGCCCCTCGGCATCACCATGGTGGGCGGCCTGATCTTCAGCCAGATCCTCACGCTCTTCACCACGCCGGTGATCTATCTGGCCTTCGACCGGGTCGCGACACGCATCCGCCTGTGGAAGGCGGCCTCCGGGGCCACCCCGGCGGTGGCCGTCCCGCAGCCATGAAGTTTATCCAGACCTTCATCGACCGGCCTGTTGCCACGACGCTGCTGACGATCGGCATCGCGCTCGCCGGAAGCATCGGGTTCAAGCTCCTGCCCGTCGCCTCGCTGCCGCAGGTGGACTTTCCCACCATCTCGATCTCCGCCAGCGTGTCCGGCGCCAGCCCCGAGACCATGGCGGCGACCGTGGCGACGCCGTTGGAGCGCGCTCTCGGACGCATCGCCGGCATCACCGAAATGACTTCGGCGAGCTCGCTCGGATCGACGCGCATCACCCTGCAATTTGATCTGAGCCGCGACATCAACGGCGCGGCCCGCGACGTCCAGGCCGCCATTAACGCCGCGCGCAGCCTGCTGCCCTCGAGCCTCACCGGCAACCCGACGTACCGGAAGGTCAACCCTTCGGAAACTCCGATCCTCGTCCTCGCGATGACCTCGAACACGGTTTCGAAGGGCGCGATGTACGACGCAGCCACGAGCATTCTGGCGCAGAAAATCACCCAGCTGGACGGCGTGGGCGACGTCACCGTGGGCGGAGGCGCCCTCCCCGCCGTGCGCGTGGAACTCGACCCCGCCAAACTCAACAGCCGCGGCATTCCGCTGGAAAAAGTCCGCACCGCCATCGCCTCGACCAACGTCAATCAGGCCAAAGGCTTCGTCGAGGATGACGGCCGCCACTGGCAGGTGATGGCCAACGACCAGGCCATGACGGCCAAGGAATACCTGCCGCTGATCATCAGTTATCACAACGGCGCGCCGGTGCGGCTGGCGGATGTCGGCGAGGCCGTCGATTCCGTCGTGGACGTGCGCAATTCCGCCTCCTCCAACGGGCAGCCGGCGATCTTGCTGACCATCACCCGCCAGCCCGGCGCCAACATCATCGAAACCGTGGATCATATCCGCGCGATGCTTCCGTCATTGCAGGCCTCCGTCCCCAAAGGCGTGACACTCGGAGTCGCGGTGGACCGCTCGGTCATGATCCGCACGTCTGTGCACGACGTCGAGTTCTCCCTGATGCTGTCGATCGCGCTCGTGATCATGGTGGTGTTCGTTTTCCTGCGGGACTTCCGCGCCACCTTGATTCCCGCCGTGGCCGTGCCGGTGTCCTTGATCGGCACGTTTGCGGTCATGTACATCGCCGGCTACAGCCTGAACAATCTGACGTTGATGGCGCTGACGATCGCAACCGGCTTCGTCGTCGATGACGCCATCGTGGTGATGGAAAACATTTCCCGCCACATCGAGAAAGGCGTGCCCCGCTTCAAGGCCGCCATCCTCGGGGCGAAGGAGGTCGGCTTCACGGTGATTTCCATGAGCATCTCGCTGGTCGCGGTGTTCATCCCGATCCTGTTGATGGGCGGTGTGGTCGGACGTCTCTTCCGGGAATTCGCGATCACCCTGTCGGTCGCCATCGGCATGTCCCTGGTCGTCTCCCTGTCCACGACGCCGATGATGTGCGCGCGGGTTCTGCGCGCGCAGCATGTGCCGGCAAAACCCGGCAGCTGGTCGGCCCGGATCAAGGGCATGCTGGACCGCCTGATGGCGGGCTACGGCCGCACACTCACCTGGGCGCTGCGGCACAGCCTGGTCATGATGGGGATCCTGGCGGTCACAGTCGCGCTCAACGTGTATCTCTACATCATCATCCCGAAGGGGTTTTTTCCGCAGCAGGACAACGGCCTGATTCTGGGCAACATCCAGGCCGACCAGAGCATTTCCTTTCAGGCGATGAAAATCAAGATGGACCGGGTCGCGGCGATCTTGCGCGAAGACCCCGCGGTCCAGACCGTCACCACCTCCAGCGAGCGCGGCAACGTCGCGAGTTTGAACATCTCGCTGAAGCCCTTCGCCGAACGAAAAATGTCAGTGGATGCCGTGATCGGCCGGCTGCGCGTCCAAGTCGCCCACGTTGCCGGCGTGCAGGTGTTCATGCGGCCGTCACAGGATCTCCGCGTCGGCGCCAGAGGCGGCAACGGGCTGTACCAGTTCACGATTCAGGCCGATCATCTCACAGATCTCCGGGTGTGGGATCCCAAGATCCGCCTGGCGCTGTCGCAGTTGCCGGAGTTGAGCGACTTGAATGCCGACTCCCAGGACAAGGGTCTGCAAACAACCCTCGTGCTGGACCGCGATAAAATCGCCTCGCTCGGCCTGACCGTCGCGGAGGTCGACGCCACCCTCTACGACGCCTTCGGCCAGCGTCAGGTCTCCACGCTCTACAAGCCGCTCAACCAATACAAGGTGGTCATGGAACTGGCGCCGGAATACTGGCAGGACCCGACCGCGCTCCAGAAAATCAACGTCATCACCGCGGGCGGAGCGAAGATCCCCCTGTCCGCCATCGCCCGCTACGAACCCACCAACACGGCCCTCGCGGTCAATCACCAGGGGCAGTTCGTGGCGACGACGATGTCGTTCAACCTGAGCCCCGGCGTCTCCCTGTCGCAGGCCTCCGCCGCCATCAACAAGACGATGGCGGATCTCGGGGTGCCCACGTCCATCCAGGGCGGCTTTCAAGGGACGGCCAAGGTATTTGAAGAATCGTTACGCAACCAGCCGCTGCTGATCCTGGCCGCGCTGGTGGCCATCTACATCGTGCTCGGCATGCTCTACGAGAGTTACATCCACCCGATCACGATCATTTCCACCCTGCCCTCGGCCGGCGTGGGCGCCCTGCTGGCCCTGATGGCGTGCGGCATCGAGTTCAGCGTGATTTCCCTCATCGGCGTGCTGCTGCTCGTCGGCATCGTAAAGAAAAACGCGATCATGATGATCGACTGCGCCCTGGAGATCGAACGCCGCGAAGGCATCGACGCGAAGAGCGCCATTTTCAAGGCCTGCTTGCAGCGGTTTCGCCCCATCATGATGACCACGCTGGCGGCGCTGCTCGGCGCCCTGCCGCTTGCGATCGGCCTCGGGGCCGGCTCGGAGCTTCGCCGGCCGCTCGGCATGGCGATCGTGGGCGGCCTGGTCTTCAGCCAGGTGCTCACGCTCTACACCACCCCGGTGGTTTATCTCTACTTCGACCGCTTCCGCGCCTGGTCGGCCTCGCTCCGGCGGGCTCCCGTTCTGACGCCGGCGCCGGCCGTCTCCCCCTCGTAACTTCCTTTTATGAAAACGTCCCGGCTCCTTCTTGGGAAACCTTTGCCCGCGGTCCTGCTCGTCGCGGCCACCGTTGCCCTGACCGCTTGTGCGGTCGGGCCGGATTACCATCGGCCCGCCACTCCGGAATCCGCCGCTTACAAAGGCGCCCCGACCGCGGCCGCGACGCCGTTGCTCAACAATTGGTGGACGCTCTTTGAAGATCCCGAACTGGCGCGTCTCGCGGAAGAAACCCTCGCGACCAACCTGGACATTCGCGCCGCCATGGCCCGGGTTGACCAGGCGCGGGCGCTCACCCGCGCCGCCAACGCCGATTTTTTCCCTGAGGTGAGTCTCGATCCATCAGCCCGGCGCACCCGCACGTCCAGCAACGCCGGTGGAGGCAGGGTCTCCAGCCGGTTTTCCCTGGAGGCCAACGCCTCCTATGAGCTCGATGTCTGGGGCCGCCTTCGCCGCCAGTCCGAATATTACCGCGACACGGAAAAAGCCACGGCAGCCGACTATGCCGTGGTCCTGCAAACCACCCTGGAGGAAGTCGCCCAGGATTACGTGACCCTGCGATTCTATGACCGGCAGGTTGAAATTCTCGAACAGGCGCTCGGCCTTTACCGCCGCCAGCTCGAGTTGACGCAGGTGAGGCTCAAGGCCGGTCTCGCGCTCCAGACCGATGTATTGACGGCCCGGACACAAATCGATTCCGCCGTGAACCAGCTCATCGAGGTCAACCGCGCGCGCGCCAGCCAGGAGCACGCCGTCGCGATCCTGCTCGGTCGCGCGCCTTCCGCCTTCTCGCTGGAGCGCAAGACGCTCGCCGCCGCCATCCCCGTCATTCCGGCGGGCCTGCCGGCGGACCTGCTCGTCCGCCGGCCCGATGTGGCCGCCGCCGAGTTCAAGCTGGCCGCGGCCAACGCGAAAATCGGCCTGGCCAAGGCCAACTTTTTCCCGAGCCTGAGCCTGACCGGCTCCGCCGGCTTCGAAAGCGTGGACCTCAAAACCCTGACGGATCCCGCCAGCCGCGCCTGGTCCTTCGGCCCGAGTTTGAATCTGCCCCTGTTCCAAGGCGGGAGACTCACCGCCGCGCTTAAGCAGGCCAAGGCGGCTTACGAGGAGCAAACCGCTGTTTATCGCACGACCGTGCTGCAGGCCTTCCGCGACGTCGAAGATCAGCTCTCCGATCTGCGCTTCCTCGCCGAAGAGGCCCAGGCGCTGGAATCGGCCCTCGCCGATGCGGAAGAATATCACCGGCTGACTCAGCTGCAGTACCAGCAGGGCCTCACCACGTACCTACAAGTGCTCAATGCGAACCAGAACCTGCTCTCCAGCCAGCTCTCGTCCGCCCGCGTGCAGAGCGAGCGCCTGACGGCCACTCTCCGCCTTATCAAAGCCCTCGGCGGCGGCTGGGATCCGCAGGCCAAACTGACCGTCGCCCGGAACTGATCCTCGCCGCCCGCGTCTGAAAAGACGCGCGGCCGGCCGATGGTAACATTTTTCCCTTACAGAAAGCGCGGCTTTGCCCGGCGGTTCGCCAAAGCGCGAAACCGCACGGACTCAGGCAGCGGCAACGGAAACAACTTTGCGGCGTTCCACCGGCTTGGCGGCCGGTTCCGCGGGGACAAGATTCCCATAAACAGCTCCCAAAACCGCGCGAACCTCGCTCTCGCGCCAAGACGGATCGGTCGCAAGACAGGCCTTGCAAAGAAAGTCGCTGCCGGACGGGTCCAAAGCGCACGGGGAACCGGACGGATGCTGGAAAAACAAATGCCGCGGCATCGTCGCCTCTTCGGTCAAAATCGAAGCGCTTTCCGGAGCAAAGCTTCGTTTTTCCGCCAACAGGATGGTTTTGACGGCCGCCCAGTTTTCGGGGCGGGCACAAAAAGCGCAGGCCTTTTGAAGAACGGTCTTAAAGCCGGCGCAAACCTCCGGATTGATCTGCATGAAGGCATGCGTGACCGCGAGACCGGAGCGGGGATGATGCGGAAAGTAGTCGTGACTGCAGGCCACCGTCACGCCGACGCCAGCCTCCTCCGCCAGAGAGGTGTAAGGCTCCTGGGCGCAAAACCCCTGAATGTAGCCTTCGCGGAATGCCTCCACGCATTGACTGACCGCAATCGGCACGAGCACCGTATCTTCCGCAGCGAGCCCGATCGCGTTTTTCCAAGCGCGCACTATCAGGTGAGCGTCGCCGCGAGGACTCTCGACACCGATTCGCAAAGGCGTGGTCGGCTTGCTCTTGTTCTTTAACAAAGTGTCAATTTCCGGCGAAAGCGTGAGGGCGAGACCTCCCAGTGAAGTTAAACCCAGCACTTGGAAGGGCGGCGAACTCGCCGGCATGCGTTGCAAGGCGGAAACCAATGGGAAAAGCGCGGAGACATTGGCCGCAGCCAGTTTACCACCGGCCAGCTTCGAGGTGAGCGCAGCCCAGCCCAGCTCGCGCGACAGCTCCACTTGCAAACCTTGGTCTTCAAACCACCCCTTGGCCAGGGCAACGTGAAGCGGCGCGTCGTTCAACAAACCCACACAACCGATACGGTAAATTTTCTTCATTAAACTTAATGCCAAACGGGCACTCCGATTGCTTAGCATTCAATATACCAAATCGGCCGTATTTTAAGTTTCATGAAAGACCCGATCGATAGTCGCCAACTCCACATCTTCCTTACGCTCGCGCGCAAAGGCAGTCTGCGGCTGGCGGCGCAAGAGTTGCACATCACCAACTCCGCGATCAGCCACTCCATTCATGTGCTCGAGGAAAGCTTGTCGGCCAAGCTGTTCCATCGTCCCGGCAAATATCTGATTCTCACGGAACGCGGCCATTACCTGAGCAAGGAAGCCGCGGAGATTCTGATGCACATGGACCGGGTGCGTACGCAGCTGGCGGGGCCGCTTCTCGACGAGCATGCCACGTTTCGCGTGGCGGCCGGTTTTAATTTTGTCCACCGGCTGCTGCCCGATGTCATGCGGGAATGGCAGCAGTGTTTCCCCAAAGCCACACTGGCGGCGCAGGCGGCCGAGCGGGACACCTGCCTGCAATTGCTCAAAACGGATGCGGTCGATGCGGCCGTGATGGTGGATCCGCCGGATGACTCCGAGTGGGAGCAAGTATCCCTTTTTGATGACGAGCTCCGGCTCCTGGTATCGCCGCACAATCCGCTGGCGCGCGCCGAGACCGTCACCCTGCGCAGCTTGAATCAAAAGGTGCTGATCGTCTCGCGCCTGCAAAGCCATACGACCCAGTTGATTTTGGCGGAAACGCGCCGCCGGGGCTTCAACTTTCGCGAATGCATCGAGGTCGGAAGCGGCCAGGCCCTTTGCGAGATGATCAAGGTCGGCGCGGGCATCGCCTTCGTCGCCGAATGGGCTCTTCCGCAAGATATGGAGGAGGGCGCCTTGGTCACGCGCCGGCTGGACGATGTGCGCATCAACCGCCGCTGGGCCTACGTCCGCCGCAAGCACACCACAGCCAATCTCATGAACCGCACCTTCCTGCGGTTGTGCCAGCGCGTATCTGAGCCGCTGATACCCGAGCCCCAAGCGATCTAGCCGGCCGCAGGCGGGCGGGACTCAGTCCAGCCAGCTGCGCCGCGCTTCCCGGCCGCGCATTCCGCAAACCCTCGGAATCCGGGAGTGGGTCCGGGGAAACGAAAGGGAAAGGTTCCGACCTTCGCCAAGCCCGGCCGTGGGTGTCAGCGCATCCGTCAGCACGCACCGCAAATCCTCCGACTTCGTCCACTCGAGAATTTCCTCCATTTCCCTGACGAACCGCTGTTCAGATCGGAATTTGGAAAAGGGCGCGAACTTCAGGGCTTTTTTCTGATAAGGCTGATACGGATCCGTCAACCGAATGAGGGATTTCCGATCATGGGCCATGATGTGATTGACAAAAAGGCTATAGGTGGCGCGAGTGCACTGGTCTTCGGCTTCCGTCAGACTCAGTCCGGACAAGCCACGACACATAACGCGACTCAAGTGTTTGCCAGATCCCGGAATAAACACATGGCTTTCCTGTATAATTTGCCCACCCGCCTGGTCGATTTCCATCACGGTGACAAACACGGGCGAACCCTGACCGGGCAGGTACTGCCCTTCTTGATAAGTGATGCTCCGCCTGATCATTGAGGAGGAAACAAGGAGAGATTGGCCGAGACTGTAGTCGGAGTTCATATTAACGCCCTGAAGCAGCCGAATCGAACCGGGCTTGAGCAAAATCCGACACTCTCTGGTCTCCTTGGGTTTCATCGGAAACCGGAAAAAGGCGCTTAATCGTCACGCAAAGCCGAAGCGCTGCGGCTTCTGCGGACGTTCGAAGAGGGGAATCACACGACATGCGCGTGTTATACCGCAAAAGGCTATCGGCCGTCTGTCAGCCCGTGCCGAAATAAAATGTAGGGTAATGCCCTACTTGGTGGACTGCTCCCGATCAACCCAGCGCACCGCGTCCCGAACCAATTCGGACGCATCGGCATAGCTCAGCTTTTCCTTAATCCGGGCGCAATAAGCCTGGATCGTTTTAATGCTCACGTTCAATTCCTCGGCAATGCGCCGGGTGCTGTGTCCGTTGCCCAACCGCCGAAACACATCCAGTTCCCGATTGCTCAGCGTTTCCACCGACCCGATCACCGGCCGGCCCACCATCCGCTCCGCGAGGCGGCCCAAGAGGGCGGGACTCGCGTAAAGCCGTCCCGCGCAGACTTCGCGGATCGCCTCCACAATCTGCTCGGTGGATTCCCGCTTCATCACATAACCACGCGCCCCGGCGCGCAGGGCGCGCTCCGCGTAAAACGTTTCCTCGTGCATGGATAAAACCACCACGCGCACCACCGGCAGCTGGTCGGCCAGTTCTGCGATGAGATCCAACCCGGAGGAGTTTTTCAGCGAAAGATCCACAATCGCCACATCAGGCGGATCCAGCAGCATCGCGGCTACCCCCTCCCGCACGCCTTCGGCCTGCCCGGAAACGATCAAATCCTCGGTCTGATGCAACAAGGCCATCAGCCATTCACGGACCAACGGGTGATCATCTACGATGAAAACGCGGGTGGGCGACAGCATCATACGCAATGGGCGGCCGCCAGCGGCACCCGACAATCGACCTTGGTCCCCCCGCCCGGAACCGATCCCATCGAAAATTGACCGCCGATCAACTCGGCGCGATGCGCCATGATGTGAAGTCCCATGCCCTTCCCCGTGGTCGCATGCGGCGCAACCCCGCGTCCATTGTCGGTGACCGTCAGCGAAACGGTCGTGGGCGCGGCGATGAAATTGATCTCGACCCGCGTGGGCGTCCCATGCCGCAAGGCGTTGCGCACCGCTTCCTGGGCGATATAAAAAAGGTGCGACGCCCGGTTCACATCCAGGCCCGTAACCTGCCCCTGCGTTGTAAAGATGCACGGCGTGCGCTGCTCATGCGTGATATTCGCCGCGAGTTCACCCAACTCTGCCACCAACTCCTCCGGCTGGACATTATCCAGCAATAATCCGCGGGCGATCAGCCGGGTTTTATCGATCCCCGCCTTGATCAGCCCCTCCACCGTACGCGCATCCGCCGCCGCCGGATTTTCTTGGGACGACAAACGGCGCGCCAGCATGCCTGCGGCGATCGCCGTGGCCGTCAGATGCTGCCCCAGCCCGTCGTGGAGATCATGCCCGATCGCGCTGCGTTCACGACGCCCGACTTCAAAAAGAATATTCTGCAACCGGTCCCGCGAGGCGATCGCCTGACCGAGCGCGGTGGTTCGCAATTTGACCCGATCCTCCAACTGATGATGTAACACGACCAGCTCGTACATCAGCCCGGCCAAAACGAGATAAACCGCCAATCCGCTCAGCCGGTTATAAAGCATTTTTATCAAATGGCTGGTTATAAAAAAATCGGGATCCGCATTGGCCAGATCGCCCAGCACCCGGATGGCGGAGCACATGAAAGCCGTCACCAAACCCGCGCGCAGCCCCAGCCAGCTGGCACTCAAGGCAATGGGGATGAAATAAAACGGCTGCAGTGAAACCAGGCCGTTATTGGAAAAATACAACCAGCCCAGCAAAACAACCAATGCGCTTACGATCAAAATAGAGCGACTGCGGGGATGCGTAGGCCGGTTCATAATCGCAAGCATGACGCGCCGCCGCAACCGGTCGTTCGACTTGGACGCTGATGGAAGATCCTCTTGCATGCGATGGCGATAGGCCCGCGCTCTAAAAGCGTTTACCGCGCCATTTCGCAGCACACTTGCCGCCAGCGACCCATTACATCCGTTAGATTATGGTTACGTTATACTTAAAATTTAAAATGAGCCGGGAAAGGCACCGGATCGGGTCGGCCATGCCGCTGGCATCGCCTGGACGACTGCGATGGCAACGCGGCGGGCGGGATGCTGGAAAAAGAAAAGGCCGCCCCGCGCTCCTTTGATCGGAGCGCGGGGCGGCGGGGTTAGTTACGGAGCAATGGAGATCTGCCACAGCTGGTTATCGGCGCCGCTGTAGGGCCATTGGAGGACATTAGCCCCGTCGGCGGTGCTGCCGCCGCTCACGTCGGCCGCCTTGCCGCTATTCACATTCAGGAACTTGTAGTATCCGTCACCTGCCGGTGTGACGGTCCACTTCTGGCAATTGTTACCGTTCGAGGTGAAGATTTGGATGTTCGCACCATTGGCGGTGGAGGCGCCCGCAACTTCGAGCAACTTGCCGCTGCCAACACCCACGGCCTGATATTGGCCGTTGCCCAAGCTTGTGACCGTCCACTTCTGGTTGCTGCCGCCGTTCCAGCTCCACTGATCGACATTCGTGCCATCGGTGGTGCCGTTGTTATAGACGTCGAGGACCTTGTTGCTCTTCTTGTTGACGATGCGGTAGGTCCCATCTTGGAGCGTGCGGCCGGTGTCGCCCCACAGTCCCAGTTCGGAGATCCCCAGCGAGCCGCCGTTGCCGGCGGTGACATTGATCTGGTAGTAGCGGTAGCCGGTAGTGTTGCCGATGTTGTAGATTTTCTGCTTATACGGATCGGAGAAGGCTTGGCCGCTCTCCGTGTCGAGCGTTGTCCAACTCGAACCGTCGTTCGAGCCTTGAAATTGCCAGGCCGTCGGTTCGCGACCAACCACGTCGGCGCTGTTCACCGTGTAGCGCTTGATGACTGGTGCGTTGCCCGAGCCGAAGTCGTAGCGGAGCCAGCCGGTGGGGCTGGGGTGGGTGTTGCCGTTATACCATCTTGTCCAGGGGTCGTTGTCGAAGGCTTGGGCGGGCCCATCCCATCCGGAGCCGCCATCGTTGGAGCTGGCCGTGCCACTGCCACTGAAGGCGAGGTTGACCATCGGCGCAGTAAGCAGAGAGCCGTAGAACTGTGGTGAATTGCCACTGGTGCCGGCAGAATTTACCGCTTGAACGACATAGTAATAGGTCGTGCCTGCGGATGCCGACCAGTCCACATAGCTCGTCGTGGCTGTGGAGAGATTGCTGGCGATGGCGGCATAGCCGCTGCCGGAGGTGGTGGAGCGGAGCAAGTTGTAGCTGGTGGCACCAAAGGAAGGCACCCAGCGCACGGTAATGGCCTTGCTGGAGCCGGAGGCAAATACAGCAGCTGGAGCAGCCGGAATTGTCGCCAGGCCACCACTTCCGCCGGTGAACGCCACGTTGGCAAAGGTGCCAGTTTGGTCCGTGCTAGTTCCCGTGCATATAAATAAGCCGGCATAGACGGTGGATGGCAGACCATTGCCGTAGTAGGAGCTGGTAATGGGAGCCCAATTGGCGCCATCCGGCGAACTGTATGTGTTCAGGTGATCGCCAATGCGCTCGATTTTGAGCCAGTAAGGCAAGCCGGGAGGAAGAGCGTTTGAACGGTGCGCCCAGTTGCTCCCTCCCCAGTTGTCCGTCCAGCCAGCCTGATAGGAATCCACATTATAGCCACCTGTTGATTGAGGGTTCATGCCGATCCAGGCACGCTGCGAAATGGTGCCGGAGAGATTGTCACCAATCATTATTCCCAGCCTGCCAGCAGTATTTCCCGAATAGTTGCATGAGGTGACCTGGGCAACAAGGGCACAGTCGCCCGTCATCGTTTGGTAAGCAAAATCGCAGCTGGAACTCGTAGCGCCCCAGACCCCCCACCCAGATCCGGTCAGTGTCGTCACCCCATTCGTGTAAGAAAGGCTGCCTGCCGTGGGGGTGGTGCCTAATTGGGTTAAGGTCAACCCACTCGTTGACGCCACCGAAACCGCCGGATGAACAATAGGCGACAGCGGGGTGGCTGTGGTGAAGTCCGCAGTCTTGGCAGAGGTCCCGAAATCAACTGGCTGGGACTGGAGTTTAAGGTCTATCCAGGGGGTGGGAAGGCCTTTGCGATTTTTATACGCGTTTTGGATGGTGTAAAGAGCGCCGCAACCGGCGGTGTAAGTTCCCACACCAGAATTATTGCTATAATAGGTCCAATCAATTGAGCCAAAGGTAACAAAAGGATTATCGGTCATGAGCGTGTTGCGGGCGTAGTATTCGCCGCAAGCAAGCAGCCGGTTGTCCAATTCGGAATAGAGGTCTATACCTTGCTTCCAGGCAACTTCGGCAACGAAGGCCATGCCCGAAAGGCTGCCAAAGGAGTGGCCTTGGTCACGGCCCGTCTCACCCAGTTCGCCCGTCGGCAGGGTATTGGGCAGGCCGGAGGCCGGGAGGGTGCGGAAATTGTCAATGACGTGGTTGAACTTGGCCGTGTCGTCGCAGAAAGCCGCAATGGCGATACCGGCTGCCATATAGAGGTCCCCTTTGTTGGCGGGCCCAATGGTGTTAAATCCGGCAAGGCAGGCAGGCCAGTAAAGAGTCAGGAAATAATTTGTCACCGTCGTCGTATCGGCGGTTGTCCAGCCGGGCCAGGTGCCGCGTAAAATGTCAGCGCCACCGGTGTAAGCGCCGGCATAGTCGCCGATGGAAAGATCCATTTCCTGACCGCCGAAGCTCGTCTGCGTGTTCGCCCAGGCGAGCAGGATGTCGTGCGATTTCTGGGCGTAGGCGGTGTTGCCGGTCAAATACCACATGAGCGCCAGATTATACACGGCCTGCATGTCACTCTTCCATTGGTTGAGATTTACGTCAGGGGTGCGGGAGACCGTCGCAAACGGGCCTTGCATGGTGTAGGTGAGCTTGGATTGCCCACTGCTCGAGAGATTCAAGTAGCCGTCTTTCCAAGGGTTCTGATTCAGGCTGGCCTTGAGAGTAGCCAGATCATCAAGGGTGAGCGGAACGCACGGATGGGTGTAAGCACGGGCTTGGGGTTGTCCGAAGGCTAACAGGAGCAGGGATGCTCCGAGGGTTAGAACTGAGTTTATGGGTTTCATGTTTTTTGGGGGAGGAAAGCAGGTCGGACGGAAAGGCTCTAGGGGCTTGCCAAGATGTAGATTCCCTGGGGCGGCCAGGTGACGAAGCAGAACTTGTCGGGGGTAGTCGGTTGTCCGTTCAGGCGCAGGTCGCAGATGTTGGTCAATGGAGGTCGGTCAGGTCCTTACCCGTAGAAGGAAACGCGTTATGACGCGTAAAAACCGACAGGTCCCACTCGGCGTGCCAGCGGAGCACCGGGCGGTTGTTTTCCCATTCGACCGGGAGCCAGATATAACGGCCGTCGATGGCGTTTTTCGGGCGCCAGCGGTCACCCATGTAAATAAACTCACCGGGACGGCCGGGCACGGGCAGGACATAGGTGGACTGGGACTCGAACGTGGTGGCGTTTTCGCGCTCCGTGCCCCGGCACGGATTTCCCAACGCGGTCCAGGGTCCCCAAATCGAGTCGGCCATCGCGGAGCGTCCGGCATTGGGAAACCAGCCCGAGGTGCCAGAGGTGAACAGGTAGTATTTCCCGGCGCGCTTGAAAAGGGCGGGAGCCTCGTTGGAGGCATTGGGAAAGATCCGCGTCCACTTGCCGCTGAAACCGCGATAGTCGTCCGTCAACTCGTGAAGGTGGAGCGTCAGGTTGTCCTCGGCGGAGGTCAGCAGGTAGCCTTTGCCGTCGTCGTCCACGAAAAGCGTCAGGTCGCGGGACATCTGGCCGCGCTCCAAATCGCGCCACACGATATCGCCGGCCACCACGGCTTCGCTGAATTGTTTCCTGTCCTTGAGCCGGTCGGGATCGGGTGCAGCGCCCGAATCGAAACTGAGTGGCAGGACGCCTTGGGTGGGGCGAAAGGAGCCCACGTATTTGTAGGGACCGGTCGCCTTGTCGCTGACGGCCAGAGCGGCGCGGGCCATCCCGTAGTTTCGGCCCTTGTCCAAGTGAAACCACATCACGAAGGTCTTGGTCTTCGCGTTGTAGATGACCTTCGGCCGCTCGATGATGCAGCCCTTCGCGATCTCGCTCTTGGGCTCGTCCGACACGGTCAGCGCGATCCCGCCGTCCCGCCAATGCACCAGATCCCGGGAGCTGTAAACATGCACGCCCACTTGGGCGTAGTTGCCCGCGTCGCCTTCGATCTTGTGCTCGCCGAACCAGTAATAAACACCTTCGTGCAGCAGGATACCGCCACCGTGCGCGTTAATGGGGACTCCCTTCTCGTCCATCCACAGTTCGCCGGGGCGAAAGCCCCCCCGCCCCGCAGCCGCCGCGAAGGTGCCCGTCGCGGCGAACGCGAGGAGCATGAGCGTGAAGAGTGAACGGTGGAATTTCATGATCAGCGGACGGGACTCAGGTTGGGATCGAAGCGGTAGGATTCGCCGCGGCGCGTCGGTAGCTCGACCACGCGATCGCCGAGTCGAACCTTGAGCGGTTCGCCGGCCAGCGACTGAATCCTGGCGGAAGAGAGCACTCCGTTGGCCCAAACGAGATCGACTTCAAAGCCGCCACGGGCGCGCAGGCCCGACACCGAGCCGGTCGGCCAGGCCTTGGGCAACGCGGGCAAAAGGTGAAGTTCGCCGGTCTGCGACTGCACCAGCATCTCGGCAACGCCGGCGGTGGCGCCGAGATTGCCGTCGATTTGGAAGGGCGGGTGCGCATCGAAAAAGTTCGGATACACACCGCCGCCGTTGACCATGTCCATGCCGGTGTTGGTCGTGTACGTGAGCAGGGCGCGGAGCATGCGGTAGGCGTGATCGCCGTCCTGGAAACGCGCCCAGAAATTGATCTTCCACGCGCGACCCCAGCCGGTGCCGCCGTCGCCGCGGGCCTTCAGGGAAACCTTCGCCGCCTCCAAGAGCTTGGGCGTGGCCAGTGAGATCTGCCTGCCCGGGTAGAGACCGAAGAGGTGGGAAACGTGACGATGGTTGTCCTTCGGGTCGTCCCGGTCGGTTTCCCATTCCTGCAGCTGGCCCCAGCGGCCGATCTTGGGCTTGAGAAGCTTTTCGCGCAGCGCGGCGACCTTGTCGCGAAAGGGGCGGTCGATTTTCAGGACATCGGCCGCCTCGAGATAGTTGGTGAAGAGATCATAGACGATCTCCTGGTCATAGGTGACACCGGGCTCGGTGGGGCCGTGCTCGGGCGACCAGCCCTTGGGCGCGACCACGGTGCCATCGGGACGGGTCACGAGGGTGTCCTCCCAGAATTCGCAGATTTCCTTGAGCATCGGATAGGCGGTCTTCGCGAGGTAGTCGCGGTCCTGGGTGAACGCGTAGTGCTCCCAGAAGTGCTGCGCATACCAGGCGCTGGCGGGCGGATTCCAGAGATAACTGCCGGCGCCAAACACGCCGTTGGCGGTGCGCACGGTCCAGCCGCGGGTGTTGGGCCCGTAATCTTTCTCCTCGCGGGTGCGCAGGCGGTAAACCTCCCGCTGGCTCTCCACGTAATTGATGAACGGCAGGTGGCATTCGCTGAGGTTTGTCGGCTCGGCAGGCCAGTAGTTCATCTCCACATTGATGTTGGAGTGATAATCGCAGAGCCACGGCGGGGTGTTGGACTCGTTCCAGAGGCCTTGCAGATTGGCGGGCAGCCCGTCGCGGGAACTGCTGATGAGCAGGTAGCGTCCGTATTGGGCGAAGAGTTTCTCCAACTCGGGGTCGGTGGTCTTTTCCTTCGTATAAGCGAGCAGGCGCTGGTCGGTGGGCTTGGCGGCGAGGTCGGACGCGGTGGTCCCGAGGTCGAGGCGGAAACGATTGAACAGCGACTGGTAGTCGGCGACGTGTTCGTCAAAGAGTGCCTTCACGGACTGCTTGGCGGCGGCATCCACGCGTTGGGTCACGACGGCATGGGGAGCCGGGCCGCGCCAGGCTTGGGCGCGATCGGCGAGGTAGTCGGTGTCGGCTCCTAAAATCAGCGTGAGGCTCGTGCAGCCTTCGAAGACCAAACAAGTGGCGGGAAGTTTGATTTTGTCCGTGCCAGGCACGCCCGCCAGGGGATTATCGCCGTTGGCGGGAGATGACGTCGTCTCGATACGGACGCGCCCGCCGGAGTTCAGCACGAGGACTTGAGATTCATAGTCGAGACCGCCTCCGCCCAGACGGCCGGCCGCGGTGAGCCGGTTACCCTCGGCCGTGATCTTGGCGCCGTGCATGTCCGTGAGCCACAGCCGGCCGGTGTAGCCACCGGGTTTGTCGGCGGAAAAATACATGACCATGACCTTGGCCGGATGGCTGGCGAAGGCAGTGCGCTGGTAGGGCACGCCGGCGCTGGTGTAGCTGACGCGTTGCACCGCCCGGTCGAGGTCGAGTTCGCGCCGGTAACCGGTCGGGTTCGCGTGGTTTAGTTGAATAAAGACGTCGCCGAATGCCTGGTACGCACCGATTTGCTTCTCATTACCGGTCCAGAGCGTGTTGGCGTTGAATTGAACGCGCTCGGTGCCGGTGAGTCCGAAAAACATGCCGCCGAGCGACCCGTTGCCGAGCGGCAGCGCCTCGGTCATCCACGACCGGGCGGGCTGGGCATACCAGAGCACGTTCGTTTCATGCGCGGCGGCGGCCCGGCCGAAGGCGGCGAGGGAAACGAGAGACACAGAGAGCAAGAGGAAACGAACCATGATAAAAACGAGGTGCCAAGAGAAGGGGCGGCGTTGCCGGACTAGCGCCCCGGCGCGTTGATGGGGACCGCAGCACGCCGGGAGTTCGACCACGCGATCACCGGTCTGCCCGGTTGGCGCGGCGGACGTTCGGGATCATTTCGAGTTTTTGGGAGTCTCGGTCTCCACCAGCTCCGGGAGGGTGAAACTTTGCAGGGGGGACAGCGCCACCATTCCGGCCGGAGTTTGGACTTTGAAGATATCGGAATCGCTGGTGACGACAAAAATGGTCTGACGTATATTACTATCCGTAGCGAAGACATTGCCTCCCCCGCGCACCCACTGCCCCTGCTTTTGATAAGCCATCTGCACCACCACTTGAGGAGGCGCTAGCGGCATGATTTTTTGTTGGTTGGGCGGAAGGACCGAGGTGTCTTCGTTACAGCGAATGGCGACCGGCATAGCGGTCGCATTATAAAGGCGGGTGGAACCGCGCGGCATGGTTTCCGGAGTGTCGTCCAGCGCCTGCACTTTGGCCGAACCATCGGCTTGGGGACTGAATACAAACAAGACCCGGGACGTTTTTTCAGGAAGGGTGACTTCAGCGATTTTTACTTTCTCCTTTTTACCGTCTTTTTCGATCGTGGTATAAAAATCAATCGGTGCCATCCCGCTATAGGTTTTTGCTTCCGAGCGGCTAAAGGCTGGAATGTTAAACTTTTCGGGCTTTCCGCCATTTTTATATTCAACATCAGGCAGCGGCGCACCCAAGGAGACGGCGGTAAATTTAACACCTTCGGCGGGGAGCGTTACGGCCAAGCCCCCCCAAAGCAGGCAGTGAATAAATAGGCGGAATTTCATAAAAGGAGATCGAGTGAATTAAAATGATGCGAGAAGAGTCGCAGTCCGGCCTCTGTTGAACCTCGTAATTAAATATCGCTGGGAGTTAACCAGCGGAAGGAAACGACCCGAAAGCGGCGGCCGAAATTTTGGTTGGCCGAGGTGAAGCCGGAAGTTGCCGGGGTATCGCTGGGCCGATTAGTCGAATCCACGTAGTCGGGGTAACGCTGCACCGTGGCTTCGCACCAAGCCCGGGCAAGCGGCGCCGTTGCCGACGCGTTCAGTGGATCGCGCACTTCACCATACACCCGAATGCAAAAGGTATCGGAGCGGGCGGATAAGATCGGCCCCACGGCTTGCAGGATATCGGCTTGGCTGAGCCAGCCTGGCAGGCCGGTCAGGCGATTGGGAACGGCATTGGGGACTTGGCTAGGGGTGGTCGGATAAACCGTCGTCCCTGCCCCGGTAAACGTGCCTGCTACATCCGCAGGCCTGTTTAAGGTTCCGGTAGTGGCATCAATGGCTGCCTGAAGCGGTCCGGCGAGGCAGGCCGTGTCCGTGTCGTGCAGGCTGCGGTTGATAAAATGGGCGAGCGAAAGAAAGGGTCCACGCGTTCTGACCTGGAGAACAATTTTCTCCGCCAACGCTTCAAGTTGCGGATCGGTGAGATCTCTAAAGCCTGCATAATCTTCAGGATCTTGCCCGGCAGTCCCACTAGTCGGCAGACTGCTTGCCTTGGCCCAAGGATAGACGGCGCGCGGGAACGCATTAAGGGCAGCCGCGCTCCAAGCTGGCGAATAGGCGGGGTTTTTGAAGGGGGCTGTCCGCAGACTCGCCAAAAGCGATCTCCACGCCTGAATGGACGTGGAATTCACATTAAACGCGCCTTCGATCATTTGATAACGGGCGGGCGTGGATTCTCCAGGCAGCGTTCGTGTGCCGGAGCTCGAGTGGTCGGTGCCGGTCCCGCCATTCAAGCCCAAGTCGGCCTTGCTAGGCACATAACCGGCGGTAAAAGTCAGCCGGGAATTCGGCAGGTCGACTGCGCCCGGAGTGAAGCTCGCGGTCGAAGCTGCATTTTGGGGCAAGGTTGAAAAGTAATATGAATCCCATAGCGCAGCATTGAGCAGATAGCTCATGTCGAAGAAGCGCGTTTTCGTGCTCGGGGCCGGTGTGACGACGTTGGCCGACGGATTGATTTGTAATACGTAGGCGTCGTAAACGTTGTTATTGGGATAGGTGTTATCAAGAGCTCCTCCCGTGATAACTTCACGCTGCCGCACATAGGGATTAAAACGTGAATTGCCGAAAGCGGCACCGGGTTGATGACCGACGTTGAGATTTTCGTCATCGGCCGTCAGATTGGTATGCTGCAAGAAGCCCAGCGAAAGCAAAGTGCCGCCATCATTGGCTGGATCGCGCCGGGGAACATCGAAGAGAACAACCTCTTGGATACTTCCCGCATTATAATTATATCCCCAATATGCAGGGGTGAAGCCGACGGCGAATTGGTCGCGCTGCGCCACGCTTCCTCCGCTGGCGGTGCGCACCGCGGCGTAGTACGGGGGCCGGGTATGAAATCCGTTTCCATAGGTGCCGGAGCCTAAGCGCGGCATAGAGCTCTTAGGCATCACAAGATTGGCGGATCGCAGATTATAATCGGCGAAGACTTGCACGCCTTTTTCTGCGGCCGAAGTGCCTTGGCCCGGCCAGATGGGATAGTAATCAACACCACCCAAGGGCTTATAGCTAAGGGCGGCCTCGTCGCGGGTGATCCAATCCTGTGTGCCCTCGGTCGCCGAGTTGCCGATCATATCGATATGCTGATGCTTTGTTACTATGGCATCGGTTGCATCCAACAAACTGATGCTAAAATTACCACTATCCGTCATTCGCATCGTGTATTTGTTAGTTGAGCCGTCGATCGTCGAAATAATCGGCCAGCCGCTCGGTCCGCTAGAGGTGGCTGTTACCATATAGGCAACATTAGGGACATCGCCTTCGGATAGGGCGATGCTCGAAGCCGAGTTCGGGCTTCCGTTCTGATTTGAAGCTATGCTGTAAATTTTTTGTTTTCCGGGAGGCAGATTGATGGAGGGAATCGTAAAGGTAACCTGACCCAGGAGGGATTGGGCGGATTGAGTTATTCCCGTGATCGAAGCGTTATGGGCCGCAGTAGGATAAAGCGGGAACTTGGGGATGTTAGTTTGGCCGTCAAAGGCAAGCTGAGCACCGCTTTTATATAACGCGATTCCGCAGACGGAATCCTGTTTATTATTAACCAGTGCAGTATCATAGTAATAATCATCGGCCATGAATCTCACTTTGAGATTGCTGCCCTTGAGACTTACCGGGTAGGGATTGCCCAAAATCACCGCTAATCGCGTATGAAATTCCACGTGATCGCCAATGATATTGGCTTCAATGAACATGCGGACGAAACTGATAACGGGAGCCACCCCCATTTGGGTCGCAGTGGCCGGTTGGATGGTGATGGTTGCATTGCTCCCGGACTTATTATAATCAAGGACGTTGCCCGCTTTAGAAGGGAGATCACTGAAAGATTTCAGCCAGTCCCAAGTCGGGCAATACGTGGTCACGCCGCCGATAACCTGCTTGGGCCGGTAATCTGTCGGGGTGGCCGGAATGATGGATTGACCGGACAATGAAAACGTCGGTGCCGCCAGCAGATAAGTAAGATCTTTGCGAAGGCCGCCATTCTGAGAATCGGCGAGCACCCCACGGGCGGTCGTTGTATAATCCTGAAAGTGGCTTTGCGCGTCGGCTGCAGCCAGTTGCGTATCGGCCATAAGCGCTTGCGGGACTGCGATCACCTTGCTGAGCGTCGTATTATTTACAGGGTATTTGCTGAAACCGCCCATGGCTTCCAAGCCGCTGCGCTGGGCGGTGGCGGCTCGATAATGCGCGGCAACCGTACTATAGGGATCGGTGTTAGTGCTATAGGGATCCTTTAAATTATATTTAGCCTTCACGCCTTCGTCGCCGATCCAATAGGCGTAACGGCCAATGACCGGAGCAGCGGTCGAGCCCAAACCGGGAACAGAGCCCGCAGCGGCTTTGATATCGACCAGCGGAGCCACCACATAACGATCCACCGGACTTTCATTAATGTTAGCAGAAGTCGGGGCATCGAGCGTCCGGGCGGTCGTGCCTGCGGTGTAGGGACCGACCAATAAAACCGCGGGGGTGGTGCCACTCAGGGTTAACGCGGTGGTTGCGGTGGTGCTGGTGCTGATGGCGTTGCCGTTGGTTTCTTTTGCCAGAAGACTTGGCAGGAATGGGGCGCTGGCTCCGTCTGAGAAGGTAATTTTCCCCGTATGACTGCTTCCCGTCACGTCGGCCGTAAAGGTGCGGCTTTCATTACCGCTCACCAGCCAGTTAAGAAAAACCGGGCGGGGGGTCGCTCGATAAATATCGGCAGGAGCATCGAAGTTGCCCCATACCCCTGTCCAAAAACGAGTGCCGGCCTGAACCGCAGTCAGGTTTTTGGGCTTTTTGTTCTTATCGGCAAGGTTGCTGCTTGAGGGAGGTGCCAGCGTGTCGGTGAGGGTCGAAGAAGGCGCCGAGCCATTGGAGAGGCGGACGCCGGACGCTCCGCCTGCGAGATCCGCCGTGGCCGTCACACGTTGATCCGGCCCGGCGGTTTTCTGCAACTGGCCGAGCGCGATGTTCAGCGCCATGAGTGCGTTCTGCCGTGCTTGGGCGAGTTGCTGGCTGTTGCCGGCAACCTGGGTCTCAACGCGCGTCAGCGCCGCAAGGCTTACCAGCAGGAGCACCAAAAACGAGAGCAGCGTGATCGTGATCAACAACGCGAAGCCACGTCGAGAATCCCGGGCGCCTGAACGAACATAAGGGGTGGTAGGCATCAAAATACTTTCTCTCGTAAGGGCTCATGAGTCCGGACCGCCTGCGCCGAGGGCGGCTGCCGCTTACAGAGCGGCCGCCTCGGGAAAGGCGAGCAGGACGCCGCGGTTGTTCCCCCACTCTGTCAGCAGCCATTCGGCAAATTCTCCCGGGGGGATGGACGGAAAAGGAATCAGGCTCACCGGCCGTTGCTCACGCCAAGAAAATGAGCCTTGGACGTGATCCAGTGCCGCCCGATGCCGGAACCGGAGAAAATACAGGACGGCCGGCAGGAATGTCGGAATGCGAGTCGTCCGGACCAACATCCGGGCCGCGTCATAGATGTCGGGCAGATGCGCCGACTCATGGGCCGCCCAGTCCTCCCAAACGTCTTCCCACGGTGTTCCCTCCGGCAGGACCGGCGGCTGCCAAGCGCTGCCGAGGGCATGCCCGGCATCGTGCAGCGGCCGATGGAATCCCGTCAGCAGCTCGGCCATTTCATGCCATTTCCGGCCGTTGACGAACGGGTCGTTCATCAACGGGACACCTTCCAGAGAAGTGTCCGGCAACGAGATCATATCTTGGCCGCCAGAAGATTGAGGGTTTGCTCAGACCGCCGACTGGCAACGGCGGCGGATCAACCCCATGCCCAGCGCCAAGGCGCCGAAGATCGCGGCGTAGGTGGCCGGCTCGGGGATGGCGGAAGCAGTGACACTCAGAACGCCGGTTGATTGGTCGAGAGAAAGGACCCAGGAGGATTGATCTCCATTCGTCCAGACATTACCGGAGCGACTGAACGTGTCGGTGATGCTGCCCGTGGCGGCAACGCTGGTGAAATTGCCGGTTTCGCTGCCGAAGCTGAAGAGCGTGTAGGTCTGGCCATTCGTCAACGCACTCGTGGAGAAGTTCAACGCGAGCGTACCACCGAAGGTCAGCGCACCCGACGGACCGGTGAAGCGACCTGCGGTGGACGCGCCTACGCCCATCGTGGTGGCGATACCGGTCAAGTCGTAGCTCGTTTTAGCCGAGGTATTGAAAATAGCACCGCTGGCAATTGTATAGGCCGTGCTGGCGAGACTACCGGCGGAGCCCAAGGCAAGCGTGCCGGCGTTCACAGTGGTGGCGCCCGTGTAGGTGTTCGCGCCAGAGAGCACCCAAGTGCCTGCGCCGCTCTTGGTGACGCTGGTGGCTCCCGTATTGTCGCTAATAATCGCTGCAAGGGTGTTGGCGCCCGTGCTGGTGCCCGTCAGCGTCAGCGTCTTGGCCGCCGTGCCGCCATTGAAGCCCATCGCGCCGGTGTTCGTGAAGTTCAGCGCCGCGTTCGATGCGCCCGAGGCGTCGATCGTGCTGCTGGACTGCAACGAGAACAGGCGGTCCGTGCTGACCGCCGCACCCGTGTATTGGAGTGTGCCGCCGTTGAGAATGAGGTTGCCCGCAACGTTGGTCGATTTGCCGATGTTGCTGTTGCTCCCACCATTCGCCAGCGAGGAAACGCTAAGTGTGCCCGCGCTGACAGTGGTTGCTCCAGTGTAGCTGTTCGCGCCAGAGAGCGTCCAAGTGCCGGTGCCGACTTTGCTCACAGCCATCGGATCTCCGGAAGTTTCGCTAATCGCGCCGGAGTAGGTTTCGTTCAAGCCGAGATTTCCGACTTCAATTGTCTTGGTGCCTGCGAAAGCACCGCCGGAGAGGCCCCCCGCGCCGGTAAGTGATCCGAACTTGAGCGTGCCCGTGCCGAACTCGACGCTAACCCGGCCGGCGGTGGTATTACTGTCGACCCACTTGGCGTTTTCACTGCCGGCGGACGCGGCGGCAAAACGCACAACCGAGTTACCGTTGTTTTGGATCGTGAACGTCCCCGTGTAGCCGCTGTTGTCGCCGCCCAAATATAAGGACGATGTGGCACCCGTGCCGCGCGTGATGTCGCCGCTGCCGGAGATATTGCCGTTAAAGGTCCAGTTCTTCAGAACACTAACATCGAGGGTGGTAGCCGAGTTCACCACCAGGTTATTGGTAGTGATGAGGTCGTTGGTCCCAAGCAGACGAATTGTGCCGCCGTTCGAAGTGATCGCTCCGGTTCCGAAGGAACTGGCGTTGGTGAACGTGATCGTTCCTGCGCTGATCGTGGTGCCGCCGGTGTAGGTATTCGCATTGTTGAGCGCGAGCGTTCCGGTGCCGATCTTTGCGAGCACACCATTGGTGCCGGAGATCACGCCAGCATACGCGGCCGGGCTCGTGTTATTGCCGCCGACGGTCAAAGTGGCCGCACCCAGAGTCACGTTGCCGCCGGTCGTCCCGCCGCCAGTCAGTGAACCGATTTGCGTGTTGAAGCCCGTGATGTCCAGAGTGGCACCTGCCACGTTCGCCAGCGTCACCGCCGAGTTGTTACCAAAGGCGCCGCTCGTATTCGCCACCGAGGCCACTCCTGCCTTGAGCGTGCCCGCGCTGACTGTCGTCGCGCCGGTGTAAGTGTTCGCCGCGTTCAGAGTCGTCGTGCCGGTTCCAGCTTGGGTGAATGAACCGCTACCGGTGATCGCCGAGCCGCTGAAGTCGGTGCCCTGCGCGACCGCATTGCTGCGATTGATGGTCAGGTTAGCATTGTTTGTGATCGTGCTGCTGGTCGAAAGCGCACCGGCCGTCCCGCCGCTGCCGAGTTGCAGCGTGCCCACGCTGATCGTCGTTCCGCCGGTGTAAGTGTTTGTGTTGGAGAGCACGAGTGTGCTACCTCCCACTTTGGTAAAACCAAAACCGCTGCCAGCGATGACGCCGCTAATCGTGCCGGTTCCGCTGTTACCGCCGATGGTGGAATTGGCGTTGAGCGTGATGTTACCAGTCCAGGTCGCGCCACCTTCAATGCGAAGCTGGCCGAGGGCTTCCCCCGTCGTGCCGCCATTGAGGAACAGGCTGCTGCCATAGTTCAAGGCACTGGCCACGAAGAGCGTGCCGTTGGTCGCAACATTAATCGTAGCGCTGGACGAGATCACGTTGCCCTGGGTCGCGGTGGAGAAGGCGAGCTTGCCGCCGCCCGAGCCGATTCCGACGTTGAGGGTGCCGGTGAAGCCACTGAGATCGCCGGAGAGCGTCAGGGTGCCGCTAGTCGCGGGCAGAGTAGTGTTGAGTATGCCGGCACCCGAGAAGGCGTTGGCAACGGTTGCCGCGCCGACGTTGATGGTCGCGGTGCCGCCGTTGTTGACGGTGATGGCGCTGGTGCCAAGGCCGCCGGCGTTCGTGAGAGTGAGCGTGCCGCCGCTGATCGTGGTCGCGCCACTCACCGTGTTGGCGCCTGACATCGTGACGGAGCCCGTGAACGTGTTGTCCAGCGTGATCGCGCCAATGGTGAGGCCCGTGGCCGTGGTCACGTTGTTCGTCGGAGTGCCCGAGAACAAGGCGTCGTTGCTGCTGGTGAAGGCCGCGCCTCCCCAGTTAAGCGCCGAGGTGTCCCAGACACCGCTGGCAGCGCCATCCCAAGTTTGGGAGGCGGCGAATGCGGGGGACGAAGCCACAGCCAAGGCCGCCATGGCGGCGAGCAGTAGGGAGACCGGGGATTTTTTCGGGGCAGCGGATGCGGATCTGCGACGTGCGAGTGCTGTCTTCTTCATGGGGCTCATAGCGGGTATAGGGATGGAAACAAGGTGTGGGGGCCTGAGTAATGGGTCAGCGAGACACCGAAGGTGCCCCTCTCCGCCAAAATCACTGCCTCGTTATTATGCCATGCGGGGTCTGGGGTTCGCCATGGACCATTAGGTCTGCTTGCGGCCCACACACCCGGACCAACCGCCCTCGCTCATCGAGCAAATCCGCCGAATACCACCGCCGCACCCCAGATACGCAAATGGATGGCTTCACGTCTGCAGGACGCGAGAAGCGCTCAGCACCCAACCGAGCAAAACGTCGTTGGCTGCCATCCCTATACTTTCAAAGCCTTAGCCGATCAGGATTGATGGAGCCGGGTCGCTGACCCCGATGCCTCGGTCACTTCACGCCGGCCCCGGTCACCGACCCCGGCTACACCTTACTTGAGCCGCGCTAGTCCCGGTTTCCGCGAACCCCGCCGCAAGGAAGTCCGGTGACACTTATTTCCCAAAAAACTTCACGACCGCTTCCACCCCGGACTGGACGTGGAGCTTGCGATAAATCGCGTTTAGGTGGCCATGCACCGTGCTCCGGCTGATGGCCAACTGATCCGCGATTTGTTTGTAGGCAAGGCCCTTTGCCAGAAGACCTAGTATCTCCTGCTCGCGTGGAGTCAGGACCTCCAGATCGCTCTTGGGTTTCTGAATCTGATGGAAATGCGCGACTACCTTGCGCGCAATCTGCATCGACATAGGCGAGCCGCCGCAACGCACCTCCTTGATCGCCGAAAGCAGTTCGTCGGGCGCGGCCCGCTTCAGCAAGTAACCGCTGGCACCGGAACTCAACGCGTCAAAGATCAGGTTGTTGGCATCATAGGTGGTCAGCATCAGGAACTCCATCTGAGGGCAAGCTCGCTTGAGCTTGGCCACACAATCGATGCCGCTTCCGCCCCCGAGATTGATGTCCATCACGACCACGTCCGGCAGGCGCAGGGGAATCTCCCGTTCTGCATCCTCGACGTTCTCGTACGCGCCCAAGCAGACGATTTCCGGCGAATGCCGCAACAGTTTCACCAGCGACTCGCGGGTGGCTTCGTGGTCTTCCACGATGCACACGCGGATCAGGGGAACGGGGTCGCTCATGAGTGAGCCCTACGAGTGGTCATCCGGCAGCCGCAACTCCAAAATGACCAGCGTGCCGCTCGGGGTGCTCTCAATGCGACATTCACCGCCCAATTCCTGCATCCGTCCGCGCATGTTACGAAGGCCGTCGGCCCCGGCGCGTCGCGTCCCCATATCAAAGCCCCCACCATTGTCCTCGATGGTGATATGTAATTTGGACTCCATCATCTCGATCCTGAACCGCACGACGCTGGCGCCGGCGTGTTTGACCACATTGTTGAGCGCCTCCTTCACGATCAGAAACAGGTGGTGGCGCACGGTCGAAATCAGCGGGCGCGCCGGCAGATGCTCCGGCATCTCCACGTTGCAGGCGATCCCTGCCGTCTTGAGAAAATCGACGGCGAATTGCCCGAGGTAATCGAACAAAGTCGCGAGGGTGTCGTTTCGCGGGTCCACCGCCCACACGATTTCGTCGAGCGATTCCACCGTATGGCGGGCGATGGCCGCGATCTCCCGGCTGTGGGCGGCGGCGGCCTCCGGAGGATCAAGCGTCAACAGCTTACTGGTGAGGGCGATCTGCGTGAGGCTCGCCCCGAGTTGGTCGTGCATGTCCTGGGCGATGCGGGTGCGCTCCCGCTGCAGCGCATTCTCCTGTTCCAACCGGCGCATGCGCGCTCGCATCCGGCGCCTCACCCCGAGTCGCACCAATGCAGCCAGCGCCAGCGCACCAAGCAGGCCGATCGCCGCGCGAAACCAACTCGTTTCCCACCACGCGGCACGGACCGTAAAGGCCAGCGATGCCGTCGTGGGCAGCCACGGTCCGTCCGCCCCGGCGGCGGCAATCTCAAACCGATAGTCGCCCGGCGGCAGGTAGGTAAACAGCGCCGTCCTTTGGTGCTCGGCATCGACCCACGCGCCGCTCCCCAAGCCCGACAAGCGATAACGAAACCGAAGACGCTCCGGTGCGCTTAATTGAGCCAGCGTGTAGCGGATTTCCAGCGGACCGGAACGCGGAGGAATCAATAATCCAACGTCCCCGTTTAAACCCATTGCCGTCCCGCCCACCCGCACCTCCTCAATCA
>JAEKKV010000019.1 GCA_019510185.1 Verrucomicrobiota bacterium | reverse complement strand
CACCTGAGTGGCGATGTGTTTGGTTGCAATGTATGGGTTAGCCAACAGCGCCGGATGTTGCGCCACCGCGCGCTCATAAAACGTAGGCGTAAGCACGACACGAACAAGCCGTGGAGAATTCGCGGTCAAGGAGGTCAACAATTGAGTGAGTCCGCCAACATTGACGCGCAGGCAATCATCGAGCTGCCGAGAAACAGCCTTCACTCCGGCGGACGCAAGGTGCATCACCCCCTCAATTTCCGACCATGGGATTCGATCAAAGCCGTCCCGCGAGCTAAGATCTCCACGAATATAATGGCCTATGAGGTCAGATGACGGAGCTGTTCGGCCGAAATAGATCACCCTATGTCCGTCGCGGATTAGCTTGGGCATTGTATGGCGACCAACAAAACCGCCATATCCAGTAACTAAAATAACCATTATTGGCCGCCTTTGATCTTAACAAAATCACGAATGACCTGGATCTCGTAGGCAAGCATTTCGGCGGTGAGGCCGGGATACGTTCCTAGGAAAATTGCTTCGTTCATGATGGCATCGGCACCAGGCAATGGCGAGGCCTTCAGTTCAAGTCCCGAGTTCAAGTTTGCGTTCGAGGACTTCATTTCCAGTTCGAGCTCACTGGATGTCAGAGCACGACCATCGGCTGTCACGACGCGGATCGCATCGGGGCGATCTTTGCGTAGTTGCACAAAGACCGGCTGGCGGAGCAAGTTTCCGCCGAAGAACATACGGTTGCCGATCTTCTTTTCGTCCAGATGCCGGGCGAAGTCGGTGTGGCTAAACGGCGCGGTTGGCTTTACGCGAAGCATGAAACCGAACCAAGAGGTGTCGGTGCGGCAACCGGTGGAGTCCCATTCAAAGCAGGATGCAAAGTTCAAGTTGCCAGTTCCAGTGCAAGGATCTTCGGAACCTGAACTTGAACTACTTACTTGAACTCCATGCCGCTCGCTTGGGTTTAGCCAACGAACGGCATGCGTCGGCAGGGTGAAGTCGAAGAACTCCTCCAAGTCGGCCAGACCGGTACGGAGCGTTTCCCAGTTCTGTTTGCGCGCTTCGATGAAGGCTGGGAGTTTCTTGAGCTGCTGGCGGCCGATGGCGGCCTGGGGATCGAGCGGTTTTAGGTTATAGCCTAGATGACTGTAGATATACTTGTGGTCATAACCCTTCGGCAGTTCGCCGAGCTGCCAGCCGAAGCGTTTGCCACAAGTATCATCCTTGCCGGAAGCACACCAGCAATCGCGACCCCAATCGCGGAAGCTTTCCGCATAGGTCTTGAGCGGAGGCTTGCTGATAATGTTCACCGCTCCGCCCTCGCCCATGGTCAGATGGTGCGGAGGATAAAAGGACTGGGTGGAGATGTCGCCAAAAGTCCCTGTGTAGGCGGTTAAGATTCCGTTCTTCACGAACGGAATCTTGAAGTTCAAGTCTCCAGTTCCAGTGCAAGGTTCGAAGCTTGAACCTGAACTCGTCACTTGAACTGAATTCGCTTCCGCCAACTTCAACAAATGATCCAAGCCTAGGGACTTGGCTTTCTCCACAGGAAGCGAATACGTGCAGCCGAGCGCATCGCAATTGTCTTCAATGAGCCAGAGATCGCGCTTGCGGCAGAATTCAAGCACCGCGCCTAAATCGAAGGGGTTGCCCAGCGCATGAGCGATCATCACGGCCTTGGTTTTGCCGGCGACAAAGGCGGACTCGAGCTGCTCCGGACGGATATTACCAGTGACAGGATTGTTGTCCAAGAACACGGCGACCGCTCCGGATTGAATGATGGGAGCAACGGTGGTCGGAAAGCCCGCCGCCACCGTGATGACTTCGTCGCCAGGCTGAATGCGTTTATGTGGCGGCAGCTTGTGGGTCGTGAGGGCGGCGAAAGCCACCAGATTGGCGGATGAGCCGGAATTGACGAGGAGGCTGTGTTTAACGCCAAGGAGGGCTGCGAGTTCTTTTTCGAACGCCTCACCCTCAGGCCCGAGCGTAAGCCAAAAATCGAGGGTGGCACCAACCGCCGCCTCAACCTCGTCCTGATCGAAGACGCGGCCGGCATAGGGAATCGTCTGGCCGGGTCGCCAACCGGAAGAGTTCAAGTCGCCAGTTCCAGTGCGAGGGCAGTTCAAGTTGCTAGTTCCAGTTCCAGTATCCGCACCTCCTGAACTTGAACTCACTACTTGAACTGAAGTGCTAGCGTTTGAACTTGCACTCGTCACTTGAACTAAATCGGCCGCCGGGCGATTGGCTTTGTGCATCAACGCGGAGTATTCGCGGGTAAGACGCAGTATCTCGGCTTTCAGATCGGTGGCGGACTTGGTCATTTGAAATAAAAAAACGTTTTTAATATTGCGCCCAAGCGATGCCTTGGAGGCGCGCGGCGGCCGTGTAATCGGCGATGTGTTTCGCGGTGAGCGCAGGAACGAGGGCGGCGGAGGCCGCCACTTGGCGGTACCACATCACCGTGTGCTCGATCGTCTGCTCGAAATTCCAAACCGGCTTCCATCGCAGGAAATGATGGGCTTTATCGGTCGCGAGGTTGAGCAGCTTGGCTTCATGTACCGCCCGGGGATCGCTCTTGTCCTCCCACCGGCCCGGCCAGTGCCGAAGGATTTCTTGGACGAGCTCGGCTACCGTACGGTTAGAGGTGAGCGCCGGACCGAAGTTGAAAGCGCTGCTGAGCGCTTTCAACCGTTCAGTATCGGTATGGTTCAAGTCGCCAGTTCCAGCGCCAGTATTTTCAGAACTTGAACCTGAACTCGCACCTTGAACTGCTCTGGCAAGCTCACTTGCCAGAAGTAGATAACCGGAGAGCGGCTCCAAGACATGCTGCCAAGGCCGGGTGGCGATTTTGTTCCGGACCGGGATGATCTCACCGCGAGCCAACGCACGCATGCAGTCAGGCACGATGCGATCAAGCGCCCAATCGCCACCACCAATGACGTTGCCTGCGCGTGCAGAGGCTAGCTTCACCGGTGAATCCGGAACCGAAAAATAAGAGCGGCGATAGGAGGCGATCACCAACTCGGCCGCGCCTTTGGATGCGCTATAGGGATCGTAGCCACCCATGGAATCCTCTTCCCGGTAGCTGTGGACCCATTCTTTATTTTCGTAGCATTTGTCAGTGGTGATCATCACGGCAACGACCGATCGCGGTGACCGTGATGAGTTCAAGTCTCCAGTTCCAGTGCCGGCATTGCTTGAACCCGAACTCGCGCCTTGAACTGAAGCACCCGCATTGAACTCGTTTTGGTAGCAGCGTAGCGCTTCCAAAACATTGGCCGTGCCCATAACATTGATGGCAAAGGTCTCGGTGGGCTGTTCGTAGGACAGACGAACCAGCGGCTGAGCTGCCAAGTGGAAAACGAAGTCCGGTTTCGTCTCTTCCACGACACGACGGACGGCGCTCAGATCGCGAACATCGCCTTCTACATGGCGCAACCGGGAGGCGAGCCCGAGTTGTTCAAACAGCGAAGGCGTCGTGGGCGGCGGTAACGCAAAGCCAGTGACTTCGGCACCGAGCGCCAGCAGCCATTCAGCTAGCCAGGCACCTTTGAACCCGGTGTGTCCGGTCAGCAGCACGCGTTTGCCGGCGTATACGCCGCCGAAGGCGGTGTTTAGTTCAAGTTTTGAGTTCAAGTTCAAGAGGTGACTAATCCCTGAGATTGGTGAAATCGAACGGTTTCACCAAACCTTCCAAGGGGCGTTACCCGATGCCCACAGATCTTCGAGATGCTGCTTGTCGCGCAGTGTATCCATCGGCTGCCAAAAACCGTTGTGCTTGTAGATGCTCAGCTGATTAGTCTTGGCCAAAGCTTCCAACGGCTTTCGCTCCCAAATGGTGGCGTCGTTTTCAATCAGATCGATGACCGAAGGATTTAATACAAAGAAACCGCCGTTGATCCAACTGCCGTCGCCATCGGGTTTTTCCTGGAAGCTTTTCACTTGGTGGCCTTCGATATCCAGAGCGCCAAAGCGGCCGGGAGGCTGAACGCCGGTGAGCGTAGCCTGACGGCCTTCCCGCTTATGGAAAGCGATCGATTCCGTGATATTCACGTCGCCGACGCCATCGCCGTAAGTAAAACAAAAAGGCTCATCATCCAAATAATCGCTCACGCGCTTGAGCCGGCCGCCCGTCATGGTCGCCTCCCCCGTATCTACAATGGTCACGCGCCAAGGTTCAGACCGGCGCTGGTGCACTTCCATCCGGTTCTCCTTCATATCGAAGGTCACATCCGACATGTGCAGGAAATAATTGGCGAAATACTCCTTGATGACGTAGCCCTTGTAGCCGGCACAAATAACAAAGTCGTTGATGCCGTGGGCCGAATAACCCTTGAGTACATGCCAGAGAATCGGGCGTCCGCCGATTTCCACCATGGGCTTCGGTTTAAGATGCGTTTCTTCGCTGATGCGCGTGCCCAGACCACCGGCAAGTATGACAGCCTTCATGTTCTTAGTTTACTTCTATTTTGGGGTTACAATTCCGATTTATAAAATAGTTCACTGTTGAGTTTATTTACTAATCTTACAGCGGCTTCGATCAGAGAAGGGTAGTCCGAGAATCGTGAGTTTCGACTCAACCCGCATGTCGCTTAAACCTTAAACCATTAGCCAGTAGTTGCTAGCCCATCCGGGCTAACACTTGTTAGCTCTCAGCTCTTAGCTCCCCCATCCGCGTCCGCCGCCGCCAGCTTCAGGTCGTGCTCCATCATGATGCGGATCAGGGCGTGAAATTTCACCTTGGGCTCCCAGCCGAGTTGCACCCGCATTTTCTCGGGACTGCCACGGACTTCATCGAGTTCCATGGTGCGGACTTGCCGTTGGTCGTGCTCGACGTGTTGCGCCCAATCCAGTCCGACTTCCGAGAAAGCTTCCTGAACAAACTCCTGCACTGAGTGCGACTCGTTGGTTGCAATCACATAATCATCGGGTTTGTCGGCCTGCAGCATGCGCCACATGCCTTCCACGTATTCCGGCGCATAGCCCCAGTCGCGTTTCGGGCTCAGATCGCCCAGTTTCAGCTTCGTTTGCAGGCCGTGTTTGATACGTCCCGCCGCGAGGGTGATCTTGCGAGTCACAAAGGTTTCTCCGCGCTGGGGTGACTCATGGTTGAAAAGGATGCCGCAGCAGGCATGCAAACCAAAGGCTTCGCGGTAGTAGCCGGCCATGTTATGGGCAAACACCTTGGCGGCTGCATAGGGTGATCTAGGGTTAAATGGAGTGACCTCGGTGATCGGTAAATCACGCACACGCCCAAACATTTCCGAAGACGACGCCTGATAAAAACGCGTTTTCCCGGCCAACCCACTACGCACGATCGCCTCAAGTAAACGGACCACCGCCACCCCATTGGATTCGCTCGTATATTCCGGCATCTCAAAGCTCACTCGCACAGAGCTCTGGCCAGCGAGATTATATATCTCATCAGGCTGAACTTGATACAATATATGGATAAGATTGCCCGAATCGGCCAGTTCGCCATAATGCAGAATCAAACGAGCCGGCTCGTTGTCTTTATACTGCGACAAGTGAGTCAGTCGCGCACGCTCTATAGAACTCGTTCGCCTTACAATACCATGAACTTCATACCCCTTTCCCAGAAGTAGTTCAGCCAAATACGACCCGTCCTGCCCAGTAATACCGGTGATAAGTGCTTTTTTCATGTATAATTAGTTACTCGACATCACCCCAGTAACTAAAGGCAAGTCGGCAGGTTCGCGATCTGGGCTTCGCGTTTGGCGAGGTCGATGTCGTGGTCGACCATGATCTCGACGAGTTCCTTGAAGCGCACTTTGGGCTCCCAACCGAGCTGCTTTTTGGCTTTGGCGGGATCGCCAATGAGAAGCTCCACCTCGGCGGGGCGCTCGTAGCGTTGGTCGTATTTGACGTATTGCTCCCAATCGAGGCCGGCTCGGGCGAAGGCAACTTGGCAAAATTCCTTCACGCTGTGGGTCTCATTGGTGCCGACCACATAGTCGTCCGGCTGGTCCTGCTGGAGCATCATCCACATCATCTCGACGTATTCCTTGGCATAGCCCCAGTCGCGCTGGGCGTCGAGGTTGCCGAGGTAGAGGTCCTTTTGCAGACCGAGTTTGATGCGACCGACGGCGCGGGTGATCTTGCGAGTGACGAAGGTTTCGCCGCGGCGAGGGGACTCGTGGTTAAAGAGAATGCCGGAGGAGGCGTGCAGATTGTAGGATTCACGGTAGTTCACCGTCAGCCAGTGCGCATACATCTTGGCGCAGCCATAAGGCGAGCGCGGCCAGAACGGGGTCTTCTCGGTCTGGGGGATTTGCTGCACCTTGCCGAACATCTCGGAGGAGGAGGCTTGGTAGTAGCGGATTTTTTCAACGAGTCCGGCTTCGCGGATCGCTTCCAAGATACGTTGGACACCAAGGCCGACGACATCGCCGGTGTATTCGGGAACGTCGAAGGAGACGCGCACGTGCGACTGGGCTCCAAGATTGTAGACTTCGTCGGGCTGGAGCTGATAGAGCAGCTTCACCATTTGCACGGAGTCGGCCAGGTCACCGTAATGAAGGAATAGCTTCACGCCGTTCACATGGGGGTCGGTGTAGAGATGATCGATGCGGCTGGTGTTGAACGTGGACGCGCGACGGATGACTCCGTGCACCTCGTAACCTTTGGCGAGCAGCAGCTCGGCGAGGTAGGATCCGTCTTGTCCGGTGATGCCGGTGATCAGGGCTTTTTTAGGCATTGGATAAGAAGAAAGGAGATAGTAACCAGACCGAGCTTCGCCCCGTCACTTCCCGGCTGGGAATGTAACTGGGGGGGGGGGTGAAAAAGAGTTGTCAGGCCAGTCGGGAGACTAGCCCAAAAGTTTGCTGATCACGGGGAAAACCACGCCGGCGCGTTTTCTCCATGTCTTGAGTTTGGCGAGGCGTCCATCGAGCGTCTCGCGGTCCGTCGCGGAAAAGGTCTCCAAGTTGAAGTGCGCGGGTTTCAATCCTTTCGCCCGCGTCCCCCAAGCCTCAATTTGCGGATTGATCCGTTCGCGCAAGAAGCTCGTCACCAAGAGACGCAGCTCGACCACCGGCTCGAAAAACTCACGCCGATCCCCGGCCACCACCACCGGTGTGATCGCACCGATAGACCTCAATGAACGAAGACCTTGGCTGACGGAACCTTTGCTCATCTCCAAACGCTCCACAATATCCTGAAAGGCCAGTGGTTGCGGAGTGGCGAAGAGCAGCCCGTAAATCTCCCCCAATGACCGGGGAGCGCCCAAGGCTTGGGTCATCTGCACGAAAATCGCGATAATCTCCCGCTCGCCGGTCGATAATCCGGCGGCGCCTGACACAGGAGAATCCTCCGTCCGCTCCGTGGGAGAAGAAACGGGAACATCACCCGGAGAAAATGACGAAGGGCGCGCCATGCCCGGCGAACCCTGCCAACCCTTTCATTAAGTTCAATAAAAAATGAACTGATGCCTTCGCTTTTCGGGCGATGAATTTTGCCACAGAGAACACCGAGTTCCCATCCAGAGTTCACGGAGTTCAAGTCATAGAATCCGACCGGTCTTTTCTCTGTGATCTCCAGATCGGGACTCCGGCTCGGCTCTGTGACCAATCCCAAATTACCAATACAACTTAGCGCCGGGCGGCCAGCCAAGGTCAGTCACCAGCAGCTATTAGAGTATTTTCAGTTGGGTCGTGGCCGATATGGCCCCGATCAAATCATGGCCACAAAAGGCACAGAAATCACAAAAGAATCTGTTTTTGTGCTTCTTGTGCTTTTTGTGGCTACTCTTAATCCGACTGTGATTGTGGCTATAGTTTAACTTGAACCGCTCTAGGTTATGCGCTTTTCGCCGCCGAACGGCTTCCCGCGCCGTGAAATGAAATCCACGGCCGACTCCAACCAAGCCAGACGCGCCGCCGGGGTCATACGATCAAAACCCGTGTGACCATCGTAATCCTCCGGACGGCTTCGCCGGATGGTTTCTGTGTCGGAAAGCGTGGGAACAGGGAGTCGAGTGCTCTCGGTTTTAGTTTTCATGGCGGCGTAAAACTCGATTAGCGCCGGGCGGCCAGCCATGCCTGTACATCCGCGAGCGAGCGGGTGTTGAGCACGGCGTCGGAGGTGAGCCAGCCTTTGCGGGCGGAATTGATGCCGGCCCGCACATGAGCGAGGCCTCCGGTTTCGTGTGCGTCGGGGTTGATGGCGCAGAGGAGTCCGCGCGCGGCGGCCTTGCGCCAGTGGCGCCAGTCGAGATCGAGGCGCCAGGGGCTCGCGTTGAGCTCGATCACCACGCGGTTCGCGATGGCGGCATCGATGATTTTGGACAAATCGAGGGCGTAGCCTTCGCGACGGAGCAGGAGGCGGCCGGTGGCATGGCCGAGCATGGTGACTTGCGGATGCTCGAGGGCACGAATGATGCGCGCGGTCATGTCGGCCGAGGATTGCGTGAAGGCGTTGTGCACGGAGGCCACGACGTAATCGAGAGTCGCCAGCACGGAGGCGTCGTAGTCGAGACGGCCGTCGGGCAGGATGTCGCACTCGGTGCCAGCGAAGACGTGGGTGCGGAAGCGTCCGGAGGCGTTGAGCGCACGGATCTCCGCGACCTGCACAGCCAGACGCTCCTCACTCAGGCCGTTGGCCTGAAAACTGGATTTCGAATGATCGGCGATGCCCAGGTATTCCCAGCCAAGCGCCTCGGCGGCCGCGGTCATTTCGGCGAGGGTGTTGCGCCCGTCGGACGCCGTCGTGTGGTTGTGAAACGCACCGCGCAGGTCCGCCGGCTCGATCAGGCGGGGCAAACCGCCGGCGCCGCCCGCAAGCTCCGCGGCCTCGATCTCGCCCAGCCCCTCGCGCAGCTCGGGCGGAATGAAATGCAGGCCCAGCGCGGCAAAGAGGGCGGCCTCGGAATCGATCACCGCATGCGGAGCGCCCGAGGCGGGGCCGCCGGTCTCCGTCTTTTGTTTCACGGTGCCCTCTCCTTCGGCGGAAACGAGCCCCCACTCCGACAAGGACAGTCCCCGGGCGAGGGCGCGCTGGCGCATCTGGACGTTGTGATCCTTGGAGCCGGTGAAGTGATGCAGGGCGAAGGCAAACTGCTCCGCCGGCACGAGGCGCAGGTCGGCCTGCAGACCGCTTTCAAAGCGCACGCTGGCCTTGGTCGCGCCCCGGGCGGTGATCTCCCGGACGCCGGGCTGGGTCACAAACCAATCGACCACCGGGGCGACATCGGACGCAGCCACGATGAAGTCGAGATCTCCGACTGTCTCCATACCACGCCGCAAGCTGCCCGCCGCCTCGGCGCGCATCACCTGGGGCAGCGCGCGCAATCCGGCGACGATGGGCTCGGCGACCGCGTGGGCGTCCCACCACAGGTGGCGGCGCCCGTAAGCCTCGCGATTGCGGATGCCTTCGAGGATCTTCTGCTGCGACTTCTCGCCGAAACCGGCGAGCGCGGCCACCCGGCCGTCGGTGCAGGCCTCGGCCAGGGCGACGAGCGTGCTGAGGCCAAGCTGATCGCGGAGCGCCCGGATTTTTTTCGGCCCCAGGCCGGGCACCTCCAGCATTTCCACGAGCCCGGGCTCGATGGAGGCGCGCAACGTTTCAAAAAATTCCAACCGTCCAGTGGTGTGGAGTTCGCCGATTTTCTGGGCGAGCGCATCGCCGATGCCCTTCACCGACTTCAGGCGCTCCTCGCGGATGAGCACGGCCAACTCGGCCTCCTCGATCGCCTCCAGCGCACGCGCACCCGTCTGATACGCGCGAATCTTGAACGGGTTCTCGCCCTTGAGTTCGAGGAGGGTGCCGATTTCGGCCAGGACGTCGGCGATGTCGTTTTTGGTCATCGTTGAAAAATTGGATTTAATCACTCCCGCCGGCGGAGGAGCACTCCCAAAACCCAGCGTTCGCCGGAATTAATATCCATTAACGAAGATTAATGGTTAAAAAAAAGCGGAATTTGGTCTTATCTGCACCGCATGCCCTTCTCCTATTCGCGCACGATCCACTTTCCCGACACCGACGCCGCCGGGGTGGTCTTCTTCGCACGCTATCTCTCCATCTGCCACGAAGCCTACGAGGAGGCGCTGGCGGCGGCGGGGATTCCGCTGGGGACGTTTTTCGTGGACACCGGCGTGGTGGTGCCCGTGGCAAAAAGCGAAGCCAGCTACCTGCGTCCCCTCGCCTGCGGAGACAAGGTGCGCGTCGAGGTCATTCCTCAGGCCCTCTCCGAGAACAGCTACGCCCTTAATTACGTAATCTGGAAACAAGGCGCGGCGGAAAAACGTGCGGCGGTCGCGCGCACGGAGCACGTCTGCATCTCCTCGCAAACCCGCGAACGCCTGCCCCTGCCCTCCAGCCTGGCCGCCTGGGTCCAGGCGGGCTGACGCGGGACGCCAGTCACAACGTCAGCCTGCGACCAGACGGCGCAGCTCGGCGCGGTTGACCTTGCCCTGCGCGTTGCGCGGCCAAGGCGCGACCGGCAGGTAGCGCTTCGGGTGTTTGTAGGCGGCGAGCTGGACACCGAGACGCGCGGCGAGCCCGGTCAGATCGGGCGCGGCGTTCGCCTGCGGATAACAGGCCACCACGATCTCGCCCCACTCGGCGTCAGGCAGGCCGATCACCGCCAGATCCTCAAAAACTCCGGTGGCGCGCAACGCCGCCTCCACCTCCGCCGGATCCACTTTCTTTCCGCCCGTGATGATGAGCGCGTCGCGACGGCCGAGCACCCGCAGGCCGCCCCGGTCGTCGAAACAGCCCAAGTCCTCCGTCAACCACGGACCCGTTTCGCGCCACTCCGGCCAATAGCCGCGAAACAACGACCCGCCCGCAACGGCGATGCGGCCCTCCGCCTCCAGCGTGACGCGCGCATGCGGCAACATCGTCCCGCAACCGCGGCCGCCCGCCAAAAACTCCTCCGGACGCAGGGCGCACACCATCGCCGCCGTTTCCGTCATGCCATAGGAAAACGCCAGCGGCAGTCGCTCCCGGGCGCCCGCCTCGACCAGCTCCGGCCACGCCGGTCCGCCGCCGATGAACACCGCGCGAAACCCCCGCAGCCATGCCACCGCCGCCGGATCGGCCAACAAACGCTGGAGCTGCGTCGGCACCAGCGAGAGAAACCCGTCGCGCCCGGCCGCCAGCTCCGGACGTTCGCCGCGCTCGACAGCTTTCCAATCCGCCTGACGATAATCGCCGCCGGTGAACACCGTACGTATCCAAGCCATGAATCCGCTCACGTGATGAAGCGGCAGCAGGCCGATGGCGTTGACCCGGTCCGTGCCGAAGTGGGCGCAAAAACCTTTGACCGCGGCCGCGAGCGTTTCCCCGTCGTGCCGCGCCAGTTTGATCGCCCCCGAAGTGCCGCCGGTTGGCAGACAAAGCCAACCGCGTCCGGCGCGATCCTGATCGCCGCCCGAGGAGGCGCGCCGGATGATCTCCTGAAACTGCGTGCGCTCGCTTTGCCCCCAGGAAGGATCCGCCACGAACACCGTCCCGCCTGCGGCCATGGCTTCGGCAAACACCGCGATAAACCGCGCCGGGTCGCGTTCCTCCACCACGACATCGCGCGGCGCGGCAGAAACCGGCGAGGCACCCAGCAAGCGGGCTAGGTCAGCGCGTTCCATGCGGCCTCCGGATTGAGCAACGCGACATCCCCGGCCCGCAGGCAGGGGGACGCAAACGGCCCGTCAAAACGAGAATCCTCAAACAGCGGCCACACGCCGAAGCCCAGCGCCCGCGGTTTCGCGGACCGCCAGGCAAAGGCCGCGCGCAAAGCCGCGCGCGCACCGACCGCCGTTTCCAATGCCGAGGAAAACACCACGTCGGCCTTGGCCGCCGCCAGCCGCGCAAGCACCGGCGCCGGATCGCCCAAAAGCGCGGGCTTGATCACAAAAACGCCGCCCCACCCCGCCGCGAGCCAGCGCTCCACATCGCGCGCTCCCACCAACGATTCGTCGAGCGCCAGCGGCGTCGGATAATCCTGCGCCAGTCCCAGCAACAGCGCCTCCGTCCGCCGACACTGCGCCTCGCCCTGCGCCGCCCCGGAGAAACAGGGTTGCTCGACAAACTCGACCGGCCGTTCCGCCGCGCGCTCCAGCCAGCGCTCGGCCTGACGACGCTCCCACGCGCCATTGGCATCGAGACGGAGTTTCGCGCCCGAAGGCAGTTCGGCGATCACGTCGTCGAGCAGTGAAAGTTCGTCGGCAAGATCGCCCACTCCCACCTTCCATTTAAACGTGCGAAAACCGAGTTCGGCCTTCGGCGCGATCTGCGCGAGCGCCGCCCGGCCTGCCGGCAGCAGCGCGGCCACGGACAAGTAGGATGCGTTATCCTCAACCCGCCGATCGGCTCCCGCTGCGGAAGCGTCCAATTCCGCCCGCGCTCCCGCCAATGCAAAATTCAGGCATCCGAATGTCGCCGGCACCGGCGCAAGCTGCTCCGGCGTGAGCCACTCGCCAAGCCCATGCAGCACCGCCGCGGCCTCCTCCACCGTCTCCGTTCCAAACCACGGGATCGGCGCGACCTCGCCGTAGCCGGCGCGACCGGATTCATCCTCCAGCCGCACGATCAGCCCGGTGCGCTCCGCCCAGACGCCATGGGCCGTGCGCACCGGGGCGCGAAACGGCAGGACATAGCGGCGGTAATTCAAACGAAATCGCATAAGGCACCTCCTACCAAGTTCCCAAAGCCCGTGAAGAAAAGCCCGAAACCTCCCGCCCACCCAAACCCGCCCCGCCGCGCCCAACCCCTTCAGTCAATGTATACTTGACTGAAGGGGTTGGGCGCGGAGTAACCGAGAGTAGAGGGTGGGAAGCGCTGACGGGGGGGTGAACGGAGCGGACGAAAGGAAACGTGGATCTTGAAAAACGATTTGCGCTTCGTCCGGTTCGGCTTACTACGTTCACGGCAACTCATGACCAAGGTTGCCACGACTTCCGCCGGCTCGCTCGACGCCGAATTCTACCTGCCGGCCGACACTTTCTTCCGCGCCAATCTTCCGGTGGCGCTCACGTTCGACGACGTGTCGCTCGCCACGTTGTATTCGGAAATCCTGCCCAAGGATGCGGATACGTCCACCGCCCTTTCCGAGGCGCTCCGGCTCTCCATTCCGATCATCTCGTCGGACATGGACACCGTGACCGAAGCCCGCATGGCCATCACCATGGCGCTCAACGGCGGTCTCGGTCTCGTCCACTACAACATGTCGCCGAAAGATCAGGTGAAGGAAGTGGCCCGCGTCAAACGCCACATCCACGGTCTCATCCAGGACCCGATCACCATCACCGCCAATCAGCTCGTCGGCGACGTGCTCGCCCTCATCGAACACAAAAAATACGATTTCCGCACCTTCCCCGTCATCGACGGTGCGGGCAAGCTCATCGGCCTGCTGCCCGGCAGCACCGTGCGCGAGCGTTACAGGACTAAAACGGTGGCCGAGGCGATGGTGCCGCGCAGCGAGATCCGCACCGTGCATGAACGTTCGCTCCAGCCCGACCCGATCAAGGCTGCCGATATCTTCTTCAGCGAACACGTAGGCATCCACAAGATGCTCGTCGTGGACGACCAAGACCGCCTGCGCGGCCTTGTGACATTCTCCGACGTCGATCGCATCACCGCGGAGTCGAAATCCCGGCGCAAACCCGCGCGCGACTCCGAGTTCCGCCTCGTCGTCGGCGCCGCCATCGCTCCGGTGCGCCGGCCCGATGGCTCGCTCGATCGCGACAAGATCATCTCCCATGTCGGCCATCTGGTCGACGAAGCCATCGACGCCGTCGCCGTCTCCACCGCGCACGGTCACACCGCCGGCGTCGGCGATGTCGTGAAGCTTATCCGCGACGCCTTTCCCGCCCTCACCATCATCGCCGGCAACGTCACCAGCGCGTCCGGTGTCGATTACCTCGCCCAGTGCGGCGCGAGCGCCATCAAGGTCGGCCAGGGGCCCGGCTCCATCTGCACCACGCGCATTGTCGCCGGCGTGGGCATCCCCCAACTCACCGCCCTCCATGTCGCCGCCCAAGGCGCGCGGGCCCGCGGCGTCAAGATCATCGCCGACGGCGGCATCACCAAGTCGGGCGACATCGTCAAAGCCCTCACCCTCGCCGACGCCGTCATCCTCGGGGGTCTGCTCGCTGGTTGCCGCGAAGCCCCGGGCGAGATCATGGAGATCAACGGCAAGCTCTATAAGCAATATCGTGGCATGGGCTCGCTCACCGCGATGAAGGCCGGCAGCGCCGCCCGCTATGGCCACGACAAAACCGACACCACCCGCAAGTTGACCGCCGAAGGCATCGAAGCGTTAAAGGAAGTCTCCGGCTCCGCCGACGACGTTCTCGCCACGCTCGTGGGCGGTGTGCAAAGCGGCATGGGCTACTTGGGCGCCAAGACGTTGCCGGAACTTCGCGAAAAGGCCCGCTACATCCGCGTTTCCCCGGCCGGACAGAAAGAGGCCGCCCCCCACGACGTCGTCGAGATCAAGACTCAGACGAAGGGTTGAGCGCCAAAGGGAGGGAAAAGTGCCAACTGCCCGGTCTTTCGTCCGTTGGACGTCAAAGGCCGGCGGTTGAAAGATGGGCGTTGAACGTTGCCGCCAAAGGCTTTTTCCTCGGCGGTTTGCCATGTCCCTTCTTCCTTTTTCCAGCCAGCTCATCGCCGATGTCGGCATCTCCCTCGGCGACGAGGGCAAAGGCCGCCTGATTCCCGAGGTCGAACACGAGCTGCGCGACTCGAAGGCGCCCGTCACCGTCGTCCTCAAGGTCAACGGCGGGGCCAACTCGGGCCACACCGCCGCCGGCATCAAGCTCAACCTGCTCCCTTCCGGCGTCGTTGAAAAAGGCATCAGCCATCTTGCCATCGGTAGCGGCGTCGTCGCCGATCCGCGCAAGGCTTGGTGGGAAGCCCAGCCCTTGGAAAAAAAGGGCTACAACGTTCTCGCCCGCCTGGTCATCGACGAACGCACCCTGGTCTCCGATCTGACCCACCGTCTGCTCGACCTCGCGTGGGAAGATTACCGCGTCAACATCCTCGCGGAGGAGCCCCGCGGCTCGACCGGTCGCGGCATCACCCCCGCCTACGGCGATGAAGTCGGCCAGTGGCAGATCACCTATGCCGACTTCCTCGGCAGCCGCGAGGACTACGCCCGCAAACTCGCCCAGCGCGCCAACCGCGCCCTTCGCACCATCCAGCATGTCTGCCAAGTGAGTCCCGAGACCTTCGCCGGTTTCTTCGACAAGCTCTCCGCCGCCGAATTGCGCGCCAACACCGAGGCCCTCGAATTGGGCGTGTTTGAAAAATCCGAGTTCGACTTCACCGGTTTTCGCGGCGCCGCGCCTTTCACCCTCAACCTTGAGGCGCTCACCGAGACCTACTGGCAGGCCGGCCGCCGCCTGACCAAAAACATCGGCGAAGTCCGCGAGCTCATCCTTCGCGAAGTCCGCGCCGGCCACACCATCATCGGCGAATTCGGCCAGGCCTACTGGCTCGACAAGCGCCACGGCTTCTCGCCCAACGTCACCGCCTCGCACACGTTCACGCCCGAGTTTTTCGAGAGCGCCGGCATTCCGGTGCAGGCCATCCACACCTTTGGCGTCGCCAAGGCCTACGACACCAAGGTTGGCACGCACGTGTTTCTCACGCAGATGGACGAGGCCCACCCGCTCTCCGCGTTGTTGAAGCAACTTGAATTCGGCACCTCCACCGGACGCCAGCGCATGGTCGGTTGGTATGACGCGGTGGAAAAAGGCGACGCCCTCCGCTACGGCGGTTTTCAGGACGTGATGATCAACAAACTCGATGCGCTCACGCATCGCGGTGCCTGGAACAGCGAGCTGCTGATTTGCGCGGCCTACGAAGACGCCGCCGGCAAGCGTTACCACCACGTTCCGCGCAACGACGCCATCCGCAAAACCCTGCGCCCCGTTTACACGACGCACCCCGGCTGGAGCGAAGACGTCTCCCAAGTCCGCCATTTCGCCGACCTGCCGAAAAACGCCCAACGCTACGTCGCCGCGATGGTGCGTTCCCTTTTGGAAGTCGCCTATCACGGCGAACCACTGCCGTCCGCCGCGAAGCTCCCCAATCTCCGCTACCTCGGTGTCGGCCCCGAGCCCTCGCAGATCATCAAAGACGTCCCCGCGACCGCAGACCTGATCAAGCTGGTCTGATCGCCTGAAAATCACGCCCACCACGCTCCTCCGTTTCCCGCAAACCTCCTAGTCAATCAGGACTTGACTGGGAGGTTTACGGGAAACGGGTGTGCTTGGAGTGACTGGGGGCAAAACGGGTATGCGAGGCTTTACCCGGCCTTAACAATTCCGGGGTCGACTCTGTCTGGCAATGCGAGCGGGATAGCGGTCGTTCATTCCCCGCCATGCCACGCATTCTCCTTCTTCTTACCGGTTTTTGCGCAGCCCTCGGCTGCTGTTTGAACGCCACTCCCACCGCTGCGCCCATCACCACACCCACCGGTAACCGGCCGCCACTACCGACGCTTCATTTGCGCAGCGTCACGCAATTCGCCACCACGAGTCCCACCGGTTACTCGGTCCGCCAAATTCGTCACGCGTACGGCTTCGATCAGCTCAGTCTGACCGGCAAGGGCCAAACCATCGCGTTGGTCGTCGCCTATGGCAGCTCCACACTCGCCAGCGATCTCGCCGTTTTTTCGAACACGTACGGCCTGCCCATCGCCAGCCTCCAGATTTATTATCCCCAGGGTAAACCCGCCGGCAGCGATTCCGGCTGGGCCTTGGAAACCACGCTCGACGCCGAATGGGCCCACGCCATCGCCCCCGGCGCCAATCTCGCCGTCGTCGTCGCCTCCTCCTCCAGCCTCAATTCGCTGCTCGGGGCCATCGACTACGCCGTCCGCCTTGGCGCGAAGCAGATTTCCATGAGCTGGGGCACCGCCGAGTTTTCCGGGCTCGGCTCGCTTGAAAGCCACTTCAACCAGCCAGGAGTCACCTTCGTCGCCGCCTCTGGCGATGCCGGCTCAGGCGCCATGTGGCCCGCTGTCTCGGCCTACGTCGTGGGCGTGGGCGGCACCACCTTGCAACTCGACAGCGCGGGCAACGTCCTCAGCGAACTCGCCTGGAGCGGCAGCGGCGGCGGTGTGAGCAAGTATCTCGCCCGTCCCGCCTACCAGAACGGCTGGAATCCCTACAGCGGCCGCGGCGTGCCCGATGTCAGCTACAGCGCCGACCCGAACTACGGCTTTCCCGTTTACATGAGCAACTACGGCGGCTCGACCGGCTGGCTCAACGTCGGCGGCACCAGCTGCGGCACCCCGCAATGGGCCGCGCTCTTCGCCCTCGCCAACAGCGGACGCGCCACTTCGCTCACCTCTGCCAACAGCGTACTCTACTCGATCACGTCCAGTGCCTACACCGGCGATTACCGCGATATCCTCACAGGCAGCAATGGCGGCTATGACGCGAGCATCCTCTACGATTTTGTGACAGGACTGGGCAGTCCGGTGGCGCCCAAGATCGTGCCTCTGCTCGTCGCCGCCACCACCACGACCGCCAAGCCCCGGCCGATGAACGCGCGCTGAGTCGCCGGAGGCGGTGCGTCAAAAATCCTGCAGCCGGCTCTCGATCGCGCCGCGCGCCGGTTCGATTCGCGCCATCACTTCGCCGAGGAGATAGATCGAGCCCGTCAACACCACCGTGTCGTCGGGACCGCCGACCGCACAGGTGTGCGCATCGGGAAAAACATCCGCGATCACGGCGCGTTTCACCATCCCGCCAAATGCGGACGGGATCAGCGCCTCCAATTCCTCGAACGAACAGGCCCGCGCTTGCTGCGGCATCACGAGGTGGATCTCCGCTGCATAACGGCTGATCGTCTCCAACAACGGTCGCGCCCGCGCCGCGCCCAGCACGCCGGTCACCACCACCGGGCGGCGTCCGCTTTGCTCCACCAGCGCGCGCAGGTGTCCCTCCAGGACGCCCGCGCCCTCGGGATTATGCGAAGCATCCAGAATCAACGGCCGCCCGCCGATCGTCGTGCGCTGCCAGCGTCCGGGCCAGCAGGTCGCGTGGAGTCCGCGGGCGATAACCTCGCCGGTCAGTTTCCAGCGCGCGTCGAGGCAACGCGTGACGAGCACGGCGGTCGCGGCATTCCAACGTTGATAATCGCCTTCGATGTTCGTCGTGGGATAACCGTCCACAGCCTCGCCGAAAACCTCGCGCACCGAGTGCAAGGGCGCGCCGCGTTCGGCGGCGATACGACGAATCACGACCTCAGCCTCGGGCGGCACGCGGCCCATCACCACGGGACGGCCGGGCTTGATGATGCCGGCTTTTTCCGCGGCGATTTCCGCCAGGGTACCGCCCAGCATCTCGCAATGATCGAGGCCCACGGACGTGATCACCGCCACTTCGGGGTGAACGACGTTGGTGGCGTCGAGGCGGCCGCCCATACCGGTCTCGATGAGCGCGAGATCGCAGCGTTGCCGCGCAAATTGCAAAAACGCCATCGCCGTCATGAACTCGAAAAAGCTCGGATGATCGTCCGCGCAGCCACGTCCGATTTTTTCCGCCACCGGCCGGAGTTCGCGCGTGTAGGCGACGATCTCCGCCTCGCTCAGAATCCGCCGGTCCACCTGCACGCGTTCCCCGAGCCTCACCAGGTGCGGCGAGGTGTAAAGACCGGTGCGCCAGCCCGCGGCACGCACGATGGCGTCGAGCATGGCGGCGACGGATCCCTTGCCGTTGGTGCCGGCAAAATGGACGACCGGCACGGCCCGCTCGGGATGGTCAAGCGCCGCTACCAAGGCGCGCATCCGGTCGATCCCGAATTTCACCCCGCGCACCTTGAGCGAAAACAAATAGTCCTGAACGGCCGCGTAGTCCGCGGGCATCGGACGATGAGGATCGATGGGACTCATGAGGATCCCTGCGTCCCGGGAAGGATTACTTTTTCGCCGGAGGCAGCTTCCGGAGGTAGAGCGCGCGCAGGATGTCGCGCAGACGATCGCGCATTTCCAAGCGGCTCACGATCTGGTCGATCAAGCCATGCGTCTGCAAAAACTCCGCGGTTTGAAAACCGGGCGGGAGCGTCTGCTTCACGGTGTCCTTGATCACGCGAGCGCCGGCGAAGCCGATAAGCGCGCCCGGCTCGGCGATATTAATGTCACCGAGCACCGCGAAGCTGGCGGTGACGCCGCCCATGGTCGGATGCGTGAGGATGGAGATGTAGGGCAGCTTCGCCTCGGCCAGACGACCGAGGGCGGCACTGGTCTTGGCCATCTGCATGAGCGAGAAAATACCTTCCTGCATGCGGGCGCCGCCGGAGGCGCTGAAGATGAGGCACGGAATCTTTTTCTTGAGCGCAGTTTCGATCGCGCGGGTGATCTTCTCGCCCACCGCCGAACCCATCGCGCCACCGCAAAAGCGGAAATCCATGACCGCCACAGCGACCTCGATGCCATGGATCTCGCCCGTGCCGCACACGACAGCCTCGGTGAGGCCGCTTTCCTTTTCGTATTTTTTAATACGAACGGGGTAGGGCTGAGAATCGACAAACTTGAGCGGGTCGGCCGAGCGGATGCCGGCATCGATCTCGACAAACGTATTCTCGTCGAAGAGCGCGGCGATGCGCTGACGGGCCCCGATGGGAAAATGGTGGCCGGACTTGGGAACAACCATCTGGTTGTCCTCCAGCTCCTTGTTGAAGACGATCTCCCCGGAAAGCGGACATTTGGTCCACATGCCCTTGGGGATATCCTTCTTTTTGACGACGACCGTGGAATACTTCGGTTTACTAAAAAGCGACATGGCGAAAATTAGCCGTGACCAAACGTGACGATGTTCAGATTCAAAGCACCTGCGCGCCGCAGAACGTCGGCGCAGGAATTGAGCGTTGAACCCGTGGTAAAGACATCATCGATGAGGATATAAGGTGAGGCGGGAGTTATGGTCACGCCGGAGCGAAGTGCAAAGGCATTTTTTAGGTTCTCCCGGCGCTCCCGGCGGTCGAAAGCGGTTTGCGAAGGCGTGTCCACGACTCGGCTCAGCACCGTCTCCACGCGGGTGCTCCCGCCGGCCGCCCGCGCAAAGGCCGCGGCCAGCAACGCCGTCTGGTTGTACCCGCGCTCGCGTTCCTTGCGCGGATGCAGCGGCACGGGGACGACAATGGCGTCACGAATGAAATCGGTCACATGCGGCGAGGCGCGCACGATCGCCTCAATATCGACCAGGACATGCAAACCGTGATGGTATTTAAGCGCATGGATCAGGGCGCGCGCCGGGCCCTTGAACAACGTGGCGGTGCGTCCCTCGCCATAAACCGGCCGCAGTCCCTCGCAATGCGGGCACAACCGCTCTCCCTCCACCTCCCCGAAAAAGGGATGTCCGCAAGTGGTGCAACAAGGCGAAGAGGCGCGATGGATCAACGGCTCGCAGCGCACGCACAGATGGCGCAACACCCCGCCCTCCACCACCCCGCCGCAATGCACGCACACCGGCGGAAACACCACGTCGGCAAGTCCCCGGACGAACTGACGCAGCGGTTGGCTCATCAATAAAACACCTTCACCAGAAACAATCCCTCCGGCGGCGCCGTCACGACGCGGTGCGTGCGCTGCTTCGTGGCGAGGATCGCCGTGATGTCGTCGGGCGAGAGCCGGCCCGCGCCAACATCAACCAGCGCACCGACCAGGCTGCGGACCATCTTGTAGAGAAATCCGTCGCCCCGCGCGACAATGCGGACGCGCCGGCCGCGCACCTGCACGTCGAGCGCCTCCAGCGTGCGCACCGTGCTTTCGCGTTCCTCGCCGCTGGCGGCGCTGTACGCCCGGAAATCCCGCTTCCCCACCAACCGTGCCGCCGCCGCGCGCATCGCCTCGATATCCAGCGTGCGCATCATCGACCAACAGAACGGATGAGAAAACGGATCTGCGAACCCGCGGTGGTGGATTTCGTAATGGTAGATTTTCCCTTTGGCGGAAAACCGCGAGTGAAACGACGCCGGCACGCGTTTCGCCGTCGTCACCTGGAGCGTCGGCGGCAGTCCCACCCGCAGCGCGGCGAGCAGTTTGGCCGGACTGTGCGGCCAGTCGGCGTCAAAATGAAAGACCTGCGCCCGCGCATGCACGCCGGAGTCGGTGCGGCCGCTGCCTTGAATGCCGGTCTTGACTTTGAGCACCTCCGCCAGCCGCCGCTCGATGAAATCCTGGACCGCGTTGGCGTCGGGCTGGCTTTGCCAGCCGGAGAACTGCGTGCCGTCATAGGCCACGGTGCATTTCCAACGGGAAAGCTGGGGGGAGGAGGAAGCGGCCATCGGAGAAAATCTAATCATGGAAGCGCCGGGAAGCGGAAGCACGGAATGGGAGCCGCGTCGGCAACCGCGACGGCTCCTCCGCGTTCCGGGCTTCGTCGTCAAAACTCCGCGCCCGGCAGCGGTGGGGGGAAACGCTGGTCGAGATAATCCTGAAGGATGAGCGCCGCCGCCCGCGAATCGATGATGCCTTGCGCCCGGATTTCGCGCAGCTCCTGCTGCGTCATTCCCGCCTGCGCCATATGCGAGGTGAGCCGCTCGTCCACCAGATGCACCGGCAGGCCGAATTCCTTGCGCAGACTTTCGGCGAACGCATCAACCTCCTTCGCCTTGAAACCAGCACTGCCGTTCATGTTGAGCGGATAGCCCAGCACGATCTCAGTTATGCGCCTTTGCTTCACCATCGCGGCCAGACCCGCCCGACGCTTGGCGGGATCGGCGTCCGTCAGCGCCGGCAACGGCGTGGCGATGCCCAGCTCGTCGCCGTGGGCGAGGCCGATGCGCCGCGTGCCATAATCAATGCCAAGAAAACGCATGAGGGTGCGAAAGCGGACAGTGTCGTGCGCGGGCCGCGCGGAAGGCGAAGGAAAAAATCCAGCCGCCATTCCGCCCGCCTCCACCCCGTCACGCCACCTCACACCGGCAAGCGCCGGGCGTCACAACCACTTCGCGCCGCCCTTGAGTGCCTCGACTCGCTTGAGGAGCGCTTTGATCTCCTGCGCCTTGGATTTGGGACAAACCAGCGTCGCGTCCGGAGTGTGCACCACGATCAGATCGTCGGTCCCGATCACGGTGACGAGGTGCTTGCCTTCGGAAAACACCAGGTTGCCCCGCCCCTGCTCGACGAGGACGAGGCCGCGCGAGACATTGCCGGCCTCGTCCGGCGTAAAGTGCTTGGCGACCGCCGGCCAGGCGCCGACGTCGTCCCAGTCAAAGGATGACGGCAGCACCACGACGTTGGTGGATTTTTCCAGCAACGCGTAATCGACGGAGATCTTGGGCAGCCCCGGGTAGATTTTCTTCAGCACGCCGTCGAGCGGACGTTTCTTCGCCAGCGCCGTGCGGATCGGCTTCAGGCCGGCGTCGAGCTCGGGCGCGTGCTGCGCAAAAGCCGCCGCCACCACCGGCACGCTCCAGACGAACATGCCTGCGTTCCAGACATAGTCTCCGGAGGCGAGATAACCCTCGGCGACTTCCTGCTTCGGTTTTTCGACAAAGCGTTTCACCCGATAAACGGTGCGGTCATTGAATTTTTCCCACTCGTCCCCGCGCTGGATATAACCAAAACCCGTGGCCGGCTCGGTGGGCGGAATGCCGATCGTCACCATCACGGGCTCCGCCTCGGCGGCGGCAAAAGCCGCCTTGAGATCGCCCACATAGGCCTTGGTATCGTGAATGACATGATCGGCCGGCAGCACCGCGAAAATCCCCTGCGGGTCGCGCGCCGCCACCAACGCGGCGGCAAGGCCGACGGCGGGCGCGGTGTCGCGGCCGACCGGTTCCGCGATGATGTTGGCCGCCGGGATGCCCTTGCACACCGCCCGCACGGCCTTGGCCTGCACCGCGCCGGTGATGACGAAAATATTCCGGGCCGGCGCCAGCGTCTTCACGCGGGCCAGCGTCTGCGCGAGCAGCGGCTGCGACCCGACGACGGGGAGCAGGTGCTTGGGCTTGGCCGCGCGACTCTGCGGCCAGAAGCGTTCCCCTTTGCCACCGGCGATGATGACGATGAAATGATGCGACATGGGGCCGGAGTTTTTGGAGGACCGCATCCCGGCGCAATTTCAATTGCGGCCGCCGTGCATCCGGCTCTTTTACGATGATCATGCCGGAAAATTACCCATTGGAACTCTCTGTCGAGGAAGCCCGCCACCTGCTCGCGACCCATCCCGAGGGCGTGCGGCTCATCGACGTGCGCGAACCGCACGAGTGGGAGATCTGCCGCATCCCCGGCGCCGAACTCATCCCGATGCGGCAGATCCCGGAGCGGCTCGGCTCGCTGCCCAAAGACAAGCATCTGCTCATCCATTGCCACCATGGCGGCCGCAGCCTCCGGGTCACCGAGTTCCTGCGCACCCGCGGCCATGCCGCCGTGAGCAATGTCGCCGGCGGGATCGACGCGTGGGCGCTGGCCTTCGATCCGGCGATGCCGCGGTATTGATCAAACGGCCTGCTGCGGACGCGCCTGCGCGTAGGCGCGCGCAAAATCGGCAAACGCACGCTTCACGGCCATCGTCACGGTATCCGCACCGACACGAAAGACCGTGTCATCAATCGCGCGCACCGGCACGAGATCCTTGGTCGTCGCCGTGAGGAAACACTCCTGCATGTTTCCGAGCTCCTCCGGACGCACCGTGCGCTCGACCACTTTTACTCCGGCAGCGGAGGCGATGCGATCGATGAGCAGGCGCCGCGTGATACCGGCCAGAATACCCGCTTCCAGGGACGGAAGGACCACAACCCCGTCTTGTACAAAACCGATATTACTCACCGCAGCCTCGGTGATTTCCCCCGCCAGATTCGTGATCACCACCTCGTCGGCCCCGCGCGACCGGGCTTCGCGCAGACACAGAAGATTGTTCAAATAATTACCCGTCTTCCAAACCGGATTGAGCGTCGACGGATGATTGCGGTGCAACGCGCGGGCCAGGGAAAGCAGGATGCCTTTTTCCGCCTGCGCATCCGTGAGCAACGGACACGGCTGAACGAGCAAAACGAAATCCGGCCGGTCCGCCAACGCGACATCGAGCCCGATGGGCCCGCCGCCTCGCGTGATCTGCAGGCGAATGTAAAGCGCTCCCGCATGACCGGAGATTTCCCGATAAGCCGCCGTCGTTTTCTTGATTTCCGCCAGCATGAATTCGCGGGACCAAGGCAACGTCATATATAACGACCCCGCCGAGCGCTCCAGCCGCGCCCAGTGTTCGTCCCAAGCGAAAATCACACCGTGGTAAGTGCGCCAAACTTCATAAATCGCGTCACCGTAGAGGAAACCGCGGTTAAGTGGAGCGATGGACGGCTCGGTGGCCGGATGCAGGCGGCCATTGGTATTGGCCTGTATATAGGGCGCGGACATGACAGGACGCCAACCCACCACACCGAGCCAGCAGCGCAAGCGGCAAAACAAGAAATCGAGGATCGACGCTCTCGGTTCCAACCAAGCCGTGCCACCCGTGGCGCGCCGGAGGTCGCCAATAAAAAAGCCTGCGCGGCGAACCACGCAGGCTGAAAAACAATAACGAAGGAGCTGCTTAGGAAGCCGCGGGGGCCGAAGCCGCACGAGCTTTCACCAAACCGGCTTCTTTCTTGATATTCTGCACGCTCGGCAGGGAGATGCCGAAGTCCTTGGCGATCTTGGCGCCGGCCGTGCCGGCCTGAACGGCGGCGATGACCTGCTGTTTGACCTCGGGCGTGATCTTGGCGCGCTTGCGCTTGCCAGCCTTCACCTTGGCGGGCTTGCCGGCTTTCGCGGCCTTTTTGCCCTTGCGGGAACCGCCCTTGGAGGCGGCCTTCAACGCTTTAATAAAGCTGTTCAGATCGGCATAGCCGAAATCCGAAGGCAGCGCGGCCAGCGCCTGCTGACGCTCGGTGGTGACATTCTTTTCCAATTCAGCGACCTTGGCCTTGGCCGCTTCGAGCTGATTAATTTTATCAATAAATGGCATACGCTGTTAAAAAAGCACGGACCTTCGCTATAGCAAGCACTATATTATGCTATAGAAAGCTCCTTATCAATTGAACCAGACCCCGCCTTGCTTCGCCGGAGCCGTTATCATGTCCGCACCGGACGAAAGAAGAAGGGCGCGGCCGGTTCGGAAAACAAGGAATATCTCCGGCGCGGCGGACTATCAAGATACGCCCCGGTGAACGGCATTCACCCTTGCGCGCCCTCCCGTCGCGACTGTTAGTAGAGCCATGGCCCGCATTCCGCTCGAAGATAATTTCACCGATGTCATCAATAAAGCCCAGCAAGGTCTGAAGCTGTCCGACGAACAACTGGCGGAGCGCGCCGAAGTGTCATTGGCGGACATCGCCGCGGTCAAAGCCGGCCAGATTCTTGATGCGGTCATCCGTCGCCTCGCCCGTCACCTGCGGCTCAGCCCCGATGCCTTGGAGGCGCTCGCCCACAAACGATTTTATCCGACCGCGCCGGTGTTCTCACGCGGCTTTATGCTGTTTAACACCCCCTTCGGCGAAGATCTGACAGTGAACAGCTATTTGATTTGGGATTCGGGCACGCGTCTGGCCGCCGCTTTTGACACCGGCACCGATTGCACCGCGATGCTGGACACCATCGATGCGGAAAACCTCACGTTGCGTTACCTTTTCCTGACCCATACGCACGACGATCATATTGCCGCGCTTCCCGAGCTGGCCAAAGCCACGGGCGCGGAGGTCTGGGCGAGCGAACGCGAGCCCGTTGATTATCCCGGCGCCAAAACTTTTAAGGAGAACGCTCATTTTCATTTGGGCGAACTCGCGATCAAGACGGCCTTCACTTGGGGACATTCGCCCGGACAGACCACGTATTTCGTAACCGGCCTGAGCTGGCCGCTCGCCATCGTCGGGGATGCGCTCTTCTCCTGTTCAATGGGCGGCAGCAGCGATCATTACGCCGATCAATTGCGCAATAATCACGACAAGATCTTCACGCTTCCGCGCAACTCCGTGATCGCCCCGGGCCACGGCCCGCTGACCACGCTGGCGCTTGAGAAAAAACATAATCCGTTTTTTGCCCGTTGAAAGGCCGTCGGAGGCTGTGTGCACACCGACGTTTAGCATAGACTCACCTCGGAGGTTAGGCCACCTGTACAGGATCATGAGTTCACCGCAGCGCAGGAAAAACGTGCTGATTTTCAGCCTGGTCTTTTCGCTGTTGGCCGCAGTGGTGGGCCTCATCGCCCAATCGACCGCCCAAGAGCAGGACAGTCCGCAATATTATATTTTGTGCCTCTCGCTCATTGGCTGTGTATTGCTGGTGACGGCGGGTTATGTGTGGGACCGCTCGCTGATGCAAAGGCTGCGGGAAATGAACCTCCATACCCGCGCCGCCATCCCGGTCACCGACACCGATGAAGTTCACGACGAAGTGATCGGCCTCGCCCGCCAAATCGAACGCATGGCGCAGGCCCTGCAAAAATTGGAGGCCAGCTACCGCGCCGTGGTGGAAGACCAGTCCGATCTTATCTGCCGCTACACCGCCGACGGCAGACTCACCTTCGTCAACGGCGCCTATGCGCGTTTCTTCGGACGCAAACGCCAGGAACTGCTGCAATGTCCCTGCGTGCTCTACGCCTCCGGGCTGATCTCCACAAAAAACGGTCCCCTCCCGGAAACCGCGGTTTTTGAACAGGAGTGGAACGAGCCGGGCAAGGCCCGCATTGTCCACGCCTGGACCCATCGCGCGATGAAGGACGTCGATGGAAACATTCTGGAATATCAGGCGGTTGGTCATGACATCACGGTGCGCAAAGATGCCGAACTCGCCCTCCTGGCCGCCAAGGAAGCCGCCGAATCCGCCGACCGCGCCAAGAGCGAGTTTCTCGCCATTGTCAGTCACGAGATCCGCACGCCCATCAATGGCGTGATCGGCTTCGCCAAGCTCCTTCAAGATACTCCGCTCACCCCGGAACAACGCACCTTCGTGGATATGATCGGCAGCAGCGGTCATACCTTGGAGCACCTGATCAGCGACATTCTCGATCTCTCCAAGATTGAAGCGGGAAAGATCGAGCTCGACCACGCGCCCTTTGCCCTGCGCGACTGCGTGGAGGAGGTTGTCCATCTCTTCGGTCCCCGCGCCCGCGAAGCCGGCCTTTCCCTCAAAACCGAAGTGGCCGCCAGCGTGCCTGTCATCGTCCACAGCGACCACGGACGCCTCCGGCAGATTCTCAACAACCTCGTGGGGAATGCCATCAAGTTCACCGAGGCGGGTGGCGTTTTCGTCTCCGTCGACGCCATCCCCGGCGAGCTGCACTCCAACGGTCTTCGCCGGAACGTGCGCCTCCACTTCAACGTACGCGACACCGGCATCGGCATCCCGGCCGATAAAATCGGCCAGCTCTTTCAGCCCTTCAGCCAGATCGACACCTCCGCCAAACGGCGGCGCGGCGGCACCGGCCTCGGCCTGATCATTGCCAAGCGCCTCTGCGAACGCATGGGCGGCGCCATTTCGGTCGAAAGCCGCCCGGGCGAGGGCTCGACCTTTTACTTCACCATCCAAGCCGAGTACGAGCCGGGCGAAAGTCGCGTTCCGTTCGCCCGGCCCGGCCTGAACGGCTCCCCCGCCCCGGCTTGATTTTCCGTTCTTGCGGACGCTATTTTTTTCCTGCAACGTCCGCCGCTCTTCTCAAGGCGCGATAGCCAAGTGGTAAGGCCGAGCTCTGCAAAAGCTCTACCGCCGGTTCGATTCCGGCTCGCGCCTCCAATTTCAAACCTCCGCCGCCGGTTCCTCTGGGACCGGCGGCTTTTTATTTCCCGCCCCGGCCGTCCCTTCCGTTCTTGCCCATTCGCCCCGGGTCATTGGTCATTGCTGATCCTCAAAATGTCCTCCCTCGTCTTCACCATTGCCAACCAGAAGGGTGGCGTCGGCAAAACCACCACCGCCGTCAACTTGGCGGCGGCCCTGGCCGCGAAAAAAATCCATACGCTGTTGATCGATCTCGATCCGCAGGCCAACGCCACCAGCGCCGTCGGCGTGGAAAAACAGGCTGGCCGCAGTTTGTACGGTCCCCTCCACGGCGAAGGCTCGGCCTTGGAGATGATCATACCCACCGCGATCGAGCATCTCGCCCTGATCCCTTCCGAGGAAGACCTCGCCGCCGCCGAGATCGAACTCGCCCAGTCGGAAAATTACCTGTCCCGCCTGCGCGCCGTGCTCGAGCCCGTCAAAGCCACGAACGGCTATCGCGTCATCATCATCGATTGCCCGCCTTCCATGGGCATGCTCTCGATGAACAGCCTCGCCGCCGCCGACCACCTGCTCATCGCCCTCCAGTGCGAGTACATGGCCCTCGAAGGCCTCGGCCAGATCCTGCGTAACGTCGACCGCATCAAATCCGCCGGCGTCAACGGCGGCCTCGAGCTGGGCGGCGTCGTCATGACGATGTTCGACATTCGCACCAACCTCTCCCGCCAGGTCGTCGATGAGGTTAAAAAGCACCTGCCCGATAAAATCTTCGACACAGTGATCCCGCGCACCGTGCGCCTGAGCGAGGCCCCGAGCTTCGGCAAAACGATCTTCGCCTACGATCCGCTCTCCCCCGGCGCCACCGCCTACACCAATCTCGCGAAGGAAGTCATCAAGCGCTTCGGCCTGAAAGCCTGAGCGGTGCCGCCGCGCTCACGGCGGTGTGCGGGCAGGGAAAAAAGCCCAAGCCCTTGCCTCCGTCCCGGTTCGCAGTCCCTTCCTCTTCCGTGATGCCGCGACCGCTCATTAAATCCACCATGTCCGCCTTCGCCAAATACCGGCACGCCTTCCTGGTGGGGCTGCAGAGCAACATCATTTACCGGTGGAATTTCGGCATTCGCGCGCTGTTCTCGCTCTTCCATCTCGCCTTCGTGTTCATCCTCTGGGGCGCGGCTTACAAAGGACAGACGCAGATAGGCGGCTTCGACCTCAACCAGACGCTCACCTATTTCATCCTCCTGCTGGTGATGCAGTTTTTCATCGGCGCCTTCAACGAGGACTACCAGATCAGCGAGGAAATCCGCAACGGACTCATCAACCAGTTTCTGCTCAAGCCGGTTAACTATTACGGCTACCGGTTCAGCATCTTTCTCGCCGCCCGCTCCGTCTCGGGCCTGCTTGGATTGCTGCCCCTCCTCGTCGCCCTCCCGCTTCTGAAGGACCATCTCGTCCTTCCGAGCGAGGGATGGCGTCTCGCGCTGGGACTGCCGGCCATGGTCATGGCGGGACTCATCCAGTTCACCATCGCCTACTGCTTCGGCCTGCTCTCGTTCTGGTTTTTGGAAATCCAGTCCTTCATCATCCTGTCGCTCGCCGTCGAGACGATGTTGGGCGGTCAGATGTTTCCCCTCGACCTGATGCCCGGCTGGTTCTTCCGCGTCTCTCAGTTTTTGCCGTATTATTATCAGATGTATTTCCCCACGGCGATTTTCACCGGACGTCTTAACCAGGCGCAGGCGTTCGAAGGTCTGGCGCTGCAAGCCTTCTGGGTCGCGGCTCTGCTCGGCCTCGCCCATCTGCTCTGGACCCGCGGGCTGCGCCGGCACACCGCCGTAGGCGGCTGATGTCATGAAACCGCTTGCCTATCTCCGCATCTGGCTCGCCTGCGCCCGCTACTCGGTCGTGCGCACGATGATGTTCCGTTTCGATTTCCTGATGTGGTCGCTCGTCGAGTTTTTCTGGATGGGCGTGAATCTTTTGCTCGTGACCGTCATCTACCGTCACACCGACGAGGTCGCCGGCTGGGGCAAGTACCAGATGCTCCTCCTGATCGGCACCTCCATGCTCGTCCAGCGGTTTATCATGGGGTTTTTCTGGAGCAACCTCTTCGAGATGGCCCGTAACATCCGCAGCGGCCACTTCGACTTCTTCCTGGCCCAGCCCGGCAACCCGCTCTTCATGGTGTCCACCCGCAAGCTCGACCTCGACGGCATCGCCAATGCCGTCGTTGCCGTCGGCGTCATCGGCTATGCCGCCCGCGAACTCGGCCTCGCCCCGTCGCTCGCCGGACTCGCGCTTTACGCGCTCATGATCTTCTGCGGCGTGCTCATCAACTACGGCGTGCTGCTGGCGATCGTGTCGCTCACTTTTTGGTTTGGCGCCAGCCAAGGCATCGAGGGCAGCTATTTCACCCTCATGGAGTTTTCCCGTCTGCCCCGCGAAGCCTGCCGTGGCGTCGCCAACGTGCTCTTCGTCTGGCTCCTCCCCGCCATCGTGGTGAGCAACGTCCCCGCCCGCGTGCTGCTGCACGGCTTCGAGCCGGTCCACGTCCTCTGGCTCGCCGCCGCCGCCGCCCTCTGGTTCGGCCTGGGCGTTTTCGTTTTCAACCGCGGTCTGCGCCGCTACGCCAGCGCCTCGTCGTGACCCCGCCCCGATATCCGCTTTCTTTGGCGTCCGGCATTTTGTAAGTTTTCCACCGTGACCGATTCCGTCCACACGCTCGCCGCGCTTCAGTCCCGCCTCGCCTACCCGTTTCGCAACGTGAAGCTGCTGGAGCTCGCCCTCACGCACCCGTCGTACCTGCAGGACCATCCCGAGGAACTGGAGAGCAACCAGCGGATGGAATTTCTCGGCGACGCCGTTCTCCAGCTCGTGCTCACCGAAGCCCTTTTCCAACTCTACCCCGACGACCGCGAAGGCGCCCTCAGCCAGCGACGCGCCGCGCTCTCCAACGGCGTCTTCCTCGCCAAACTCGCCCGCGACCTCGGCCTCGACGCCGGCCTCCGGCTCAGCGCCGGTGAGGAGCAGACCGGCGGCCGCGCCCGCTCCTCGTCGCTCGAAGACGCCTTTGAGGCGCTGATCGGCGCGCTCTTTCTCGACAGCGATTTCCCCACCGCCCGGCGCATCGTCCTCGGCATCCTCGGCCCCTTGCCCGACCGGCTCAGCGGCGTGCAACCCGATGAAAACCCCAAAGGCCGCCTCCAGGAACGCGTGCAGCCCGTGCACGGCAACCAGGCCTTGCGCTACGAGTCTGCCCATGTCGCCGGCCAGGATCACGCCCGTGAATACGAGGCCCGCGTTTTCCTGAAGGACCGGTTGCTGGGCAGCGGCCGGGGCACCTCGAAAAAACTCGCCGAGGAGGCCGCCGCCCGCGCCGCCCTCTCCGCCCTCGGACCTCTCTGAGCGCCCGGACCGGCCGCGGCCCGCCGCCGGTCTTCCGCGTCTCCGCCACCTAATGTCCGCCTCAACCCTGCCGCCCCGCCTCAAGCTCACCGGCGTCTGCCCGCCCTTCCGAGGCGCCGTCATCGCCGAGCTTGCGCGCGGGCACCCCGCCCCCGTCTGGCTGGTCGTCACCGAGGAGCTGAAACTGGCCGAGCAGCTTGCCGAAGACATCGCCTTCTTCCACCGCTCCGCCGGCGGCAACCCCGCCGCGCTGGAAACACTCGTCTTTCCCGAGGCGATGCCCGACAGCCGCGACATGCGCGAAGCCTTCGCCGCCTCCGCCGACCGGACGACGGTGCTCAGCCGCCTGCGCGCGACACGTGCGCAGGCGGCAAGTGCGGACGCCCAGCTTCTGATCCTCACCACCCCCGCCGCGCTGCTCCAATCCGTTCCCGCGCTCGAAGAGTTTTCCCGCCGCGAAATCACCCTCGCACGCGGCCAGTCCCAATCCTTTCAAGGCCTTCTCGAAATCCTGCACTCGCTCGATTACGATTCCGAGGCCGTCTGTGAATCCCCCGGCCACTACGCCATCCGCGGGGGCATCATCGACGTCTATCCGATCACCGCGGGCACGCCCTACCGTCTCGATTTTTTCGGCGACGACATCGAGGACATCCGCGCCTTCGATCCCGTCACCCAGCGCTCCGGGGAACAGGTCAACACCATCACCCTCTCCGCCTCTCCCCGCCTCAAGCTCGGCGCCTCCTCCACCGGGCTCGCCGACTATCTCTCGCCCCGCACCCAACTCGTTTTCGTCGAACCCGCCGCACTCGACGAGGAGTTCTCCGCCTTCGCCCGCGAGGGCTTCGACGGACTCTCCCCGATCCTGAAAAAATCCGCCGCCGTTTTCGGCCTCGCCGATCTCGACGAAGCCTCCGCGCTCTTCGACGGCGAAGGTGTGACCGAGGCCACTTGGGATACCGAAAGTCTCTCCCATCACCGCACCTATCCTTCCGACGAACTCGTCGCGCAGGAACGTCTCTCCGCCGAGGAAGACGCCCGCCGCAGTTTCCTCCAGCAGCTCGTCGCCTGGAAAAAGGACGGCTACGGTCTCGCCTTCGTCGTTTCCAAGGAAGGCGAGGAGCAGCGCGTCCGTGAAATCCTCGCCGAGGATTCGCACTTCAAGGGACTGCAACCGCTTTGGCTGCGCGGCACGCTCAACGAGGGCTTCCGCTGCACCTACCGCGCCGGCGCCGGCCTGCTCTGGTCCACCCTGCCCAAGCGCAAGCTCGGCGAGATCGGCGGACTGGTCCTCGTCACCGAAACCGAGCTCTTCGGTCGACAACGCGCCCGCCGCGTCGCCGGCCCGCAACGCGCCACCGTCGCCCGCGCCCAGGTGGACCAGCTCCTCGACTTCTCCGAACTCGTCGAGGGCGACTTCGTCGTCCACCTCCAGCATGGCATCGCGCTCTACCGCGGTCTTGCCAAACTCGATACGCGTGACGGTCTGCGCGAGGTCATCTCCCTCGAATTCGACGACGGCGTCACCCTTCACGTCCCGCTTCAGGAGTCCCACCTCATCAGCCGCTACGTCGGCCTCGGAAAAACCAAGCCCCAGCTCGGCAAGGTCGGCTCCAACCGCTGGGAAAAAACCCGCCAGGCCGCCGAACGCTCCACCATCGACCTCGCCGCCGACCTGCTGAAAATCCAGGCCCAGCGCGAGGCCCAGCCCGGCCACGCCTTCCCGCCGGACAACGACTGGCAGAAGGAATTCGAAGGCTCCTTCCCGTTCACCGAAACCAAGGACCAGCTCCGCGCCATCGAGGAAACCAAGGCCGACCTCGAACGCGCCCGCCCGATGGACCGCCTCATCTGCGGCGACGTCGGTTTCGGCAAGACCGAGGTCGCCATCCGCGCCGCCTTCAAGGTGGTCCAAGGCGGCAAGCAAGTCGCCATCCTCGTTCCCACCACCATTCTCGCGCAACAGCACCTCAACACGTTTCGCGAACGCATGGCCGGCTATCCCGTCGCCGTTGAGATGATCAGCCGTTTCCGCACCCGGAGTGAAAGCGCGCGCATCCTCAACGCCACCGCCGCCGGGCAGGTCGACATCCTCATCGGCACCCACAAGATTCTTTCCGACCATGTCGCCTTCAAGGACCTCGGCCTCGTTATCATCGACGAGGAGCAACGCTTCGGCGTGAAGCACAAGGAGCGCCTCAAAGCCATGCGCGCCACCGTGGACGTGCTCTCCATGTCCGCCACGCCCATCCCCCGCACGCTCTACATGGCCATGACCGGCGCGCGCGACATGAGCGTGATCGAGACCGCGCCCGGCAACCGCCACCCGATCCAGACCATCGTCAAAACCTACGACGACAAAATCGTGGTGGACGCCATCCGCCACGAGTTGCGACGCGGCGGCCAGGTATTCTACCTCCACAACCGCGTGCAGACGATCAATCTCGTCGCCGCCCGCCTCCGCGAACTCCTGCCCGATGTCACCATCGGTGTCGGCCACGGCCAGATGGACGAGCACGAACTCGAACGCGAGATGACCGACTTCGTCGCCGGCAAACATCAAGTGCTCGTCTGCACCACGATCATCGAGACCGGCCTCGATATCCCCAACTGCAACACAATCATCATCGAAGGCGCGGACCGCTTCGGCCTCTCGCAGCTCTATCAGCTCCGCGGCCGCGTGGGCCGCTTCAAGCATCAAGCCTACGCCTACCTTCTCCTCCACCGTCACACGCGCCTGGTCGAGATCAGCCGCGAGCGCCTCAACGCTCTGCGCACGCACAACCAGCTCGGCGCTGGCTTCCGCATCGCGATGCGCGACCTCGAGCTGCGCGGCGCCGGCAACCTCCTCGGCTCGCAACAAAGCGGCCACATCATCGGCGTGGGTTTTGAGCTCTACTGCCAGCTGCTCCGCCAATCCGTCGCGCGGTTAAAAGGCGAGAAACACGCCGCCGCGATCCGCGCCAACGTGAAGCTCGATTTCGTTTTCGTCGGCGAAAGTGCCAGCTCCGGCTCCAAGCTTCCGGCTCCCGGCTCCCGGCTTTCCTCCTCCACCAGCTACCAGGCCATCAAGGCCGCCGAGCAAGCCGAGGACGGCGCGGTCGAAGTGGCCAAGATCCAGGCTCGCATCCCGTCCGCCTACATCGGGGAGACGCGCCTGCGCATTGACTTCTACCGTCGCCTCGCGATGGCCGGCTCCGCCACCGAGCTGAAGCAGATCGAGGCCGATCTCCGCGACCGCTTCGGCAAGTACGGCGACGAAGTCCGCGCCTTGCTGCTCATCACCGAAATCCGCATCCGCGCCGAGCAAGGCGGCATCATCAGCGTCGAAACCGAATCCTCCCGGTTAAAGTGTCTGCGCGGATCGGGCGTCCGCGACGATTACGTGATGATTGGTCCCCGTTTCCCCCGCCTCACCGCCCCGAAGCCCTTGGCGCGCCTGAAGGAAATCCTGACGTTTTTGGGCAATCTGTGAAACACCCGGCCGGGACGCCAAGGCGTCCAATGCCAAAGGCTGGCGCAGGACTGACGCCTTCTTCCCGGTTTCCACGGTTGACCGTTCCCGCGTCGCACCTACGTTGAGGGGAATTTCCTCGTGCCTGCACACTCCGCCCAAATCATGACGTTACGCCGTCTCTTCCTCTTTGGCGCCCTCGCCCTCTCCCCTCTCGCGGCTTTTGCGCAGGCACTCACGCCGCCTCCCGCGACCGCGCCCAAGGCCGACAACCTCGATCTCCGCTTCGCCAACGGCGTCGTCGCCGTCGTCGAGGACAAGGTCATCACCGTCGACGACCTGCGTCGTGAAATCGCCCCGCGCGTCCCCGGCCTCCAGCGCGAATCCCGCAACGAAAAGGAATTCAACGAAAAGCTGGAAGCGCTTCAGGACGACGTCATCCAGGAAATGGTGGACCGCGTCCTCATCGTGAAGGACTTCAAGAAGGACGACAAACGTCACATCCCCGAAAGCATCGTCGACAATGCCATTGCCGATGAACAGATCCGCCGCTTCGACGGCGACCGCTCCAAGTTCCTCGCCTACCTCCGCGCCATCGGCATGACGCTGCGCGACTACCGCAAGAAGATGGAAGACGACATCATCTACGACTACATGCGCGGCCAGCAGCGCAAAAACCAGAACGTCGTCAGCCCCGCCCGCGTCGAAACCTTTTACAACGAGAACAAGGACCACTTCTACCAGGACGACCAGGTCCACATGCGCATGATCGCGCTGAACCGCCAGGAGGGTGAAACCGACGCGCAGCTCGCGGAGCGCGCCGGCCAGATCACCACCCGTCTCGCCGCCGGCGAAAAGTTCGAGGATCTCGCCCGCACCCTCAGCCAGGATTCCAAACGCGCCAAGGGCGGCGACTGGGGCTGGCAACGCAAGTCCGACCTCAAGCCCGAGTTCAGCGAGCCGCTTTTCAAGCTCTCCAAAGACCAGGCCACGGCGCCGATCCTCGCGCCCGAAGCCGCCTACGTGCTCTTCGTCGAGGAACGCAAGTTCGCCGGCGTGCAGCCGCTGGCCGAGGTGCGCGACCAGATCGAGCGCATCCTCGTCAACCAGATGGCGCGCGACTCGGAAAACCGCTGGCTCGAACGCCTCCGCCGCAACGGCTACGTCCGCATTTACTGAGGTTTTCGTTATCCCATCAGGCCCAAGGCCGGCGCTTCGAGGCGCCGGCCTTTTTTGCGTCCGTTTTTCACCGGCGCTCGCGCCGGACGCCGGTTTGACCCTGCGACGCTTCCCGTCATGCTGGCGTCATGACGATCCTGACATGGCTCGAAGCGCTCAGTTATCTCGTCACCATCATCGGTCTGCCGTTTGCCATCTGGGTTTTCATCAAGGAGCAGACCAAGGAGCGGATCAACGACGACGAGGAGGTTTACCTCCAGCTCGCCGACGAGTACTCCAAGTTTCTCCGGCTGGTGCTGGATCACGCGGATCTGCGCCTGATGACGCAGGCCGATCCGTCCCAGCCTTTCGACGCCGGTCAGGTCGAGCGGCGCAACATTCTCTTCGAAATCCTGATCTCGATTTTCGAGCGCGCCTACATCCTCGTCTACGAAGACCAGATGTCGCGCCAGGCCGCGCGTCTCTGGCAGACATGGGAAGACTACATGCGCGCGTGGTGCCGCCGGCGCGATTTCCGGGACCTGCTCCCCTCGCTGCTCGAAGGCGAGGACCCGGATTTCCAAAGCTACATCCGCCGCATCGCCGCCGAGGAATCCATCAGACCTTCGGCCGGATCGGCTCAAGCGGGGTCGTGATGTTGGGGCAGGAATCCCGCCACACGCCTTGCGGACGCGCCCAAGCCACGGCGTTGGCGATCACGCGGCGGACGTTTTTGTCGTGATAGGTCGGGTAGGTTTCATGACCCGGGCGGAAATAGAAAATCTTCCCGTTGCCCCGCCGCCAGGTGCAGCCGCTGCGGAACACCTCGCCGCCCTCGAACCAGGAGATGAACACCTGTTCCTCCGGCGCAGGAATGGCGAAGGGCTCGCCATACATTTCCTCCTGCGGCAGCTCGAAGCACCGGTCGATGCCGGCGGCAATGGGGTGCCCCGGATGGCACACCCACAGGCGCTCCTTCTCACCGGCCTCGCGCCAGGTGAGCGAACACGCGGTGCCGAGGAGGCGTTGGAAAATTTTCGAGTAATGACCCGAGTGAAGGACGATCAGACCCATGCCCTCCAGCACGCGCCGCCGCACCCGTTCCACGACGACGTCGGCCACTTCGCCATGCGCCAGGTGACCCCACCACGTCAGCACGTCGGTGCGGGCCAACCGCTCCTCCGTCAGCCCGTGCTCCGGCTCCTGCAACGTGGCGACAGACACCTCCGCCTGCGGCAGAAGCTCGCGAATGCCCGCGGCGATCGTCGCGTGCATGCCTTCGGGGTAAAGGGCGCCGACCTTGGCGTTGCGGTGTTCATGCACGTTTTCGCCCCAGACGACGACACGGAGGGAACTCAGGGTGGTCACGACCGCAGCATTGCACCGGGCGGGCCCAAGCGCCAGAAACAATCCGCGCCATGAGCACCCCGTCCTTCGCCCCTCCGGCCGGCAACCGTCTCCGGACCACCGTCTTGTCCGAGCGACCACAGGAACGTCTGGAACGACTGGGCGCCGGCGTGCTGAGCGACACCGAGCTGCTGGCCATGCTCCTGCGCAGCGGCACCCGCGGCCACGACGTCCTCACCCTGGCTTCGCGCCTGATCGCCGAGGCCGGTTCGCTCTCCGGCCTGATCGCCTGGAAGGAGACTGATTTCAAAAAACTCAAGGGCATCGGCCGCGTGAAGGCGCTCCAGTTGATCACCGTGATGGAAATCGCCCGCCGCATCCTCGGCCAGAAGGGCGCGACGGAGCCGGTCATCCAGGACGCCGCGATGGCGGCCGACTACATGCGTCCACTCCTGCACGGGCTGGCCGTCGAAAAATTCTGGGTGCTCTGCCTCAATCGCAAGAATCGCCTGATCAAGTGCGTCGAAGTAACCTCGGGCACGGCCACGAACTCGCTCGCGCATCCGCGCGAGGTTTTCCGCGAAGCGATCCGCGAGTCGGCCACGGCGGTGATCTGCGCGCACAACCACCCCTCCGGCGACCCCGCGCCCAGCGCGGCCGACCTCAAGATCACCCGTCAGCTCCGCGAGGCCGGGCAAACGGTCGACATTGTTCTGCTGGACCACGTGATCCTCGGCCATCCCGCCGCCGATCCGCTGGGCCGTGGTTATTACAGCTTCCGCGAAACCGGCGTGCTTTAAAAACGGCTTGGGCCGGACACAAAAAAAGCCCCCTGCGCGCGGCAGAGAGCTTTCAAAGTGGTGGTGGAGGCCGGATTCGAACCAGCGAACGTTAAAAACGAACAGATTTACAGTCTGCGCCCTTTAGCCACTTGGATACTCCACCAAAATGGGAGCGGTGAAGCTCATGACTCGCGCACCTGAGTTCAAGGCTTTTTTCGCAACCTTCCCCGACTTGCTTAAGCCCTTGCAACAGCCAGTCTGAAAACGTCAACCCCGCGCATGATCGCAGACATCTCCGCCGCCGTCGGCACCAGCCTGTTTTCCCACCTTCTGACGGTGGGCGGCTTTCTGCTGGCGGTTTTCGCCCTCGCCCGTCTCGTGGGCGAAAAGCGGCCGCCTAGCAACACGCTGGCCTGGCTGCTCGGCATCGTGCTCGTGCCCTACATCGGTGTGCCCCTTTTCCTGCTGCTCGGTGGACGCAAGCTCCGGCGCGTCTCCGCGAATAAACGCCATGTCGCTCCCCGCCTGCCGGGCGTTCACGCGGCGACTCCCGCCACCCTGGCGTTGCCCACCGTGCAAGCGATCAGCAGCAGCGGCGGCGGTGAACCGGCCGGCGGCAACGCCGTGCGTCTCATCACCACCGGCGAGCAGGCGTTTGCCGAACTGGAGGCGGGCATCCTCAACGCCAAGCATTCGATCCACCTCACGACCTTCATCCTGAGTCGCGACGACACCGGTCGCCGCATCGTGCAACTGCTCGCCAAGCGTGCGCGCGAGGGCGTGAAGGTGCGCCTGCTGCTCGATGCGCTCGGCTGCCTCTTCTCCAGCCGCGGTTTCGTCGATCCCATCCGCCGGGCGGGCGGCGAGGTGGTCACGTTCATGCCGGTGATTCCGCTCTCGGGCCGCAGTTCGGCCAACCTGCGCAATCACCGCAAAATCGCCGTCTTCGACCAGCACAGCGCCATTGTCGGCGGCCACAATATCGCCCGCGAATACATGGGCCCCTCGCCGGCCCGGAAACGCTGGACGGATTTCGGCGCGGTCATCAGCGGTCCGGGCGCCGCCTTGCTCAACGAAGTGTTTCTGGCCGACTGGACCTTCGCCAGCAAACAGCCGCTCGAAAAGCTGCGGGCCGAGCTGGATCCCTCCGCCATCCGTGCGGAAGGACAGGCGGAGCTCCAAGTCGTCGCCAGCGGGCCGGACGTGGCCGGCGACCCGCTTTACGAGGGCATCGTCTCGATGATTCAGGAGGCCAACCACAGCATCTGGATCGCCACCCCGTACTTCATCCCCGACGAGGTGCTGCTCCGCTCGTTGATCGTGAAGGCCCGCGCCGGCAAAGAGGTCGTGCTTATCATCCCCGCCCGTTCCAATCATCCGATCACCGATTACGCACGCCGCCATTATGTGCGACAGCTGCGCAAGGCCGGGGTCCGCGTGCTGCATTATCCCCGGGGAATGATGCACTCGAAGGCGATCATCGTGGACGATCGTATGGGCCAGCTCGGCTCGGCCAATTTCGATCTGCGCAGCCTCTTCGTTAACTTCGAAATCGGCGTCGTCCTCTACTCCGAGCCCGAGGTGCGGGCCATGCGCGACTGGATCCGCGAACTGGCGGATCGCTGCGTCGAGCCCAAGCCGGAAAAGCCGCGCCGCTTCCGCCTGCTCGGCAGCCTTGCCGAGGATCTCAGTCGGCTGCTCGCGCCGCTGCTGTGAAAGCCAAACGCGGCAAGAGACCGCGACCGCTTACGCCTGCAGCAGCTTGTAATTCACCGCGTCGGTCAGCGCTTCCCAAGAGGCGTCGATGACGTTGTCGCTCACACCGACCGTGCCCCAGATCGAGGCGCTGTCGCCGGACTCGATGAAGACGCGCGTGCGCGCATTCGCACCCGCACGGCTGTCGAGAATGCGGACCTTGTAATCCCGCAACTGAAGCTGACGGAGTTGCGGATAAACGGTTTCGAGCGCGAGCCGCAGGGCTTTGTCGAGCGCGCCCACCGGACCGGTGCACTCGGCCACGGTGTGGACCGACTGGCCGCCGATCTTGAGCTTCACGGTTGCCTCGGCGATGAGTTCGCCGGCACGGCGTTCGACGATCACACGATAGCCCTCGACTTCGAAAAACACCTTCGAGCGCCCGAGGGCGCGGGCGATGAGCAGCTTGAGCGAAGCGTCGGCCGCCTCGAATTCGTAGCCGCGGAACTCCAGATCCTTCAGCTCGTCAATGAGGGTCTTCATCGCCGGATCCTTTTCGTCGAGGTCGAAGCCGAGTTCCTTCGCCTTCATGGCGATGCTGCTGCGGCCGGCCATGTCGGACACGAGCACGCGGGTGCGGTTGCCCACGAGGGAGGGATCGATGTGCTCGTAGGACGACTTCACCTTTTGCGCGGCGTTGGCGTGGAGACCGCCTTTGTGCGCGAAGGCCGAGGCGCCGATGTAGGGTGCCTTGGTGTCGGGTTTGAGGTTGGCCAGCTCGTCAAAATAAAGCGCCAGCTCGCGGAGCTGTCCGAGGTTCGCGGCGCAGAACGCGGTGCGATCCATCTTGAGGAAGAGGCTCGGCAGCACGCTGAAGAGATTGGCGTTGCCGGTGCGCTCGCCGTAGCCGTTGGCGGTGCCCTGCACGAGGGTCGCGCCGGCGCCGATGCCGGCGAGCGAGAGCGCCACACCGAGGCCGCTGTCGTTGTGGCAGTGCACGCCGACCTTGTCGCCGCCGAACTCCTTCACCACGCGGGCGACGATGCCTTTGAAATCATCGACGAGCGTGCCGCCGTTGGTGTCGCAGAGCGAAAGGTTGGTCACGCCGCCCTTGATCGCGGCGGCGAGGGTGCGGAGAGCGTAGTCGGGATCGGCCCTGTAGCCGTCGAAAAAATGCTCGGCGTCGTAGATCACCTCGCGCCCTTGGGCGGTGAGATAGCGGGCGGAGTCCTCGATCATCGCGAGGTTTTCCTCGAGCGTGGTGCGGAGGATCTCGGTGACGTGGAGCGTCCAGGTTTTGCCCACGATCGTCATGACCGGCATGCCGCTGTCGAGGAGGGTCTTGAGCTGGGCGTCCTCGGAGGCTTTGACGCCGGCGCGGCGGGTGGAACCGAAGGCCGCGAGCCGGGCGTGCTTGAGCTTCAGTTTGCGCGCTTCCTGAAAGTAGGTGATGTCGCGGGGATTGGAGCCGGGGAAGCCGCCTTCGATATAATCCACGCCGAACTGGTCGAGCTTCTCGGTAATGAGGAGTTTGTCGGTGACCGAGAAGCTGATGCCTTCGCCCTGCGTGCCATCGCGCAGGGTGGTGTCGTAGATTTTGACCGCGTTGCTCATGAAAAGAACGAGGCTTGCGCGTCGGACGGCCGGTGGCAAGCGGCGGTTTGGGCGGCCAGACCGCGCCGTCTCAGTCCATGTTCTCGGTCACGGATTCGCAAAGCCCGACAAACGTCTCTTCCGCGAGCGGCAGCTTGCGGCCTTTGAGAAAGGCCACGCCCCACGAGCGGCGCAGTTTGCGCGGGCCCAGCGGAAACGAGATCAGCGATTTCTCCGCGAGCTCCTTGCGCGCGATCCACGGGGCGAGCACGCCGGCGCCCAGACCGATTTTCACCAGCTCCTTGATCGCCTCCATGCTGCCCAGCTCGATGAAATTGTTCAGGGTGATCTTATCGTGCAGGAAATAATCGATGACCATGCGGAAGGTATAGCTGCCCTTATTATAGAGAATGAGCGTCTCGTCCGCGATCTCCTCGCGCACCACTTTCCCCTTCTGAGCCCACGGATGCATTGGCGCGACCAGCAGCCGCAACTCATCTTCGAACAGCGGACGGAAGGTGATTTCGTCGAGCCGATCCGGTTTCAGCATCAATGCCAGGTCGATCTGGTTGCTGCGCAGCAACTCGATCATCTTTGGGCCGTCCCCCGGCTCGATCCGGATGATGCATTGCGGGAAACTCTGCTTAAATTCGCGCAGCACCGTGGGCAGCAGGTATTGGCAGGCGGTGGGGCTGGCGCCCACGCGCAGGCGGCTCTGACCCCAGTTTTGCAGCTCTTCCAACGAAGTGCGCGCATCCTGCATCTCGCGAAGAATACGTTCCGCGTGCTGAAGCAACTGCTCCCCCGCCTGTGTGAGGCGCACGGTTTTGCCCACGCGATCAAAAAGAACCACCCCGATCTCGCGTTCGAGCGCTTTGATGGCGTGGCTCACCGCAGATTGGGTGAGAAACATGTCCTTGGCGGTTTGGGTAAAACTGCCACGGCGGGCGAGGGTCGCGAAGGCCAGAAGCTGGCGGCTGTCGAGGGTCGGCGTCATGAATGAGCATTACTCATCAAAATCATTAAACCTTTGAAAGGTATTTCTTGATCCCTTTTACGTCGCTGGCATGTGAGAGGCTAAAGGCGAGGGCACGTCACCCATGTCATCGCCGCTTTCCAAGCCCTCTTCCGCCGCCGCTCCCACGCGGCCGCTGCGCATTGGATTCATCGCGCTGAACGACGCCGCCCCGATCATCGTCGCCCATGAACAGGGTTTCTTCCGCAAGTATGGCCTGAGTGTGGAGCTGGTCCGCGAAGTCGGCTGGGCCACGATCCGCGACAAGATCATCTACCGGGAACTCGACGCCTCCCATGCCCTCAGCGCCATGGTGATCAGCACGAATCTCGGCCTGAACTGCCTGCCCTGCGAATGCCTGACCGCCTTCGTCCTCAACACCGACGGCAACTGCATCACCCTCTCCGAGGATCTCTGGCAGCGCGGCGTGCGCGACGCGGCCACCATGCGGGACGAGATCATCCGCTCCCGTCATGAGCGCACCTACGTCTTCGGCGTAGTGTTCGCCCACTCCTCCCACCGCATTCACATGTGCGACTGGTTGCGCAGCGCGGGTGTCGATCCGGACCGCGACGTGCGCATCGTCGTCGTGCCGCCGCCCCAGCTTTTCCGCAATCTCGCCGCCGGCACCATCGACGGCTACTGCGTGGGCGACCCTTGGAACTCCCTCGCCGTGCGCGAAAAAGTCGGCTGGTGCCCGGTCGCCAGCCCCGATCTCGCCCCCGGTCATGCCGAGAAGGTTTTCATGGTTCGCACCGATTTCGCCGAGCAACGCGCCGGCGAACATCAGGCGTTGATCGCCGCTTTGGGCGAGGCCGCCCGGCTCTGCGACGACCCGGCCTTCCGCCCCGAACTCGTCCGCCTGCTCTCGCGCCGCGAATACCTCAACGTCCCCGCCCGCGTGATCCAGTCGAGCCTCATCGGTCCCTTCGATTACGGCCACGGCCGCACCGTCGAGGCGAACGCCTTCATCAATTTCCACCGCAACAACGCCAACGACCCCACGCCGGAAAAAGCGGCATGGTTAATCGACGGTTTCACCCGCCACCGGTTTCTCCCCGAGAACGTGACCATGCCCGCCGACCTCGGCGCGCGCGCCTTCCGCTCCGATCTTTTCCGCCAAGCAAGCAAGCTCCACCTAACAACCAGCCACAATGACACCGCACTCGTCCCCGTCTGACCTCAACGCCCGTCGTCTTGATCGTCGCGCGTTTTTCACCACCACCGCCAAGGGTCTCGGCGCCGCCGCCCTCCTCGCCAACCTGCCCAAGGCTTGGTCCGCCCCCGATCTCGCCACCGATGCCCCGGAGCACCCGGACATCAATTTCGGCATGATCGCGCTGACCGACTGCTCGCCCATCGTCATCGCCCACGAAAAAGGCTTCTTCAAGAAGTACGGCATCAACTCCAAGGTGACCAAGGGCGCCAACTGGGCCGCCATCCGCGACAACCTCAGCTCCGGCTCCATCCAGGCGACGCACATGCTGATCGGCATGCCCCTCGCCTCCACCATGGGCCTCGCCGGTTCGCCCAAGAAGGCGATGATCGCCCCCTGGCTCCTCAACCGCAACGGCCAGGCCATCACCCTCAAGACCGAGTGGAAGGGCAAAGTCGGCGCCGACCCGAAGGCCCTCAAACCTTTCGTTGACCAGGCCAACAGCCTCGGCGAGCCGCTCACGTTCGCCATGACGTTCCCCCCCGGCACGCACGCCATGTGGATGCGCTACTACCTGGGTGCCGGCGGCATCAACCCTGACAAAGACATCTCCCTCATCACCGTTCCCCCGGCCCAGATGGTGGCCAACATGAAGATCGGCAAGATGGACGGCTTCTGCGTCGGCGAGCCTTGGGGCGCCCGCTCCATCGCCGACGGCATCGGCTACACCTCCGTCACCACGCAGGACATCTGGAAGGACCACCCCGAGAAGGTCTGTGCCTTCACCGAGGAGTTCGCCGAAAAGAATCCCAAGACCGTCAAGGCCGTCCTCAAGGCCCTCCACGAGGCCAGCGTCTGGCTCGACGACCTCAATAACCGTCCAGAACAGTGCGAGATCGTCTCCAAGGCGACCTACATCAACTGCGACAAGAAGATCATCCTCGGCCGCCTCCTCGGCGAGATCGACTACGGTGACGGTCGCAAGGTTCAGGATACGGATCACTGCATGTATTTCAGCAAGAACAACTGCAACTTCCCCGATCCCAAGTACGCCATTTGGTTCCTCTCCCAGTACCGCCGCTGGGGCATGGTCACCGGCGCGCCGGACTACGCGGGCATCTCGAAACGCGTCATGCGCACCGACATCTATGCCGAGGCCATGAAGGAAATCGGTGTCGCCGTTCCCACCCCCAGCCTCACGCCCGAGACGCTGTTCGACGGCGTCACCTTTGATCCGACGAACCCCGAGGCCTACGCCAAGAGCTTCGCGGTTAAAAACCTGAAGGGCTGATACGCAGGTCGATCATGGCTGAAATGCCGGTGTCACGTCACTTCCGGGAGGCCTGCCTCGCCGCCATCGTCTGGCGGCGGGCGGCTCTGTTGGGCCTCCCGGTTGGACTGATGCAGGCCGCCCTGAACCAGGGAGACCACTGGCTCGCCGGCACCGTCACCGCCGCCGTCGTAACCAAGTCGATCCTCTCTCCCTGCCTCTCCTTCTCCATCGCGTACGTCTCGGCCGCCGCCACCTACGCGGAAAATCTCCAACGAAAAACCTCCCTCCTCTCCTCATGAAAACTTTTAAAATCGACTGGCTTGTACTGCCGCTCATCGGCGTCGCCTGCGTTCTGGTCGCCTGGAGCGTCAGCAGCGCCACCTGGGCCAAGGAGCTGCCATCGCCGCTTAAAACCTGGGAGGCGAGCAAACCCTACATCGTCGAGCCCTTCGCCAAGCGCGGAGAGATGGACCAAGGCATTCTTCGTTTCACTTGGTATTCCCTGACCCTGGTCGCCCAAGGCTATGCCATTTCCCTTCTCATCGGCACGCCCATCGGCTTCTTCCTGGGCCTTTCGAAGACCTTCACGAAAATCTTCGACCCGATCATCCAGATCCTCCGCCCCGTCTCCCCTCTCGCCTGGCTGCCCCTCGGCCTCGTGCTCTTCATGAGCGCCGGCAAGGAGGCCGGCACCTACGGCGCCCTCTTCACCATCGCCATCTGCTCCATGTGGCCGACCGTGCTCAACACCGCCGTCGGCGTCCGCGCCGTCCCGCAGGACTACCTCAATGTCGGCAAGGTTCTGAAGCTCTCCCGCTGGAAGACCCTCACCAAGATTCTCGTTCCCGCCACCCTGCCGTACATGTTCACCGGCTTCCGTCTCTCCCTCGGCATCGCCTGGCTCGTGATCGTCGCGGCCGAGATGCTCACCGGCCGTCCCGGCGTGGGCGGCTTCCTCTGGCAGGAGTACAACTCGCTCATCTACGAGCACATCATTCTCTCGATCATCACCATCGGCGTCATCGGCTTCATCCTCGACCGCCTCATGTCCCTCGTCGAGGCCCGCTTCAAGGCGATCAGCTAACCCGCCATGGCTTTTCTCGAACTTAAAAACGTCTCCAAGGGTTTCGGCGGGCAACGCGTCCTTGCGGACATCAACCTGTCGATCGAAGAAGGCGAATTCGTCGCCATCGTGGGCTACTCCGGCCAGGGCAAAAGCACCCTGATCAACCTCGTCGCCGGCCTCATCCAGGCCGACCGGGGCGAGGTCACCCTCGAAGGCAAAGCCGTCACCGGCCCTGGACCCGACCGCGGCCTCGTTTTCCAAAACTATTCGCTGCTCCCCTGGCTCACCGTTCAGGAGAACATCGCCCTCGCCGTCGACGAAGTGTTTGCCGACTGGCCCACGGAAAAGCGCCTCGCCCACATCGATAAATACATCGCGATGGTGAAACTCAGCCATGCGAAGGACCGCCTGCCCAAGCAGCTCTCCGGCGGCATGCGCCAGCGCGTCGCCGTCGCCCGCACCCTCGCCATCAATCCCCGCATCCTCCTCCTCGACGAGCCCCTCGGCGCGCTCGACGCCCTCACCCGCGCCAACCTTCAGGACGAGATCGCCAACATCTGGCAGTCCGAGCGCAAGACCGTCGTCCTCATCACCAACTCCGTCGACGAGGCCCTCCTGCTCGCCGACCGCATCATCCCGCTGACCATCGGACCGGGCGCGACCCTCGGCCAGCCCGTGGCCGTGCACCTCGACCGCCCCCGCGATCGCAAGGCGCTCAATCACGATCCCGAGTTCAAGCGTCTCCGCGCCCTCGTCACCAACCAGCTCCTCGACTTCAACGCCAACCGCAAGGTCTCCCTGAGCAAGAAACTGACCCGTCCCGACATCCTCCCCGAAGATCTGGATGCCCCGCGCGTCAACCGCCCTCCCCGCCGTCCCGGCGAAGAGAAACGCGAAACCATCCTCGCCTGACCCGCGCCCTTGCCATGAGCAAATTCCTCGAAATCTCCCAGCTCGTTAAGACCTTCCCCACCCCGAAAGGCCCGCTCACCGTCGTGCGCGACTTCAATCTCGGCGTGAAGAAAGGCGAGTTCATCGCCCTCATCGGGCACTCCGGCTGCGGCAAGTCCACCGTCCTCTCGATGGCCGCCGGTCTCACCGACGTCACCGAAGGCGGCGTGATTCTGGCCGGCAAAGAAGTCACCGGCGCCGGCCCCGATCGCGGGGTCGTTTTCCAGGCACCCTGTCTCCTCCCGTGGTACACCGCCTTTGAGAACGTCATGCTCGGCGTCGATCAGGTTTACTACACCGCTTCCGCCGTGGAGCGCCGCCAGATCGCCGAGTATTATCTCACCATCGTCGGCTTGGGTGAGTCCATGCACAAGCGCCCGTCCGAGCTCTCGCAAGGCATGCGTCAGCGCTGCGGCATCGCCCGAGCCTTCGCCCTCTCGCCCAAGATGCTCCTCCTCGACGAGCCCTTCGGCATGCTCGACTCGCTCACCAAGTTCGAGCTGCAGGACGTTCTTCTCGACCTCTGGCAGCGCGATCAGAAGACCGCCCTCATCGTCACGCACGACGTGGACGAGGCCCTCTACCTCGCCGACCGCGTGGTCATGATGACCGACGGCCCCGAGGCCACCGTGGGCGACATTCTCGAAGTCAACTTTCCCCGTCCCCGCACCCGCAAGCAGCTCATGGAAGATCCCGAGTACTACCGCCTCCGCGAACACCTCATCACCTTCCTCAACGAGCGCTCGCACCTCCGCCCCGGCAAGGAGGCCTCTCCGGCCCTCGCCCACCACTGATTTCCGCCCGTCCAAACCGTACTACTACTAACACCACCATCATGAACCGACATGCTCGCAACCTGATCGCGACCCTCGCCACCACCTGGGTCGCCGCGACTGCCTCCGCGCAGTTTTATCCGCTGCCTCCGCCCGCCTATGCCGGCCTCACCAACACCACCCTGCGCGCCTCCGATCCTTACATGGCCGCGTGGGACTTCGGCGTGAACATCCGCGGTCGCATGGAAGACAAAGACAACGCCGGCTTCACCTCCGCGGGTCAGAACCGTGATTTCTCCGGTGGCCGCCCCGTCAATCTCCTGAACGGCGACCGCTACGACAACAACAACACCTACTTCATCACCCGCATCATGCCGCGCGCCGGCTACACCGGCAAATGGTACCAGCTGTTCCTGCAGGCCCGCTCCAGCTCCTCGTTCGATGACGAGCGCGGCAACAACGGCACCACGTTCACCCCGGTGGGCGCCACCCCCGGCCTCAAGGCGGGCGACGGTCTGGCCGAAAACGACTCCGACCTCAACCTGCACCAGGCCTACGTCTTCGTCGGCAACCACAAGGAATTCCCGGTTTCCCTGAAGATCGGCCGCCAGGAACTCGTTTACGGCGACCAACGCCAAGTGGGCAATTTCCTGTGGAATAACAACGCCCGCACCTTCGACGCGGTCAAAGTCCGCTATCAGAGCAAGTGGGTGGGCGCGGACCTCTTCAGCGGCGGCGTGGTTTATAACGACGACGGCAACTTCAACAAGTCGCACCTCGACAGCGACAAGTTCTCCGGCGCCTATTTGAACTTCCCGACCCTGTCCCGCACCGAGATCGTCGAAGGTTACCTCTACAGCCGCAACGTGGATCGCGCCAGCACCACGGAAGACTGGGGTGGCGTCGCTGCTCCCTTCCGCCAGCCCTACATGCAGGACCTCTACACGGCGGGCATCCGCATCAAGTCCAAGCCCAATGCGTATGGTCCTTGGGACTACGGCGTGGAGCTCATGTACCAGTTCGGCACCATCAACAGCCGCAATGCCAACGGTACGATCATCGTGCCGGTTAACACGCCGGCGGTCATCGCCGCCGCTCCGGAGCAGCGCCAGGACGCTTATGCCGCCATCGCCCAGCTCGGTTATACCTGGACGGAGAGCGCCTACCAACCCCGCCTCGCCCTCATCTACAGCTATGCCTCCGGCGACAAAAACCGCAAGGACGGCGTGAGCAACACGTTCCAAAACCAGTTCGCCACCACCCACTTGTTCTACGGCTACATGGACTTCAACAGCCTGCAGAACATCCATGACATCCGCCTCGCCTACACCATCAAGCCGACCCCCACCACGACCCTCGCCTTGGAAGCCCACCAGCAGTACCTGGCCAGCACCAGCGACTATTGGTATAACGTCGGTGGCGTCGCCCGCACCGGCGGCACGCAGAACCTCGCGACGGACAGCACCGCCGGCACCGGCTATGGCATCAATGCCGGCAACAGCAGCAACCTCGGCCAGGAAATCGACTTCGTGTTCGGCTGGTCTCCGCTTCCCTACGTGAACGTCGAAGGTGGCGTCTGCCACTACTTCCGCGGCGATTACATCAAGGAATCTTGGTCCAACTCCCGCGGCGACTCGAAGGACGCGAATTACGCCTACCTTCAGCTCACCCTTAACCTCTAACCTTCAGCCTGAGCGGCGCGACCTTCCTGGTCGCGCCGCTTTTTTTTGCCCATGACCAAAGCCGAAATGACCGCCGCCCTCCTGGCCGCGAAGAAAAAGAAAAAACTCACGTGGGAAGCCTTGGCCGCCAAGGTCGGCATGTCCCCCGTCTGGACCACCTCCGCCTGTCTCGGCCAAAACAGCGCGCCCGCCGATGTTGCCATCAAGATCGCCAAGGCCCTCGGCCTCACCGCCGATATCGCCGAGGCGCTGACCGAGTTCCCCATGAAGGGCGACACGAAGGCCGTCCCCACCGACCCCGTGCTCTATCGCTTTCACGAGATCAACCTCGTCTACGGCGAGACCATCAAGGCACTCATCGCCGAAAAATTCGGCGACGGCATCATGAGCGCCATCGACTTCAGCATGCACATCGACCGCGTCGAAGACCCCAAAGGCGATCGCGTGAAGATCACCATGTGCGGCAAATTCCTTCCGTATAAAACCTGGTAAGCTCTTTATTCCTAAATGGCTTATCCTTCAGCACAGGCCCGGCAGCCTGTGCTTTTTTGCGTCTGCTTCGATTAATTACGTTCATCAAATGAACTAAAATAACTCGCACAACGGCTTTGATGAATGGAATAAATAGTGCTGTGGGAGGGATGCTCAAAAATGAACATCTCCCAGCTAAAAAAATCCGGACACTGGCCGACCTTGGCCACGTCGTTTCTCTATTTCGACGTGAGCTTCATGGTATGGACGATTCTCGGCGCGCTCGGTGCCCTGATCGCCCCTTCGCTCGGGCTCAACGCCCAGCAGAAGTTCCTGATGGTCTCGACTCCCATTCTCGCCGGAGCCGTCCTCCGCATCGTCCTCAGCATGCTCGTGGACCGAATCGGCACCAAGACGACCGGCATCATCGCCCAGCTCATCGTCATCACCGGATTGGTCGTGGCGTGGCAGGCCGGACTGGCCTCGCTTAACCAAGCGCTGCTGCTCGGCATCGTGCTCGGCGTCGCCGGCGCGAGTTTTGCGGTGGCCCTGCCCCAATCCGGCCGCTGGTATCCGCCGCACATGCAGGGCGTTGTCCTCGGCCTCGCCGGCGCGGGCAATGTCGGCGTGGTGATCGATCACCTGCTCGCCCCGCGCATCGCCGCGATCTGGGGATGGAAAGCGGTTTTCGGCGCCGCGCTCATTCCGCTCATCCTCGCCTTCGTCCTCTACGTGATATTCTCGAAAGAGCCTCCCGGTGAGTTCAAAAAGAAAAAGCTCTCCGACTACGCCAAGCTCCTCGCCGAGCGCGACGCCCACTGGTTCTGCTTCTTCTACACCATCAGCTTCGGCGGCTTCGTCGGCCTCGCCACCGCCTTCGCCATTTATTTCAAGGATCAGTTTCATCTCACGCCCGTCCACGCGGGCGAAATGGCTGCGTTCTGCACCCTCGTCGGCGCGCTCGGTCGTCCCATGGGCGGCGCCTTCGCCGACAAACTCGGCGGCATCCGCTCGTTGAGCATCTTCTACTCCGTGGCCGCCGTCGCCATGATCTGCGCGGCCCTCACGGAAAACCTCTGGATTTGCGGCGCCTCCTTCTTCGTCGCCTCGGGCGCCTTCGGCATGTGCAACGGTTCCGTTTTCCAACTCCTTCCCCAACGTTTCGCCAAGGACATCAGTGTCATGACCGGCTTGGTCGGCTGCGGCGGCGGCCTGGGCGGTTTCCTGCTCGGCATGCTCTTCGGCATCTCCAAGGAACACACCGGCAGCTATGTTACCGGCATTGTTCTCTTCGCCGGCCTCTGCCTTGTCGCCCTGATTGGGTTGAGTCTCGTAAAAACCCGCTGGCGCACCACGTGGGGCGCCACGGCGGCCGCGAAAATCTGACCGCTTCCCTGACGCCGGATTGCGAAAGAATCGCGATCCGGTCATGGACGTCACATGAAGCTTTCCAGCACCACCCACGGTCTGCCGAGCAAGGCCGGCGGCGAGTCCGAAGACGCGTTCCGCGTGCAACAGCGCGACGGACGCGTTATCGCCGTACTCGCCGATGGCCTCGGCTCGAGTAAGGAAGGCGGCACCGCCGCCCGCCGGGCCGTGGACATGATGGGCGATTATTACCTGGCCCGGCCCCAGGCTTGGAGCCCCCGGCGCGCGCTCACCGAATTCGTCACCCAGATCAACCGCGTCTTCCATCAGGAATCGCTGCTCCGCCATGAAACCCCGGAGCTGCTCTGCACCCTGAGCGTCGTGGTGATCGAAAACGGCCGGCTCTACGGGATCAATGTCGGCGACTCCCCCGTTTACCTCTGGCGGCAAGGCACGCTGACACTGCTTTCACAAAATCATGCGATGGCCCAGGCCGGCTTTCAGCATGTGCTCACCCGCGCCGTCGGCCTTGAGGCCGGCGTCGAGCCCGCTGCGTTTGAAACCGACATCGAAGACGGCGATCTTGTGCTGCTCTGCTCCGACGGCGTCAGCACCGTGCTTTCCGACGAAAAACTCGCCGCCTTGCTTGCCCGTCGCGCGACGGCGCGCTCCCTCGTGACCGCGGCCCACGAAGCCACCGAGGAACACCCCGAACTGCGCGACGATGCCAGCGCCATCGTGCTCGATATTGTTCACCGCGGCTGGACGGGCGAAAGCCAGCATCGGCCACTCGAAGTGCTCTCCGCTCTCCATGCCGGCGATTTGGTGGACGACTATCGCCTCGTGCGTCCCTTGCAGGAAGGCGATCGCGTCTGGCTCGCGGAAAAAGCGGACGGCATCCGCCATGTGCTTAAGTTTCCTTCGCTTGAGGCACGCGACGACGAGATCCGCCGCGACGCTTTCATCCGCGAACTCTGGCAGGCGACCCGGATTGATTCGCCGGATTTTGTCCGCGCTTTCACCCCCGCCGAGGGCAGCCTGCGTTATTATGCGATGGATTTTGTCGAGGCGCCCACCTTGCGGGAAGTGCTCCAAAAAGGTCCCATCCGGGTCGAGGACGCGGTCGAACTCGGGCGCTTTCTGCTGCGGGCGGGCCAGTTTTTACTCACGCGGGATCTCGCCCATGGCGATCTCAAGCCCGACAACATCCTTGTACTCGGCAACGAATTTCGCCCCAAGTACCAATTGATCGACCTGGGCAGCGCGGCCGAGGTGTTTTCCGTCACGTCGCGGGCAGGTACGCCCAGTTACCTCGCACCGGAGCGCTTTCATGGCGCCGCCCTCTCCGAACGCTCCGAAATTTTCGCCATTGGCGTCACCCTGTACGAAGCCCTCACCCAAACGTACCCGTATGGCGAAATCGAACGCTTCCAAACTCCACGGTTTGAAACAGCTCCGAAACGCCCCACCCGCCTGAATCCCGCCATCCCGCCCTGGCTCGAATCCATCCTCCTGCACTCGCTGGCTCCCACCATCGAACACCGGTACCAAAACTTCTCCGAAATCGCCTACGACTTTGACCATCCCGAGAACGTAAGAGCCTACCACCGGCAAGACGCCCCGCTCCTCGAACGCAATCCGGTGCTATTGTACAAGTCACTTTGCGTTATTCTCTTAATAAGCAACTTGGCCTTTCTCCTCTATATCCTAAGGCACCGTCAATGATGACCAAGTTTAATCAAAATGCTTAAAAGTATTCAGATCATTAATTGATCAAAAAGATTTCACGGCATCAAGACTGCTAAATGATTCCTGCCGTCCATGACCGATATTTCGACCACCACCCAGCCCTTCTCGCCTGCCCAAAAGGAATACCTTCAGGGCTTCATGGCCGGCGTCGCCGCATCCGGACAATTTCCGTTCACCGGCCACACTGCGGCCGGCCAGATCACCGCGAATTCCGCCGGCGCCGCCACGGGCAATCTGGCGGCTCCGCCCGCCGAGGACACCGTTTTCGGAACGCCCCTCGCCGACCTCTGCAAGGAAGAGCGCTGGAAACACGACGAGGATCCTCTCGACGCTTGGGAGCGCCTCATCGCCCATGCCGACGCGGACAAGTTTCCCGACGCGGAAAACACCTATCGTTTTAAAACCCACGGTCTGTTCTACGTCGCCCCGGCGCAGGACAGCTTCATGATCCGCCTGCGCATTCCCGCCTGCGAGCTCACCGCCCATCAGCTCCACGGCCTCGCCGATCTGGCCTCCGATCTCGGCAACGGTTTCGCCGACATCACCACGCGCGGCAATTTCCAGCTCCGCGAACTCAAGCCCCGCGATCTCATCAAAGTCCTCACCCGCGTGCAGGACCTCGGTCTCACCTCCCGCGGCTCCGGCGCCGACAACGTTCGCAACGTCACCGCCTCGCCCAACAGCGGCTTCGATCCCGACGAGCTCATCGATGTGCGCCCCTTTGCCAAAGGCATCCATCATTACATTCTCAACCAGCGCGATCTCTACGGCCTGCCGCGCAAGTTCAACATCGCCTTCGACAATGGCGGCAGCCTGAGCGCCGCCGTCGATACCAACGACATCGGCTTCTTCGCCGTTCGCGTCACCGAAAAATCCCTCGCCCAAGGCGGCCCCGGCCTGCCCGCCTGCGAACCGGGAATCTATTTCCGCGTGCACCTCGGCGGCATCAGCGGCCACGGCGACTTCGCCCGCGACACCGGCCTGCTCATCAAGCCCGCCGAGGCCGTCGCCGTCTCCGCCGCGATGCTGCGCGTCTTCGCCGAAAACGGCGACCGCACCAACCGCAAAAAATCCCGCCTCAAATACCTCCTGGAAAAGTGGGGCTTCGACAAATTCATCGCCGAGACGCAGAAGAAACTCGCCTTCCCCCTCGGCCGCCTGCCGCTCGCGGCCTGCGAACCGCGCCGCCCCGTGATCAAGCACGGCTGGCTCGGCGCCGCCCGTCAGTCCCAGCGCGGACTCAATTCCATCGGCATCGGCGTTCCGGTCGGCCGCATGAAGGCGAAGCAAATGCACCAGATCGCCGAACTCGCCGAACACTACGGCAAGGGCGAGATCCGCCTCACCGTCTGGCAAAGCCTCATCATCCCGCACGTGACGGATTCGTTCGTCTCCACCGTCACCCGCCAAGTCCAGCGCATCGGGTTCTACACCGAAGCCGCCAGCACCACCGGCGGCATCATCGCCTGCACCGGCAACCGCGGCTGCAAATACGCCGCCGCCGACACCAAGGGCCACGCCCTCGTGCTCACGAAACACCTCGCCAGCTGCGGTCTGAATCTGGAGCAGCCCGTCAATCTTCACTTCACCGGCTGCCCCAACAGCTGCGCCCAGCACTACTGCGGCGACATCGGTTTCGTCGGCGCCAAGCTCCCCGACGGCACCGAGGGTTTCCACATCGTTCTCGGTGGCGGCATGGACAACGAGCAAGGCATCGCCCGCGAAATCTTCCGCGGCGTCGGCGCCGTCGACATCCCCGCCCTCGTCGAAAAAATCCTGCGCACCTACGACACCCGCCGCGCCCGCGGCGAGACCTTCGTCCAGTGGACCCGCCGCCAGTCCGTCAAAGAACTGCAAGAATCCCTTTCCGCATGACCGCCATCGTCCCGCTCATTCCCGACAACGCGCCCTTTTCCCCGGAACAACGCGCCTGGCTCAACGGCTTTCTCGCCGGCATCTTCTCCCGCAGCGCCGCCCCCCAGTCCGCCGGCGCCCCCGCCGCCGCGCTCACGCCGCTGACCATTCTCTTCGGCACGCAGACCGGTACCGCCGAGACGCTCGCCAAGCAGGCCGCCAAGGAAGCCGGAAAACGCGGCTTCGCCGCCACCGTGCTCGACATGGCCGCGACCACCGCCGCCCAGCTTTCGCAGGAGAAAAACGTCCTTGTCATCACCAGCACCTACGGCGACGGCGAACCGCCCGACAACGCCAAGACGCTCCATGCCGCCCTCGCCGCCGCCGATGCTCCCGCGCTCTCCAGCCTCCGCTTCAGCGTGTGCTCCCTCGGCGACACGAACTACACCGCGTTCTGCCAATGCGGAAAAGATTTCGACACCCGCCTGGAAAAACTCGGCGGTCAGCGCATCGCGCCCCGCACCGACTGCGATCTCGATTACGAGACCAGTTTCACCACCTGGCTCGACGCCAGTCTCTCCGCCCTCGGCAGCGCCACCGCGGCCCCCGCCGCGGAATCAACTCCCGCCACCGGCGCGCCCGTCGAATACTCCAAGAAAAATCCCTTCTCCGCGCCTGTCCTCACTGTGCGCAATCTCAACGGCACCGGCTCCGCCAAGGAGGTCAACCACGTCGAGTTTTCCCTCGAAGGTTCCGGACTCGTGTATGAAGCCGGCGACGCCCTCGGCGTCCTCCCGCACAACTGCCCCGAGCACGTTTCGCACATCCTCGCCGCCCTCGGCTGCGACGGCGAGGAAGCCGTGCCGACGGCCGCCGGCGAACTCTCGCTGCGCACCGCGCTCACCGCACAATTCGATCTCGGCAAACCCTCCGCCGAACTCCTCGCCCTCCTCGGCGCAACCGCCCGGCCCGAACTGCACCACGTCATCGACGTTCTGCTGGCCCACCCGGACAAACGCCCCGCGCCCGCCGCCTTCGTCGCCGCCCTCAAAAAACTCCAGCCGCGGCTCTACTCCATCTCCTCCTCGCCCAAAGCTCATCCCGGCCAGGTGCACCTCACCGTCGGCGCGGTCCGTTACGACGTGCACGGCCGCGCGCGCAAAGGCGTGTGCTCGACCTACCTCGCCGAACGCGCCCTCGCCCACGGCACCGCCGGCGTGTTCGTTCACAGCAACAAAGCTTTCCGTCCGCCTGCGCAAGGCGACACGCCCATGATCATGGTCGGCCCCGGCACCGGCATCGCCCCTTTCCGTGCGTTTCTTGAAGAACGCGCCGCCTCCGGCGCCAAGGGAAAGAACTGGCTCTTCTTCGGCGACCAACGTGCCGAGACCGATTTCCTTTACCGCGAAGAACTCGCCGCGATGCAGCAATCCGGCCTGCTCACCCGCCTCGACCTCGCCTTCTCCCGCGATCAAAAGGAAAAAATCTACGTCCAGAACCGCATGCTCGAGGCCGCCGCCGAGCTCTACGCCTGGCTCGAGGCCGGCGCCTGCTTCTACGTCTGCGGTGACGCCAGCCGCATGGCCAAGGACGTGGACGCCGCCTTGCACACCGTGATTCAGACCGCCGGCGGCAAATCCGCCGAGGAAGCCGCCGCCTACGTCCAGGCCTTGAAAGCCGCCAAACGTTACCAGCGCGATGTCTACTGAGTCTCCCGTCGGCTCCTCGGATGGACGCGGCGTTCCCGACATCACGCCCTTTCCCGTCAACGGCGAGCCCCGCGCCCCGTTTGCGCCCTCGTTCACCCAGCCCGAATCCCTTCAGACCTTTCTTGCCGAACTCCTCGCCGACCAGCAGCGGTTGCAGACGCCCGCCGCCCGCGCCGCCGCCATCCACGAGGTGCAACCCGCCGCCTTTCGCGGCGAACGTTTTCGTGACCTGATCCCGCTCACCGCCCCCGGCCCCGGCGAGCAATACGCCTTCGAGGTCGATCTCGACGCCTGTTCCGGTTGCAAGGCCTGCGTCGCCGGCTGCCATTCGCTCAACGGACTCGACGAAAACGAAACCTGGCGCGACGTCGGCCTCGTCCTCGGCGGCGCCCCCGACCATCCGTTTCAGCAGACCGTCACCACCGCCTGCCACCACTGCGCCGATCCCGCCTGCCTCAACGGCTGCCCCGTCCTCGCCTATGAGAAGGATCCGGTCACCGGCATCGTCCGCCACCTCGATGACCAGTGCATCGGCTGCAGCTATTGCGTGCTCAAGTGCCCGTACGACGTTCCCAAATACAACGAGCGCCTCGGCATCGTCCGCAAATGCGACATGTGCCACGGCCGTCTCGCCGAGGGTGAGGCTCCCGCCTGCGTCCAGGCCTGCCCCACCCAGGCCATCGCCATCGTCAAGGTCGCCACGTTCTCCTCCGAAACCACGGCGCCCAACCCGCAGCTCGCCGCGCTCAGCTCAACCGACTCGTCCTACACCCGGCCGACCACCCGCTACGTTTCCAAGCGTGAGCTTCCCGCCCGTCTCCGCCCGGCCGACGCCGACACCCTGCGTCCGCAGCACGCCCATCTTGCGTTGATCTTCCTTCTGACCGGCACCCAGCTTGGCCTCGGTCTGATGATTGCCGCCTTGCTGCCGGGCGTCCCCGCGTGGATCGCCGGCTTGGGCTGGGCGTTCTTCTTCGCCGGTCTTGTCGCCAGCATCGCCCACCTCGGCCAGCCTTTCCGCGCCTGGCGTGTTTTCCTAAACCTGCGCAAATCGTGGCTCAGTCGCGAAGCGATCGTGCTCGGCCACGCCTTCGCGCCGCTCAGCCTCTACGTCGCCGTCCGGTTCGGCCTCCTCGATCATCTGCCCCCGCCACCCTCCCTGGTGCGGGCCCATCTGCCGGAAATCGTCCAGCTTACCGGTTGGGCTGGCGCCGTCTTCGGTCTGCTCGGCGTGTTCTGCTCCGGCATGATCTACGCCGACACCCGCCGCGTCTTTTGGCGGCCTGCGCAGAGCCTCGGACGCATGCTGGGGACCGTGCTCGTCGCGGCGTTGACGTTCACTGCCCCCGTGCTGGCGGCCGCCGTTCTCGCAGCCAAGCTCGCCCTTGAGCTTGTCACCCTCCGCGGCTCCTCGCATCCGGCGCGGCTCCAGCGCGGTCCGCTGCTCATGCTGCTCAGCGGACGTCTCCTCGCCGGCGGCTTCGCCCTCGCCTTCCTTATCATGCACGAGCCGGTCCTCGCCTTCGTCTGGCTCGTCCTCGGCGAACTCGCCGAGCGCACGCTCTTTTTCCGCGCCGTCGATTCGCCCAAGATGCCCGGCGTGCCCGCCGTCTGACCACCTTCGCTCCGCCGCATGAAAACCTTCGTCGAAAACGTCCTTCACGCCCGCACCGGTCCCATGACGACGGAGCTCGTGCGTCATCCCGCCGACTTCGGACTCGGGCAGGTTCCCACGCGCCTGAAGCCCGTCTCCACCACCCGGTCGGTCTGCGGTTTTTGCGCCACCGGCTGTTCGCTGCACATCCATCTCGATGCGAACGGCCAGGCGATCAATCTCTCCGCCGATGGCGCCTACCCCGTGAATCTCGGCATGGCCTGCCCGAAAGGCTGGGAGGCGCTCACGCCGCTCGCCGCCTCCGACCGCGTCACCACGCCGCTCCTGCGCAATCCGCAGACGGGCAAGCTCGAGCCCGTCGGCTGGTCCACCGCCTTGCGCGTGTTCACCGACCGCTTGAAGGACGTCCAGCAAAAGCACGGCCCTCACAGCATCGCCTATCTCTCCACCGGCCAGGTTCCGGTCGAGGAGATGGCCCTGCTCGGCGCGCTTTTCAAATTCGGCATGGGCGGTCTCCACTGCGACAGCAACACACGGCAGTGCATGGCCACCGCGCATGTCGCCTACAAGCAGGCCTTCGGCTTCGACGCCCCGCCCTACACCTATCAGGATTTCGAGGAGAGCGACGTGCTCGTCTTCGTCGGCTCCAACCCGGCCATCGCCCACCCCATCATGTGGCAGCGGGTGATGATGAACAAAAATTCGCCGCAGATCATCGTGCTCGATCCGCGCCGCACCGAGACCGCCATGGCCGCCACCCGGCACGTCGCGCTGCGTCCCAAGAGCGACCTCTTCCTGCTCTACGGAATCGCCCACGTGCTCGTGGAGGAAAACCGCATCCGCCGCGACTACCTCGACGCGCACACCACCGGCTTCGCCGAGTTCGCGACGTTCCTTGCGGATTATCCGCCCGACCGTGTCGCCGCGGAAACCGGCATCGCTGCCGACGATATCCGCCAGCTCGCCCGCATCATCGCCCGCGGCCGCGCCGTTTCCTTTTGGTGGACCATGGGCGTCAATCAAGGCCACGAATCCACCCGCACCGCGCAGGCCATCATCAATCTCGCGTTGATGACCGGTAACATCGGCCGCCCCGGCACCGGAGCCAACTCCATCACCGGCCAGTGCAACGCCATGGGTTCGCGCCTCTACGCCAACGCCACCTCGTTGCTCGGCGGACGCGACTTCGCCAAGCCCGCCCACCGCGCGGAGGTGGCCCGAATCCTCGACATCCCCGAAGCGCACATCCCTTCCCAGCCGTCCAAGGCCTACGACCAGATCATCGACGCCATCGAGACGGGGGAGATCAAGGGACTCTGGGTCATCGCCACCAACCCCGCCCATTCCTGGATCAACCAAGGACGTTTCGCCCAGCTCCGCGAGAAACTCGATTTCCTCGTCGTGCAGGACATGTATGCGACGACCGAGACCGCCCAAATGGCCGATCTCGTGCTCCCCGCCGCCGGCTGGGGCGAGAAGGATGGCGTGTTCATCAACAGCGAGCGCCGCGTGGGCCTCACCCGCAAAGTCTCCGCCGCCCCCGGCCAGGCGTTGAGCGATTTCGCCATCTTCAAATTGATCGCCGAAGCCTGGGGCTGCGGCGATCTCTTCCGCCGCTGGAGCACCCCCGCCGCCGCTTTCCAAATCCTCAAGGATCTGTCCAAGGGCCAGCCCTGCGACATCAGCGGCATCCGCGATCACGATCACGTTGAAAAACGTGGTGGCATCCAGTGGCCCTGGACGGAAGCCGACGAAGCCAGCCGGGGCGCCGCCGCCGAGACGAGGGGCCCGACGCCCTCGCCCGACAACCAGCGCCGCCTTTTCGCTGACGGTAAATTTTTCACGCCCGACGGACGCGCCCGTCTTCTTTTCGACGCGCCCCGCCCCATGCCCGAGCCGACGGATGCAAGCTATCCCTTCCTGCTCAACACCGGGCGCGGCTCCTCCGCCCAGTGGCACACCGGCTCGCGCACCAACAAGAGCGACGTCCTGCGCAAGCTCGCGCCCACCGCACTCTACGTCGAAATCCACCCTGCGGACGCGGACCGCCTCGGCATCGCCAACAATGCGCCGGTCGTGGTGCGCTCACGACGTGGCGCGGCCGATGCCTTTGCGGTGGTCACCGCCACCGTTCAGCCCGGCCAGTTGTTCATGCCGATGCATTTCGACGCGGTGAACCGGCTTACCTTCCCCTCCTTCGATCCGCACTCGCGCCAGCCCAGTTACAAAGCCTGCGCCGTGACAGTCGACACAGGCGCCTGATCTGTCATCCTGCGAACGGATGCAATTGGAGATCCTCAGGCTCTTCGTTTCCCCCGGCCACAATTTCTTCGGCCACCACGGCCGCGCCCCCGGCGAGCACGCCACCGTCGAGGTCGACGCCATTGAATGCGTCGCCGGCCGCGGCCTGCGCGGCGACCGTTTCTTCGATTACAAGGAAGACTACAAGGGCCAGATCTCGTTCTTCGCCTCGGAAGTCTACAACGACCTGTGCGCCCGCTTTCAGGTGAGCGGTGTCTCGCCGGCGGTTTTCCGGCGAAACGCGCTCACCCGCGGCGTGGATTTAAACACCCTCATCGGCCAAAAATTCGAGGTGCAGGGCGTGCAGTTCGAGGGCGTGTGCGAGTGCACCGCCTGCTATTGGATGGATCAGGCCTTTCATCCCGGAGCCCTGGAGGCGCTGAAAAATCGCGGAGGGCTGCGCGCCCGCATCCTCACCGACGGCTGGCTGCACACGACACGAAAGGAAGTCGCCGACCATGTCTGATTTTCCCTTCAGTGGAGCGATCATCGCCGGCGGCCAGTCCTCGCGAATGGGCCGTGACAAAGCATTTCTCACGGTCGACGGCCAGACGCTGGTCGCCCGTCAGGCCTCCTTGTTGCGCGAGGCGGGCTGCGCCGAACTGATCCTCTCCGGACGGCCGGAGATCGATTACGGCGTGCCCGACGCCCGCAAGGTGCAAGATACCATAACCGGAGCCGGCCCCATGGCCGGACTCGCGGCCGCTCTCGCCGCGGCGAACCATCCTTGGGTGCTCGTCCTCGCGGTGGATTTGCCGCGCCTGAATCTCGATTTCCTGTACCGCCTGCTCGCGGTCGGCGGTGGTCGCGCCGGCGTGGTGCCACACGGCCCCCGCGGCCACGAACCATTGGCCGCCCTCTATCCCCGCGCCCTGCTGGCCGAGGCGGAAGCGGCGCTCGCGCAGAAAGCCTTCGCCTTGCACACCCTCGTGGAGCGCGCCGAAACCCTTGGCTTGATCACGCGATGGGAGCTGACGCCCGCCGACGCTCCCTTGCTCGCCAACTGCAACACGCCGGAAGACTGGCCCTCCGGGCCGCGGTGACGCTCACACCGCGTGCTGGTCGATGAACGCGCGGATCGCGGCGGGCTCGGCCTTGAGCAGGTGCTTTTTTAGCGGAAGGGCCTTCAGCCGTTCCAAGCTTGGATCGATCGGCTCGATGCCGATGGCGGCCCGGATCGTCTCGGGAAATTTCGCCGGGCTGGCCGTTGCGAGCACGATGCTCGGGCGGTCCTTGCTCAGGTCGGCAAAACCGCACGCGGTGTGCGGATCGACGATGTAACCATAACGGTCGTACACCGATTTGATGATGCCGGGGATCTCCGTGTCCGTGCAGCGCGAAGCGCTGAAGGTGTCGCGATTGAAGTTTTCGAATTTGTAGCCGCCGGTCTTTTTGAAGGTTTCCATGACCTCGCGGACCTTTGCCGAATCGCGGCCGACATTGAGATAAAGGAAGCGTTCGAAGTTACTCGAAACCTGAATGTCCATCGAAGGCGCCAGGCTGGGAGCGACGGATGAAACCCGGTAATCCCCCGTCGTGAACAGCCGGTAAAGGATGTCGTTCTGGTTGGTGGCGACCTTGAACCCGTGGATCGGCACGCCCATTTTCTGAAGCATCCAGCCGGCGAGCACGTTTCCGAAATTGCCCGTGGGCACGACAAACTCGGTCTCGTTGCGCTTGTCCGCCGGCAGGTGCAGCCAGGCGTGCAGGTAGTACACGCACTGGGCGAGGACGCGGGCGAGATTGATCGAGTTGACAGCGGACAGGCGGTGCTGCGTGCGGAAGGCCTGGTCGGCAAAAATGTCCTTCAACGCGGCCTGCGCGTCGTCGAACGAACCGTCGATCGCGATGGCGTACACGTTGTCCGCGCCGGTGCAGGCCATCTGGCGCTCCTGCAGCGGCGAGGTGCGCCCGTCGGGATAAAGGATGAAAATCGCAGTGCCGGGTTTGCCGAGCAGCCCGTGGATGGCGGCCGATCCGGTATCGCCGGAGGTGGCACCGAGGACGTTGATCGTCTGCCCGCGCGTGGCGCACTGGTGCTCGTAAAGGTTGCCGAGGAGCTGAAGGGCGAAATCCTTGAAGGCCAGCGTGGGGCCGTGGAAGAGCTCGAGGACAAAAAGGTTTTCGTCCAGCCGCTTGATCGGGGCGATTTCGGGATGGGCGAACTGCGTGTAGCTGCGATTCACGAGGGCCCGTAACGTCTCCGGCGCGATGTCCGTCGCGAAGTGCCGCAGGAACTCAAAGCACAGGTCCGCGTAGCCGAGCTTGGCAAAACGCGTGAGATCGGCGGCGGTGAATTGCGGTAGCGTCTCCGGCAGATAAAGCCCGCCATCCGGCGCCAGACCGGTGGCGACCGCATCGGAAAAACCGAGGGCGGGAGTCTGTCCGCGGGTGGAGACGAATTTCATCGATGGGATTTAGCCGCAAAAAAGCGCAGACGACGCAAAAAATCGAACCGGATCTGAGGGGTTTCAATATTTGCGTCTTTTGACGCCCAATAACTCAGAGCTTGTCCAGTTCGAAGGCGCTGTGGGCGACGCGGGCGGCCTCGTCGACCTTGTCCTTGTCGATCACGACGGAGATTTTGATTTCCGAGGTGGTGATGAGCTCGATGTTCACACCCGCGTCGGCCAGCGCCTGGAAGAGCGTCGCGGCCACGCCGGAGTGGGTCTTCATGCCGACGCCGACGACGGAGAGCTTGGCAATATGCTCGTGGATGGCGACCTGGCCGCCGCCGATCTCGTCGAGGACGGGCTCGAGGGTTTTTTGCGCCTTCACGCTTTCGGTGAGCGGCACGGTGAACGTGAGGTTGGCGATGCCGTTGCGGCCCACGTTCTGCACGATCATGTCCACCACGATGTTCGCGTTGGCGAGGGCGCGGAAGACCTTCGCGGCCGAGCCGGGCTTGTCGAGGATGTTGGAGACGATGACCTTGGCCTGGTCCTTGTCCACGGCGACGCCGCGTACGACGACCTTTTCCATGTAGGCGATTTCTTGTTTCACGATGGTTCCTGGATTGTAGTTAAAGGAGGAGCGGACTTCGAAAACGACGCCGTACTTGGCGGCGAACTCGACGGAGCGGGACTGCATGACCTTCGAGCCGGAGGAGGCGAGCTCGAGCATTTCGTCGTAGGAAATTTCCTGGAGCTTGCGGGCGTCCTTCACCACGCGGGGATCGGCGGTGTAAACGCCGTCGACGTCGGTGTAGATCTCGCATTTGTCGGCCTTGAGGGCGGCGGCGAGCGCGATGGCGGTGAGGTCCGAGCCGCCGCGACCGAGCGTGGTGATCTGGCCTTCCTCGTTGATGCCTTGAAAGCCGGCGACGATCACGACCTTGCCGGCGTTGAGGTCCTTCTCAATGGGCTTGGCGTTGATCGTCTTGATCTTGGCCTTGGTGTGCACCTTGTCGGTGAAGATGCCGGCCTGCGCGCCGGTGTAGGAGACGGCGTCGACACCCACGCCATGCAGCGCCATGGCGGTGAGGGCGATGGTCTCCTGCTCGCCAACGGCGAGGAGCTGGTCGAGCTCGCGTTCGCTGGGCTGGGCGCACAGCGCCTTGGCGCGGGCGATAAGCTCGTTGGTGACGCCGGCGCGGGCGGAAACGACGATGACGAGTTCGTTGCCCTCGTCGCGGATCGACTTGATGCGCTCGGCGACCTTGCGGATGCGTTCGACGTCACCGACCGAGGTGCCGCCGTATTTTTGAACGATTCTGGCCATGATTGGAAAAGTTGGGCGAAAGAAAGAAGACGGAGCGATCAGGCGGTCAGCCCGCGAAATCGGCGATGCGCAGGAGCAGCGGATCCCCGAGGACGCTGGAGAGTTTCCGCAGGTGCGCGAGGGTGGCCCGGATGGCCTTCTCGTGGCTGCTGTGGGTGGTGAGGATGAGTGTGGCGGCGGCAGGGCGGTCGCTGGGGCGCTGGAGAACGCTCGCGATGCTCACGCCATGGCTGGCCAAGGCGCTGGCGATTTTCGCCAGGACGCCGGGTTCGTCCTTCACGTCCATGCGGAGGTAATAGCTGCCGTGGATCTTTTCGAGAGGCGTGAGCGGCGCGCGCGTTTCAACCGGCTCGGGCAGCGGAGTATTGCCGCGGTTGAGGAGAATGATCGCATCGACGATATCGCTGATCACCGCGCTGGCAGTCGGATCCTGGCCGGCGCCGCGGCCGATGTAGACCGTCTCGCCCACGACGTCGCCGGTGACGGAGATGCCGTTGTACACCTCGTTCACATTGGCCAGCACCTTGGTGAGCGGGACCAGCGTGGGATGCACGCGCACGAAAACCTCGCCGGTGTCGAAATCGCGCGTGATCACGGCGAGGAGCTTGACCGCGTAGCCGTTGTCGCGGGCGAACTGGAGATCGGCCTGAGTGAGTTGGGTGATACCTTCGACCAGCATTTTCTCAACCGGCACCCAGGTGCCGTGCGCGAGATAAGCAAGGATCGAGGCCTTGTGGGCGGTGTCCCAGCCTTCGACGTCGAGCGACTCGTCGGCCTCGGCATAACCGAGGGCCTTGGCCTCGGCGAGGATGGCCGGGTAGCTCAGGCCCTCGCGATCCATGCGCGTGAGGATGTAATTGCACGTGCCGTTGAGGATGCCGTAGATGAGCTTGAAGCGGTTCGCCACGAGGCCCTCGCGCAGCGACTTGATGATGGGGATGCCGCCGGCGACGGACGCCTCGAAAAAGAAATGGCCGCCATGCTTGCGGGCCGCGGCGAAAAGCTCGGGGCCGTGTTTGCAGAGGAGCGCCTTGTTGGCCGAGACGACGGTCTTGCCGAGCTTGAGCGCGGCGAGCGTGACCTCGCGGGCGAGCGTGGTGCCGCCGATGAGCTCGCACACGATGTGGATCGAAGGATCGGTGGCGATGACGAGCGGATCGGTCGTCAACTTGGCGGCGGGGATGCGGACGGCGCGCTTTTTCTTGGGATCGCGGACGGAGGCGCGGGCGAGGTTGAGCGTGACGCCGAGGCGCGACTCCAGATCGGCGCGGGAGCGTTCGAGATGTTTCCATACGCCCTGACCGACGGTGCCGAGTCCGCAGATGCCGATGTTGATCGTCGAAAGATTGCTCATGATTGCGAAGAGGGCGTCGTTTCAGCGGGCTTTTTGACGAAGCGGTTCTCCGTGCCGTTGAGGAGACGCTTGATGTTGGCGCGGTGGAGAAAAATCACGAAGCCACCGATGAGCGCGCCCAGGCCGATGATGAGCGCGGGTTCGTGAAGAAAAAAGGCCGCGACGGGAATCGCCACCGCCGCGAGGATCGAGGCGAGCGAAACATAACGCGAGGCGTAGAACGTGCCGAGCCACACCGCGAGGGCGACGAGGGTCACAACCGGCATCAGCACCACAAAACCGCCGGCGGAGGTGGCCACGCCTTTGCCGCCCTTGAAACGGGTGAAGCAGGAGAAGCTGTGGCCAAGGACGGCGCAGAGGAGGCCGAGGACGGAAACCGAGAGGCAGAGGTCGGCGGACAATGCCCAGAGACCCAGTTTTGCCGCCGCCAGAGGCCAGCCGGCCGCGAGCGCGCCCTTCACCGCATCGAGCGCGAAGACGGTGTTGCCCGCCTTCTTGCCGAGGACACGCTTAACGTTGGTCGCGCCGGGGCTCTTGCTGCCGTGTTCGAAGATGTTGATCCCATAGGCGCGGGCCACGAGGTAGCCGAAGGGGGTCGCGCCGAGAAGATAGCCGGCAAGCGCGGCGATAAGGAGAGGGATCAACATGAAACGTCAGGAGCGTCCGCCTTCCGACGCCGGCCGCACAAGGGCCGGCGTCGCGAAGGCCGAGGGTCAGAGCTGCACGAACTTCGCCTGCTTGATGGCGGGGTTGTTCTTGATCTCGGTGCGGGCGGCCTCGCTAGGCTCGGTGTCGACGCGCACGACCATGTAGGCGGTGCCGCCGGGCGTGAGGCGCGAGAGGGACATGTCGGCGATGTTGACCTTGTCCTTGCCGAGGAGCGTGCCGACCATGCCGACCATGCCGGGCTGGTCGAGGTTCTCGAGGACGAGGAGCTTGCCCTCGGCGGCGACTTCGACCTCGCGGCCGTTGATGCCGACGATGCGGGGCAGGTTGGCCTTGCCGACGAGGGTGCCGCGCGCGCTGTGCACGGAACCGTCGCCGCCGGTGGCCTCGACCTCGATGAGGTCGGTGTATTCAACGGCGTCGGACGACTTGACGACCTCGAAGGCGAGGCCGAGGCGCTGGATCTGGCTGGGGGCGTTGACGGCGTTGACACCGTCGCCGCTGATGCGGCGGAGGTAGCCGCACTGGAGGGCGCGGGTGATGGCGTTGACGTCGAGTTCGGCGACCTTGCCCTGGAAGGTGACGCGCAGCTTGGCGACCTGTTTGGGCGAGATCTGCTGCACGAGCGTGCCGAGCTTGGAAGCGAGGTCGAGGTAGGGCGCGATCGCCTGGGCGGCGGCGGCGTCCATCGAGGGCAGGTTGACGGCGTTGCGCACGGCGCCGTGGAGGAGAACGTCGGCGATCTGCTCGGCGATCTCGATGCCGACGGATTCCTGAGCTTCCGCGGTCGAGGCGGCGATGTGCGGGGTCAGGACGACGTTGGGCAGGTTGCGAAGCTCGCTGTCCTTCGCGAGGGGCTCGGTTTCATAGACATCGAGACCGGCGGCGGCGACATGACCGCTCTTGAGCGCGGCGATGAGGGCGGCCTCGTTGATGATGCCGCCGCGGGCGCAGTTGAAGAGGCGGACGCCCTTCTTGCACTTCGCGATGGCGGCCGCGTCGATCATGTTGTTGGTCTCGTCGGTCAGCGGCATGTGGACGGTGATGTAGTCCGAGCCGGTGAGCAACTGCTCGAGCGTGACGGCCTCCACCTGCATGGCGGAAGCGCGGGCGGGCGTGAGGTAGGGATCGTAGGCGAGCACGCGCATGCCAAAGGCCAGAGCGCGCTTGGCGACCTCGCCACCGATCCGGCCAAGGCCGACGACGCCGATGGTCTTTTTATAAAGTTCGATGCCGCTGAGGGTCTTGCGATCCCAGTTGCCGGCCTTCATGGAGGCGGCGGCCTGGGCGATGGGACGGGCGCCGCAGAGGATGTGCGTGAACGTGAGCTCGGCGGTGGAGATGGTGTTGCCGCCGGGAGTGTTCATGACGACGACACCGCGCTCGGTGGCGGCGTCGACATCGACGTTGTCCACGCCGACGCCGGCGCGACCCACGACTTTGAGCAGGGGGGCGGCCTCGAAGACGGCGCGGCCGATCTTCGTCTCCGAACGCACGGCGATCGCGTGAACATCCTTCACGAGCTCCAGAATTTTTTCCGGAGAGGAGCCGTAGGCCTCGACTACTTCAAAGCCCGTCTGCTGGCGCAGGTAGGCGACTCCCTTGGGTGAGATCTTATCGGCAACGAGGATTTTCATGGGACAGAGAGAGTGAGCGAAGAGCGCGATAACCCGCCTAGCAAGGAAAAGGTTGTCCCTCTCCACCCCGTCATCGACAGACCGTTTGCGATGAGTCCGCGGGGGAAACGCTCAATCCCCTGCCCGTCGGGCCGTTTTTTTGGCCACTTCGATGAAAGCGTCCACGAGTGGCGAGTCGGCATCGTGCCGCCGAACCAGCAGGAGTTCGGCCTCCGCGGTTTCGCCCGCCGGCAGGGCTCGATAGACAACCCCGGGCATGTGCAGGCTCTGCACCCATGCGGGCACCAATGCCACACCCAAGCCCGCCGCTACCAGCGCGAGAATCGTATGAATCTCCGCGCCTTCCTGGGTCACGCGCGGACTGAAGCCCGCCTTCAGGCACGAGGCGATGATGGCATCATAGATCGCGGGAGCATGCGCACGGGGAAATAAGACGAAAGGCTCCTGCGCAAAGCCTCTCAACACTGCCGCCGGAGTCCCGGCCCGGGGGTGATCCGTCGGCAAGGCAAGCACGAAGGGCTCGCGCGTAAGCAGTTCCGCCTTCAAGTGATCAACCGCGGGAGCCAGCCTCATGATGGCGATTTGAATCTGGCGCTCTTGCAAGGCCGCGAGTTGATCCTCCGCGCCCATCTCCACGCACCGCACCTCCACCTTGGGCCTTTGCCGGGTAAACTCCCGCAGGACCGCTGGCAAAAGCGAATAAGCCGCCGAAGTGACGAAACCAATGGTGATCCGGCCGATTTCGCCCCGCCGGGCCGCCTGCATCGCCATCTTTGCCGTCTGCGCCTGCGCCAGAATCTGCCGGGCATGCTCCAGAAAAACCCCGCCCTCGGAGGTCAACGCCACCTTTCGGCTGCTGCGCATTAATAACTTCACCCCCAACTCGTTCTCCAATATTTTTACCTGCTGGCTCAACGGCGGTTGAGCCAGCTTCAGCCGCAAGGCCGCCCGGCCGAAATGCAGCTCTTCGGCAACCGCGACAAAATAGCGAAGGTGACGCAACTCCATGCGGCCGATCCATACTTATTAGGTCTTGGTTATCAACCGAAGATATATTGGAGAAAATCATCAGCGTGGCACATAATAGGTGAGACCGTCCGTCGCTTCGGCGACGAACGGTTTTTTTGCCAACCGCCCAGCGTCACTCACTCCTCCTCGTCCGTTCTCCCATGTGGATCGTCCGCCTCGCCCTCAACCGACCCTACACGTTCACCGTGATGGCGCTGCTCATTTTCCTGCTCGGCGGACTCGCCGTCCAGCGCATGGCCAAGGACATCTTCCCCCCGATCGACATCCCGGTCGTGTCCGTCATCTGGAGTTACAACGGCCTCACTCCCGACGAAATGGAGAAGCGCATCGTCACCATCAGCGAGCGCGCCATGACCACCACGGTCAATGACATCGAGCACATCGAGTCTCAGTCCCTGCCGGGCATCGGCGTCATCAAGGTCTATTTCCAACCCGGCACCGGCATCGACGCCGCCGTCGCCCAAGTCACCTCGATCAACCAGACGGTCGTCCGCGTGATGCCTCCCGGCACCGTGCCACCGCTGATCATCCGTTTCAGCGCGTCCAATGTCCCCATCCTCCAGCTCGGCCTCGGCAGCAAGACCCTGAGCGAACAAAGCCTCTACGACCTCGGCCTCAATTTTCTGCGCGTCCAGCTCGCCACCGTGCAAGGCGCCTCCGTGCCCCTGCCCACCGGCGGCAAGGTCCGCCAGATCATGGTCGATCTGGACAACGCCGCGCTCCAGGCCAAGGGCCTCACGCCCTCGGATGTCAGCAATGCCATCAACGCTCAAAACCTCACCCTGCCCTCGGGCACCGCCAAGATCGGCGATCGCGAATACAACGTCCTCCTCAACAGCAGCCCCGACCTCGTGGCCGGCCTCGGCGACCTTCCCATCAAGGAAATCAACGGCTCGACCATGTATGTGCGCGACGTCGCCCAAGTCCGCGACGGCTTCGCACCGCAGACCAACATCGTCCGCCAGAACGGCACGCGCGGCGCCTTGGTCAGCATCCTGAAAAGCGGAAGCGCCTCCACCCTCGATGTCATCGAGCGAATCAAAGCCATCCTCCCCCGCGCCCAGAGCACGCTGCCGCCCGAACTCGAACTGCACCCGCAATTCGACCAGTCAATCTTTGTCCGCGCCGCCCTCCAGGGCGTGCTGCACGAAGCCCTCCTCGCGGCCTTTCTCACCGCAGCGATGATCCTCCTGTTTCTCGGCACGTGGCGCAACACGCTCGTCGTCGCGCTCTCCATCCCGCTGTCGATTTTCTGCTCGATCATCGTGCTCGCCGCCTGCGGCCAGACGATCAACGCCATGACCCTCGGCGGACTCTCGCTCGCGGTCGGCATTCTCGTGGACGACGCCACCGTCACCATCGAAAATATCGACCGCAACCTCGGCCTGCACAAATCACTCCTCCTATCCATCCTCGACGGCGCGCAGCAGATCGCCACGCCCGCCTTCGTTTCGACCCTGTGCATCTGCATCGTTTTCGTTCCGATCTTCCTCCTCCAAGGCACCGCCAAATACCTTTTCGGCCCGCTCGCGATGGCGGTGATCTTCGCCATGCTGGCCTCGTATTTTCTCTCGCGCACCGTGGTGCCGACCTTCGTGCACCACCTGTTGCGCGATCAGCCCGTGCGCCACGACGACGGCTCGGGCCGGGTCCCCGACGGCGCCGATTTTTTCTGGCGAGTGCATGTCCGCTTCAACCGGCGTTTCGAGCGCCTGCGCGACGCCTACACCCGCGACCTCGAACGCGCCCTCGACCACCGCAAGGCCGTCGCGGCTGGCATGGCGGTCCTGGTTGCGCTGAGCGCGTTGCTCGTGCCGTTTCTTGGACGCGATTTTTTTCCCGAGGTCGACGCGGGCCAGTTCCGCCTGCACATACGCGCCCCGGCCGGCACCCGCATCGAGGAGACCGAACGCGTCTTCACCAACGTGGAAAACATCATCCGCGAAGTCGTTCCGGCGGGTGAGCTCGTCGCCATTCTCGACAACATCGGCCTGCCCAACGGCGGCGTGAATCTGGCGTTCACCGACTCCGCCACGATCGGCGCCGCCGACGGCGAAATCCTCGTTTCGCTCAACCCCGACAAACACGGTTCCTCGCCCGGCTACGTCCGCCGGATCCGCGAGCGCGTCGCGCACGAACATCCCGATTACGTGTTCTTCACCCAGCCCGCCGACATTGTCAGCCAGATCCTGAACTTCGGCCTGCCCGCGCCCATCGACGTGCAGATCGCCGGCCGCGACCGCGCCGCCAACTACGCCCTCGCCCAGGAGCTCGCCGCGAACATCGCAAAGATTCCCGGCGCCGTGGACGTGCATGTTCACCAGATTGTCAATGCCCCCTCGCTCAAGGTGAACGTCGACCGCAACCGCGCCGAGCAGCTCGGCCTCACCCAACGCGATGTCGCCGGCAACCTGCTCATCGCCCTTTCCGGCTCCGGCCAGGCCTCGCCCAATTTCTGGCTCAGCCCGCAAAACGGCGTGCAATACCTCGTCGCCACCCAGACGCCGCAGATCCAGCTTAACTCGATTGACGCGTTGCAAACCACGCCCGTCGGCGCCTCCGGCCGCAGCGGCGTTCCCCAGATCCTCGGCAACGTCGCCTCCGTCGAGCGCACGGTCAGCCCCGCCGTCATCGGGCATTACAACATCCAGCCGGTGTTCGACGTTTATGCGAACCGGGACGGACGCGATCTCGGCTCGGTCGCCGACCAGGTCCGCAAGCTCGTCGCCGAAACCGAGAAAAAGCTGCCGCGCGGCAGCTTCATCACCCTCCGTGGCCAGGTACAAAGCATGGATTCGTCGTTCCTCGGCCTCGGCATCGGGGTGCTCGGGGCCATCCTGCTCGTTTACCTCCTCATGGTGGTAAACTTCCAATCGTGGCTCGATCCGTTCATCATCATCATGGCACTGCCCGGCGCGCTGTGCGGCATCATCTGGATGCTGTTTCTCAGCCAGACGACCCTCAACGTGCCCTCCCTCATGGGTGCCATCATGAGCGTGGGCGTGGCCACGGCCAACTCCATCCTGCTCGTCACCTTCGCCAACGACCAACGCAAGGTCGGCCTCGACGCACGCGCCGCCGCGCTCTCCGCCGGTCGCACCCGCCTGCGGCCCGTGCTTATGACCGCGCTCGCGATGATCATCGGCATGCTCCCGATGTCGCTCGGCCTCGGCGAAGGCGGCGAACAAAACGCTCCACTTGGCCGCGCCGTCATCGGAGGTCTCGCGGTCGCCACGCTCGCGACCCTCTTTCTCGTCCCGGTCGTGTACGCCACCCTCCGCCGCCGCGCCGCCCATCGTCCCGACGAATCCCTCGTCGAGGAAATGGCCGCCGCTCCCCATCCCACGCCCTGACCGTTGGTCGTTTCCCTCCACCCGCTCCGCCCATGAATCCCTCCCGCCTCTCCACCCTGCTCGTCGCGATCCTTCTGGCCGCCACCGTTTACATTCTCGGCATTCGCCCCCGCTTGAAGGCTGAGACGACCCTCGACGCCAACGCGCGCGCCGCCGGCCGCCCCATCGTCAACCTCGCCGTCGCCCAACGCCGCACCTCTCCCGTCGAACTCGTGCTGCCGGCCTCCCTCGGCGCCTTTCAAGACACTCCCATCTACGCGCGGACCAACGGCTACATCGCCCGGTGGTCCGCCGATCTCGGCGACCGCGTGAAAACCGGCCAGATCCTCGCCGTGATCGACGGCCCCGAACTCGAACAGGAGCTCGCCCAAGCCAAGGCCAATCTCGCCCAGGCCCAAGCCAATCTTGAACTCGCCCGCATCAGCGCCACGCGCTGGAAAAATCTCGGCGCGCAAAACGCCGTCGCCCAACAGGAGGTCGACGAAAAAGCAGCCGCATTCACCGCCCGGCAGGCGGACGTCCTCGCCGCCCAAGCCAACGCCCAGCGCCTCAGCCAGCTCAAGGATTACCAAACCATCACCGCACCGTTTGACGGTGTGATCTCCACTCGCAACGTCGAGATCGGACAGCTCGTCACCGCTGGCGCCGGCAAAGAACTCTTCCACCTCGCGCAGACCGATGTGCTCCGCGTCTACGTTGACGTGCCGCAGAGCTACGTGCGCGCAATCCAGATCGGGCTGCCGGCGGAGATCACCGTGGCGGAATTTCCCGGACATGTTTTTACCGGCAAAATCGTCCGCTTTGCCGGAGCTCTGGACTCCATCTCACGCACATTGCGCACCGAAATCCAGCTGCCCAATCCGCAAGGCGAACTCTACGTCGGCATGTTCGGTCAAGTGCGCCTGCATCTTGCCGGCGGCAACGCCCTGCTCGTGCCCTCGAACGCCATCATCATCCGCCCCTCCGGCGCGCTGGTGGCCGCTCTCGGCGCGAACAATCAGATCCATCTGCAACCTGTCCAATTGGGCCGCGATTACGGCACGCAGATCGAGGTGCTCAGCGGCCTCCCGGAGGGCGCCCGCCTCGTCGCCAATCCCAGCGACAGTCTCTCCGAAGATCTCGCCGTCGAACCCGCGGCTCCCGCCGGCAAATCCTGAAAACACGTGCATTATCCCCGGTGTCCGCGCGAAGAATGCAAGATCGCCCGAGCCGGCCTCGCTCATGCCCCCGACCGCATTTTCAAAATCGGATTCCATAGCATCCCGGTCTTTAAGTGTTTGGAAAAGACCGGGTGTTTTCTGGTTCGCCGTCCCCCTTGCTGGCGTGAATTTGGCTAATGGATGAATGTGAGTCCCGTGTCCATTGGTCCAAAGTCCGGTCGCCTGATCCCTCTCGACGTGCTGCGCGGGCTCATGCTCGTTTTCATGGCGGTGGACCACATTCCCAACGCCCTGCAAATCGCGACCAACCACGTCTTCGGGTTCGTCAGCGCGGCGGAAGGCTTTGTTTTCCTCGCCGGATTGCTGGCCGGTTACGTCTACACCCGAAAATTGCGGCGCGACTCTTTCACGATCGTCCAAGCCGCCAGCCTGCGCCGTGCCTGCCAAATTTACGGCTATCATCTGGCCGCCTACGCCGCCCTGTTTGCCTGGACCATCGCCTTCACGCTCCACACCGCCTCACCGCCCGACAACGCCCCCACCCTGATGCATCGCAGCCCGTGGGATGCCTTGTGGGCCGGTGCCCTGCTCGTTTATCAGCCCGGCAAACTCGACGTCCTGCCGATGTACTGCGGCCTGATCCTGGCGACGCCTTTCGTCCTGCGGTTGCTCGAACGCGGCTGGCGGGCGCGGATTCTCGCCGGCAGTCTGGCGGCTTGGGCCTTGACCAATTGCTACGTGCCCCAGACGCCGTTCATCGAAGGCGTCATTAACACCGGCGCGTTCAATCTCGGCGCCTGGCAGTTCCCCTTCGTTCTGGGCCTGGTGTTCGGGCATGCGTGGGCGCGCGAGGAAAAAATCCTGCCCGCCCCCCGCAGCGGCCTCATCGGGCTGATCGTGATCGCCGCCGGACTGCTTTGGGCCGTGCGGCACGCCTTCATCGGCGAAGTGTGGCCGCGTCCCCGGCTCGACTGGCTGACCAATAAAAATAATCTCGCGCCCCTGCGTCTTCTCGATGCGGCGATGGTCGGCTATCTGATTTACCTCGTGATCGCGCGCTTTCCCCGGCTTCTGCAATGGAGGCCGCTCGCCTTCCTCGGACGACATTCCCTCCCGGTGTTTTCCGTGCATACCGTGGTCGTTGGCGTCCTGCTTTCGCTGCCCGGTGTTTTCGTGCAGACAGCCGCCGGACGCTGGCTCGCCCTCGCCGGCCTGCTCGGCGGCATGTTTGCCACCGCCGGCATCCATCACTGGCTCACGGTGAAACGTCCGCCCGCGCCCGACCGGCTTCGCACTCGCCAACTCTGGATCGCGAGGCCATTCGTGCACCATGGGAAACGACAGATTGGCGCGGCAAATCCGGTTCATCGTTGAGGCTGACAAGCTCAAGGAAATCCTCCGGCAGACGCTCCTCACCCAAAGCCGCCGCCGTGAAAACGACGCCGAGCACTCCTGGCATCTTTGCCTCCTGGTGATCGTGCTCGCCGAGCACGCCAACACGCCTGATCTCGACGTGCTGCGCGTGCTGAAAATGCTGCTCCTGCACGACCTCGTGGAAATCGACGCCGGCGACACCTACGCCTACGACACCGCGGGACAAGCCGGACAACACGAGCGCGAGGCCCGCGCCGCCGACCGGATCTTCGGGCTGCTCCCTGCGGATCAGACGGCGGAGTTTCGCGCGCTGTGGGAGGAATTCGAGGCGCGCCGGACGCCCGCGGCGAAATTCGCCGCCGCCATCGACCGTTTTCAGCCCATGTTGCTCAACTGCCTGACCGAGGGCGCCAAATGGCGCGAGCATGGCGTGACCAGCGACCGGGTGATCGCCCGCAATGGACACATCGCCGACGGTTCCGCCGAACTCTGGGCCTATGCCGAGGGGATGATCGGGGCGGCGGTCGCGGCCGGCCATCTGTCCGCGCCTAGCTCAGATCCCGGATCGACCCGAAATCCGGATCGTTGAGCCGCCGGTAGGTGCGCACGATGACGCCGTCGGTGAGCCCCGCCAGCCAGTCGCAGATGCGCCGTGCCTTGCCGTCCACCGTCGTCTCCGCCTCGACCAGCCGGCCCACCCGCGGCGGCAGGATGTTGATCACCCGACCACCCCGATCAACGTAGTTGCGCCAGCATGACTCCCACAGGCTGCAAAGAACCTTGCGCGCCTTGTGCTCGATTTGTTGAAGCTGCGGACTCTCGAAAATAATGTCGTTGGCCATCGTCTTCAAAAACGCCGCCTCGCGCAGGGCTTCCGGCGCCACCACCAGCTCGAAAGCGTAACGGTTCGTGCGCTCCGACATGAAATTCCGCCGCTCGCGCAACCGGCACGCCCTGATGAAACCGCCGATCTTGTGGGAGAAAACCCGCTCCAGACGGTCGCCGCGGATGGCGGCAAACAACGTTTCGAGGTGCGCCTGCCGCTCCGCGTCGATCATCTGCGTCCCGGCCCAGCTTTCGATGCGCTCGACGGTCAAAAATCCCGTTCGCACGCCGTCCACGATGTCGTTGAGCGAATAGGCCGCGTCGTCCGCCCAGTCCATGATCTGGCACTCGACGCTCTTGAACGCGTTCAGCCCCTCGCCCTTGCGCAAGCCGTCCGGAATGGCGTCGCCAAACACAAAACTCCGATAAACCTCCTGCGGATCGTAAAGGAAGTGGTTCACCGGCGGACTGGGAAACTCGCGATGAAGCGTTTTGTATTTCAACACGCCGTCGAGCAGCGCACGGGTCGGCCGCATGCCGCGCACGCCGGATTCGTTCTGGTAAAGTGTCTCGGTGAGCAGGTGCAGGGTCTGCGCGTTGCCCTCGAACCCGCCATGCGATCGCATCAGCTCCTGCAACGTGCGCTCGCCAGAATGCCCGAACGGCGGATGCCCCAGATCGTGGGAAAGACACACCGCCTCCACCAAGTCGCTGTCGATATGGAAATCCTCCGTCAGCGGCGCGCCCTTGAACAGCAGGTACTGGCAGATGGAGCGGCCGATCTGCGCGACTTCCATCGAGTGGGTGAGCCGGGTGCGGTAGAAATCGTATTCCCCCGAAAGGAACACCTGCGTCTTCGACTGCAACTTACGAAAGGCATGGGCGTGGATCACCCGGTCGCGGTCGATTTGAAACGCCGTGCGGTAGTCCGGCTCGCGGGCCTCCCCCCACCGTTCCTGGTCGAAAGCTGCGTAAAAACGATTCGGCATGGATTGAGGATGGAAATGTTTTCCCGGTTTGGCAGTCTTCAAATCCACTATGCGTTCCCCGTTACCCCGCGTCTGGGCGCTGGCGCTGCTTTGTCTTGCCGCGCTGCATGGCGAGCCCGTTGAAAGCCTGATCACCGCCGGCGATCTCCTGAAAATCAAGCGGCTCGAATCACCCGTCTTCTCCCCCGACGGCCGGCACATCGCCTACGTCGTGCGCGACACCCGGGCCGATCCCGCCAACCCCGATACTTGCGCAGACCACTCCCGGCTCTGGCTCGCCGCCACCGATGGAGGATCCGCCTTCCACCCGCTCACGCGCGCCGATGCCGACGCCGGGGCGCCTTGCTGGGACCCCGCCGGCAGCCGCCTAGCCTTCCTGCAAAGGGATGCGACCGGCAACCGCCTCTGCGTGCTCACGCTCTCCACCAACACCGAGGAAACCCTGACGCCGCCGCTCGCAAACGCCTCCGCTCCCCAGTGGTCGCCAGACGGCGGACGCCTGCTCTTCACCGCAACCGCCCCTGCTCCCGCGGCCCCCAAGCCCGATGCGAAAAAACCCGGCTCCAGTTCCCTGCCCGCGGCCCCGGCGCCCGACCCCGACGGCACGCTCGCCGCACGCCGTGCCTGGCTGGCGCGCAACGCCGCCGCCCATAATCCCGATGTCATTGCCGCACCGGATGCCAACGCCGGAAATCTCCAAGCCTCCGCCCTCACCCATCTCTACACCGTGGAAATCCGCGCCGGGGCCGAGCCCGTCGATCTCACTCCCGGCCCCGTTGCCTACGAAGACCCCGCCTGGCTTCCCGACGGTAAAACCATCGTCTGCACCCGCCCCGCCCACCCGTCCGACCCCGCACCGGCTCAACTCGTCATTTTAAACGCCGACGGCTCCGACCGGCATACGCTCCCCATGCCCGAGGGCTACGCGCCCAGCCACCCGCAACCCTCGCCCGACGGACGGATGATCGCGTTTGCCGCGCAACCGGCCAAGGACGCGTCCGACCTGGACTATGGCCAGACCCGCATCGGACTGTTCACTCCGGCCGACGGCAAAACCCGGTTCCTCGCCGAAAAGCTCGATCGCTCTGTCCGTCACCTGCGCTGGTCGCCCGAGGGAAAATTCATCTACTTCACCGCCGAAGCCAACGGCGGATGGCCGCTCTATCGTGTGCCGGCCGCCGGCGGCGGGACCGACCGTCTCACCTCTCCGGATACCGGAATCGCCGGTTACGACATCGCGAAGAACGATCTGGCCCTCGTGGTTTCGAAGGCCGGAAACCCCGGCGAACTGTATCGCACCAGCCCGGCCGGCCGCAACCAGCGCATTCTCACTTCGCACAACGGCGACTGGCTGCGCGACAAAAAGTTCGCCACACCCGAACGTCGAAAGCTCAAGCGCCCGGACGGCACCGAAATCGAATATTGGCTGGCCAGACCACCCTACCTCGAAGGCGGGTTTAATTATCCGCTCCTCATGATCCTTCACGACGGCCCCGAAGCCATGACCGGCCCGGCGGATCCGGCGCTCTGGTTCGAAATCCAGTTCTTCGCCGCGCATGGTTACGCCGTGGTTTTTGGCAATCCGCGCGGCGCCGCCGGCTACGGCTACACCTTTCAGCACGCCGGTTTCCAAAACTGGGGGCCAGGCCCCGGAGACGACATGCTCGCCATGAGCGATGCGCTGGCCCCCGAATCTTGGATCGACCCGCAGCGTCAGGTCGTCCTCGGCCACGGCTATGGCGGCTATCTCACCACGTGGATTCTGACCCAGAATCAACGCTTCAAAGCCGCGGTCGCCGTGGACGGCATTCCCGATCTCATCGCATTTTCCATCGCCGCCGGCACCGGTTCGCTCGCCCGCCAATTCGGCGGCTTTCCCTGGGAGCCGGAGGTCCACCGGCTCCTCGACGCCCAATCTCCCCTCACCCCCCTCGACGGCTTGCGCACGCCGCTCCTTCTGGTCCGGAATAATGCCGGCCCGGCGGCAAACGGCACTCCAGACGAACCGCTTTATCGAAGCCTGCAGCAACTCAACCGTCCGGCGGACTGCATTCGTTATCCGCAGACCGGCGAAAATCGCGGCCTCAATCCCACGCAACGCCTCGACCAGCTCGTGCGCTTCGATGAATTTTTCCAACGCTTCATCGGCAACCCGGCGCAACCCAATCCGCCCGCCGCTCCCGCGCCGATCAAGCCGGCTGCCCCCGTCTCAAAATAATCTCCCAAAATCCGTGCGGCTGCGGAGTATCCCGATCCCATCCTTCATGATCTCCGCCACTCTTCTTCGCCGCCTTGCAAAAACCGCGCGCGGCGCCGCCAAAGCCTCGTACTCGCCCTATTCGCAGTTTGCCGTCGGCGCGGCCGTGCTGACCGGCTCGGGCAAAATCTACGCCGGCGTGAACGTGGAGAACGCTTCCTTCGGCCTGTGCAACTGCGCCGAACGCTCCGCCATTTTCACCGCCGCCACCGCCGGCGAGCGGAAAATCACATGCGTCGTGGTTTACACGCCGACGCCCACGGTGACGCCGCCTTGCGGCGCCTGCCGCCAGGTGATCAACGAATTCGGCCCGCAAGCGCGCGTTCTCTCGATCTGCGATTCCGACGACCGCCTCGATCTGACGCTCGACACCCTGCTCCCCGGCGCCTTCGGGCCGGGAAACCTGGGCTGAGTTCACTCCGCGCCGCCGGAGAAGAAATCACGGACCGCCGCGAACACCTGATCGCGCGGCACCTCGTGCTCGCTGCGATCGGAGAGGTCGCGGATTTTCACCACGCCCTTGGCCAGTTCCTCGGTGCCGTAAATTAATGCGAGCTTCGCGCCCGACTCGGCCGCCGCCTTGAACTGTTTGCCAAAAGCCGCGTCCTTCAGCGGGTATTCCACCCGATAGCCGCCGGCCCGCAGCGCGAAAATATCGCCAAACGCCGCCGCGCGCTCCGCCTCGCCGCCGATCACCGCGTACACATCCGTCGTTTGCACAAAGGCCGGCATGAGACCGCGCTGTTCCAGCAACAGGCCCATGGTCACGTCGCCGATCGCGAAACCCACCGCCGGCAGGTCGGGTCCGCCGAGCTTGGCCACGAGATCGTTGTAACGGCCGCCACCCGCGATGGCGCGCAGCTCTCCCTTGCGATCGAACGCCTCGAACACAAAGCCCGTGTAATAGGCCAGTCCGCGCACGACACCGAAATCCACCTCGACGAAGTCCGCCAGGCCCATCGCCTCAAGACCGCCGAGCAGCTTGCGCCAATCGAGCAGACGTGCGGCGAGTTTTTCGCCGCCGATGCTCGCCAGAATCTGCTCCAACGCGGCCAGGCTTTTCACGCCCAGGAAAGCGAGGATCTTGTCCTTCGACTCCGGCGCGAGCGCACCGTGCGTCTCGGTGTAGGCATTGAAGGCGTCGTCGCCCATCTTCTCGTATTTGTCGATCGCACCCAAGATGCCCCTCGTCTGCGCCTCGGTGAACCCCAGTGCTTCGAGATAGTAAAACCACAGGTTGCGGTCGCTCAGGCGCACATAGAAATCCTGCGCGGTCAGACCGAAGGATCGGATGCACTGCACGAGCAGGCCGATCAGCTCGATTTCCGCCTCGGGGCCCGGCTCGCCGAAGATATCGGCGTTAAATTGGAAAAATGCGCGCTCGCGTCCTTTCTGGGCGCGTTCGTAGCGATAGAATTCCGCGATGCTGAACCACTTGATGGGACGCTTGAGCGCATTGGCCTTGGCCCCGACCAAGCGGCACACCGTGGGCGTCATCTCCGGGCGCAGCGCGACCTCGCGTCCGCCTTTGTCCGTGAAGCTGAAAAGCTGGGCCTCGATTTCATCGCCCGATTTCGTCTTGTAGAGTTCGAGCGGCTCGAGGACAGGCGCGTCATACTCCTGAAAGCCAAAGGTATTCGCAGTCTGCCGCCAGAGACGGAAAATGTGATTCCGACGCGCAAACGCCTCGGGATAGAACTCACGGAAACCGGGAAGGGACTGAAACTGGGCCATGGAACCGGAGAAACTTGGAAACGCCCCCGCCAAGGGCGAATATAAAAATAGCGGCGGCCGACAAAGGGTGCGGCGCAGGCAGCCGCGTCCGGACGCAAAAAAGGCCGGCAGCGATGCCGGCCTTTGCGTGATGCAGACGCTATCCGATCAGAGCTTCGTAATATCGAGCTTCTTAAGCATCTGCTTGAGAATCTTGCCCGACTTGAACTTCACCACCGCGCGCTCGGGGATGACGACTTCGGCTTCGGGCTTGTTGGGATTGCGGCCGATACGCGACTTGCGCTTCTGGACTTCCAGCACGCCGAAGTTGCGTAGCTCCACATTGCGGCCATCGGCCAAAGCCTTCTGAATGATGTCGAGGGTCATCTGCACGGTGGCGACGACTTCTTTTTGGGGGAACCCAGTCTTCTCGTAGATTTCGAGGACGATTTCGCGCTTGGTCAGGTTGGTGGACATAGTGTTTTCCTTGTTTGGGGGTCGTGAATGGTTTGTATAAGTAATTTCCCAGTCTTCAATTACGTCAACTCGTTAGGTTGATTTTTGTTTTAAAAATTCGCTAAAAAAAACGCAAGACACAGCGAATCATTGGCTAGCAGATGTGAAATATAATCAAAAGTTCCGCTTTTTCTTAACCTTTGGCATTTTTTTGATGTATCGGAACTTCCAAATCACGATTGCGCCGATCGAGCCTTCATTTCCATCCCTTGCTGGAGAATTTAGGAATTTGGAAATGAAAACCGTTTCTGCATTTTACGGTGTATTGGATTTTCCCCTGCGCCGCCCAGTTGCATTCCGCACGACTGTCGCGAAAAGGGGCGACTGCTTTTAGCTCGTCCCGTGCCTGTCCGAACGATTAGAGCATCCGGCTTTGGTTTCTTTCACCATGCCCGATCCTGTCGCCGTCAATTCCATGTTTTCCCGCATTGCCCGTCGTTACGACGTGGCCAACCACCTGTTGAGCGGTGGCGTGGACACGTGGTGGCGCCGCCGGTTGGTCGGCGCGGTGCGGCGCACCGAACCGCGGGATGTTCTCGATCTCGCCACCGGCAGCGGTGACGTGGCTTTCGCCTTGAGCAACCGCCTTCCGGCGACGACCCGGATCATCGGCATGGATTTCTGTCAGCCCATGCTCGACGAAGCCGGGTTAAAACAGCAGGCCAGCGGCCGTTACACCAATGTGATGTTCCAGCAGGGCGACGGGCTCGCGTTGCCGCTGGCGGATGCGACCTTCGATGCCGTGACGATCTCCTTCGGCCTGCGCAACATGGCCGACCGCCTGCGTGCCCTTCGCGAGATGAACCGCGTGCTCCGTCCGGGCGGCCGCCTCTTCGTGCTGGAGTTTTCCCAACCCAACCGCTGGTTCAAACCGGTCTACTATTTCTACCTGAAGCACATCCTTCCCGTGTTCGCCGGCCTCGTCACCGGGGACCGGGACGCCTACGACTATCTCAACACCTCCATCGAGCATTATCCCGATTATCAAACGATGACGGGGGAAATCGTCGAAGCCGGGTTTGCGGACGTGCGCGTGAGCCGGATGACGTTGGGCATCGTGGCGCTCCACACGGCCGTCAAACAAGCCTGAGCGCCATCGGCGCAACCTCGCCCCGCCGCGTTCTCAGCTAAACGACTTTCCGCAACCACAGGTGCTCTGGGCGTTGGGATTTTTGATTTCAAATCCCTTCCCGTGCAGGCCGTCGTCAAAATCGATGTGCGAGCCGTTCAGGTAGGCCAGGCTGGCGGGATCGATCACGATCGTGATGCCTTCGCTCTCGAAGGATTGGTCGTCGGGCTTGGGATCGTCGAACGACATCCCATATTGGAAGCCCGAGCATCCGCCCGTCTCGATCAACACCCGTAGCGGACGGCCGTTGGCCGGCAGCTCCGCTTGCATGGTGCGCACTTGGTTGGCCGCGCGGGGACTCAGCGTAATCATGGCGGGAAGCTACGCCTGCATCGACTACTGTCAATCCGTGTAGCAATTTCCGTGCTAGATCGCATTTCGCCTCTTGCCAGCGCCCCGGCTCTGCCCTTCCCTCAGGGCTCGTGGCCGCGATCAAACACATCTTCAACGAGCTGCACTACGAGATGACCCGCACCATTGCGGAAGGCGGCATGGGAGTGGTGTATGAGGCCGTGCAGCGGGGGGCGGGTGGATTCACCAAGACCGTCGCGGTAAAACTCATCCGCGAGGAATACTCGACGATCCCCGAATTCCAAAAAAATTTCATAGGTGAAGCCCGGCTCGTCGCCAATCTGATCCACACGAATATCGTCCAGACGTACCACCTCGGCCAGATCGGCGGACAATATTTCATGGTGATGGAATACGTGCAGGGGGTGAATCTGGAGCAGTTCCTGGAGCGTCACGCCGCCCTCGGCCGACTCATGCCGGTGGACATCGCCGCCTTCATTGTTTCCCGCATCGCGCGCGGCCTCACCTACGCCCACCAGAAACGCGACACCGAGGGCCGGCTGCTCGGCATCGTGCATCGCGACATCGGTCCGAAAAACGTCATGATCGCCACCGAAGGCGATGTGAAGCTCACCGACTTCGGCATCGCGAAGGCCCTCGACCTCATGTACAATGAGGAAGGCAAGGTCATCGCGGGAAAGGATGAGTATCTTTCCCCCGAGCAGGCCAGTTACGCCGTGACCGATGCGCGCGCCGATCTCTTTCCCCTCGGCATCGTCCTTTCCGAACTGCTTCTCGGCCGGAACATCTTTCGCGACGCCGACCGTCTCGTTTCCCGCAAGAACATCCTGACGCTGCCGATCCCGCAGTTCGCCTCGCTGCGCCCGGAGATCAACCCGAAGCTGGAGGCGATCCTGCAAAAAGCCTTCCAGCGCGACCGCGACAAACGCTACGCCTGCGCCTACGACATGCTCAACGACCTTGAGCTCTATCTTTACAGCGACGGTTACGGCCCGACCAACGAAAAGCTCGGCGTCTACCTCAAGGAAATCATGGGCGTGGCCCCCGCCCAATCCTCCCAAACTTCATGAGCGGCCCCGGCTTCAGCCAAGACCTCCGTCAGCGCCAGAACCAGTCCCTCGTTCTCGCGCCGCAGCTGCGGCATTCGCTCAAGATTCTCCAGGTCGCCGCCCTCGACCTGCGCTCCGTCATCCAAGAGGAGCTGCAAAGCAATCCCACGCTTGAGGAGCTTCCCATGGAAGGCGTGAGCCTCGACCAGGAGCGAACGGACAGCGCTAACGACAACAACGAAAGCGGCGAGGGCGCCGACAACCGCGAGGAGATGGATTTCTCCAAGGAATTCGACATCCTCACCAAGCTCGACGACGACTGGAAGGACTACATGTCCCAAGCCGGCGGCAACCAGCCTTACACCGCCGAGGACGCCGAGCGTCGTCAGCATTTCTTCGACTCACTCGTGAGCGAGACTTCGCTGCAGGAACACCTTCTCCGTCAGGCCGAGCTGGCCGACACCCCCGAGGACGTTCTCAAGGCCATGAGCTATCTCGTGGGCAGCATCGACGACCGCGGATTCCTTACGCAAAGCCCGTCGGATATCGCTCTGCAGGCCGGTCTTCCGCTCGACGTCGTGCAGGAAGCCGTCCGTCAGCTCAAGACCTTCGAACCCGCCGGCATTGGCGCCTCCAGCCTCGGGGAATGCCTGCTGCTCCAGCTCACCGCCAAAGGCCATGGTGACGGTCTCGCCGCCCGCATCATCCGCGACCACTTCACCCTGCTCACCCGCCGGCGCATTCCGGAAATCGCCCGCAAGCTCGGCGTCCACACCGACGACGTGCAGGAGGCCATCGAGGAAATCGGCGCGCTCGACCCGGCGCCCGGCCGTCGCTTCGCCGAGGACAACAACCGCGTGGTCGTTCCCGACGTAACCGTCGAAAAAGACAGCGACGAATGGAAGATCCACCTCAACAGCGATTACATCCCCCGTCTGCGCATCTCCAGCACCTACAAGGATCTCATCGCCAAGGGCTCTCTCTCCAAGCAGGAACGCGATTACCTGCGTGAACGCATCCGCTCCGGCAAATTCCTCATCAGCTCCATCGAGCAGCGCCAGCAGACGATCGAGCGCATCACCCGCGAGATCATCAAGGTGCAGGGCGAGTTCTTCGAAGAGGGCGTGTCCAAGCTCCGTCCGCTCACCATGACGCAGATCGCGGAGGCCGTCGGCGTCCACGAGACCACCGTCAGCCGCGCCATCGCCAATAAATACATCAAGACCCCCCACGGCGTCTTCGATTTCAAATTCTTCTTCACGCCCGGCTATCAGGCCGACAGCGGCGCCTCCGTCTCCAACACCAGCGTCAAGGAGATGATCAACGAACTCATCACCATCGAGGACCGCAGCCAGCCGCTGAGCGACCAGGAGATCGTCGTAAAGCTCCAGGAAAAGGGCATCAATATCGCCCGCCGCACCGTCGCCAAATACCGTGAGGAACTCGGGCTCCTGCCCAGCAACCTGCGTCGCGAATATCTCTGAGCCTGCGCCGGCTGCCCGGGCCTACTTCCAGTCGTAGCGCACGCGGTAGCTGATCTTCTTTTCCTCGTCGGGTTTTAGTTGCACGAGGAACTCGGCCGTCTGCGCGTCGGTCTTCTCGGAAGGATCCGACTGCTGGACGAGCGTCCAATTGGGCCAGCGATAAAAATGCTCCGTCACCCGCACAGCAACGGGCGTGGCCTTGCGGTTGCGCAACGTGATTTCGTAGGCCTCCTCGCGATTGTCGGAGCGGCTGCTCAGCTTGGAATCCGTCGCTTTGCGCTCGACCGCGATGTCGAACACGTCGCCCGTGTAGATGCGCACCGTTTCGTTTTTGGCGGTGTGGTCGATGTTGTTTTCGCCCACAAATTCAAGGTGCCCGTCGGCGGAATCCTGACGATAAAACCGCGTGCGCCCCTTTGGCAGGGGCAGACCGAGGCCGCCGTTTTCCTGCGTGTTCTTGAACTCGCGCACCGTGGCGACCTTGGGCCCGTACTTTTGCTGGTCGTAAATATAGAGCTGCGGCGCCGTCACGCCGGTCGCGCGCAGAAACTCCACCTGCTTCGTCTCCTGGTCGCGCAGCGTGATGGCGCGCGGCAGGGAATAGAGATGAAATTCATCGAAGGCTTTTTCCGTAACCGGGCTGGCCGACAGGCTCATGATCCCGGCTTTGCTCCGAATCCCGTCGAAGGCTTCCACCTGCGGCTGCACGCGGTTCACGTCGCCCGCCATGAGTTTGACCGTCGCGTCGACGAAGGTTTTTCCGGTGGTGTTGGTCACCGTGACCCAGCCGACGATGTCCACCTGGTCGCCCGTCTCGGGCGCGATGAAGTTGTACGAGGCCTGCCAGCTCAGACCGCCGGTGATGTAACCGAGCTCGGCAATCACCTTGGCGGCCTTCTCCGCGTCCAACTGCCACGACAACGTCGGTCGCAAAATCGCATCGTCTCCCAGCGACGGGAAAACCGGCCGCCCCGGCAGCGAGAAACGCAGTTTGCCGTCCACCTCGATGATCGGCGCCGAGGCATCGCCACCGGCCTTGTACCCGCTGCGCACGACGCGTCCCTTCACCACGTACTCCTTCGCGTCCCGATCCGTCACGAGAAAATCGATTTCCCGGCCCTCGTTGAGCGAAAGTAAAAGCCCCTGCGAAGCGGCGTCGGCGCGGTAGCTTTGCTCCAGGATGCGCAACGCGACCTGGCCGGACGTGTCGCGCAACACCACCGAGTCCGGCTCCACCTGCGTGGTCACGCCGGCAAAACTCATCCGGTTGATCCCCGCCTTCAAATCGAAGGGTATGGTTTCGCGCACCACGGCGAAATTCTGATTGTAGATCGTGAGCGCGGGCTCGGCCACGGCCGGAGTCAGGGTGGACAAAAGCGCCGCGAAAAGGGGCGTCAAACGGGGGAGGGGCATGGGACAAGCCTACTGCGACCGGCTTGAGACAGGCGAGCGGGCATTTCCCGGCGATTTGCCTCCGGATTCTTCTTTGCCTCCCGGTCGCTTTGCGCGAACGTGCACCCGACTCATGGAGATTTTCCTCGATAACGACCGCCCCTCCCACCCCGGTCTGCCGCCCATCGATTTCCGGGCGGCGCTGAACGACGAACAGTTCCACGCCGTCACCGCGGAACCCGGCCCGCTCCTTGTCCTCGCCGGCGCCGGCTCCGGCAAGACGCGCACCCTCACCTACCGCGTCGCCTATCTCCTCTCAAAAGGCGTCCGCCCCGCCGAAATCCTCCTCCTCACCTTCACCAACAAGGCCGCCAAGGAAATGCTCCACCGCGTGCAGGAGCTCACCGGCATCGAACCCGGCCGCTTCTGGGGCGGCACCTTCCACTCCATCGGCAACCGCGCCCTCCGCATCTACGGCGACGCCATCGGACTGCCCAAGAATTTCACCATTCTCGACGCCGACGAATCCGAAAGCCTCCTCAAGCAGGTGGTCGAAACGGAGAACAAGCTGTTTTTCAAGGACAAGACCAACCCTAAGCCCGGTCCGCTCTTCAGCGTCCTCTCGCTCGCGCGCAACACCCAGAAATCCATCGTCGAGACGGTCGAGCGCTTCTTTCCCCAATACGACGAGATCAAGCTCATGCTGCCGCCCTTCGCCGCCGCCTACGCGGAGAAGAAGCGCGCCCAAAGCGTCGTGGACTACGATGACCTCCTCGAACTCTGGCTCGATCTCCTCGTCAAGGCGCCCGACGTCGCCGCCTATTTCACCGGACGTTTCAAACACATCCTCGTCGACGAATACCAGGACACCAACACGATCCAGTCGCAGATCGTGGACGCCCTCGCCGCCCACCATCGCGTGATGGCGGTGGGCGACGACGCCCAGTGCATCTACTCCTGGCGCGGCGCGGATTTCGAAAACCTGATGACCTTCGAAGACCGGCATCCCGGCACGGTCATCCACCGCATCGAGACCAACTACCGCTCCACCCCGCAGATTCTCGCCCTGGCCAACGGCGTTCTCGAAGCCCAACCCAAGGGCCGCCATTTCGACAAGGAACTGCGCGCCTCCCGCAAAAATTCCCAGAAGCCGATGGTCGTGCAGACCATTGATGACCGCGAGCAGGCCGAGTTCGTGCTCAAACGCACCCGCGCGCTCATCGAGGACGAAGGCGTCTCGCCCAACGAAATCGCCATACTCTACCGCTCGCATTTCCACGCGCTCGAAGTGCAGCTTGCGTTCTCCCGCGCCGGCATCCCCTACCAGATCACCAGCGGCGTGAAGTTTTTCGAACGCCAGCACATCAAGGATCTCATCGCCTTCGTTCAGTTCGTCGCCAACCCCCGCAACGAATCCGCCTGGCAGCGCATCGCCATCCTTCTTCCGAAAATCGGCGAAAAGGGTGCGCAGAAAATCCACGCCGCCGCCTACGATCACGCCAAACTCATGCAGCGCGACTTCATCGACGCGCTCGCCACCGACGACGTGAAGACCAAGGTCGCGAAGGACGCCAAAGATGAATGGGCCAGCTTCTGCGCCTCGCTCAAGCAGGTCTCCGACGTCATGCGCACCGGCAAACCCGAGTCGGTCGTCGCCACCGCCATCGACGGCTGGTACGGCGACTACCTCAAGGGCGCCTACGCCGACTACATCGACCGCCTCGAAGAGTTGAAGGCCCTGATCGGCTTCGCCGGACGCTTCGACGACATCGCCGAGATGCTTTCGCAGATTTCCCTGATGAACGGCGAGACCAGCGAGCGCCACGTCGAGGCCCCGCCCGATACCGTCAAGCTCACCACCGTTCATCAGTCCAAGGGACTCGAATTCGACGTCGTCTTCCTGATCGGCGTGGCCGACGGCATGTTTCCCGGCCGCCGCGCCATCGAGGCCGACGATGTCGAGGAAGAGCGCCGCCTCTTCTACGTGGCCGTGACGCGCGCCAAGAACGAACTCTACCTCTGCTACCCCAAGGTGGCGACCCGAGCCGGCCCTGGCGGAATGCTGCTCACCCCCAGCCGCTTCATCACCGAACTCTCCCCCGACCTCTACGAACCGCTCCGCATCAAGCGTCAATTCGGCTGGTAAAAGACATCAAGGCCCGACACCTGACCGGGCCGCCTGCCAATCCTTAGCGAAGCGGCGGCTGATCTCGTGCGGTTGATGTCAGGCCGAAGAGTTATTTATTAACTCACCCGGCGACGGCGATAAAAAGTCACTCCGAGCACCACGGCACCGACCAAAGCCGCGTAGGTAGAAGGCTCAGGAATCGCACTGGTGCTGATATTCATCTGCGTTACATCAAAATACATACCTTCGCTGAACCCAGCTACACTGAGGCCAAGAGCAGAGCTCGAGAAAGGTATGTCACCGACATAACCGGAAAAGTAACTCGTGATATCTACATACGAAGCCGGATGATTTCCCAATGTCCGGTCTTCAAAAATACTTAGCCCTATCAAGGACAGCGCATCGCCCGAAGGGGAAAACAGCCCAAGACCACTGTCCGATACCGCAAAAAGACCGATCCCGTCTTTATTGCCTGGATCAGACTCATAAACGACCTCTACTTCCGAGCCAGTATCAGAAGCGGGAATGAATTGGCCCGTGAGGCCAGTGCCTGAAATAGAAGCCCATAATTGGCCGGTGCCCGTTCCTTCAAAGTCCCACTGGGATGTGTCAGTCTCGAAGAGCGAGTGCTGCCCGGCATATCCGTCGTTCGTAGTAAACGTAAAGACAACCGACTGACCGGCTGTATAGCCATACAAACTGCTTCTCGCTGTTCCTGAAACCGTAAATACAACAGCCGCTTGGATTGAGGAAGCAACCACAAGACCGCTGACGACAAGTAGCGCACGAACCCTGAGCTCCAGTTTATTCATAGCAAAATTTCCAATGAATCAGCACGCCCGACGGCGCCGGTAAACGCAAAATCCGAGCGTAGTCACCCCGGCCATGATTCCGTAAGTGGACGGTTCAGGTATGGCCGTTGTGATCGTCGTCGATGCCGTGGTGAATAAAGCGCCGGAATCAAATACACGAACGTTTATAGTGTATATATTACCGACTTGGTAGCCGTAAGTGCCCGATGCGGTCGCCCAAGACAACGTAGGATTCGAACCGGTGAGATCTCCAAAGATGGAGTCGTTGTTTATATCCCAACTGTAAAATGCAATATAATCACCTGCATCCGGGTCATAAGAAGGCGAAGCATCAAGCATCAAACTCTGCCCTTGGATCAAGGTATAGGGGGCATTGTTGAACTGAGCCACTGGAAAGGAACCCGCCAAGGCTCGTGTTAAAAAAGCACCAAGGGCGTAGAGAATGAAGGCTAGTCGACTGAATTTTATAAGATCAGAGAAGCGACTGGTTCGGTGCATGATATTAAGTTTAATGCGTGGATCAGCAGATAGGCGCGGAGCCGTGGTCTAGTTTTACCACACCCACATAAGACGGGCATATACGGAGGATTCCGTATTTTTTCAGGGTCCGCTTTTTGCTAGAGTCTTCCGCATGCAGGTCCCATTCGACACCGCGCGACGCTTTTCCGAGGCATTGGCCCGGCTGCATGCGGCCGGCTCGACGGAGGTCCTGGACGAAGTCGTGGCGCAAACCATAAACACTCTTTTCTCCGCCCACCCGCCGGAACAGCGGAAAAACTGGCTGCGGGCACTGCAGGCACTGCCCACGCCTCCACTCCCGCTCCTTCCCGAGATTTTGCGCGGACACCTGCTGTTGGAATTACTATGGGCCCACAAGGTGCAATGCCACCGTCAGCTTCATGCCGGGAAGCCCGTTGCTCCTCAATCGAACATCGCCCTGCCCTCCCCTCCGCTCACCGCCCGCGAACGCGAGGTGCTGGCGTGCATCGCCTTGGGCCAAACCGATGCCACCATCGGTCAGACGCTCGGCATCGCACCTAAAACGGTGAGCAAACACATCGAGCACATCCTCGAAAAACTCGGCGTGGAGACGCGCACGGCCGCCGTAGCCGCCTATTCCCCGCTCGGAGCATGGAAATAGACTCTCCGGCCGCCAAAGAAAATCCGGAGCTGCACCCCTCGAGTGGCACGCGACTTGCGGAAATTTTGAAATCCCTCGTCTGCTTCATCCGTAGTCGGACACGCCGTTTATCCGCCGTGACACACTCCATTTTCGCCGCCCGTCAGTACCCGGCTTCTTCGCCACCCCTTCGCGCAGGAGAGCGCCATGATTAAGAGCCGAGACCTTCGTTGGCTGAGCGACAGCGTGCGCTCTCTCTACACGGCGCAAACCGTGGCGGAGTTTTCCCAGACGGCGATCGCCGCCTTGGATGCGCACTTCCAGCCTGTGGCCTGCGGCGTCGAGGAACTGGGCCATACCGGAACTTCCTACGTGGCGCATGCGTTGCGGTTAGAACGCCCGTTGCCGGCGGATTACGTGGCCTATATACACGACCATCCGGCGATTCCGCTTTTGAGCTCGCTACCACCCTGCCTGCAACTGCGGGAAACCGCAGGAGGTTCGCTTTGGGAAAAAACCGATCACTTTAACGGCATCGCACGCCCGATGGGGTTCAACGACCAAGCAGTGATACGAGCGCAAGGCTGGCCGACGACCGTCACCGTGTGTGCTTACAGCAAAAAAGTTTTCACCGATACAGAGGGGTTCCTATTGCGGCTCCTGCAGCCTCATCTGGCCGCAGCCTGGCAGAGAGTTTCTGGTTCGCCTCCCCATGTGCCGGCCTCCAACTCCTCTAGCAAGCTACGCCTGCTGGTGTCTCCTCGACAAGAGCCCATCGCCCTACATCCGACCTTGCAGGCAATTCTATGCGGCTATTTTCTCGAGTGGAAGGACTTCCAATCCCTGCCAGAGCCGCTCAAAGCTTGGGCCACATGGGTCCAGCATGAACTTCGGAAGGGCGTGCATGCCCAAGTGCTGCGGGCGTTTGGAATCCAATCCGCGCGCGGTCACCTGTTCGTGCGCTATTTTCCGGTGGGCGACGCCGGAGCGGCCGAGTTATGCCTGATCGAACGACCGGCGGGCTCGAATCTGCCTTGGGTGGGCGGCGCCGCGAAGCTCAGCACGCGCGAACGCGAGGTGCTCCACTGGGTCGCTCAAGGCAAGCGCGACGGCGAAATCGCCATCATTCTCGGCCTCGCCACGAAGACCGTGGGCAAACACACTGAGAACATCTTTCGCAAGCTCGGGGTGTCGAGTCGGACAGGTGCGGCGAAGGCTTGGCATCCCTCGATAAGACCAGCGCCGGAGCCGGCGGCAAAGTGAGATCCATCAAAAATTGGATCTACCGCATCGTCAGAACGGAGAGTCACCCCAGAGAATCCGAGCGGGGCTTTTGATGATACCCGCAAGAGGCCGAGGAGTTCGACATGCTGCGCTCCTCCCATGGTTAGCGATACGACGCGTCTGTGGCAAAAGTCAGCCCGCATGCTGCGGGCTTGTCGTCAATTCCTCTTGTCGACCGTGGCCATTTGACGCTTCGTCTAACCTTCCCAACTTCCCTGCTTCAACTCATGTCCACTTCCGTCGAAAACGTCGTCATCGTCGGCACCGGTTGCGCCGGCCTTACCGCCGCCATCTACACCGGCCGCGCCAATCTCAATCCGCTCGTCCTCGAGGGCTCGCTTCCGGGCGGACAGCTCACGACGACCTCCGAGGTGGAAAACTTCCCCGGGTTCCCCGAGGGCGTCGACGGCTTCATGCTCATGGACAACCTGCGCAAGCAGGCCACGAAGTTTGGTACGCGTTTCGAGCAGGCCATGGTCACCTCGGTCGACTTTGAAAGTTCGCCCAAGAAACTGGTCTGCGGCGACCGCGTGATTCTGGCGCGGAGCATCATCATCGCCACCGGCGCCTCTCCACGCATGACCGGCATCCCCGGCGAAAAGGAACTCTACGGCGGCAAGGGTGTGACCACCTGCGCGACTTGCGACGGCGCGTTCTATCGCAAGATGGACGTCGCCGTGATCGGCGGCGGCGACAGCGCGGCCGAGGAGGCCCTCTTCCTCACCCGCTTCGCCAGCAAAGTCTATCTCGTCCACCGCCGCGACACGCTGCGCGCCTCGAAAATCATGGCCGACCGCGCCACCTCCCACCCCAAGATCGTGTGCGTGTGGGACAGCGCCCCCGTCGCCGTCGAAGGCGTCGAGGCCGGCTCGGTCAGCGGCCTGCGTATCAAGAATCTCAAGACAGAGGCCGTCTCCGTCCTGCCCGTGAAGGGTGTCTTCGTGGCCATCGGCCACCAGCCCAACACCGGCCCGTTCGCCCCGGCCCTCGACGTGGACGAAGGCGGTTATTTCAAGCCTCTCATCGGCTCGCAGGTGCAGACCAAAGTCCCCGGCGTCTACGTCGCGGGCGATTGCGCCGATCATGTTTATCGCCAGGCCATCACCGCGGCCGGCATGGGCTGCCAAGCCGCCATCGAGGCGGAGCGTTGGCTCGCCGAACACGGCGGCTAAGGGAATACCCTCATTCACAAGATTTGGTTATCTTTGATCTTTAGGCTTTTGTCTTTGACGGATGCAGGATTGGATAGGCACTCAAAATGGGTGCCCCCAATTCCCCCCGTTCCGAGCTTATTGCGCTTTCCGCAGAGTGCGAACGCCTCAAGGCCGAACTGACGGCCAACGCACAGGATCGGCAGGCGCGTTTCGAACACACGCCTCTGCCCATGTGGATTTACGAGAAGGTGACCCTGCGCTTTCTCGATGTGAACGAAGCCGCCCTGCGGAGCTATGGGTACAGTCGCGCGGAATTTCAGGCGATGACCCTCCGCGATCTCCACCCCGTAGAGGAACTGCCCGCTCTTAATACCTACCTGAAGACGAAACGTGCCGGTTACATGAAGTCCGGGACGTGGAGGCACCGCAAAAAAAACGGGACGCTGCTCACCGTCGAATCCTTTTCCGACGATCTCGTCCACGAGGGAAGCGACGCCCGGATCGTCGTGATCGTCGACGTGACGGAACGGATGCTGGCCGAGGAGGCGTTGCGCCTCAGCGAGGAACGCTTCCATCTCGTGTCCAGCGCCACCAGTGACGCGATCTGGGACCTGAATCTCCTCACGGATGCCCTCTGGTGGGGCGAAGGCTACTACACGCTTTTCGGCTATGATCGCACGACGGGAATTTCCACGCACGGCGCGTGGGCCGAATGCATTCACCCCGACGACAAGTCCCGGATCACTGAAAGTTTTCAACGCGCCATTTCCGGCACCGGCGCCGAATGGACGGAGGAATACCGCTATCGCCGCAAGGATGGCGCCTATGCCAGTGTCCAGGACCGCGGTCGCATTCTGCGCGACGTGACCGGCCGGGCCGTGCGCATGGTCGGCGGCATGACCGACATCACCGAACATAAAAAACTCCTCACCCAATACCTGCGCGCGCAGCGCATGGAGAGCATCGGCACGCTGGCCGGCGGGGTCGCCCACGACCTTAACAACGTCCTCTCGCCGATCCTGATGTCGATCGAGCTGCTGCGTATCAACGCCACCGACGAAAGCGCCAAGCGCCTTCTCGTCACCATCGAAAAAAGCGCCCGGCGCGGCGCCGATCTCGTCCGCCAAGTCCTCACGTTTGCCCGCGGTATCGAAGGCAGCCATGTCGCCATCAAGATCGACCATTTGATTAAAGACGTCTCGCGCATCGCCGAGGAGACTTTCACCCGCTCCATTCAAACGGAGATCATCGCCCCCAAGGACCTCTGGGCCGTCACCGGCGACGCCACCCAACTTCACCAGGTGATCCTCAACCTCGCCGTCAATGCCCGCGATGCGATGCCCGCCGGCGGCACGCTCACCCTCTCGGCCGAGAATATCGTCATCGACGCGCAATACGCCGCCACCAGTCGCGACGCCAAGGCCGGCCCGTACGTTTGCGTCAGCGTGGCCGATACCGGCTGCGGCATCCCCGGCGAGATTTTGGAACGCATCTTCGAACCGTTTTTCACGACCAAGGAGGTGGGCAAGGGCACCGGCCTGGGCCTCGCCACCGCCCACGCCATCGTGAAAAGCCATGGCGGCTTCATCACCGTTTACAGTGAGATCGGCAAAGGCTCGATGTTCAAAATCTACGCCCCTGCCGATCCGAACCTGCAACCCACCGACATCACCCACACCACCGCCGAACTGCCCCGCGGCAACGGCGAGACCATTCTCGTGATCGATGACGAGGTCTCGATCCTTACGATCACCGGGCAAACCTTGGAAGCTTTCGGCTATCGGGTTTTGGTCGCCCATGACGGCGCCGAAGCCATTGCGATCTATGCCCAGCATCGCGACACCATTGCGGCAGTGCTCACCGACATGGTCATGCCCATCATGGATGGCCCCGCGACCATCAGCGCGCTGATGCGAATCAACCCCCACGTTCTCGTCATCGCCGCCAGCGGCCTCACGACCAACAATCGCGTCGCCCAAGCGGCCGGAATCGGGGTTAAGCACTTCATCCCCAAGCCCTACACCGCCGACACGCTGCTCGTCACGTTACGCAACGTTCTGCATCCCTAGGCCGGCAGGACAGCCAGTTTAGAATAGTTCTAATTCCTACTTGCGATTTAGAACCATTCCAATTGGTTGCTCCTTCCGTCATGATATCCGCCACGCTCAATTCCGAGGCCTTCGCGCAAAAGCTCGCCCACAGCGGTCTGCGCAACACGCCTCAACGCGAGGTGGTTTACAGCGCGCTTCTCACCCGGCGCGACCACCCCACCGCCGACGAGGTGCACGCCCGCGTCCGCGCCGAGCTCCCCACCATCTCCCTCGCCACGGTTTACAACTGTCTGGAGACTTTGGTGCAGTGCCACCTCGTGCGCGCCGTCAATTTCGAGCGGGGCCCCACCCGCTACTGCCCGAATCTCCAGCCGCACGCCCATTTTCACGACGAGGCCACCGGCGCGACTTTCGACATCGACCTTCCGTCCGACCTGCTCGCCAAAATCAAAAGCGTGCTCCCCGACGGCTACGATGCCGACGCCGTCGAGATCACCTTCCGCGGCAAAACCACCGCCACCCGCTGAGCCTCGCCCTCCGGACGCCACCTCGCCACTCGTTTCAATTTTTCCAGACCATGCACACCCTCGAAATCCGCGACCTGCACGTTGCTCTCACCGAAAGTCCCGACAAGCCCATCGTGAAAGGCTTCTCCCTCACGATCAAAACCGGCGAGGTGCATGCCATCATGGGGCCCAACGGCACCGGCAAGTCCACCCTCTCCAAGGCCATCGCCGGCCATCCCGACTATGCCATCACCAGCGGCGATGTCCTCATCGACGGCAAATCCATCCTTGAGATGGAACCTGATGAACGCGCCCGCGCCGGTCTCTTCCTCGCCTTCCAATATCCCAGCGAGATCCCCGGCGTCTCCATCGCCAACTTCCTCCGCGCCGCCGTCCAGGCCCGCCTCGCCGAGGGCGAGGAACTCGACGCCACCGGCTACTACAAGAAGCTCTATTCCAAGATGGACCTGCTCAAGATCGACCGGAAGTTCACCTCCCGCTCGGTTAACGAAGGCTTCTCCGGCGGCGAAAAGAAACGCTGCGAGATCCTCCAGATGGCCATGCTCGAACCCACCTTCGCGCTCATGGACGAGACCGATTCCGGCCTCGACATCGACGCCCTGAAGATCGTCGCCGAAGGCGTCAGCGCCATGCGCGGCGACAAGCTCGGCGTCATGCTCATCACTCATTACCAGCGCCTGTTGGATCACATCGTGCCCGACTTCGTGCACGTCATGTACGACGGCCGCATCGTGAAGAGCGGCGACAAGTCCCTCGCCTTCGAACTTGAGGCCAAGGGCTACGACTGGGTCAAAAACGAGCTCGTCACCGCCTGAATCCGATTCCTCCCATGGCTGACACCGATACACTTCCTCCCGCCGACGATACCGCCGTCAACCCCGTCGGCGGCATCGATCAGGCCGTCGGCAACTTCCAATACGACGTCAACTACGAGTTCGACGCCGGCACCGGCCTCACCGAGGACACCGTCCGCTACATCAGCTCGGTGAAAAAGGAAGCTCCGTGGATCCTCGAGTTCCGTCTCAAGGCCCTCCAAACGTTCCTCGACAAACCCATGCCCACCCACTGGGCCACGAAGGATCTCGAAAACATCGATTTCAGCAAGATCCGCTATTACCTCTCCCAAGGCCAGAAGCCCAAGCGCACGTGGGACGAGGTGCCCGATGATATCAAGCAGACCTTCGAGCGACTCGGCATTCCCGAACAGGAGCGCAAGTTCCTCGCCGGCGTTGAAGCCCAGTTCGACTCCGAGGCCGCCTACTCGAACATCAAGGACATCGTCGCCAAGCAGGGCGTCATTTTCTGCAACTCCACCGAGGCCCTCCGGGAGCACCCCGAGATTTTCAAAAAATTCTTCGGCAAGGTCATCCCCACCGGCGACAATAAGTTCTCCGCCCTCAACAGCGCCGTGTTCTCCGGCGGCTCCTTCATCTACGTGCCGCCCGGCGTGAAGGTCGCCCAGCCGCTTCAGGCCTACTTCCGCATCAACGCTGAGAACTTCGGCCAGTTTGAACGCACCCTCATCATTGCCGACGAAGGCTCCGAGGTCGTTTACATGGAAGGCTGCACCGCGCCCAAGTTCTCCACCTCCACGCTGCACAGCGCGGTGGTCGAACTCGTCGCGCTCAAGGGCGCCAAGATCCAGTACATCACCGTCCAGAACTGGGCCAACAACGTCTTCAATCTCGTCACCAAGCGCGGTGTCGCCCACGAGGACGCCGAGATCAAGTGGATCGACTGCAACATCGGCAGTCGCCTCACCATGAAATACCCCGGCGTCGTCCTGAAGGGCAAACGCGCCCGCGGCGAAGTCATTTCCATCGCCCTCGCCAACGACGGCCAGCACCAGGACACCGGCGCCAAGATGATCCACGCCGCCGACGACACCACCTCCGTCATCGTCGCCAAATCCATCTCCGTGGGTCAGGGCCGCTCTACCTACCGTGGCCAGGTCCACATTCCGAAGCACCTGAAGGGCTGCAAAAACAACACCGAGTGCGACGCGCTGCTGATCAACACCAACAGCCGCACCGACACCTATCCCGCCATCACCGTGCGCGGCGACACCCATGCCGTGCAACACGAGGCTAGCGTGTCCAAGGTCAGCGAAGAGCAGATCTTCTACATGCAGCAACGCGGCCTCACCGAGGCCCAGGCGATGAGCCTCGCCGTGAACGGCTTCGTCAACGACCTCGTCCGCCAGTTTCCCATGGAATACTCGGTCGAGCTCAAGCGCCTCATCGACCTTGAAATGGAAGGCTCCGTCGGCTGATCCAGCCATCAATCCGCGCCACGGAGTTCACAGAGACAATTAATCAAACCACGCCCATCCCTTGCCCGACTCCGGACTCCGTGACCTCCGTGTCCGAGCCCTGTGAACGCTGCGGCAAATCCGCTTCCGACTTCCACCAGCCCATGTCAGCACCCGCCCTTTCCGCCTCGCCTTTCACCGGCCTCGATTCCGCCCGTTTCGCGCAGCACCTCTCGCAGCGCGGCCACCTGCCCTCCTGGTGGTTGGAAACCAAGAAGGCCGCCTGGAACCAGTTCAACGCGCTCCCCATGCCCGCGCGCACCGACGAAACCTGGCGCTTCAGCAGCATCGGCTCCCTCGATCTCGCCGGCTTCAATCTCCCCGAGGACGCCTCCGTCCACATCCCGCACCTCTCCGCCTTCCCCCACACGGCCGAGATCATTTTCTCCAACCGCCAGGCCGTCGGCCGCAGCACCGTTCCCGCCGAACTCGCCGCCCAAGGCGTGATCTTCTGCCCGCTCGACGAGGCGCTTCATCACCACGGCGAGCTGATCAAAACCTACTTCCAAAAACTCCCCGCCAATCTCGGCAGCGAGAAATTCGTCGCGCTCAACACCGCCTTCACCGGCGCCGGCGCGTTCCTTTACGTCCCGAAAGGCGTGGAAGTCGCCCTGCCGTTCGTGCTCCAGCACACCCTCTCCGGCGCCAATCTCGCCACCTTCCCGCATACCATCGTCGTCCTCGGCGAACAGGCCAAGGCCACGCTCGTGGAGTTCTTTGTTTCGGGCGAGCGCGACGCCCACCAGCTCGTCTCCGGCGTCAACGACCTTCACGCCGGCACCGGCGCCCAGCTCACCTATGTCGGCGCGCAGAACTGGTCCCGCGACACCCTCGCCTTCCAGACCAACTCCATCGTCGCCGAGCGCGACGCCCGCGTCCTCTCGCTCAACGTCCACCTCGGCGGACGCCAGGCGCGCCACGAATCGCACAGCCGCCTTCTCGGCACCGGCGCGCATTCCGAAATGCTCGCCCTCACCGTTGCCAACGCCACGCAGGAGTTCGACCAGCGCACGCTCCAGACGCACGCCTCGCCCCACACCTCCTCCAACCTTCTCTACAAAAACGTCCTGCTCGACACCGCCAAGACGATCTTCTCCGGCCTGATCATCGTCGAACCCGACGCCCAGAAGACCGACGCCTACCAGAGCAACCGCAACCTCATGCTCTCCGACACCGCCGAGGCCAACAGCCTCCCCGGCCTGGAGATCGAGGCCAATGACGTGCGCTGCACCCACGGCTCCACCACCAGCCGCATCGAACCCGAGCAGCAGTTCTACCTGCAGGCCCGCGGCATCGACCCAACCAAGGCGCACGAACTTCTCGTCTTCGGCTTTTTCGAGGAAGTCCTCGGCAAACTCGAAAACGAAGACCTCCACGCCGCCCTCATCGAACTCATCAAATCCAAGTTCAAAAAATAAGGCGTCGATCTGGTGACACAGAGAGCACAGAGCTCTGAACTCTGTGGCAAATTCCGATTCCGACCTCCGCCCTCCTCCCATGTCCTCCAAAGAACGCACTCTTTCCCGCGACGTCGTCGTCACGCAGATCCCGAGCGGCGACAAACACACGCTCTTCGCCGGCGACAAGGTGTTCATTCACCAGGTCCTCGGCGGCACCTACACCGTGCAGGGCGACAGCGGCCTCTACCGGATCGACGGCAAGGACGGTGACGCCATCGGCGAGCAGATCGTGGACAACTCCGTCGCCGCCGCGACGCTCGAAGGCGGCGCGCCCGATCCCGAGGCCGTGTGGGAGCAACTCAAGAAAGTTTTCGATCCCGAAATCCCGGTTAACATCGTCGACCTCGGCCTCGTTTACTCGATGGACATCGAAAAAATCGAGACGAACGAAGGCGGCTACAAGGTCAACGTAGCCATGACCCTCACGGCCCCCGGCTGCGGCATGGGCCCGGCCATCGCCGAGGATGCGAAAGGCAAGATCCTCCTTGTTCCCGGCGTCTCCGCCGCCGACGTCCGCATCACTTGGGAGCCGGCTTGGAATCAGTCGATGATTTCCGAAGAAGGCAAAATGAAGCTCGGCCTGATCTGAGTCCTCGTAGGATCCGATGGAAAAGCCCGAACCTCCCGGTTCGGGCTTTTTCGTATCCGAACGGATCGAATGACAGAGCAGAGAATGCGGACGCCGGCGCCAGGCTGGCGAAGCTCAGGGGCTGGTCGACGCGGACGCCGGCAACACCTTGACCTCGACCGGGGCAAGGCCTTCGGCGCTGACGCGCAGGGTAACCGGACCGGTGGCGCCGGGCTTGAGACGAACGATGGCAAGGGCGAGTCCGTTGAAGGCTTTGCGCTCGGCCGAAGCGAATACCGTGTGGTCGGTGGCATCGCCGTTGTCGGTCGCAACGAGTTCTCCGGGGCCGGTGAGGGTGAAGATGAGCGCGGTTTTAGCATCCGGGACCAACAGGCCTTGCGCATCGGCCACCGTGACGGTCACGAAGCTGAGATCCCGCCCGTCCGCCCGGATCGCCGCACGGTCGGCGGTGGCGAGCAACTTCGCGGCGGGACCGGTGGTCTTGACGGAGGCGGTAGCCCACTCCTTACCGGCCTTGTACGCGACGACCTTGAGTTCGCCGGGCGTGTATTTCACATCGTCCCAGCGCAGGCGGTATTCAAATTTCCCCTTCTTTTTTCGGCCGAGCGATTGGCCGTTGAGAAAGAGTTCGGCCTCGTCGCCGCTGGTGTAGACATGGACGGGCGTGATTTCGCCGACGCGCTCGGGCCAGTTCCAATGCGGCAGGATGTGCGCCATGGGCAGGTCGGCGTGCCAGCGGGACTGGTAGAGGTAGAAGCGGTCTTTTTTGAAACCGGCGAGGTCGATGGCGCCGAAGTAGGAACTGCGGGAGGGAACGCGGAGCTTGCCCAGTTCCTTGAGTTCGGCCTCGGCTTTGGCCTTTTCCTCGGGGGTGTGGTAATTGAGAAGGTTGGTGCTGTCGCTGTTGTAGGGCGTGGGTTCGCCGAGGTAGTCGAAGCCGGTCCAGATAAACTCGCCGGCGACGAAGGGGTATTCGTCCTGACCTTTGAACTCGCGGTCGGGCGTGGTGGCCCAACTGGGAGCGTAGAGGTCGTAGGAACTCATCTGGAAGTGGCCGATCTTGCCGCCGCGTTTGTCGTTGCTGACAGGGAAGAGATATTCGCCGCGCGAGCTGATGGTGGAGGCGGTCTCGCTGCCAAAGAGCGGCTGGGCGGGGTTGGCGGCGCGGAACTTGCCGTATTCACCCGGCTTGTAGTTGTAGCCGAAGACATCGACGCCGGTCTGGAAGCCGTTGTAGCCGCCGCGGGTGTCGCTCACGCCGATGGCGGTGGGACGGGTGGCGTCCTCGAGTTTGACAATGCGGGAGAGCTCCTTGCCCATGGCGGGACCCTCGGGCTTGCTCTGCTCGGGGATTTCGTTGCCGATGCTCCAGAGGATGACGCAGGGGTGGTTGCGGTCGCGACGCACGTAGGAGCGCACGTCAGCCTGCGACCAGTCGGCGAAGAGCAGGTTGTAACCGTTGGAGGTTTTGCGGATCTTCCAGCAGTCAACAAACTCGTCCATAACGAGGATGCCCAGACGGTCGCAGAGGTCGAGCAGCTCGGGGGCGGGAGGGTTGTGGGAAGTGCGAATGGCATTCACCCCCATCTCCTTGAGAATCTCGACCTGGCGTTCGGCGGCGCGGGTGTTGAACGCGGTGCCGAGTGCGCCGAGGTCGTGATGCTGGCAGACGCCTTGGATGGGAACGCGTTTGCCGTTGAGGAGAAAGCCGTTGTCGGCAGTGAACTGGATTGTGCGAATGCCGAACGGCGATTCGTGGCGGTCGATGAGTCTGCCCTCTTGTTGGACGAGTGTAACGGCGGTGTAGCGCTCGGGTTTTTGGAGGTCCCAGAGGTCGGGCTTCACCACGGTGAGGCGGGTGGAGGCGGGCTTGGTCTCGCCGGGAGCAAGGGTGAGCGTTTCCGGCGCGGAGGAGACGAGAGCCGCGCCGGCGGGATGACCTTCGGCATCGGCTTTGAAAATCTGGGTGGCAATGCGCAGGCGGGCCGGGGAGGTCGAGTGGTTGGCGATGTCGGCCTGAATGGCGACGGTCGCGGAGTCGGCGGAGACCTCGGGCGTGGTGATGGCGGTGCCCCATTGGGCAACGTGGATGGACGCGGTCTTGGTCAGCCAGACATTACGATAGATGCCACCGCCGGGATACCAGCGGGATGAGTCCTTCAGATTGTCGAGGCGGATGGCGATGGTGTTGCGCGCACCCGGCTTCAGGTAAGGCGTGAGGTCAAGCTGGTAGGAAGCGTAGCCATAGGGCCAGCCGCCGACGAAGTGACCGTTGCACCAGACGGCGGAGTAGGCCATCGCGCCGTCGATTTCCAAGGTGATGCGGCGACCGTTGTCGGAAGCGGGAAGATCGAAGGCTTTTCGGTACCAAGCGATACCGGACCAGGGAAGCTTTCCGGTCTCGCCGGGGAGCGCCTGATCGAATAGGCCCTCGACACCCCAGTCGTGGGGAAGCGTGAGCGAACGCCAGGCAGAATCGTCGAAGGCGGGGGCGGGTTGCGCGTAAGCGTTGTCTTCACCGGGAGCCCTGCCCTCGGGACGGGTGGCGGCTGGAGTGGCGACAAAGGTGTTGGCGACGGGAAGAAGCCAAGGCTTCAGCTTTTCGTAGGAGAGCGCATTGCCGGTGCCGGCGGGATCGTCTTTTTGGAACCGCCAGCCGTCATTGAAGAGGAGGCGTTCGCGCGAAACGGGCTCGGCGGCGTGCACGGTGAGAAGCGCGCCGAGTGTTGCCAGCAATAGGGATGCGAGAAAGCGATGCATGGTAGGGTGATTAAAGGTAAAGCAACACGCTTAGACCAGCGGGGGTGCTGGATCGGTGCCGACGAGGACGCAGTGGGTGCGTTCGCGCAGGCCGAAGCGCATGCATACGGTGAGAAGCACCGGGATAAAAGCCTCTTTTTGCCCGGCCCCCGGATCTCGAAGCAGACCTTGCCTCCGCCGTGCGCCGCCAGCCAAATCGAAATCCTTCTCCTCTACTCAACGTCATTGGACCGTGCCTAAAACCAAACTCCTCTTTCTTTGCTCGCGCAACCAGTGGCGCAGCCCCACCGCGGAGGCCTTGTTTAAAAATCATCCACGCTACGACGCCCGGTCCGCCGGCACGGAAAACGGTGCACGGATCAAAGTCACCGCCTGCCACCTTGGCTGGGCCGACGTGGTCTTCTGCATGGAACGCAAGCACGCCGACCGTCTGCGTGACCGTTTCCCGGCGGAAACGGCCGACAAGCGCATCGTGATCCTTCGCATCCCCGACGATTACCCTGCCGCGCATGATCCCGCGCTCATTGAACGACTGCGGACCGCCTTGGCCGCGCATCTCGAGCCCTGAGCAGGAATCAGGCGCTCAACCAAGGACTGCCGTCCGTTTCGCCTCGGCACTTGCCAAGCGGCAGACACGTCGCAACGTGGGTTCACCATGCATTTCGAGAATCTCCAGCCCGGCCTGAACGCTCCCCTTCCCCGTGCCGATGATGATGACGACGAGGATGAAAAATCCGATGAAGCCGCCAAAAAAGGCGGCGCCCCCGTCGCCCTGCTCATCCAGAAAAAGTTCCTCGAGCAACGTAAGCTCTTCCTCTGGGGCGCAGTGACCGACGAGACGGCCAAGGACATCACCGAAAGATTGCTCTACCTGGAAGCCATCGCGCCCGGCAAAGAGATCTTTTTCTACATCAACACTCCCGGCGGCTCCATCACCGCCGGCATGGCGGTTTACGACACCATGCAGCTCGTCACCTCGCCCATCACCGTGATCGTCACGGGCATGGCCGCCTCGATGGGGTCCATCCTTCTCTCCGGCGCGAAAAAAGGCCGTCGCCTGCTCTATCCGCACTCGCGCGTCCTCATTCACCAGCCCCTGATCTCCGGCCGCATGGTCGGGCCGGCGACCGACATCAACATTCAAGCCAAGGAAATGGAAAAGCTCCGTGCCGAGCTGAACGAGATTCTTTCCAAGGCATCCGGACAGCCTATTGAGACCATCAACCGCGACACCGACCGCGATTTTTACCTCAACGCCAAGGAGGCCATCGCTTACGGATTGGCCGACAAGATCGTGGACAAGATCTGATCTCGTCCGCTCCCGGCTTTCCCGGCCCGGCTCTCGCAAATCGCTTGAGGGCGAACCTTCCCAGGTTCGCCCTTTTTAGTGCCCTGTGAATTAGGCTATTAACCCCGATTTCGTTTTTTCATTTGAGAAGGGAAACCCTTGCCAAGTCCCACGGACGTTGGGCATAGCTTTAGAACCTCTTCCCAACGAGCACTTCGGTGCGACGTCTTTGCTGCCCCCCATGTCCGAGTCTTTTTTGCCACGTACCTCTCTTTCTTACCCCCTTTCAGGCCCTCTTCCCCGACTGCGGACGATGGCTGTGGGGATAATTATCAGTGCCAGCTTGGCTGCCCAGACGCCTCCCGCCGCCACGACGGTCTCTGCCTTGGACACGTTGTTCAAAAAGGGAGCCGATTCCTACAACTCGGGTAACTACGACTCGGCCATTGAGGCGTTTAATACGATCCTCCAGCAGGCGAAAGCCGGACCGGCGCTTGAGCCCATTTACTTTACCATTGCCGCGGCCAAACTCCGCAAAGGCGACAACGACGGCGCCATCGCGGCCTTCCGCCAATACCTGCAGCTCTATCCCAACGGCTCGCAAATCAACGACGCCCGCGCCGGTCTCACGAAGGCGCTCATCGGCGCCAAGCGCATGCCCGAGGCCCTCGCCGCCCTCAACTCCCTCCAAGGTCTGCGTGGCGGAGCACAAGGGGTCGACAACTACGCCGCCCTCCTCGGCCTCACGCTGGAAATCTCCGATTCGTTGATGGAGGAAAAGAAGCCCGCCGAAGCCCTTGCCATTCTTCAAAATGCTCTCCGGCGCGACCAAGTCCTCGAGAGCCAGCGCCGCCGCATCGCTGAGCTCGAACGCCTTTTCGCCCAAGCCGTCGCCGCCAGCGGCACGTCCGCCGTCGGCTCCAACGTCGCAGCCAATCGCGACGCGCTCGCCACCCGGCTGGCCGACGCCAAGGACGCCCTCAAGCGCATCGAGGAAAACCCCGCCTTCGATCTGCCCCGCCTGCTGCGCCAGGCCCGGTGCCACATGGAGCTCGACCAGCCGTGGGAGGCCACCGTCGCTTATCAGGAAATCCTCACGCGCTTTCCGACCGCCCCCGATCGCGCCTACGCCCTTCATGGCCTCATCTTCGCCCGCCAGGCCGCCAACCGTCTCTCCGATGCCCAAGTGCTCGCGCAACGTTTTCTGAGCGAGTTCCCTTCGCATCCGCTCGCCGGCGAAGTTGCCGGCATCGGCGGACAACTCGCCCTGCAACGGCAGGACGCCGCCGGAGCCGCCACCTTCTTCGGCTCGGCCATCGAAAATGGCCAGGGCGCGGTGAAAGAGCGCGCTATCTTCCAATTGGGGAACACCCGTTTCATTCAACGCGATTGGTCGGGCGCCCGCGAAAGCTTCGACCGCTACGTCCGCGAGTACCCCACCGGTGAATGGGCCGATAACTCCAGCTATCGCTCCGCCATCAGCTGGTTCCTCGACGACAACGACCCCGATCGCTACGGCAAGGCGGAGAAGGCCATCAAGGCCTTCATCAAAAAAAGCCCTTCCAGCACCTATCTGCCTGACGCCTATTACCGCCTCGCGGTCTGCCAGTTCGCCTATCAGGAATACGCCAAAGCCATCGCCGCCTGCGACGAGTGGGAAAAGAAATTCCCCAACGACGGCCTGCTCGCCGAAGTGTTGTCCCTCCAGGCCGATGTCCTGAAGAATCTCAATCGCAACGACGACGCCACCGAAGTCTATCTACGCGCCGCCAGTGCGGCCTCCACCGACGAGGTGCTCGATTACACACTCAAGGAAGCCGGCAAGCTCCTGGAGCAGAAAAAAGACTGGGCCCGTCTCTCCTCCGTCTTCTCCACCCAGCTCGACCGGCAGCCCGACAGCAAACTCGCGCTGGGCTGGATGTATTGGATCGCCAAAGCCAAATCCCGCGCCGGCCAGCCGGCCGAAGCCTGGGATTTTCTCGCCGAGCGCGTGGGCACCGGCATGGCCAACGCCAACAACGAAGACGTGGAAAAGATCCTGGTATTGATGGCGCAGATCCGGGCGAAGCAGAAGCCGGTGGCGGGGGCGGCGCCGGCGGCGGTGGCGCCGACCGAAGAATTAGCCGGGCGGCTGCATTTGGGGGCGGAGGCGCCGG
>JAEKKV010000018.1 GCA_019510185.1 Verrucomicrobiota bacterium | reverse complement strand
TAACCTGACCTAGGAGGGATTGGGCAGATTGAGTTATTCCCGTGATCGAAGCGTTATGGGCCGCAGTAGGATAAAGCGGGAACTTGGGGATGTTGGTTTGGCCGTCAAAGGCAAGCTGGGCACCACCTTTATATAAAGCGATTCCGCAGACAGAATCCTGTTTATTAGCAACAAGTCCAGTATCGTAGTAATAATCATCGGCCTCAAATTTCAACTTGAGATTACTACCCTTGAGATTTACCGGGTAGGGATTACCTAAAATCACCGCCAATCGCGTATGAAATTCCACGTGATCGCCAATGATATTGGCTTCAATAAAAATGCGGACGAAGGTGATGACAGGGGCGACCCCCATTTGGGTCGCAGTGGCCGGCTGGATAGTGATAGATGCATTGCTCCCGGATTTATTATAATCGAGGGCGTTGCCCGCCTTAGAAGGGAGATCCCTGAAGGATTTCAGCCAATCCCAAGTCGGACAATACGTGGTCACGCCGCCGATAACCTGCTTGGGCCGGTAGTCCGTCGGGGTTGCCGGAATGATGGATTGACCGGACAATGAAAACGTCGGTGCCGCTAGTAGATAAGTAAGGTCCTTGCGAAGGCCGCCATTCTGGGAGTCGGCCAGCACTCCGCGGGAGGTCGTGGTATAATCGTGAAAGTGACTTTGCGCGTCAGCTGCAGCCAGTTGCGTATCGGCCATACCCACTTGCGAAGCTGCGATCACCTTGCTGATGCTGAGCGTCGTATTATTTGCGGAATAGTTGCTGAAACCGCCCATGGCTTCCAAGCCGCTGCGCTGGGCGGTGGCGGCTCGATAATGCGCGGCAGGGTCGGCATAGGGATCAGTTTTGGTGCTATAGGGATCCTTTAAATTATATTTGGCCTTCACGCCTTCGTCGCCGATCCAATAGGCGTAACGGCCAATGACCGGAGCAGCATTCGAGCCCAAACCGGGAACAGAACCCGCCGCGGCTTTGATATCGACCAGCGGAGCCACTACATAGCGATCCACCGGATTTTCATTCATGTTAGCGGAAGTCGGGGCATCGAGCTTCCGGGCGGTCGTGCCTGCGGTATACGGACCGACCAATAAAACGGCGGGGGTGGTGCCACCCAGGGTTAACGCGGTGGTTGCGGTGGTGCTGATGCTGATGGCGTTGCCGTTGGTTTCTTTGGCCAGAAGACTTGGCAGGAAGGTGGCGCTGGCTCCGTCTGAGAGGGTAATTTTCCCGGTAGCATCTGCCGTAAAGGTGCGGCTCTCGTTGCCGCTCACGAGCCAGTTAAGAAAATAAGGGCGGGGGGTCGCTTGATAGATATCGGCGGAAGCATCGCGGTTACCCCATACGCCTGTCCAAAAACGAGTGCCGGCCTGAACCGCGGTCAGGTTTTTTGGCTTTTTGTTCTTATCTGCAAGATTGCTGCTCGAGGGAGGCGCCAGCGTGTCGGTGAGGGCCGAAGAAGGGGTAAAACCATTGCTGAGGCGAGCACCGCCCCCACCCGCCACCAGATCCGCCGTGGCCGTCACGCGCTGGTCGGGGCCGGCGGTTTTTTGCAACTGGCCGAGCGCGATGTTCAACGCCAGGAGTGCGTTCTGCCGCGCTTGGGCGAGTTGCTGGCTGTTGCCGGCAACCTGGGTCTCGACCCGCGTAAGTGCCGCAAGGCTTACCAGCAGGAGTACTAAAAACGACAGCAGCGTGATCGTGATCAGCAACGCGAAGCCGCGTTGGCGGGATGGGCGGGGCCGACGGCAACCGGGGCGGCCGATGGGTAGGAAGCGAGCAGGCATGGGGCGCTTTGAACTAAAGGGAAGGGGCGAAGAGCGAAGAGGCGTTCTCGGTGCAGAGAGCGTCCAGTGAGGGAAAAGCAGTCATGAGGGCGTGATCGTCGGCCCATTCGGTCAGCAACCACTCCATGATTTTTTCCGGAGGGAGCGCCGGGAATGCCCACAGACTCACCGGCTTCTCGTCTTTGATGACGAACATCGCCTCGACGTGGTGGAGCGCGGCGCAGAGGCGCAGATTGAGAAAGTAAAGGATCTCGAGTGTCGGATCTGGCACCTGCGCTGTTCCTATCGCCGCTCGCGCGGCCGCATGAATGCTTTCACGATACCCGGCTTCAATTTCCCGCCACGCCTCCGCTGCCACCTGAGTCGGTCCGCTCGGCAGGGTTGGTTGCCACGTGCCGGGAAACGAGGCCGTTCCTTCGCCCAGCGTGCTGCAGAGATCGATCAACTGAATCGCCAGGTTCTCCCATTGCAGGCCGTTGTGATACATATCGCTCGTAGGGGAAGGGGCGGACGGCGGACGTTGCGGCGGTTGTCGAAAATTTGCGTGCACGGGGCGGGTGGCACAGCGCGAGAGGAACCAATAGCTTTCCATGAACTACCCAGCGAAAAGGGGAGGATGGCGTAAGCCCCCTCCCCTGGTTGAATGAATGTTAGAGTCCGGGAGTAAGACCGCTCAGACCCGGCCAGCGGCGCGCCGGCGCCGAAGAGCGGCCATACCGATGGCGAGGGCACCGAAGATCGCGGCGTAAGTGGCGGGCTCGGGGATGGCGGAGACATTCAGCAGGCCCGTGCCGGTGATGAGCGCATTCTCGAAGGTCGCTCCCGAACCCACCGCCCCCCACGTGCCGGACGACTGCTTCACTCCATCGATGTACAAGCCGGCAATCGACTCCATGACGGAGTTACTGGTGAAGCTCAGGTTGAGCAAAGCCCCGGTCGTCAGATAGAGACTGGACGCATCCGCCAAGAACGTCGCCGACGCGGCGCTGCTCCCCAGCGTCAGCGTGCCCGCGCTGATCGTGGTGTTGCCCGTAAAGGTGTTCGTGCCGGTCAGCGTCAACGTGCCCGTGCCCTGCTTGGTAAGACCGCCGTCGGTGGCGTTGTCACCGCCAACGGTGCTATGCACGAGCGCTTGGGCGATGGTCATGCTGTTTCCGTTGGTGTCGATGATCGCTCCGCCGTTGCGCACGTTGGCGGTGGTGGCCACGCCACTGGCGAGGAAGGTGGCACCCAAGCCATTGGAATTGCCGCCAGCGTTTTTCAGCGTGCCGCCGTTGAAGTTGATCACGCGGGTGCCGGTGGCGCTGGTCGCCTTGATCTGGTTGGCCGTCAGTGTGCCGCCGTTCAGGTTGATCGTGTTGGTGCCCGTTCCCGTCGTCTTCATCAGGTCAACCACACCCGTGCCGCCGACCGTGGTGCCTGCATTGCTGTAGAAGGTCACATTGCCGCCGCTGATGGTCAGCGTGCCGTTCGCGGTGGTGGCAGCGACGTCGGAGAACGTCAGCGAGGAATTGTTCTGCAAGGTCAGCGCACCCCCGGAGACATTCACCGCGCCGGAAACGCCGCTGAAGGAACCGAGGTTCAGGTTATTAGCGCCCCCCACCGTGTTTTGGTTGTAGGTGCCGCCGCTGACATTGATCGTGCCCGTCGTGCCCGTGCCTTGCCAGCCTACCAAGGTGCCACCCGCCGTCACATTCATTGTGCCCGAGGTCACGTTCACCGTGCCGATGAGCGTCGAAGCCACGGTATTGTTGTTGCGGCCAATGGTCAGACTCTTGGTGTTTAAGGTGCCGCCGCCGACATTCACCGTGCCCGAGCCGGTGAAGGCTCCGTTCGTAAAAGATCCTGCGACTATCAATTCACCGTTGGTATGATTGAAGGTGCCGGCGTTGACGTTTACCGTGCCAGTGCCGTTTTGATTGCCTATCATTAAACCGAAGGTCGAAGCATCCGTGAAGGTCGCTCCCGAACCCGCAAGGGTGAGGGTGCCGGTGCCACCAAGGCCGATGTAGCGTTTTGCGCTACTTTGAGCATTGGTTCCGCTGGGGGTGCCGTTGAGAGTCACCGTGGAGGAGTCGTTCAACGTCATGGTGTAGTTCGACCCGGCGGATTCACCCAAATGGAATTCACCGGCGGTGTTGATGCTCAACGACGACGTGTTATTGAGTGTGATCGCGCCCTTGGGCGTGTTGCCGGTGTTGCCGGCGTTGTAGCCAGCACTCATGTGATCAGACGTGACTGAGGCACTGCCGTTCAGGGTAAGATTAGAGGCGGCGGTTCCGTTGCCATTGCCACGTCCGATGCTCAACCAGGTGACGCCGTTAAGGGTCGTGCCGTTTTCAATCTGGAGCGTCGTGTTGGTGCCAACGCCGCCATGGGTGGCAACACCGCCAACGACGAGTTCGCCGGCAGAGTTGCTGTAGGTTCCCCCGTTGAGAATGGTCGTGCCTTCGCGAAAGACCGCCGATGAGGCGAAAGCCGCGCCGTCGGTGACGCCGGTCCCGCTAAAGGTGCCGCCACCAGAGAGGGTCAGCGTGCCAGAGCCCGTCTTGAAAAGGCTCATGTTGCCGGAACCGGACGTGATCGCGCCGGAAATCGTGATATTACCGCTGCCGGTCACGTTGAGAACCTTCACGCCCGCAGTGCTGGCGCTGATGCCACCGGCAAGTGTGAGGATGTTCGTGGTGCTATCGTTGGTCACCGCGTAGTAGGTGGAGGGAGTGGAAACCGTTCGCGTAACAGACAGGGCCAGGTTGGCGTTAATCAACTCGTTGTTCGCGACCGTCGAGTTCACCGTGATGGCGTTGCCGGTTGTGCCGAGCGTCAGCGTCTGGCTGCCCGCTGCTCCCGAACCGATCGTGTAGGCGGCAGCGTTGGACGAATCAAAGAGCAAAGCGCCAATCGTCACTCCCGCGCCCAGATCAAGGGTCGTGTTGCCGTTGGTAAAGATGCTCGATTCACTGAAGGTCGCGGTGTCGCCGGTGCCTGGAACGGTCGCGGGGGCCGTGGACCAGTTGGTGCTCGTCGCCCACGTCGCATCCGTGGTGCCGCCCCAAACATCGCTGGTGGCTTGCACGGATTGCACTGCAAACGGTGAGAGCCCGGCAACGGAAAGCCCAAGGCTCAGGGCCAGGAATTTAGCAAAAAGAGAGGATTGGGAGTGAACTTGGGGCTTCATGAGAATTTCGTGTGGGGTCTGGGCATTTGCGGCTAGGCCGATTCATCACCGATAAGGGCCCCTAGGCGGAGAGACCGAACCCGACGCGAATCCATTAAAGCACAACCAAGGGCCGCTTCGATATGGCCCGTTCGGGCTATCGCGCCCGCCTCTTGCAACACGGTGGTACCAGAGTCGGACTCGTGGCTTGGCAAACGCGAATGGCTACGATCTTCCAAGGATAGACGACGATCAATCTCCTTGGGAAAAGCTACTTAGACGTACAATCGCGTTTAAAAAATAACGCCGCAGGCACGCGGATTCGCGTTCGCTCGCGCTTAAAAAATCGGCTGATCGGGCCAGCATATGATCGCCCGCCACGCAGGTTCCCCTAACCTACCGCAAAGCCAATAACGGCTACGCCCTCGCGCGTGTCTCAATGCCCCAAAAACTTGATCACGGCCTCCGTGCCGGATTGGACACGAAGTTTTACATAGATCTTCCGCAGGTGGTTATGCACGGTGTTGGCGCTGATCCCCAACTGATCCGCGATCTGCTTGTAAGCCAATCCCTGCGACAGGTGATCCAAGACCTCCCGCTCGCGCTTCGAAAGCGTCTCGATCTCGCCCGCCGGTTTGCGAACCTCGTGAAAATGGGAAACCACCCGGCGGGCGATCTCCATCGACATGGGTGAACCGCCCTTGCGCACCTCGGTGATCGCCGCGAGCAGCTCGTCCGGCGCAGCACGCTTCAGCAGATAACCGCTGGCGCCGGCCCGCAGCGCGCTGAAGATCATATCCGTGTCGTCGTAGGTTGTGAGCATCACAAACTCGACCTGAGGATGAGCCTGCTTGAGCTTGGCCACGCATTTAATGCCGCTGCCGCCGGCCAGATTAATATCCATCAACACCACGTCGGGCAGGTGTTGCGGGATTTCCTGTTCAGCCTGTTCCACGTTCCCATAGGCCCCCACGCAGACCAGCTCGGGCACATGCCGGATCAACTTGATCAGACCTTCGCGGGTGGCGCGATGGTCCTCGACGATGGAAACACGCGTTATGGGGGTAGTCACTCTTCGCCTTTCGGGCCGGCACCGGCCAATGGCAATTGGAAAATAACGCGGGTTCCCTGTCCCGGACGGCTCTCGATCCGGCATTCCCCGCCCAGCTCCGCCATCCGTTCACGCATGTTGCGGAGCCCATTGGCATCCGCCTGCTCGCTCCCCACCTCGAAGCCACACCCATCGTCCGAAATGCTGATACTCACAACGCCCGCCGTCATTTCGATCTTCAGGCACACGTTGTGTGCGCCGGCGTATTTGACGATGTTATTGAGGGCCTCTTTCGCGACGAGGAAAAGGTGATGGCGCACGTCTGAATCCAACGGGGACGAGGGCAGGCTCGCGGGGACATCGATCTTGCAGGCGATCCCGCTCGCATGGAGGAAATTGACCGCGAACTTGCCCACATACTCGACGAGCCCGGCATAGGTGTCGTAGCGCGGATTGACCGCCCACACAATTTCATCGAGCGAATCCACCGTGCGGCGGGCCAAGGTGGCGATCTCGTCGACGTGAGCCGCGGTCGCGTCGGACGGCGCCAGTTTCATGAGTTTGCTGGAGATCGTAATCTGGGTGAGGCTCGCACCCAGTTCGTCATGGATGTCGCGCGCGATGCGGGTGCGCTCGCGCTCCAGCGCATTCTCCTGTTCCAGCCGGCGCATTCGCGCTCGCATCCGGCGTTGTACCCCGATCCTCACCAGCGCCGCCAAAGCCAGCGCGCCAAGCAGGCCGACACCCGAACGAAACCAGACCGTCTCCCACCACGCGGCGCGCATGGTAAAGGCAAACGATGCTGTCGTCGGCAGCCACGGCCCATCCGCCCCGGCGGCGGCGACCTCAAAGCGGTAGTCGCCCGGCGGCAGATAGCTAAACAGCGCCGTCCTTTGGTGATCGGCATCGATCCACTCGCCGCCACCCATGCCCGACAAACGATAGCGAAACCGCACATGCTCCGAGGCGCTCAGCTGAGCCAGCGTGTAACGGATTTCCAGCGGGCCGGAACGCGGCAATATCAACAGTTTTGATTCTCCATCAAAGGCCATCGCTTGCTCGCCCACCCGCACCGTTTCAATCAAGACCGGCAAGGAGGGTGCGCTGATCCGTGAAGTTTTTTCTTCTGGCGTGATTTCCAACGCGCCTTGGGAGGTGGCGAACCAGAGATGACCATCGGGCGTCTTGATCGTGGCGTTACGAAACCCGTGGGCAAACTCCACCGAGGGCAACCCGTCATCCCGCCCGTAGGCGATGCAGTGCAAGGCATCCCGACGTCCGTCCATGACCGGTTCGATCTCATTTCGGGCTACGCGCAACAAGCCCCGCGCCGTGCCCACCCAAAAGTCACCCTCTGCTGTAATGTTCAGAGAACGGAGGTTATCCGTTGGCAAGCCTGCTCCGTCTGGCAACCGATCAACCCGACCCTTCTGCCAGCGATAAAGTCCGCCCTTCCACACACCGATCCAAACCGTGCTCGGACCATCTGGAACGATGAACTGAACGAGGTCGTGTTTAGCCCCCGGCAACGGCACCGAGACAAATTGCTCTCCTGATTTCTGAAATACCAAACCGTCCACGGTTCCCGCCCAGATCCGACCGACCGGATCTTCGGCCAGGGCGACCACCTGGGTCAATCCACCGGCTTCCGGCATACGAAAGTCCTGTCCGGCCTGATGACGGACCAGCGGACCCTTGATGGTCGCCGCCCATAAATCCCCAGTCCGGTCCACCAGCAACGCAGTCACGGAGTCATGCAAGGACTCACGACTGAAACTCCCCTCCGCCGAGTAGCGGAACAGGCCACGCAGCGTCCCAAGCCAAACGCCACCGGACGGATCAGGATGAACCGCCATGACAGCCTTCAGCAAATCCGGCAGGCCCTCTGGAGCGGTGAACGAGCGATTGGTCGCATCGGTCGAACGCACCAGCATGTGGTTGCTCCCGGCGAGCCAGAGCCGCCCGTCATTGTCCGCGCATACGGAAAAGACATCATTGCCCGGCAATCCATCCTGGATCTGCCGGAGGTAAAACCGACGCGCCTGCAAACGGATGAGCCCACCCGATCGCAAGCCCACCCAGAGGTTGCCCTCTCGATCTTCAAAGAGAGCTGATACCGCGCCTCCCTCAACAGAAACCTTCTCCAAACGACCGTCCCTCAATCGAATCAAGCCGGCATTGTTCGTCCCCAACCACAGCGTTCCCGACGAGTCTTCCATCATCACCTGCACGGATAATGCGCTTACATCCACCTTGGTTTCCGGCGATCCATCGGGGTGGTGGTGCACCAGCTGATTCCCTCGTGTCACCCACATCCCTCCATCCCCGGCTCGCGCCAGATGCACCATCCCTTCCCCTGCCGGATCGATCGATTGGAACCGTGTCCCGTCAAAAGGCCCGCAGCCAGCCATGTTAGCATACCAGATCGTTCCGTTGACCGTTGAACAGACTTCATTCTCGGGGCTCCTGCGGAGCCCCTCCTGTTCGGTGTAGGTTGTAAGCTTACCGTTCAGCCAGCGAAACACCTTACCCGTCGCCCTAGATCCAAACCAAACCGCTCCTGAGGCGTCCTGGGCAAACGAGCTCGTGGCCTTTGCCCCTTCCGCGAACGGCGTGACCGTTTGAAACCGACCGTCCCTCCTCCGCGCCACCGCTCCACCCTCCATGCCCACCCATAGGTTGCCATCACGAGCGGTGAACACCGCCTGTGCGTGATCCGATTCCAGCCCCGGAGTGGTCTCTGGATAAAATGCCGTGAACTTCACGCCGTCGAACCGCGCCAACCCGCCGAGCGTCGCCACCCAGAGATAACCATCGGGTGTCTGCGTGAGGCCCGTCACCCGGTTGCTGGGTAATCCCTCGTCCACGCCCCAGGTGCGCGACAGGTAATCCGCCGACACGGGGATTGCGTCCGTCTGGACCGCCAAGGGATTCACCGCCGAGAATGCCACCCCGGCAAAAGAAACCATCCACAACAGCCAGCAGTGCAGTTTGAACACGCCCCACCCCTACCGCCGCCCACCCGCCGTTGTCCAAACAAACCAGTCGGCCCCCTTTGGGCTTAATTCATCGGCTTCAGGGAGAAGAAATCTTTTAAGCCCGGCCGAAAAATCGCCGCATAATCGCAAAGGAGCATTGCGCCTCCGCCTTGCAATCCCAAGAACCTGCGCGGGGCCATGAAATGCAAAGTCTTAGGCCTTCATTCCTTTCAAGAACCACGTCCTCCCTCGCGTGAATCCCGATCTTCTTCCCGGCGCGGTCTGGTACGCGGTCTTTCTTTTTTCCACGGTGCTGCACGAAGCGGCGCATGCCTGGAGCGCCCACCGCATGGGCGACGACACGGCCTTTCGCGGAGGACAGGTCTCGCTTAATCCCTGGCCGCACATTCGCCGCGAACCGATCGGCATGGTCGTCGTTCCCATCCTCAGCTGGTTGCTCGGCGGCTGGATGATCGGCTGGGCCAGCGCGCCCTATGATGTCGCGTGGGCGCTCCGGCATCCCCGGCGCGCCGGTCTGATGGCGCTCGCCGGCCCGGCGGCCAATCTCCTCCTCCTGCTGCTCGCCGCCCTGCTTATTCGCGTCGGCATAGAATGGAACGTTCTCATCCAGCCCGGAGAAATCGACAGCACCCATCTGACCACGGCGGCGGTTTCCGGACCGTTCGAATTGGGCGCCTTGCTGCTGAGCGTGATGTTCTCGCTCAATCTTCTCCTCTTCGCCTTCAATCTCCTGCCCCTGCCGCCGCTCGACGGCTCCAGCCTGCCGCTGCTTTTTTTGAGCAAGGAACGCGCGCACGCCTACTCCACCGCGCTGCAAAACCCCCTGCTTCGCATCGGCGGCCTCATCGTGGCCTTCAAGCTCACCCGTCCGCTGTTTCACCCGCTTTTTCTGCTGGCGGCCAACTGGGTTTATCCAGGAGCCGGCTACGGCTGATCGCTTCAACACACCACGCATCCCATGAAATTCACCCGCCTGCTCGCACTCTGCCTTCTCGCCGCGCTTTGCCTGCGCGCCGAAACACCCCCGCCAATCGACCCCGCCGCGCGCTTCGCCGAGATGCGCAAGGTGGCCGACACCCTGAAATACCAAGAGGGCGAGATCACCCTGAAGGGCAACATGGCGAAGGTCGTGCTGCCGCCCGATTTTCGGTATCTTAATTCCAACGACACGGCGACGGTGCTCACCCGTCTTTGGGGCAATCCTCCAAGCTCCGGCATTCTCGGCATGATCACGTCCGCGCATTTCGATCCGCTGGCGGGCGAGGACTGGGCGGTCATCATCACTTACGCCGAAGACGGGTACGTGAAGGACGATGACGCGGCGAAGATCGATTACGCCGAGATGCTCAAGCAGATGCAGGAAGGCGCGCTCGACGGTAACAAGGAGCGCGAGAAGCAAGGCTTCGAGCCCATCCAGCTCATCGGCTGGGCTGCGCCCCCTCGCTACGATGCGTCCGCGCACAAGCTTTACTGGGCCAAGGAAATCCAGTTCGGCGACTCCCCCCAGCACACGCTCAACTACAACATCCGCATTCTGGGCCGCCGCGGCGTGTTGGTGCTCAATGCCATCGCCTCAATGCCCCAGCTCCAAGCCGTCGAAGCCGCCACGCCCAAGATCCTTTCGATGGTCAACTTCACCGACGGCAATCGCTATGCCGATTTCAAATCCGACACCGACAAGACCGCTACCTATGGGCTGGCCGCCCTCGTCGCCGGCGGCATCGCCGCCAAGACCGGTCTGCTCAAAGGCCTTTGGATTCTCATCCTGGCCGGCAAAAAATTCGTCATCATCGCCTTCATCGCCATCGGGACTTTTTTCAAGCGACTCTTCGCCCGGCGAAAGAGCAAAGCCTCTCCGTTCACCGGAGAATCGACCCCGCCGCCGGCCGCCTGAACCAGCCCCGCTTTCGAATACGGACACAAAAAAGCCGCGCTCCTCAACGGGCGCGGCTTTCGTTTGGATGAAAAACGCCGCTCAGTCGTCGCGACGGCTGCCGGAAATGAGCAGCAGGATGTGCAGGAGCGTGCCGAGCGAGGCCGCAAAGGCCGCGACATAGGTCAGACCGGCGGCGTCCAGCGTTTCGTTGACGCCCTTCATTTCGTCCTGGTCCACGATCCCGAGCGTCACCAGTTGCTGTTTCGCCCGGCGGCTCGCGTCGAACTCCACCGGAAGCGTCACCAGTTGGAACAAGCAGATCACCGCCAGCGCGACCGCGCCGAGGATCAGCATCTTGCCGCCGATGGCGGTGCTGATGAGGAAAATGCCGATGATGAGCACAAAATTCGCGATGCCCGCGGCGATCTGAGTGGCCGGGGCCAAAGTCTGGCGGATCGACATCATGGCATAGCCGACCTTGTGCTGGATCGCGTGGCCGGCCTCGTGGGCAGACACACCCAGCGCCGCCAGGCTGGTGCCGTTGTAGTTGAGTTCGGACAACGCGAGACGCTTGTGAATGGGATCGTAGTGGTCCGTGAGCTGACCGGGCACTTCGACGATTTCCACGTCGACAATGCCCGCCGAGCGCATGACCGCCTCGGCCGCCTCGCGTCCGGTGATGCCACCGCGTGAGGGAATTTCCACGTTTTTTTTGTAGGCGCTATGCACGCGCATCTGCGCATAGAAGCCGAACAGCATGGGAACGATAATGAGGATGATCCAAATGAGCATGGCGTTGAAGGGAGTTGAAAGGGAGGGCAGTAAATGACGGCCAGCCGGATTTCGCAACCGGGCGGGCCAATCGAGGAGGCCTTTCAAAGCAGGGTTGCCCGGCTCTTTGCAAGACTGCGGACCGTGGATGGAAACACCGGGGCAGGTTATAAATCGAGCGTTTCCCGGCGCAACCTACGCCGCCGGCGCGAGGCCGCTGCGCACGAGGAGCGCGGCCAGCTCGGGGTCGCGCCCCATGAAGCGGCGGTAAAGCACCCCCGGGGCCTCGGAATTGCCCCGGCTAAGGATGTGCTCAACGAAATCCGCGCCGGTCTTGGCATTGAACACGCCTTCGCGTTTGAAACGCGTGAAAGCGTCCGCATCGAGCACCTCCGCCCATTTGTAGGAGTAGTAACCCGCCGCATAGCCCACCGGATCGCTGAAAAGATGGTTGAACCGCTTCACGATCGTGCGAGCCGGCGGCTCGGTGGGAATCATGCAATCGGCCACCAAGGCCCGCGTCTTGGCTTCCAGATCGCCCGTGGCGAACTCGACGGCCCGCATGTGCAGGCCGAGATCCATCTTTGCAAACTGGACCTGCCGCATCGTCGCGCAGGCCGAACGGAAATTTTTGGCGGCGGTCATCTTGGCGAAAATCCCGGCGGGGATGAGCGCGCCGGTCTCGTGATGCCGCGCGAACAGGTCGAGGCTCTCCCGCTCCCAACACCAGTTTTCCATGATCTGCGAAGGCAGCTCCACGAAATCCCAGGCGACATTGACGCCGTTGAGCGACTTGATCTCCACCTCGCCCAGCAGGTGGTGCAGGAGATGGCCGAACTCGTGAAAAATGGTCTCGACCTCGCGATGCGTGAGCAGCGCGGGCCTGCCGCCGGCGGGCGGTGTCATGTTGCCGCAGATGTAGCCGAGGTGCGGCGCCCGCGAACCGTCGGGCCGGGGCCCGCCCGTCACCAGATAACCCATCCACGCTCCGCCGCGTTTGGATTCGCGCGGATGCCAGTCGGCATAAAACGAACCAAGATGGCGGCCGCGCGCATCGTGAAGATCGTAGAATTTCACCTCCGGGTGCCAGACCTCGACGGCCCCCGTCGCATGCTCGGTGATACGCAGACCAAACACACGGTGCGCCAGTTCCCACAGACCCGCAATCACCCGGTTCATCGGCAGGTAGGGACGCAGCACCTCGTCGTCGAAATCATAGCGCGACTGGCGCAGTTTCTCGGACCAGTAGCTGACCTCCCACGCCTTCAGCGGACCAGCCGGACCACCGGTTTGCTTCGCCTTGAAGGCCTCCAGCTCCTCGCATTCACGGGCAAAGGCGGGTTGCGCACGGCGTTGCAGATCCTCGATGAACGCGAGCGCGTGTCCGCCGCTGCCGGCCATGCGCCGCGCCAGCACGAGATCCGCGAAATGCGGTTTTCCCAGCAAGGTCGCCTTCTCCTGACGCAGGGTGAGAATCCGCTGAACGAGCCCGGTGTTGTCATAAGGCGCTTGTGATCCGATCGCGACGGATGCCGCCCACAGTTCCCGGCGCAGCGCCTCATCCTCGGCGTAGAGCATGACCGGTTCCATCGAGGGCATGTGCAACGTGAAACGCCACGCCGGCCTTTCCGGCGAGCCCAGCCCTTTGCTCTCCGCGCTGTGCTTCGCAGCGGCGACGGCGTGCGCAGGCAGACCGCTCAGGCGGGTCTCGTCCTCGATGACGAGCTGCCAAGCGTTGGTCGCATCGAGAACGTGTTCGCTGTAGCTTTGCGTGAGCTGAGCCAGCTCGCTTTGCAAAGCCTCCAGCCGCGTACGCTTGTCCTCCGGCAGATCCGCGCCCGCCTGTTGAAAATCGGCCACGGTCTCGTCCACAAAACGCCGGTGAATCCCGGTGAGCGCGACCGCCGCCGGCGTGGCGGCAAAGGCCTTCAGGCGCGCCCAGAGCGCGGCGTTGAGCGGGATGCGCGCGTAGAACGCCGAGACCGCCGGCAATAGCGCGTTGTGCGCCTCCCGAAGCGCCGGCGAGTCGGCGACCGACTGAAGATGGGTGACCTTGCTCCACGCTCGGGTGAGCTCGTCGGTGGCGTTTTCGATCGCTAGAAACGTGTTCTCGTAAGTCAGCCCACCGAGGTCGCAACCGGCGATTGCGTCCACCGCCGTCTGCGACCGCACGAGCGCCCCCTCGATGGCCGGCGCGATGCGCGCGGGCGTGTGCTGCGACCAGCGAACTTCGAAATCGGAGGCGACAAAAGGATTGTTGGACACAGCGGCAATGACCAAGCGCCCGCGCCTCTTGTCAAACCGCAAGTGACTCAGGCCGGCCGCTCCGCCTCAAACCGGTAAAACGTCCACGTCGCCCTCACGCCATCCGGTCCGCCATGGAGGGCTTCATAATCGCGCAACAGCCGGCGCAGCGCCCCCGAAGACAGCCGCCGCACGGGCGTCGCCCCCACTCCGTGCAGCCCGCGCAACAACTCCAAGGCGGATGCATGCGCGAACTCGCCACGTCGTGTCTCCGACCGGAGGACGCGCAATCCCGCGCCTTCCAGGCTGCTTCGCCACATCTCGGACGTTCGCCAGGCCACCGGCGACCAGCCGCCCATCAACGCCCGTAATTCCGGCAGACTTTCCTCCACAAACAATCCGCCCAATATTCGTCCGCCCGGCGCCAGCGCGGTGCGCCAGGCTTCGAAAACCGCCGCCGGCTCCGTCGCCCACTGCAACATGCTGCTCGTGAAAATCCAATCCCAAGACCCAAGCTCCGGCACCTCCGCCCGCATCGGCCGCCATTCAATCTGCGGCCAGACCAAACGGCCTTGCACACACATCGCCGCCGAAGCATCGGTCGCCACCAACCGGCCCTTCCATGGGACCAGATGACGGGTGAAAATCCCCGGCCCCGCGCCCACTTCAAGCGCCCGCCCGGTCCGTTCGATCGGCAGCCACTCCGCCAGCCAGTCCGCCGCCGCCTTCTGGACGCCGGCATGCCTCGCATAGGTGTGCGCCGCCTTGGAAAAACCCGCCGCCACCACCGCCGTTTTCATAACCCGTCCTCCGCCCACGCGCGCAACAACGCCGCCGGATGATGCGTACCGTTCGCCACGGCGACCAGTCCGGGCAACTGCCGGGCCAGCGCCGTCGCATCCAGCAATGCGTCATGATCGCCCAAATACAACCGCCAGCCGTCCGGAACCGGTGGTTCCACCCGTCCCTGCTCCAGCCGGACCAGCCCGGCATTCAACGTTTCCATCGACAGCTCCGCCGCTTCTTCCGGTGTCAGGTCGAGCCCCGCCCGGCTGTAAAAATCCGCCAGCGCCGCCGGCCGGTCCCGCTTGAGCCAGCGCGCCAGATAGCGCACCTGCGTCCGCGCCACCCGCCCGCCTAGCGCCTCCTCCGCGGGAAAAGCCAGAATCGGCGCCAGCAGCGTCACGCGCGCCCCCAGCCGGGCCACCCGGCCGGCCTCCGCCAGCAGGCAGTGCGCGCCCAGTGAATAACCCGCCACGCAATCCAGCGGACCGGCCTGCTCCAAACCGGTCAGCGCCGCCTCGGTGGGTGCAAAAAAAAAGTGCTCGGCGTCGGGAAACGCCGCCCGTACTTGCGCGGAAAACCAAACTTCCGGCACCGCCCATCCCATGACCCAGCCGATTTTCACGCGCCGCGCCTCCACGCTTCCATGGCCGCCAGCACCCGCCCGGCCTGATGGTCGTCAAAGGTCCGCTTGAGAGAAAACCTCAGCCGGCTCGTGCCCTCCGGCACCGTCGGCGGCCGCACCGCCGCGGCAAGAATACCCGCTTCACGCAAAGCCGCCGCCAGCGCGACCACGCGCGCCGCTTCGCCGATGCGCACCGGCACCACCGGAGAATCCCCGTCCATGGCATCCCAACCCGCCGCGCGCAATCGCCCGCGAAAACGACGCGACATCGCCCGCCACACCGGCTGGTCCACCGCCAGCGTACGCACCCGCTCCAGAGCCGCCAGCGCCCCCGCGGCCGCAGGCGGGGGCATCGCCGTCGAGTAAATGAATTCTCCCGCCGTGTTCATCACGTGATCGCGCACCGTTTCGTCGCGGAAAAGCGTGTACGCGCCACCCGAGGCGAGCGTTTTCCCGAACGTGCCGACAAGCACGTCCACCGCGCCCGCCACGCCCGCCTCCCGCGCCAGCCCCGCGCCTTCCGCGCCATACCAGCCCAGGCCATGCGCCTCGTCCAGGATCCAGAAAAAACCGTATCGATTTTTCAACTCCGCCAGCCGGGCCAGGTCGGGATAATCGCCGTCCATGCTGAAAACGCTCTCCGTGACCACGAAGACCGTCCTGCCGGCCACATCCGTCAGGGCCTTTTCCAACTGATCCAAATCGAGATGACGATAGCGTTGCAGCCGCGCCCCGCTCCGGAGCAGACCGGCGATCATGCTGTGGTGGATCAGTCGGTCCGCCAGCACGAGGTCTCCGCGCGCCGGCAGCACGCCGAGCACGCCCGCGTTGGCAGCGTACCCGCTTGTCCACAGCAACCCAAACGGCAGCCCGTGCCAGGCGCACAACTCATTCATCAGGCGTTCGTGCGCCGGCCGCCAGCCGGTGACCAGCGGCGAAGCCGCCGCCGAGGAACCTTCATCCCGGGCCGCCCGGCCCACCGCTTCGGCCACCGCGGGATCGCGGGCCAGCGCCAGATAATCATTATCCGCCAGATTCAGCACATTCACCGACGCCGTCTGCACCCGCAGGCCGCGCCGCAGCCCGCGTTGCGTGCGCACTGCCAAAGCTTCGCGGCAACGCGCCACCACACCCGCCGACTCAGAGTCCCCGTCCGTCTCCGGATTTTCGGTGAAAAATCGGGTGATCACCTCCGGATTTTCAGGCAGGCCCGCGTCATGCGCCTGTGTCGCCCAGAGCGGCACTTGGGTTGCGAGCAGACCGACGCGATTCGCCGCCGCCACCTGCGGGTCGGCCGGAGCCGTGGCGTTCAGCCACACGCCCGCGCGCAAATCGCGGGATTCGGCGTAGGCCTGCGCCAGCCGGGCCTGGTTGATCGCGCCCAGCCGGTCGGCCACGACCAGCACGACTCGCTCCGCGGCGATGGCCGTCGCAAAATCCGCCCAGTCACGACCGTCGGAATCCACCGGGACGGCGATTCCTCCCGCGCCTTCGACAACGCGCCAATCGCACGGTGGCAGTGCATCGAGCGCCGCCGTCAGTTCCTCCAGCGAAAGGTGCGCGCCCTCCGCCTCCGCCGCGGCGAGCGGAGCCAGCGGCGCGGCGAACGTTTTCAACGTGAACGCCGCCACGCCGCCGGCCAGTTCACCGGCGCGCGCGGCATCGCCGGTCCGGCCGGCTGCGCGTCCCGTCTCCACGGCCTTGACGATCTGCACGCGCGCGCCGGTCCCGGCCAGCAGCTGGGCCAGCGCGGCGGTGGCGTGGGTTTTGCCCACGCCGGTATCCGATCCGGTGACGAAAAGTGTGCGCATTCCCGCTCAGGCCGTCGCGCCCGCCGGCGTCAGCGGATGCATGCCCAGACGCTCCAGCAGCATGAAGTCGGTCGAGCGCTCCGGATTCGGCGTGGTGAGCAGGCGGTCGCCCAGGAAAAGGCTGTTGGCTCCGGCCATGAAGCACAGCGCCTGGAGCTCCGGGCTCATGGCGGTGCGACCCGCGGAAAGGCGCACCATCGCGCGAGGCATGAGAATGCGCGCAACCGCAATGACGCGCACGAACTCGATCGGATCGACCGGTGCCTGCTCCTCCAAAGGTGTGCCTTCGACCGCGACGAGGGCGTTGACCGGCACGGAATCCGGCTGCGGGTCGAGGGAGGCGAGCTCGTGCAGAAGTTTCAAGCGGTCGTCCACCGCCTCGCCCAAGCCGAGAATGCCGCCGCTGCAGACCTGAAGGCCGGCCCGGCGCGCCGCCGCGAGCGTCTCCAGCCGCTCGTCGTAGGTGCGGGTCGTGATGATCTCGGGATAATATTCGCGCGATGTATCGAGATTGTGGTTATACACGTCGCAGCCTGCGTCCTTGAGCTTCCCGGCCTGGTCTTCCGTCAACATGCCAAGGGTGCAGCACACCTCGAGGCCGAGGGAGGAAACGCCGCGCACCGAGGCGAGCACCGAATCGAACTGCGCACCGTCCTTCACCTCGCGCCAGGCCGCGCCCATGCAGAAGCGTGACGCCCCGCCGGACTGCGCCCGCTTCGCGCTGGCGACGATCTCCGCCGTGTCGAGCAGCGGCTCGGGCTGGAGCCCGGTGGAGTTGTGCGCCGATTGCGGGCAATATTTGCAGTCCTCGGGACAGCGGCCGGTCTTGATGGATTGGAGCGTGCAGAGCTGCACGGCCGCGGGATCGTGGTGCTGGCGGTGAACCGTCTGGGCCCGAAACATCAGCTCGGGCAAAGGCAGGTCGTACAAGGCGCGGATGGCGGTCAGGTCAGGAACGTTGTGCATGGGATTGAAAATCGGGAAGGACGTCGTCGATGGCGCGCAGCGTGCGGCTCACCAGCTCGCCCAGCTCCGGCTCGGACAGGCAGAGCGGCGGCACGAGCAGGAGTGAGTCGCCGAGCGGACGCAGGAGCAGCCCGTGATCGCGCGCCCGCAGGCAGACGCGCAGCGCCGCGCGGGCCGCGACCGGATATTCGCCGCCGCCGGCCGGCATGAGATCGATCGCCGCGGTCAGTCCGCGATGGCGTAACTCGCGTACATGCGGATGCGCCGCGAACGCAGCTTCGAGCAGCCGCCCGAAACACGCCGCGCGCGCCGGCAGCGCGCCGGCGTCATCCCATTCGCGAAGTTTGCGGATGTTTTCCAAGGCGACCGCCGCAGCCAGAGGATTGCCCGTAAAAGTATGTCCGTGAAAAAACGCCCGGCGGCTTTCGTAGGAACCGAGGAACGTCTTGAAAATATCCTCGCGCGCGAGCGTTGCCGCCAGCGGCAGGTAGCCGCCGGTCAGACCTTTCGCCAGACACAGAAAATCCGGCGTCACGCCCTCTTCGGCGCAGACGAGCAGCGGCCCGAGACGGCCAAAGCCGACAAAGACCTCGTCAAAAATCACGTGCACACCGTATTGGCGACAGAGCGCCGCGACCGAACGCGCGAAACCCGGCGGTTGCAGGCGCATCCCGGCCGCGCCTTGCACCGAGGGCTCAAGAATGAGGCAGGCCGTCCGGTCCGCCTTCTCGCGCAGCAAGGCCTCGAGCGCGGCCAGGCTCTCGCGAGCATCCGCCTCGTGCACCACGCCGGCCCACTCCCGACAGATCGGTGCGGGAAAGTGATCGGCCGGAAAGCCCCAGGCGCGAAACCGCTCATGGAAAAATCCGCTGTCTCCCACCGCCATCGTGCCGATGGTGTCGCCATGATAACCGCCCGCGAGACCGATCACGCCGCGCTTTTCCGGCCGGCCCTCAAGCTGCCAATATTGAAACGACATCTTCAGAGCGACCTCGACCGCTCCGGCGCCGTTGTCGGTGAAAAAAACGCGCGACAGCCCCTCGGGGGCCAACCGGGCCAGCTCGGCCGCCAGCGCCGCGCCCGGCTCATGCGCGAGGCCGAGCATGGTCGCATGCGCAACCCGGCCGAGCTGGCGTTGCAAGGCGGCGTTCAAATCGGGGTCGTTGTGCCCATGGACGTTGGTCCAAATGGAGGCGTTGCCATCGAGATAGGTGCGGCCCTCGACGTCGGTCAGCCATCCGCCTTGGCCGGACGCGATGACCAGCGGAGGTTGCTCCCAATACTCCTGCATTTGCGTAAACGGGTGCCACACATGGCGCCGATCAGCCTCCGCCGCAGAAAGAGGATGCGCCGCTCCCATCATGACGCGTTCCGGAACCCGGTCGCGCGGGAACACGTTAAAGGAAAAGGAGCGAGGGGAGACACGGCTCTGTCTTATCAGCCGCGAATCGTGAAACAAGCTTTCGTTAACTGAAACCGAAAACCAACTTAACAAGCCGAGATCGTCCGCCGGACACAAAAAACCCCGCGGGATTTCCGCGGGGTTTAAAATTCAGACTGCGCAGAGGAACTCAGGCGTCGCCGTCGTTGCCGATCGCCTCGACGGGGCAGCCTTCAAGGGCTTCCATGCACAGAGCGACTTCATCTTCCGTGGTGGGCTGTTTGTGCACGAAAGAATAGCCACCCTCGTCATGACGGGTGAAAAAGGCCGGAGCCGTCTCGCGGCACAGGTCGCAATCGATGCATTGTTGGTCGACGAAAAACTTTCCGGCGACGTTTTGGTCCCACTTGTCTGCTTTATTGGCCATGGCTTTTGGCAACAAAGAGGAATGCCCCGCCCTGTCAAGCGGGCAGGCGGATCACCGCTCAAATCCCCTGGTAATCCTCCGTCCCCCGTGAAAAGACGGGGCAATCAGGGGTGGCGGCTTGTGTTCGCGAAAGTCATTTCCTAATTTAGACCGGCATGCTTTCTGACCGGTACTACATGCGTGAAAACGAAGGGCGGCACCCCGTGTCCGCACTCGCGTGGGTTATTTGCGTCATTGCGGCGGGGTTTGTGGTCGAAAGCATCGCGTTGCACTGGTTTCCCGCCTCGGCCTTTGCCGAAACGCTCTTCAAGGCGCTCGCGCTTTCCCCGGCCACTTTCCGCGAAGGCTTTGTCTGGACGCTGTTCAGTTACGGCTTGCTGCACGATCCCAGCCAGTTCCTGCACATTGTGACCAACCTGCTGGGCATTTACTTTCTCGGGCGCGAGCTGATCCCCTCGCTGGGCGGACAACGCTTTGTTGGGTTATGCCTGAGCGCCGTGCTTTTGGGCGGATTAACCTGGCTGGGATTCAATTGGACCGCCGGCGGACAGCTCATCGGTGCCTCCGCGATCGTCTGCGGATTGCTGGTGGTGTTCGCCTGTCTGAATCCGAATCAGCCGATCACACTGCTGCTCTTTTTCTTCATCCCCGTCTCGCTCAAGCCCAAATACCTTGCCCTGGGCCTGCTCGCCTTCGACCTCTTCGGACTTCTTTTTCTGGAGCTGCCCCACCATTCCTCCCTCGGCATCGCCCACTCCGCCCACTTGGGCGGGATGCTCGCCGGCTGGCTTTATTTTCACCATCTCCATGAGCGCGAATGGCCGTTCAATCAGCGCGCCGCCATCGAGCTCCCGCGCTGGTTTCGCAAAACGCGCAAGACCGAGACGGCCGCCGCTCCGGTCTTCAAGGTCAACCTCACCAGCCGCGAATCGTTGCGCGCCGAGGTCGACCGCATTCTCGATAAAATCAACAGCCAAGGCTTCGGTGCCCTCACCGCCGAGGAAAAACACCTGCTCGACGAGGCAAAGGACCTGCTCAGCCGTCGCTGAACGCTCTTCGCCTCAATCCACCGGGAGGAGGAAAGACCGCCTCCGGTGAAACCTTTCCCGTCCAGCCCACTCCCACTTCTTAATGCACCACCCGATTCGTTTTGCGCGCGGCCTGTTCCTGATGACGGCTCTCGCGGCCTTCGTCCCCCAGTCGCCCGCCCAATCGGAGCGCGCGCCCAACACTTCTCCCACTCTGGGCCTGGAGATCCGCGCGCTCATTCACCTGCTGGAGGAAGTGCATTACAACCGGGACGCCGTCCGGCCCGCCAGTTATGCGGACGTGATCCCCGATTACATGAGCGATCTGGACGGCCAGCGCCTCTTCTTCCTCGGCTCGGACAAGCGCGACTTTGTCACCCGTTACAAGCCCGACGCGCTCTATTGGAACATCGCGTCGCTCGGAAAAATCGAACCCGCCTACGATGTTTTTGCCGTTTATAAACAGCGGGTCACTGATCGTGTCGCCTGGATCTCCGACGCGCTGAAAAAGGACATCAACCTGGCCACGAAGGACACCTATATCCTCGATCGCACCAAAGCCGAGTGGCCCGCCACCGCCGCCGAGGCCGACGACCTCTGGGCCAAACGCCTGCGCTTCGAAGTCATCAAGGAGCTGCTCAACAAAAAGCCGCTTGAGGAAGCCAAGACCAACGTCCGGAAGCGTTACGAGCGCATGCTCAAAAACATGGCAGATATCGAGAGCAGCGACCTCTCCGAAATGTTTCTGACCAGTATCGCGCATCTTTACGACCCACACTCCAATTATTTTTCAGCCAACACCTACGAGGATTTCGGCATTCAAATGCGTCTCCAACTCGTCGGCATCGGCGCGTTGCTCGGCATCGAAGAAGATCAATGCGTGATCAAGGAGATCATCCCCGGCGGTCCGGCCGACCTCGACAAGAAACTCAAACCCAATGACAAGATCGTCGCCGTGGCCCAGGATGGCTCGGAATCAGTCGAAGTCATCGGCATGAAATTGCGCAAAATCGTCGACATGATCCGTGGCGCCAAAGGCACGCGCGTCCATCTGCTCGTCGAACCGGCCGAAGGTGCCAGCTCGGTCACCCGCAAGGAAATCGTGCTCACCCGCGACGTGGTCAACCTCGACTCCGCCCGCGCCCACGCCGCCATCTTTGAAGTGCCCGATACCGACGGTAAAACCGTTCCCATCGGCGTCATCACCCTGCCCGCTTTCTACGGCCCCGACATGTCCGGCAACGACAAGGCCCAGAACAGCGCGACCAAGGACATTGCGGAACTCATTAAGCGCCTGCAGGCCGCCAACATCAAAGGCCTCGTGCTCGACTTGCGCCGCAACGGCGGCGGCCTGCTTTCCGAGGCGATTTCACTGACCGGTCTCTTCATCAAGCAAGGCCCCGTCGTCCAGGTGCGGTCTTATTATGGCGACATCAAGGTCGACGATGACGATGACCCCGCCGTCGCCTACGACGGCCCGCTGGCTGTGCTGGTGTCACGCTTCAGCGCCTCGGCTTCCGAAATCGTGGCGGGCGCCCTGCAAAATTACGGACGCGCGGTCATCGTCGGCGACAGCTCGACCCATGGCAAAGGCTCCGTGCAAACGGTCGTGGAGATGAAGAACGTCATCCCTCAGCTCGCCCGGTCCCCCGAAAAAAGCGGCGCCACCAAGCTCACCGTCCAGAAATTCTATCTCCCGAGCGGGTCATCCACCCAGCTCAAGGGCGTGGTGCCCGACATCGTCTTGCCCTCGGTCGACGACTACCTGCCCATCGGTGAAACCGATCTGCCGCACGCTCTCGCCTGGGACGAGATTCCCTCCAGCACCTTTGACGGCAAGCCCCTGCCCGCTTCCGTTTTGCTGCCTTTGCGCACAGCCAGCCAGGGCAGGCAGGCGAAACTTCCCGAGTTTGATTACCTCAAGCGCGCCATCACCTGGTTCAAGGAGAGGCAGGATCAAAAGGCGATTTCCCTCAACCTGAAGGAACGCACACAGCAAAAAGAAGAGGACGCCGCGTTTAAGAAAAAGATGGATTCCGAGCGCAAACACCTCGCCGAGGCCGACTACAAATTCACCGAAGTCATGCTCGCCCCGCCGCCTCCGCCGCGCATCAAGGCCGACAAAAAAGACGACGACGGCGACAACGGGGATGACGCCCTCCTCCCCGACGAGAACGAGCGCTACATCCCGGTGGATATTCCCCTGCGGGAGTCTCTGCGCGTGCTCACAGACGAACTGCACCTCAATCCCTCTGGCAAAGAATCCATCGACCGCGCCGCGCGCACGGCGCAAGCGGCGTCCGCGGGCCGCTGATTTGCCTCAGCGCCAGGCGAACATGAAGCGATCGCGCCCGGTCAAATCCTGGCGCGATTCAATGCGGGCAAATCCCGCCTCCTCCAGCAACCGGCGCAACACGGCGTGCTGGTCTATCCCGGTTTCCAAGGCCAGCAGCCCGCCCGCATTCAGGAAGGCCGGCGCAGCCGCGATGATTTTTCGCAAGTCACTCGTCCCGCTCTCGTCCGCGGTGAGCGCCGCAACCGGCTCATGGATTCTCACCTCCGGTTCGGCCGCCGCCGTTTCCAGGGAGGACAGATAGGGCGGATTGGAAACCATCAGATCGCAGCGAAAATCCGCCGGCACCGCCGAAAACCAATCGGATCGCACGAGCGTGACGCGATCCGTCAACGCGAGCGCCTGTGCGTTTTCCAATGCCAACGCCAGTGCGTCGTCACTCGCGTCAACCGCCGTCACCTTCGCGCCCGGATAACGCGTCGCCAGCGCCAGCGCGATCGCTCCCGTGCCCGTGCCGAGATCGAGAATCGCCGCCGGGGCGGCGGGAAGGAACGATGCGACCAGCTCCATCAACAGCTCCGTTTCGGGCCGGGGAATCAACGCGCGCCGATCAACCTTCAGGCGCAAGCCGAACCACTCGGTTTCGCCCAAGATGTATTGCAAGGGTTCGCGGAGTCCGCGGCGTTTGACCAGCGGACGGATGCGTTCCAATTCCGCTTCGGTCAGCACGCGCTCAAATTGAAGATAGAGCTGCATGCGCTTGAGACCGAGAGCGTGTCCGATGAGCAACTCGGCGTTGAGCCGCGCGGACTCGACGCCTTTTTTGCCCAGAAAATCGGCGGTCTTTTGCAGGATCTCGAGAAGAGTGGACATGGGGAGGAAAGAACGCCGATCAATCCTCGTCGGAAGCGCCGGCGCGTCGCGGGTTGTAGGGCTGGCCGGTGAGCGCGGCAAACTTCTCCTCGAAATCGGCGCGTTGCAGCGCCTCGATGATGCCATCGATCTCGCCTTCCATGATCTGCGGCAGGTTGTAAAGCGTCAGACCGATGCGATGATCCGTCAGCCGGTTTTGCGGAAAATTATAGGTGCGGATGCGCTCGCTGCGTCCGCCCGTGCCGATCTGGCTGCGGCGCTCATCGGCATATTTGGCACGCTCGGCCTCTTCCTTGAGCTGCAGCAGGCGCGAACGCAGCACGGCCATGGCGCTCGCCTTGTTCTTCTGCTGGGAGCGGCCGTCTGCGCAGTACACCATCATGCCGGTGGGCTTGTGGATGATGCGAACGGCCGAGTCGGTAGTGTTGACCCCCTGTCCGCCCGGGCCGCTGGCGCGCTGCACGGTGATTTCCAAATCTTGCGGATCGATGTGAAGATCGACCTCCTCCGCCTCGGGCAGCACGGCGACGGTAACCGTGGAGGTATGGATGCGCCCGTTGGCCTCGGTGAGCGGCACGCGCTGCACGCGATGAACGCCGCTCTCAAACTTGAGCCGGCGGTAAACATCCTGTCCGGTGATGAGAAAACTCACCTCTCGAAAGCCGCCCCGTTCACTCAGGCTGCTTCCCATCGGCTCGATTTTCCACCCCTGCCTGTCCGCATAGCGCTGATAGAGACGAGTGAGTTCGGCGGCGAAAAGCGCGGCTTCCTCGCCCCCGGTGCCTGCGCGAATTTCCATGACGGTGTTGCGCGAATCGCCCGGCTCGGGAGGGATCATCGCGCCAAGCACGGCGGCATAAAGCGCGGCGCGGCGCGTCTCCAGCTCGGGCAGTTCGGCGGCGGCGAGCTCCTTGAGGTCGGGATCGGCCGAGGGATCCTTAAGCAAGGCCTGCGCCTCGGAAAGTTCCTCGCCGAGTTTCTCGTAGGCACGATAATCGGCGACGAGCTGGGCCATTTTCTGCTGCTCGCGCGACACCTCGGCAGCCTTGCGGGCGTTGCCATAAAACGAAGGCTCCGCCATCTGCGCGTCGAGTTCATCGAGGCGGCGTTGAAAAGGAAGAATATCAGGCAGGGAATCCATGCAAACGGGGAAAGCGAAGGCGGGGCGGACGGACGATTTGCGCATTGCGCACGCCCGGGCGAGCGGCTTGGGTGAGCCCGCTCAACCGTATCCGCTGCGATTATGCTAGCGGTGTTGATCAGCAGCAATGGCCACGACGCTTTTCACTCAGAACATCATCGCGTGCATCTGGGATTTCGACAAGACCTTAATCCCTGAATACATGCAGTCTCCGTTGTTTCGCCGCTACGGCCTCAACGAAGCCAATTTCTGGGCCGAGACGAACAGCCTGATGGCCCATTATCAGCTGCGCGGTTACCGGCTCTCCGGCGAAATCGCCTACCTCAATCACATCCTGACCTACGTCCTCGCCGGCCAGATGCCGCGGCTCAACAACCGTATTCTCCGTGAGTGCGGAGCCGACATCGAATTCTACCCCGGCATGCCAGGCTTCTTCGAGCGAAGCCGCGCCTTCGTCAAAGAAAAGGCGGAGTACACCAAACACGAGATCACGCTGGAGCATTACATCGTGAGCACCGGCCTGGCCGAAATGATCCGAGGCAGTGCCGCCGCGCCGGGCGTGGACGGGATCTGGGGCTGCGAGTTTGTCGAGAATCCGCTCCAGCCCGGATTTTTGAAACAGAAGGAAATGGATCTGACCGCCGAAGCGGGCATTGCACAGATCGGCATGGTAATCGACAACACCACCAAGACTCGGGCCATTTTTGAGATCAACAAAGGCACCAACAAAAATCCGGCGATCGACGTAAACTCCAACATCAATCCGGAGGATCGCCGGATCCCGCTGCAGAACATGATCTATATCGCGGATGGCCCGAGCGACATCCCGAGTTTTTCTGTGGTCAAGAGCGGCGGCGGCAAGGCCTACGCGGTTTACAACCCCGACTCGACCGCCGAGTTCGAGCAAAACGACCGCCTGCGCCAAGTGGGGCGAATCGATCATTATGGTCCGGCCGATTACACCGAAAAAAGCCAAAGCTCCAAGTGGCTGCGCCTGCAAATCCACAAGATCTGCGACCGCATCGTGACCGATCGCGAGGCGGCGGTCGCGCAACGCGTGTCGCGTCCGCCCCGTCATTTGGCTGCCGACGATGGTGAAGTCCGTTTGGCAGCGGCCGCCCGTTCGCCGCGGCAAACGTCCTTTCTCGACGAAACCCGCTAGGGTTTCGTCGCGTTTCGCGGAGACCCGGTCGCCCCGGGGCTTGAAGTTTATATAAAAAAACCGGCACTCCGAAGAGTGCCGGTTAAGAGAATCGAGACTGATTCGAAATCAGGCCGAAGGGCTGGGATCCAAGACGATGACGGCAGGCTTGGAGCTGGAATTACCCTGATCGGGGGCGTTGTCATTCTTGTTAGTGTCACCGGAGGTCGTGATGCTACCGGGTTCAACCGGCTTGCCTTCCGCATTGGCGGTTTTGAGCTCGGCCGAGGTCATCTGGACCGGGGGCTGAATCGTGCCATCAGCAGCCACGACAACCTTGGATCCAGCGGGAACCTTGACGGTCTGACCGGTGGCAGCGTTGTAGAAGGTGACGGCGCTGTTGGTGACGAACACCTGAACGGTACCTGTCGAACTCACGTTGACGGTATAAGAGGTGCCACGAGCGGCGGCCACACCCTTGGGCGTACGGATACCGTAATCGTTGATGTTATGATTGGCGGGATCGATATTGGAAGCGATCGAACCAACCTTGAGGTTCAGGAGAGCCGTCTGCTTGGTGACCACGCCACCCGAGGCGGTGATCGCCAGCTTTTCCAAGGTCACCGTCGTATCCGGATGGATCGTGGCGACAGCGCCATTGAAAACCTGAATGTCAGCTTGTCCACCCGGACCGGAGGAGATCAGGGTGCCCTGCGGAAGCTTATCGCCAACTTTGATATCCGTGGGATTCCCACCATTGATGACGGCGTTGACGGGACCTTTGACTGCGAGCACGATGGCTTGGGCAGTGGCCTCAGCACCCTGAGCGCAAACGGATCCCAGCATGACCGCAGCCACGATCAGGAAGGAATAGAATGAGTTTTTCATAGAGGTTTTTAGAATTGGCGAATTTTGTATACTGCTGGCGATAAAAGAAAGGGAATCTCTATCCTGAGCAAGCTTTAAGGTTGGGATATGTTTGCAATGAAAATCATCCTTTAAAATCGGGGTTCAGCTCGAAAACCGCTACGGGTTCAGCCTTCCCCTTCACGGAAACGCCCCCCAACGGGCGTAAGTCAAAACGCTGAGAAACCAACGTGTAAACAGATTCTCCCGTAAGGATGCTGGTTTTCAATTCCTTGTTCAGCCCTTCCAATCGCGAGGCAAGATTCACGGCGTCACCGATCACGGTGAACTCCATCCGACGAGGAGAGCCGATATTACCGGCCAAAACCACGCCATGATTGATGCCAATGCCCATCCTCAGCGTGTGCTGGCCGCGTTCCGCCCAGGATCGGTTGAGTTCTTCCAGTCGCTTCTGCATGGCCAAGGCGGCGCGGCAGGCCTTCGCGGTATCCTCCGCCGGCCCCTCGCTGACCAAGTCTCCCCATACAGCCATCACGGCGTCGCCGATAAACTTGTGCAACGTGCCGCCATGTTCGTGAATGCACTCGACCATGGCCGCGAGATACTCGTTGAGCTGCGCGATCAATACGTCCTGCCGGGTGCGCTCGCTCCAACTGGTAAAGTCCCGCAAATCGGAAAATAGAATCGTCACCGGCTTGCGCTCGCTGCCGACGGTGGACAGGCCGCCCTGCTTCATCATGCGGTTCAGCAATTCGGGAGAGAGGTAGGAATTAAACATCCCGCGAATCTGCTCCTTGGCGCGTTGTTCCTGCCGTACCCGCACCACCACTTGCCAAAACTGCACCGCGGCCAAAGCGGACAAGGGCGCCATCAACGCCAGCCAGAGGCTGAAGCCAATCCACAAGGCAAACGCGAGCGCTCCGTAGAGCACTAAGACAAGCAACGAAAACCAAACCAGCTCCCACGGCTTTCCCCTCCGGTTCACGCCCACCCCGAGCAGAGCCAGCCCCGCCACCAAACCCCAAGCGAAGACTCCCGGGACTTCGCGGGCGAAATCCCCGGCCAGCACGTTGTTGACGAGATTGGCATGCACGTAAACCAGCGGGCTTCGCGCGGCCAGGGGCGATTGGCCGGTGTCGGCTTTCCCCACCACCGTCTGCCCGATGAAAACGACCTTTCCCTTGAAATCCGGCGGCGGCGGGCCGGGTTTCCGATCACCTAAATGCAGCTGCGTTAACTCGAAAAAAATATCCCCGTAAGAATAGGTCGGAAAATCGGTCTTAAGCCCGAGCCGATCGTACCGGTAGTTCAATAAGAAGCGCCCGTCAGCCGAGACCGGCAGCCGGAACCGCCGGTTTCCGACCGGAAAATAGACAGCATCGCCCAATCTCACCCGCACGTCGTCTACGTTGACCCCAAAATACAACAGCAGGGTTTGCAAGGAAAGCGTCGGGTAAACTTCCCTCCCCACCCTCACCATCAGGGGGATTTCGCGGCACACGCCGTCGTTGCCGGACGGCGTATCGGCGAACCCATACCAACTCACCGCCCGCAACTGGGCAAAAGGAACGAAGGCGTGCTCGTCCCCCAGCAACCGGCTGATGTCCCCCTCGACATGCGCGAGAGGCCGGGTGGGCCCCGTCTGGCCGGTTTCGGAGCCGTTGGGGTCGGTGACCGCCGCCGACACCACCTGGGTTCCCGCCGCGATGGCCGCCTGGGCGACCTCGCCCATGACCCCGTCGCCATCACCTTCCCGCGAAGCATCCAGTATCACATCCCATGATACCACCTTCGCCTCCGACAAGGCCAGCAGCTGGATCATCCGCGCGTGGACGGACCGGTCCACCGGCCAGGGAAGCTTCAACTCCTGTTCCGTTTTATCCTCGAAAAGGATGACCGCCAGACGCGGATCGGGTGGAGATTGGAACCGCGTGCGCAACTGCGTGCGCCAGTCCAGCGACCGCCACTCCAGATTGCGCATGAACTCCAGCCGCCCGACCATCCCGACGACGGCGATGAGGACCAGCGGCACCCAAGGCACGCGACCAGACAGGGATTTGAGCATGGGCAACAGCTTCACTGTCCGCACTCTGGCGGAGTGGCGGCGCGCACCCAAGCGCTTTTCTCAGCTGTTCGCCACGGCGGCCGCACGCTCCGCCTTCAGCGCCACGACCTGCCCGCGCAAGGCGGCGGCCAAAACCTTGCGGTCGCCGCCCGCCGTGACCGCCTCGCCCCAAGCCACGTCCGCCTTCACCCAAGGAAGCGTGGTGAGGTTCAACAAATGCGGCCCCAGTGTCATGCCGCCCCACCAGCACACTTCCTGTTCGGCCGAACGGCCGGACGGCACGGCGTAGTGCAACGCCGCCGGCACGACTGGCCAGCCGTGGCGCACCGCCGGCTCGAGCAACGACGCCTTGAACGGGAGCACGTCGCGGCCGTCGCTGGAGGTTCCTTCCAGAAAAATCACGATGTTCAGCCGCTCCGCGATCACCGGCCCGATTTCCTCCGCGATGCGGGCCACGTCGCCGCGTTTGTTGCGGTCGATGAAACGGGTGCCCGCCTTTTCCGCGAACCAGCCGAACACCGGCCAGCTTCGCACTTCCTTCTTCGACACGAACACCACCGGTGCCAGCGAGGCGACGACGAGAATATCCAGATAACTCAGGTGATTCGACACGATCACCGCTCCCGACGCCGGCCGGCCGCGCGAGGCAACGGACACGGCGAAAACGCCCAGCAGGCGCCGGCAGGTGCGTTGCAGCCAGCGCGCCTTGCTGGTCGCATCGCGCCGGTTGCGCCAATCCAGCACGTAAACGAACACCGCCCACCCGAGCAGACCGGCCACCGCAAGGAGCCGTCCCGCGCCACGCACGCTGAATCCCGATTTACTCATGCACGCGTGCCTCAGCCGAAAAACTTGCGCGCCACCCGCGGCGGCATCGTTTGCAAATCCATCCACGTCAGGAAATCGATGGTGCCAAACTCCCGGTCGAGCGCGGGCTCGCCGCAGATTTTCGCGCCAACGGCCAGGTAGGCGGACATCAATCGCGGAATCGGCACCGGCCCGGCGGACGGCTCCGCCCGGCATTCCCAGCCGGACAACGGCCGCGTGCGCCACGCCGGCGCCGCGAGATGCCGCTCCGTGAGCTGCGCATACGCCGCCAACCCGTGGGCCGGATCCTGGGAAGTGAGCGAACTGCACCCGATCAAATAACGCGCCTTCTGTGTCTGCGCATAACGGGCCACGCCCTTCCACAGCAAGCCGAGCACGCTTTGGTTGCGATGCGCGCTCGTCACGCAAGCGCGACCCAGTTCCAAAATTTCCGCGCGCGCCGGCTCGAAAGGGGTGAAGTCGAATTCACGGGCGCTGTAGTAACCGATCTTCGCCGCCGCGTTTGTCCCCGTCTGCATCCGGTAGGTGCCGACGACCGTGCCGGAATCCGCTTCCGTCACGAGCAGGTGCTGGCAAACCGCGTCGAACGCATCCACGTCGAGGCCGGCAGCCGCGGAGGTCGCCAGGCCCTCGCCCAGTTCCAAATTAAACACCTCGAAGCGCAGCCGTTGCGCAGCCTCAACCTGGCCGGCGTCGGCGGCGAGATGCAGGATATAGCGTTCTGTCTCCGCCAGGGGTTCGTGAACCGGACTCATGGGCAAGGGCTCGATTTTTCAGCCGTTCAACAAGGACCAAATCTCGCGCACTGCAAGCACGCGTACGCCCCGTTCGCGGTTGGCTGCGCCGATCTCAAAAGCCAGCCGCCATTGCCGCATCAGCATCCGCCAGCCGAACCAGACAGAATGCCGCGGATCATAGATGCTGGTCGCCTCCGACGTCAGTCCGTTAAGCTCGATCACCTTGAAATTGCCCGCGCGGAAAGCCGCTTCGGATGTCGCCCGCACGTCGTAGCGGCCGAAATAAAATCCAACGAACGCGCGGCTCATCCGGTCCACCGCCGCATGCAGTTCCGGCGTGAGGAGATGCGCGCCGTCCAAAAACAACGCTCCGCGGCAATGCGTACCAAGTTCCGTCAGCGCCAGCCTCTCGCCCGCGGCCGGCACCTCGTCGAGTCGCGCGCTGAATTTTTTAAGAAAAAAACCGGCCATGCACACCGCCCGGGCGTCGGCCAGGATCAGTTCCTCCCAAGTGCGACGGCCGTCTCCCGTCAGCTCCGGCATGCGCTTGTCGGTGATCGCCAGAATCTGCCCGGAAGCCGCCCGGGGATGGCGGTAATAAAAAACCCCATACTCAACACCGGGCACATAGGCTTGCGCGATCAGCGTCTCCGGCGCGTCCGTCAGTGCCGCGTTCGCCGCCGCCTCGTCGCGCACGATGACCACGCCGGCGCCCCGCTCACCGACATCGGGCTTGAGCACGAGCGGATAACCGTGCGCGTCCGCAAAGCGCTTCACGATTTCCTGGCGCGCAACCTCCGTACCGGGTGGCACCGGCACCCAGGCGGCCACGGTTTCTCCCGCGCCGGCCAGCCCGGACAGGATTTCGCTTTTCGATTCGCCCACCAGTCCGCCACCCGCGCCGATGCCCGGGTTGACCGCCGTGAACACCGTGAAACCGCGATGCTTGAGTCCGAGCCAAATTCCATAAATCACCACGGGCGGATAAACCGCCCACATCGGCCAGAATTCCCAACGCGTCAGCCGGCGCCAGCGCGATAACCACAAACGCCGTCCGCGCCACGTGGAGGCCCCGAGCGCGAGCCGAATCAATGTCCACGCCATCACTCCTCCCGCGAGCAATCCCACGCCAACTTCGCCTCCTTTTTCGAGCCAGCCCAGCGTCGCGCCGCCCGCAAACACGGCCACGCCCACCAGCAACGGCGTCCATAATGCGCAGGCCAGCACGAACCACGGGATGAATCGGCCCAACGGCACGCGCAACACCCCCGCCGCCACATAGACCGGCAGACGTGTCCCGGGCAGAAAACGGCTGGTTAAAATCAAAGGCCCGCCCCGCTGCGCAAACCAACGTCCGGCCCGGTCCACCGCGCCAGACGACACCCAGGAACGCAACGGCCAGACCGTCAGCGCCCGACGGCCGCCCCACCACCCCGCCGCCACCAGCAGCAGGTCGCCGGTGAAAATCCCCGTGAAACAGGCCAGCGCCACCGGCCAGAACGCCAGTTTTCCCGCCGCCACCAAGACGCCGCCGCTCACGCAGGCGAGGTCCTCGCTCACCAGCGTGGCGAACGCGAGTCCCGCCAGCACGAGCGGCACGTTTCCGGTCCGCAAAATTTCTTCGATCCACAGCCCGTTCATACGCGCAATGTTGTCGCCGCGCCCGGCGCGCCTTCCGGCCACACGAGCGGCGTATAGACCAGCTCGCCCGCCTCACCCGAACGCACCCGCACGCGACACACGCTTCGCGTACAAGCGTCGGGACGACGCATGCAAACCGACTCCGCCCCGGCATCAAAATCGTGATAGTGGTGAAACGCCCGCATAGCCTCCTCCGTGACCTCACCGAGCTCGGCAAATCGCGCGGCTCTGGCCGCCTCGACGCGTTCCGGCGCAAAGGACGACGAGGTGAGAAACATCGGCGCCGGCGCTTCGTGCAACGCGTCGCCATCCCAGCGCCAAGATAATCCGGAGCCGCCCGCTTCGATGGCAACGAGATGAAACGGCGCAAAGTTCGTGAGCTGGTGCGCGCGCAGCACCGCCGACACTTCCTGCGCATTCGCGCAGGAGGCGCAGGCCAGCGGCAGTCTGCCACGGCTTTCGAGACCGCGGCCGGTTTTTCCGCCGGGATAAAAATTAAGCAATGCAACCGTGAGCCCGCGGGCGTTGAGCATGAGCCAGGAACCTTGATGATCGCGGTCGCGCGGCGCGGCGAAGGTCAGGCCGGCGATTTCCTCCAAACGCGGCGGCTCCTCCGCACCGCGCACGTGCAACTCATCGCGATTGAAAAACAAGTCGTAGCCGCCCTCGCGGACGGCTCGCCACGTCAGCGTGCACATGCGGCCGTCTGCGTTTTAAGATAACGCAAGGTCGAGGGAGCCATGCCGAAATCCGGCGGCACGGCCTGGCCGGCCAGCCGGCAGACCACCGCAACCAGCGCATAGTGATGCACGGTATGGCTGAGCAAAAACTCTAGCTCGCGCAGCGCCGTCGAGGCCGACCACGGCGCGACCGCGCCGGACGGGGCGGTTTCCACGCGCACTCGCAGCGGACGATCGGCATTGGCCTCGGCGAAGGCGGCGAGACGCCGCTTGATGATCTCCAGCTGGCCGGCCGCGTAGTCGGGATCGCTCTCGATCAACGGATCCCGCGAACGCGCCTCGTAATCCACCTCTCCCGTTTGCAGCCCCTGCAAAAAGCTCAGGTAATGTTCAATCACATGACGCAGGTGTCCGCCCGCCGTGCTGTTGAAGCACAGCGGGGCCCGCTGGACATAATGCGCGGGACTGATGTCGGTCAGCAGATCGAGCCCTTGTTCGATGGCGGCGAGATTGTCGCGAACACTGTGTGCAATCATGGCAGGTCAGTTTTTCAAAATTTTAGGCCAGTTTTCCTCGGCCTTGGCGATGTTGCCGGGAATGTCCGCGGACCATTGCGCCTGCACTTTCAGGCTGTAATTCAAATAGAGCCGTCCGTTGACGATCTTCCACGCCTCGGGATCAATGCCCGCCGTGTAGCCACGGCTCACCGCCCAGGCGCAGTAGCCGCCGTATTGCGGAGCGTATTTAACCGGGTCCGCCTTGAACGCATCCCGATGCGCCGCGCTCGCGAAACGCCATTCGGCACCATTCCAGTTGAAGGAAAAATCGGAATCCCCCTTCACCGGTTTCGCATCGGTGAAATAGGCCACGGGATCGTAACCCTTGATCGCCACGCCGGTGAAGGTGGTGTTGACGGGCTTTTCCGCCCGGACGACGGACACGACCGCCATCAGGACAAACGCGCACAGGAAAAAACGTCGGAGCGTGTGCATGGCTTAAAGCTTGGCGCCGATCACCGGCAGATCCCGGCGGTGCAGGCAAAGGACGAACGCGCTGCATGCCCAGACGACAAGCGCGAGGCCGAAGAGCAGCCCGCCGTCGCCTTGGACTGCGATTCCCAGCTTCGTGAGATGGAAAAAAATCGCGCCGCTCATGGTGCCAAGCGCCAGCAACGCGCCGACTACCGCCAATCCCGGCACGAACAGCAGTATGCTGGCGATCAGCTCGACCACGCCGGAACCGTAGCGACCCCAAGGCTCCTGCCCCACCGTGGTGAAAATGTAGACCGACTCGGGTGCGCCGGTGAATTTGAAGAACAAGGTCTGCAGCAGGATGGTCACCGTGATCAGGCGGGCCGCCCAGCTGGCGACACGCAGCGAACAAGGAAGAGAAGCATAAGTGGACATGGTGCCGGTAAGAGCAGAAGCGCCGTTGGGTTATTCCCGGAGAATCAAAATATTCCGCGCAATGTTTCCGTGCTGCCTTCCGTCACGAGCACATAGGAGTGCTGACGATCACGCCAAGAAACCGAGGCCAGCGTTCCCTGTTCGCGAAAAACCGGCGCGCCGCCCACCGGAAAATCGCCGGCATGCGCCACGTACAGGTGAAACTCGCCGCCTCCGCGCTGGAAGCACACCTCGAGCACCTCGCGTCCGGCGATGGTCAACGAACGGCAGCCATCGGCCTTGAGCTGCGCGAAATCCAGCGGGAGGCCGTCCGCCAGCCGGGTGGACGAACCGGCCAGCAACGCGTGCAACGCCCCGCGTCCGCCGACGACAATCGGCTGATGCGCCGGCGAACTCATTTCCGCCATCGCGCCGAGGGCGAGTTGCTCGCCGTTGGAGACGGGCCGCAACCTCGGCCATGCGGCGATCAGCCCCAGCACAAGCGCGATGGACGCCGCCAGCGCCATCAGGCGCGGTTCCCGCCACCAAGGCGCCGGGCGGCTCATGCGGGCGCCGGCCAGAATGGCTGCGCGCAATTCCGCGGGAGGCTGAAGCTCGCTCAATTTGGCCGCGATCGCCGCGTCGAACGCCTGTTCGCGCGCCAGCCATTCGGCCAGCGCCGGATCCTGCCGGGCGTGTTCAAGGGCCTCCGCGAAACGAGGATCCGTGGCGTCCCGTCCGTCGGGACGGCAGGCTTGAAGGATGAATTTGGCCTCGGTGGTGTTCATGACATTTTCCTCTGCGCAAGCGGGAAGGGAATGATCTTCTCGCCGGCCTCCCTTCGGGCCAGCGCGGTGCGAAGCTGGGCTTTGCCGCGCGACAGGCGCGACATCACCGTGCCGATGGGCACCTCAAGCAGCCCGGCGATTTCCTGATACGGGAGATCCTCCAGATAAAAAAGCGTGAGCGGAGCCCGGAAAGCCTCGTCCACCTCCTGCAACGCCTCGACCACCTGCTGGGCATCGAGACGGATGGCGAGATCGACCTCGGCCGCTGGCGGATCCTCCGCACCCGGAGGCAGGTCGGCCAGCGCGGAAACGCGGGAACCGCGCCGGCGGCTGCGCAAAAATTCGCGGTACAACGTCGTGAACAGCCAAGTTTTCGCCTTCGAGCCGTCGCGCAGCGCGTGCCCCTTCGTCGCCCACACATAAAAGGTCTGCTGCGTGAGATCGCAGGCGTCGGCGCTGTTGCGCGCCAAGCTCAACGCGAAGCGGTAAAGCGACGTGTAATGAGCATCGACCAGTTGAGTGAAGGCATCGTCTCCCATCGTAAATCAGAGCCGCGGCGGCGGGGTTTATTCCCGGTTTTCACACAATGTCCGTTCTGCGGCGACGTTAATCAGCGCAAGACCAAGGGCCGCGAGCCGACGCTGAAGTTTTGGCTTCCGCCCTGTGAAGCCCGCGCCCAGTTTGGCGCGCCTGTCATGCTGCGCCTTCTGCTTCCTCCCAACCTTGCCGCCGCCGCGCCCCGCGATGCGATCGCCATCAAGGTGGAACTCGACCTCGCGCGTCCGCCGACGCCCGAAGTGCTCCCTGCGCTCGCCCTGCTTCAACGCTGGTGCGGCGGAGCGGAGGCGCCTCCGCCTTTCATCCAGCTCAATCGCGCCCAATTGCGCGAACTCATCGGCGCGCTCAAAGGTCAGCCGGTGTTCGCCTGGGGCGCCGCTCCGCAAAACGCCCTGCTCTGGATCGGCCCGCGCTTGCGCGGTGTGAGCGAATACTTGGACGAAGCCAAAAGCCCCGAACCCAAAATCGAAAGCCGGCCGGCCAAACCCGCCGTCAATTCCCGATTCTCCTCGCCCGGCTCCCGGCCTTCCGCCCCGGCCACGCCGCTTACGATCGACGGCAGCGAGCATTTCCTCGCCATCAGCCTGCCCTCGCGCGAACACTCCGGCTACGCGACCGCGCTCGATCTGGTGAAAACCCACGGCTTCTCGCTCGACGCGACCACGCGCAAGTGGTGGCTGCGCGACCGGCACAAGGTGCTTAACTTCCTCGCCACGCATCTCTCCGCCCTGCGCGATGAGTTTCACGCCGACTTCACCGACAATTTCGAGAAAAACACCGCGAAGCTCGCCGAAGCCGACGTGCAATGCGAGATCGCCGAGACCGGCGGCGAGTTCACCCTCACCCTCGGGCTCCAGGCCGGTCGCGTGCCCGAGGACCAGCTCCGCACGGCGCTCGCGACCAATCGCGGCTATGTCGAGGACAACGGACGCGTCTACCTGCTCCCGCCGGAAAAGATCGCCCGCCTCACCACCGCGCAGCGCGCCCTCGCCGGCAGCGCCACCGCCCCCTCCTCCGCCCGCCGTACCTGGCGCATCGCCGCCTCCCGCGTGGCCGAGGTCCAGGAACTGATCGACGAACTCGCGCCGCATTATCAGCCGCCCGAAAGCTGGCGCGCCCGCAGCGAAGCGCTGCGCAACCTCTCCACCCTCGCCCCCGCGCCGCTGCCGCCCGCATTGACCGCGCTGCTGCGGCCGTATCAAAAAATCGGTGTCGCGTGGCTCTGGCATCTCCATCGGCACGGACTCGGCGGCATCCTCGCGGACGAGATGGGCCTCGGCAAAACACTCCAGGCGATCTCGTTGTTGTCCGCCCTGCGCGTCGCACCGGAGGCCACCCGCCGCCCGGCCCTCGTCGTCTGCCCCGCCTCGCTCGTGGAAAACTGGCGGCGCGAGACCGCGCGCTTCGCGCCCAGCCTTCGCGTTTTCGTGCACCATGGCGCCGGCCGGCTCGCGTCCGCGACCGACGCCTCCGCCCACGATCTCATCATCACCTCCTACGGGACGCTGGCCCGCGACCGGGATCGTTTCGCCGACATCGAGCTTTCCTGCCTCATCGCCGACGAAGCCCAGCACATCAAAAACCGCCGCACGCAAAACGCCCAGGCGTTGCGCGCCCTTCGCGCCCAAAGCCGTTTTCTCCTCACCGGCACGCCCGTGGAAAACTCCCTCGACGACCTCCGCGCGCTTTTCGACCTGCTCATGCCCGGCTATCTCGAAAAAATCCCCGCCGGCACACGGGGCGACGAGCGCACGTGGTTCGACGACCGGCTGCGCGCCAAAACCGCCCCGTACATCCTGCGCCGCACCAAAAAGGCCGTCGCGCCGGAACTACCCGAAAAAATCGAGCAAGTCCTCTACTGCGAACCCACGTCCGCCCAGGCCGCCCTGTACCGGGAGTGGCAGCAAAAATCCGAGCAGGAACTCGACGCCCTCACCGCCGGCGGCGCGTCCGAAAACGCGGTGCGCATGGCCACCCTCACGCAACTGCTGCGCCTGCGTCAGATCTGTTGCGACCCGCGCCTCGTCGCCCCCGCCTCCGCGGCCGACCACTCCGCCAAGCTCGACACCTTCCGCGAACTCCTCGCCGAGGCCGTGGACGACGGTCACCGCCTCCTCGTCTTTTCGCAGTTCACCTCGTTGCTCGCGCTCCTGCGCGCCGAACTCGACGAGCAGGAACTCGCCTATTGCTATCTCGATGGCGCGACGCCCCAGAAGCAGCGTCAGGCCGAGGTCGACCGTTACAACGCCTCGCCGGACATCCCGGTTTTTCTCATCTCGCTCAAGGCCGGCGGCACCGGCCTCAACCTCACCGGCGCCGACACCGTGGTGCACTTCGACCCGTGGTGGAATCCCGCGGTCGAGGCGCAGGCCACCGACCGCGCCCACCGCATCGGGCAGACGCGCGTGGTGACGAGTTACAAACTCATCTGCACCGGCACCGTGGAGGAAAAGGTTCTCCATCTGCAGGACACCAAGCGTGCGCTGCTCGCCGATGTGTTCGAAGCCAGCGATGCGACCACCGCAAAGCTCAGCCTGGCCGACCTCACCTCGCTTCTCAAAAGCTGAGGAAAAATCCCATTGACGCCACCCGTGCGCGGCCTTTGCTCTCACCCCTCACCCACGGCAAGATAGCTCAGTTGGTAGAGCAGTTGACTGAAAATCAACGTGTCCCCGGTTCGATTCCGGGTCTTGCCACCATTTTTAGAACCCGCTCGCCTTAAACGGTAAGCGGGTTTTCTTTTTTCCAAGCCGCCATGACCTCCCAACCCAACAATCCGCTCCACGGGATCACGCTGGAGATGATCATTACCCGCTTGGTTGAACATTACGGCTGGGCCGAACTCGGCCAGATGATCGACGTGCGCTGCTTCAACTACGACCCGAGCGTCAAATCGAGCCTGCAGTTTTTGCGCAAGACGCCATGGGCCCGGCAAAAAGTGGAAGAGCTGTACCTGCGGACGTTCAACCGCTGAGGCGCACGGTCACGGCGTGACCACGATTTTCCCGAACTGATCGCCGCGCTCCATCAACGCGAAGGCTTCGTCCGCCTGCTCCAAGGGGAAAACCCGGCTCACCACCGGCACGATTTGATGGCGGGCGGTGAAGTCCATCATACCCGCCCAGTCCGCCGGACTTCCCATCGTGGTGCCGAGCAGGGAAATCTGCCGCCAAAACACCTTGCGCATCGGTAAGGTCGACGGATCGCCGCGCGTCGCGCCAAAAAACACGATGCGCCCGCCCGGCGCGGCCAGATCAACCAAGGATTCGAAACCCTCGCCGCCCGCGCTGTCCACGATCACATCGAAGCGGTGCCCCGCATGCGCGGCCGTCTTGGCCCATCCGGGATGCGTGTAGTTAAAGCCTCCCTTCGCCCCGAGCGTCAGCGCCCGCGCGATTTTCTCGTCGCTGCCCGACGTCACGAACACGTTTGCACCTTGGGCAGCGGCAAACTGCAAGGCGAAGCCCGCCACGCCGCCGCCGACACCGTTGATGAGGACTTTTTCTCCCGGCTTGAGCTGGGCACGGCGAAAGAGCGCCCGATAGGCGGTCAACCCGGCGAGCGGCAACGCCGCGGCCTCGGTCCAGGACAGATGCGCCGGCTTTGCCGTGAGCTGCGTCACCGGCACCGCAACCTCCTCCGCCAGCGTGCCGTCCCGAGGCAGGCCGAGAATGGTGAAGTGCTCGCCCTGAACGTTCTCGTTGTCCCCCCAGCCAAAGCTTGGATTGATAATCACCTCGCGGCCGATCCAGTGCGCATCGACTCCGCCGCCGACGCGTTCAACCACGCCCGCCCCGTCCGAGCCGGGTCGCGCGGGGAATTTCAACCCCGCGTATTGACCGAGCTTGATCCACACATCGCGGTGGTTGAGCGCGGCGGCCTTGATGCGAACGACCACCTCGCCGCGAACCGGCTGCGGCGAGGGAACCTCCGCGACGGACAATTCGTTGATCGCTGCGAGTTGGACGGCTTTCATGGGCCAGAGCCTAAACAAAGAAACCGCGAAGGCGAAAAAAATTCCGCGTTTCCGGCCTTCCTTGCCGGTCCGATTATGTTTGGGTGAAGGCCGTGCTCCTGGCCCTTAACAAACCCTACGGCGTGCTCTCGCAATTCACGCCCGAGCCCGGCTCCGCGTGGAAAACCCTGGCCGGCTTCGGCCTGCCCGCGAACGTTTATCCGCTCGGCCGGCTCGACGCCGATTCGGAGGGCCTGCTCCTGTTGAGCGACGAACCGGGACTGAACACGCGCCTCCTCGATCCGAAGCAGGCGCACCGGCGCGAATATTGGGTGCAGGTCGAGGGCCTGCCCGCCGACGCCACGCTCACTCAGCTCGAACACGGCGTAACCATCGGAGATTACCGGACATTGCCCGCCCGCGCGCGACGACTCGAACCGGCCCCGGCCGTGCCACCGCGCGAGCCGCCGGTGCGTTTTCGCAAGACCGTGCCGGATGCCTGGATCGCGCTGGAGCTCGTCGAAGGCAAAAACCGTCAGGTGCGGCGTATGACCGCCGCAGTGGGACATCCGACCCTGCGCCTTCTTCGCGTGCGCATCGGCGATTTCCGACTCGGCGAACTCGCTCCGGGCCGGTGGCGCGAGCTCACGGCGACGGAACGGGCCGCGGTTTTCGGGCGCTGAAACGAGCGCGCAGCGGCGGCTTACACGTGCACGATCACCTCGGAGACAGGGAAACGCACCTTGGGCGTCGCGGCATATTTGTCATCGGCGGCACGATAACCGGCCGGGCACGCCGCGAGCGTGGTGTACGCGGTGCCCTTGAGTCCGAGAATCTCGTCGTATTGAGCCGGGACGAGTCCCTCCATCGGGCAGGTGTCGATGCCGAGCAACGCTGCCGCGAGCATGAACTGCCCGAGCGCAATGTAGAGTTGGCGCGATTGCCAGTGGTCGAGCGTACCGGCGGCACGGGCGCCATCGAGACTCTGGTCGATGACTTTACGGAAAGGAGCCAGCGCCTCGACAGTGGTGGCGCGCACCTCGGCGGCGCGGGCCATGTAACGGTCGAGATGGGCGGCATCGACATCCTTGCGCAGCGCGAAAACCACCAGATGCGAAGCCTCCACGACCTGTTTTTGACCCCACGACGCCGGCAGCAGCCGCGCACGTAACGCCGGGTCATCGATCACGAGAAATTTCCAGGGCTGCACGCCATACGAGGAAGGCGTGAGCACCAACGACTCTTCCAACGCGGACCACGTCGCGTCGGGAATTTTCCGAACGGGATCGAATTTCTTGGTGGCGTAACGCCATTTGAGCGCCTCAAGAACGGCGGAAGGAGGAAGAGGGACCATAAAATGGACAAAACGAGAACGTGAACGGAAACGGTGAATCAACGCCCAAAGCAGGCACGACGATAGTTTACTTATCGTCTATTGCGGCAAAGAGCCGTCGTGAAAGCCGCCCGCCCGATCTCAAGCGACTTGGGCTTCCTTTTCCTTCGCGTGCAAATGCGCCAGCACCAAGCGCGGGAGATCGCGGAGGATTTCCGCGTCGTTGTGGATGCGGGCCTGCGTGATCATCCCTTCGTAATAAGCCATCACGCAACGGGCTTTGGCGGCGGGATCTCCGGGGCCAATCGATCCTTCCAGCTGCGCATCGCGGATGGCCGACTCCCAATATTTGGCGACACGCGCGATGATTTCCTGAATTTTAACCCGGATTTTTTCGTCCTGATTGCAGATTTCCGAACCCACCGAACACAAGGGGCAACCCAACACTTTGCCGGTGCGGGCCTTGATCTCGGCCTGCTTGCGATACATGTGTTCGCAGCGGGCGCGAATACGGTCGAGCGGCGGCGTGGCCGGGGAAAACTGTTCGTCCAACAAGGGTTTTTGCGCCTGGGCTTTGCGCTCCATCGCCGCCACGGCCAACTCCGACTTGGAGTCGAAGAAGTAATAAAAGCTGCCTTTTTTGACATTGGCCCGCTGGCAAATGTCATCGATGGAAACCGCTCCATAGCTCTCCTCCCACATCAGATCGAGAGCGGCGGTCATCAAGCGTTCGTCGGCGTTGCTGGTTCTTCCCATGACGGCAATTTGTTTACTGAACGGTCAATTTCAAGCGAGAGTTAATAAAACCCCTCAGGCGCGTCCCTTATTTTCCCCATCGGTATCCGAAGGGAATGTCCCCTCGGATGTCGGCTCCTCCCGCCGGGCCCAGCGGCCTGCCAGAACCCCGCAAATCACAAGCTGCAGCGGATGATAAATCATCAGAGGCAGCAGAATGAGACCGATATGCGGATTCCCCGCGAAGATGAGCTGCGCCATGGGCACGCCTGAGGCGATGGACTTTTTCGAGCCGCAAAACACCGCCGTGATCCGGTCCTCCGGGGAAAACTTCAGCAGCTTGCAAACGCCTTCCAGTGCAAAGAGCGCCAGATAAAACAAAGCCGCCGCGCCCAGCAGTGTCACGATGACGGCGTGCGAACCGCGCCCCGACCAGACTCCGCGGACGATCGAGTCGCAAAAAGACGTGTAGATGATCAACAGGATGGTGCCGCGGTCGACGACGTGGATGAGCTTCTTGTTTCGTTTCGCCCATTCCTTCAGCCAAAGGCGGCTAAGCTGGCCCGCCACCAGCGGCAGAATCAGCCAAAGCATCAGGTCCATCACCACGCCGCCCAGAGGCGCCTCGTAGCCGCCGCTTTTGAGCAGCCAGCTGATCCACAACGGCGTGAGGAACACACCGAGCAACGTGGAGAGCGTCGCGTTGAAGACCGCCGCCGGCACGTTGCCCCGCGCAGCCGCGGTCATCGCCACCGATGACGAAACGGTCGAGGGCAGCGCGCACAGGTAGAAAAATCCCAAGTGCAGTTCCGAAGGAATCAGACTGCCCGCCAGCCACAGCGCCCCCAAGCCCGCCAGCGGGAAAAACAAAAAGGTACCCGTCTGCACGACCAGATGCAGCGGCCAGCGCAACGTGCCCGCCTTCAGCGCCGCAAAGGAAAGGGCCACGCCGTTGAGAAAAAAAATCAGCGCGACGCCCAGTTTGTTAAGCACATCGGGATGCAACCACCCGTCCTTCGCCCCGGCATGCGGGAAGAGCCAGGCCAGCCCCACCGCCGCGATCATGCCCGCTAGAAACCAATCTAGTTTTCCCTTCATGAAAACCCTTACGTTGCGGCGCGCCGGCGGCGCCAGAGAGCGATCAAGTCGTCACGCCCTTCGATTTTAAACGCCCAGAGCAAACCCGCGTACACCGCCACGCCCGCTCCGATCAGCACGACCAGCGCGGCCGCATCCGCCCAATGCGTCGGCGGCATCAGACGTTGCCAGCCCCACCAGCCCGCCGCCACCGCCACGCCCATGAGCAGGCTCGCGCCGATGATTTTTACGAGATCGCGGACGAGGTGATGAAATGCCAGCGACGGCCGCTTGCGGGCCAGCGCCCGTTGCAGGTACCAGGCCTGCACGACAATCGCGAGATTGCCCGCCAGCGCCAAGCCTACGGTCGACAAGGGACCCATCAACGCGAGACTGAGCGCCAGGTTGACCACAAAGCTCCACGCGGCCGCACGCACCGGCGTCACCGTATCCTTTTGCGCGTAGAAGGCGCGCAGTACCAGATTCACGAACGAAAAAAACGGCAGCCCCAGCGCGTAGGCCGCCATCACCGGCACCATCAGATGCGTGTCGGACTCGGAAAAGGCGCCGCGCTGAAACAACAGCCGCACGATGGGCGTGGCCAGCACCGTCAGCCCGAGGGCGGCGGGCGTGTTGATCATGAGGATCAGCCGCATGCCTTTTCGATAAGCGTGGGTGAGATTCGTGTAATCCCCCTGCGCGGCGTAACGGGAAATGAGCGGGAAAACCACGGTGGAAATTGCCACCGCAAAAACCCCGATAGGCAGCTCCATGAGGCGCTGGGCGAAATTGAGGACGGCCACCGCGGTGTCATTCAAGGAAAGCCCCACCAGCCGCGACACCGTCATGTTGATGAGGTAGATGGCGGACCCGAAAACCGTGGGCCCCATCAGGCGCAGAATCGCCCGCACCGGCGCGCTCATCCGCAGATCGAAGCGAGGCGTCCACCCCTCGCGCATCAACGTCACCGCCGGCACCAGCATTTGCAGGCATCCGCCGATCAGCACGCCCGCGCATAACCAGTGGATCTCTCCCTCGGAAGTGTCCGCCCAGCCATAATAAGCCGAGCCGCCCAGGAGCACGATCATCGCGAGGTTCAGCCAGATCGGCGAAAGCGCCGGCTCCAAAAAACGATGGATCGATTGCAGCGCCGCGCTGAACGCCGCCGCCATGCAGACAAAAATCAGGTAGGGAAACAGCAGCACCGACAGTTGCGCGGCCTCCTGCCAGCGCAGCACCGCCTTCTCATCCGCCCCGCACGCAGCCGCCACCCCGCCCACCCAATCCTGCCGGCTGAGCAGCGCCATCACCGCCGCCACGAGGACAACGGAAACAACCAGCAGCCAGCTCGCCACTTGGCTCACCAAAACGAAGGCGCCCGCGCGCTGGCGCTGCTCCAGCTCCTCGTTGAGCGTCGGCACAAAGGCCGCGGTCAGAGCGCCTTCGCCCAGCAACCGGCGAAACAAATTGGGCAGCTGGAACGCCGTAAAAAACGCCGAGACAAGAGCGCTGGTGCCGAACACCGCGGCCGTCAGGCTCTCCCGCACCAGCCCGAGCACGCGCGAAGCCATCGTCGCCACCGCCACCACGCTGATATTTTTCAAGCTCTTGGACACGCGCGCCGTTTTCTGAGGGGGCGCGCAGGTTAGCAAGTTCTTTACCCCGAAGCGGCATTGACGCTGCTACGCCGGAACCACAGATTTTTTTCCTCCCCCTATGCCCATCGTCCCCAAGCTCATTGAAAAATTGCAGCGCCATCCCAAGCGCATCGTTTTCCCCGAAGGCGGCGATCCCCGCATCCTTCAAGCCGCCCGCCAGTGGGTCACCCGCCGCATGGGCGCGCCCATTCTCCTCGGCGACCGCACCGCCATCAAGGAGGCCGCCGCCAAACTCGACATCAACCTCCAAGGCATGCGCATCATCGAGCCGGAGCGCAGCGAGGATTTCGAGGCCTTCGTCGCCCATCTGGAGCAGATCCGCCGCATCAAGGGCCTGAAGCTCGCCGAGGCGCGCGACGCCGTGAAGAACGTCAACTACTTCGCCACGCTGATGCTCGTGACCGGCCAGGCCGACGCCCTCATCTCCGGCGCCACCTCCAGCGCCTCCAGCGCCCTCCGCCCGATTTTCCAGATCGTGCCGCGTCTCCAACACGTGGAGACGGCTTCCTCGCTCATGGTCCTCGATTTCGACGAGAAGAAAGTCGGCAGCGACGGCTCCCTGTTCCTCGCGGATTGCGGCGTCATTCCCGACCCCAACGCCGAGCAACTCAGCGACATCGCGATCTCGACCGCCATGATCGCCCGCCACCTCACCGGCGAGACGCCGCGCGTCGCCATGCTCAGCTACGCTTCGAAGAGCGCCTCCAACCAGCCTTCGCTGATCAAGGTCCGCCAAGCCACCGAGCTCGCCCGGGCCAAGGCCCGTGCCGCCGGCCTGGAGATGGAGATCGACGGCGAACTCCAGGTTGACGCCGCACTCGACGCCACCGTGGCCGAGACCAAGGGCGTGACCAGCTCCGTGACCGGCCGGGCCAACGTCCTGGTCTTCCCGGACCTCAATTCGGGCAACATCGCCTTCAAGCTCGTCCACCACCTCGCCGGCGCCAACGCCTACGGCCAGATCCTCACCGGTCTTTCCAAGCCCGCCGCCGAAATCAGCCGCGGCGCGAGCGCGCATGACGTCTTCGGCGCGGCCGCCATCGTGGGCAGCCAGGCCATCGACCGCCGTTTGCTTTACGGCACCACCTGATCCGCCGCGGAAGCCTCCGGCTCCCGCTCCGCTCTGCGCCACCTTCAACGTCCGCGTTTCCTTCTTCGCGTCCCCATGGCTTCCTCCTCGACGAATCCGTTTCTCCAACCCGCCCTGCCCCTGCTCCCGACGCCGACCAATCGGGAAACGAAGCGCGTCTTCGTCGCCGCCACCCGCATGAACGACGGCAAGACGACGACCTGCCTCGGTCTCTTCGCCGCCCTCCAGTCCCTCTACCCCCGCGTCGGTTTCATCAAACCGGTGGGCCAGCGTTTCGTCGAAGTCCAGGGCCTGCAGGTGGACGAAGACTCGTTCCTCCTCGACACCATTTACGATGTGCGTGTGCCGATCGAAAGTATGAGCCCGGTGACGGTGGACGCCACCTTCACCCGCCGGTATCTGAAGAACCCCGGCCAGCTCCTGCCCGAATTAAAGGACAAGATCTGCCGCGCCTTCGACCGCGTTTCCTGGGAAAAAGATTTCACGCTGATCGAGGGCACCGGCCATGCCGGCGTCGGCTCCGTCTTCGACCTATCCAACGCCAGCGTCGCCAGCCTCCTCAAGGCCCCCGTCATTCTGGTGTGCCCGGGCGGAATCGGCCGGCCCATCGACGAAATCGCGCTCAACAAGGCGCTCTTCGACAAAGCGGGCGTCGAGGTGATCGGTGCCATCCTCAACAAGGTCGAGCACGACAAGATCGACATGGTGCGCGAATACGCCGGCCTCGGCCTTCAGCGTCTCGGCGTGCCGCTGCTCGGCGTGTTGCCCATCGAAAAAACCCTCTCCGCGCCCAACCTCACCCAGATCGCCGAGGACATCGAGGGCCAGTGGCTCAACGGCCGCAAAGGCGGCGCCAAGCAGCGCGTGCAACGCGTCATCGTCGGCGCCATGACCGCCAAGGGCATCGTGGACTACCTCACGCCCGGCACGCTCATCATCACGCCCGGCGACCGCGACGATATCATCCTTGCGGCCGTCTCCAGCGCGCGCCTCTCCGGCGGCAGCACCATCGCCGGCCTCATTCTCAGCAACAATATCCAGCCCCATCCCAAGCTCGCGGAGCTGCTCGCGCAGACCGACATCCCAGTCATCGCCGCCCCCGGCGAAAGCTACACCGTCACGTCCACGATCAATCGCATGACGGTGAAAACCCAGCCGCAGGACACCGACAAGATTCCGATCATCAAAAACCTGATCATGCAGCACGTCGATCTGACGTCCCTGCTGGCCAAGGTGTGAACGACCGGGACGGCTTCAGTGCCTCGCACTGATCGCGTCGAGCGCCGCTGCCGTCGCCGCCTCCAGCTCCCGGCCGTCCTCCGCATCGCGGGCCAACGCGTCCGTCGCATTCTTAAAGTCCGCCGCTTTGCCCTTCAACGCGGCTTCGTTCATCAGGCCCATCGAAATCACGGCGTTGCGGTAAAACGGATGGATCACCGCGAGCTTGGTTTGAAGCTGGCGCGTGCGCTCCTTCAGCTCCGCCTGGACCCAAGGCTCCTGCCGGGCATTCCACAACGCGTCCGGTGTCAGCACGCGCTCCCGACCCTCTTGCACCGACAGCCACCGGCTGCGGTCGGCCAGCCACTCACGCGATTCCCCGGCGGTGAGCATCGGCAGCAAGTAAAGGTTTCGCTGATGATAAAAACCCACCTGCCACCACAATTCGCGCGTCGCTTCATCCCGCCAGAGTCCGCCATAGGTCCGCTGCAGAGCCCGGACGCCGTCCGCTCCGCCCAGAATCGCCTGCACCCACGCCTCCCAGTGTCGCTCGTTTCCCGATTCCACCTGCAAATGGAGCAGCAGCCAGAATGACGCGAGTTCCCAGCCACGCGACTCGACCGTTCCACGCTGCCAGCCTAGCAACGATTCCAGCGGCGGCGGCGGCAGCCGGACGGACTCCTGCTGCATCGCATCCAGCATCGCCGGACGTTCCTTCGTCAGGCTCCAGGCGGTGCAGGCCTGCTCCAGCCAAAGCGGCACGGTGACATGTTCGCTCGTGCCGTGCCAGGCCACCGCCCGACGCAACAGCAGCGCCTGCACCAGCGCCCGGCGCACGACCAGCGAATCCATCCCGGCCGTCCAGCGAATGCGCACGTTCACCAATCCGCCGGGCTCCATGACCGTGGTGAACAGCATCGTCTCCTTCCACTGCTCCGCCGGTACGAGGCGGACCGCCACTGCCGAGGAAAACCCCTCCGCGGGCAATTCCATGAGCGGCGCCAAGGCGTTCCAGACATTCGTGGCCAACTCCAAGGTTGCCTGCGCGGCGGCGGACTCCACCGCGATGATTTCAAACTGTCCCCGCCCTGTATAAAAAACCCGCGGCACCTCGGATTTTCCGGCGGGCTTTCCGGCAACAGCAGGCGAAGCGGCCGGCGTTGCCGCCGGTCCGGCGGCAGGTTGGGCGCTGAGAATACATCCGGTCAAAACCCCGGACAGTCCCGCGCCGATCCACCGAAGGCCAGGCATCACGGCAATGAAAGGTGCAGCACGTTGCCTTCGACGGCCACCAGCGAAAGCTTGCGCCAGGCGGCGCGCAGATCGTCGGGGATATCCTGCTCCGCCACCGCCCGCCGGGTGATCCAACCGGTGAGGCCCGGTATGCGATGCGCAGGGAGCGAGCCGATGTAGAGTTCGTCTGCTTTGAAAACAAAACTCTCCTGGCCGTGTTCAAAGTGTCCGCGCGTCTGCACGATCAACGGCAGGCTCGCGCCAAAGACGTTCACCGTCGCCGGCACACCCACTTGCAGCACGCCGTCGCGGATGCGGAAATTGGGCTGATCCGGCACCACAAACGCCGTGGAGCCGTCCGTCTTGGGCGCGGCGGGAGCCGCCTTGCCGGCAGGCGCTTTGGCGGCGGGCGGCTTGACGGCGGCCTTGGGCATCACGCTCGCCATCCAGGCGTTGAGTTCATCCTCGGTGAACGTGATATCCGCCGTTCCGCCGTCGACCAATAGCTGGTGTTTGCGTCCCCATTGGTGCGCCTTTCCGGAGGCCGACGAGCCTTCCAGAAAATACACCGCGCCGATCACCGGCTCCTTCGGCATTTCCTTGGCGGTCTCGACCGTTTTGAAAATAAGGTAGAGCGCCGACAGAATCACGCCGAGGGCGATACTGAAGACGACACCCAGTGTGATTTCGAAAATGCCGGGACCCTGCAACGCACGTTCAGTCTTGGTTAAGGAAGCCATGTTGGTATGCGAAAAATCAAAGGTTCTCGATGTCGCGAAAGGCCGCGGGTTCCGGCGTTGATCTCAGGGACGCGCCGAGCTTTTGCGAGACTCTTCCACGAAACGGAAATACGCGGCGTAATACGTCCAGCTGGCCGCCAGCCCCACGAAAACCGTGAAGGTCATCAAGGGACATCCAACCGCGAGAAACCCGATCAGCGCAAAAGTCGGCACCCAGAAGTAGGCCTTGCTCGAGCGCAGCATGGCGATGAGCACATAAAAACGGAACGCATCGCGGTATTCCCCGCGTTTTTGATATTGGTAAATACCGGCCGCCGTGAGCGGTCCCGCCAGCATCAAGGCCGGCACCAGCGGCAAATAAACAAACACCCCGTAATTCACCGGCAGGAGCCGCAACGGGTAGGTTAATACCCAGGCGCACAGGATGGGCGCGACGCCAAGAACCAGAAAGATCACGAACGCCGGGATTCCGTTGATAAACAGTCGGCGCCAGTCCTCCCACTCGGGAAATTCCAAGTCCTCCCCGCGCCGGGCCTGCTCCACCATGGCGTAAAGATAACCGAAGGCGAAAAAATGCACGACCGGGATCGCCAGCAAGAGGGCGCCGGCAATGGCTTTGAAGAACCAGGCGGAACTCGAAAAGAGGCGTTTGCAAACTTGCTCAAGGGAAGGCATTGCGGGGGGCGATTTTTCTACGAAAGGTAGCTGCCCGCCGATGGACTTCACAACCAAATTAAACCAACGCATCACCCGGATCGAACGCGCCCTCGATGAACTCGTGCCTGTTTATGGCGGCGCGGAAACCGGCCCGGCGCGCATCCATGAAGCCATGCGCTACAGCCTGCAGGCCGGCGGCAAACGGCTGCGTCCCGTCCTCGTGCTTTCCGCCGCCGAACTGTTCTCCGGCCCGGCCGTCGACCCAGCCCTGCCGGCCGCCGTCGCCATCGAATGCGTCCACACGTACTCGCTCATCCATGACGACTTGCCGTGCATGGACAACGACGACCTGCGTCGCGGCCGGCCCACCGCCCACCGGCAGTTCGACGAAGCCACCGCGCTGCTCGCCGGCGACGCCCTCCTCACCCACGCCTTCCTGCTCCTGACCCGTTACGCCGCCGATCCCCGCCTCACCACCGCCCTTGTCCGCGAACTCGCCGACGCCGCCGGGAGCGCGCGCCTCATCGGCGGACAAATGCAGGACCTGCTCGCCGAGAAAAAAACCGACGCCACCGCCGCCGAACTCGATTTCATCCATCTCAACAAAACCGCCGCGATGATCGAGGCTTCGCTCGTTTTCGGCGGACTTATCGGAGGCGCCGGCGAATCCGACCTCGGCTTGCTCCGCACGGCCGGCCGGCATCTTGGGCTGGCGTTTCAGATCATCGACGACGTGCTCGACGCCACCGCCGACAGCACGACCTTGGGCAAGACCGCCGGCAAGGACGCCCAAGCCGGCAAGACCACGTATGTGAAACTCCACGGTATCGAAAACGCTCGCCGCATGGCCCAGGAGCAGACCGATCGCGCTCTCCAAGCCCTGCGTTCCCTGCCCGGCGACACGGCGTTTCTAACCGAGCTGACCCAGACGATGACCGCCCGGGTGAAATAGATTAATCTTCCGCCTGCCCTGAGTTTGCGTTTGCCCGACTGATGCCGGGCTGGTGCCCTTGCCGCCACCAGCATGCGCTTGTTCCTTCTGTTTCTTACCCTGGCCTCGGGTGCTCGCGCCCTCGCCGGCGCCGCCGTCCTTCTCGCGTCACCGCCCGACTGGATTGTCGATTCGGAAACGCCTCCGCTCACCCCCACTCCTCCCGCTGAAGTCAGCTACGGTTACGATTACCTGCTCCTCGACCGGCAGTTGAACGTGCCGGAGCAATCCGCCTATTTTCACACGGTCTATCGCATCACGTCCGCTGGTTCGCTCCAGTCGGGCGCACGCCTGAGCTGGAACTACGATCCGGCCTATGAGCAGCTCACGTTGCATCACCTGCGGGTGATCCGCGAAGGAGTGGTCCAGGAACGGCTCAAGGCCGATCTCGTCAAAACCATCCAGCAGGAGCGCGACCTCGACCGGCACATGCTCAACGGCGAACTCACCGCGCTCGTGCTGCTCGACGATGTTCGCGTAGGCGATGTCGTGGACTACGCCTTCACCCGCCGCGGCTGGAACCCCGTCTTCGGCGGTCGCTACCTTGACAGCTCTTCGGCCGGATGGTCCGTGCCCGTGCGCCACCAGCGTCTTCGGATCCTCGTGCCGGCAGACCGCCCCCTGCTGCATCAGGCCGTGGGCAAGGTGCCGCTCGCGGCCACCGTCGAACACCACGGTGCCACCGACGTCCTGACCTGGGAAGGACACGACCTCACGCCCATCGAATCGGAGAAAGGCACGCCCGCCTGGTTTGATGCGTATCCCTACATCCAATTCACCGAATATTCCCACTGGGCCGATGTGGTCGCCTGGGCCCTGCCGCTCTACGCCGCGAGTTCGGATCCCGACGCCACGATCAAGGAAAGAGCCGCCGCGCTCACCCGCGGTCTGACCACGGACAACGATCGCACCATCGCCCTGCTCCAGTTCGTGCAGCAGGAAGTGCGGTACCTGGGCATGGAACTCGGCACCGGCTCCTATCGACCCACGCCGCCGGCCGAGGTGCTCGCCCGGCGGTTTGGCGACTGCAAGGACAAGGCGCTGCTCTTCTGCACCCTCATGCGGGCGGCGGGCCTCACCGCCTGGCCCGCGCTGCTCAACACCGATTATCGCGGCAAGATCGACGCCTGGCTCCCTTCTCCCAACGATTTCGACCATGTGATCGCGTGCATTCCCCGTCCGGGCGGCGGCTACGGATGGTACGACCCCACCCGCACCCACCAGCAAGGCGACCTCGGCTGGCGCGGCTTGCCCGACTACCAGCGGGCGCTGGTGATCAAGCCCGGCGAAACCGCGCTCACTCCCATCGAAATCCCGGCCGGAGCGCGCCGGTCCATGGTCATCGATGAGACCTTCAACGTCACCGCGTTCGACCAACCCGCGCACTTTCATGTGACGACCCGCTACACCGGCACGAGTGCCGACTCCACCCGCGATTATTTCCTCGAAACCACGCCCGAACAGATCGGCAAGGACTACGTCAATTATTACGCCTCCGCCTATCCCGGACTCACCCTCACGAAGCCCGTTTCCTGGAGCGAAGAGACGCACCACAACGTCGTCACCGTCGAGGAGGAATACTCCGTCCCGAAACTGTGGGAAAAACAGACCGACAACAAAGGCGTCAAAGCCGAGTTCTATCCGAAGCCCGTCGCCGACTACGCGGTGCGTCCGCACACGACCGTCCGCTCCATGCCGCTCGCCGTCGAGCATCCGGTGAACGTCAAACTCACCACCACGGTCAACCTTCCGAAAACCTGGACCGTCACGCCCGATCACAACGTCACCGAAGACGGAGCCTTCCGCGCCAGCGCGGGCATCTCCGGGGAGGGCAAGGTCGTGGTGATGAACTATACGTGGGAATCCCTGGCCGACTACGTGCCGGTGGATCAAGTGCCCCACCATGTGGAAACGATCAATCATTACCGCGATTCCCTTGGCTACACGCTCACTCACCACGATGTCGTTCCCGCCGCCGCGCCGCCACCGCCGGATTTTCGCCTCAACTGGATGCTCACGCTCGTCGCCCTCGTGACACTGACGGTGGCGACGCTCGTCGCTGTGCGCGTGATCCGTCATCAGCCCGCCTCCCCTCCGGAACTGACGCCCGACTCCAACCTCGCCGGCTTGGGCGGCTGGCTCGTCCTCGTAGGCATCGGGGTGACCATTCGTCCGCTGATACTGATCGTCCAAAGCTACACCGTGATGAACGCCTCGTTTCATCAAGACACCTGGGACGCGATGACAACGCCGGGGAACGCCGGTTATCAAAGCGCGCTCGGCCCGCTCATCGTGACCGAGGTGATCGGCAACCTCATCTTGATCGTCGGAAGCGTGCTGATGTTGATCCTGTTTTACGGACGCAAGCGCCTGTTCCCCGCCACCACCATCGCCATGCTGGGTTTCAGCGTGCTCTTCCTCGGCTTCGACGACTGGGCCTGCCATCATCTCATCAAGGTCGCCACGACCGCGGGAAAATCCCCGCCCCCTCCTCAAATCGCCCAAGCGATCCTGCCGGCGGCCATCTGGATCCCGTACATGCTGATATCGAAACGGGTGAAAGCGACGTTCACCCGATAGTTCGCCACGATTCCGGGATTTTCCGAAACCGGTTTATTCCACCTTCACGCGCTCGCTGTAGAAGCGGAGGCAGAGCGCGTAAATATCTTTGGCCGAGTTCAACTCCAGCGCTTCCTGCGCCAGTTTCTTGGCATCGACCATCGTCATCGAACGCAGCAGGTATTTCACCGCGGGCACGAGCGGCGGAGTCATGCTCAATTCGTCCACGCCCAGGCCAAGCAGTAAGGGCGCGTAAACCGCGTCGCCCGCCATCTCACCGCACACGCTCACCTTGATCTTCTGCTTGTGCGCCTGGTCGATCACGTTTTTCAACGTGCGCACCACGGCGGGATGCGTCGGCTCGTAAAGGTGGGCGATGCGATCGTTCACCCGGTCGATCGCCAGCAGGTATTGGATGAGGTCGTTGGTGCCGATGCTGAAGAAATCGCAGTCTTGCGCGAGCAGGTCCGCGGTCACCGCCGCGCTCGGAATCTCGATCATTGAGCCGACCATCAAATTTTTGTCGAAGGGGATGCCCTTCGCCGTCAGCTCGGCCTTGCACTCGTCGAGCACCGCGTTGGCGCGGGCAAGTTCCTCGCGGCCGCTGATCATCGGGTACATCAGGTGGACGAGCCCGTGGGCGCTGGCACGCAGCACGGCCCGGAGCTGGTCCTTGAAAATGTCGGGGTGATCGAGACAGAAACGGATGGCGCGGTAGCCGAGGAAGGGATTGTCCTCCTTGGGAAACAGGTGCGCGGTGCCGGCCATGGGCTTGTCGCCGCCCAAATCGAGCGTGCGGATCACCACCGGCGCGGGTGCCAGCGCCGTCACCACGCTTTTGTAGGCGACGTATTGCTCCTGCTCCGACGGGATGCGGTTGGCGCTCAGGTAAAGATACTCGGTGCGAAAAAGCCCCACGCCTTCGGCCAGAAATTCCTTCACCAACGCGACCTCGTCCACCTTCTCGATGTTTGCCCGGATGGTGACGGCGACGCCGTCGAGTGTGACGGCCGGCTGGCGATTCGCCTCAAGCAGGCGTTGCTCAAATCCTTTTTTCCGCCGCTGGATCTTGCCGTAACGGAAGAGCGTGTGCTCCGACGGGTTCAGAATAACGATGCCTTCGTAACCATCCACGAGCGCCCAGTCCCCGGGTTTGACCTGCGAGGTCAGGTCGCGCACGCCCACGACCGCAGGCACCTGCATTGAGCGGGCCACGATGACCGCGTGACTGGTCTTGCTACCGGAGTCGGTGACGATCGCCAGCGCCTGCGAACTGTCGATCCCGGCCGTGTCGGAAGGCGAGATGTCGTTGGCCACGATCACCCGTTTTTCCACCAGCTGGCTCAGGCTCTGCCCGGTCTGGCCGAGCAAATTTTGCAAGACGCGCTGCGCCACGTCGCGGATGTCGCCCGCGCGTTCCCGCAGGTACTCGTCGTCGATTTCGGAGAAGGCCTTGATGTAGCGCTGCGAAACGCGGTTGAAGCAGGTCTCGACGTTGTAGCCGGTGGTTTCGAATTCGCGGATCGTCTCGGAAATCAGCGCCTGGTCCTCGAGCACCAGCAAGTGCGCGTCGAAGATGCGGGCTTCGTCCGCGCCCAAATTTTTATCCACCTCGGCCATGATCTTCTGGATCTGCTGCCGCGTGATAAGAATCGCATGGTCGAAACGCGCGATCTCCTCGACGCGTTTGGCCGGCTCGACCTGGTAGGAAGGCACCTCAAGGTCGCTCTGGATGTAGAGGAACGTCTGCCCATACGCGATACCCTGCGAGGCGGAGATGCCTTGCACGATGGTCTCGGTCTTACCGCGGTCTTCCATGGGCATTAAAGAGAGCCGCCAGCCAGGAGTAGAGGTGAAGCAGGCAGCGATCTTCGATAACGGCCGGCGCACCGCGCAGGGTCAACTCGCTTTTGTGAAACCCTTGCGACTTTTGCAGACATCAGGCGAAACGCGTTTCCACCACGAAAACGTCCCGGCCCCAATGCTCGCGGATACAAGCGGTGATCTCCCCGATGGCGGCATCCTCCGCCAGCAAGGCGAAGCAGGCGCTGCCGCTTCCGCTCATGCGCGGCGCCAGCCCGAAACGGGCGCGCAGCACGTCGAGCAGGACGGGAAGCGCCAGGTATTTGGTGAACGCGGGAGGCTCCATGGTGTTGAGCAAAAGCGCCTCGGCCGTCGAATCCCCCGCCAGCCAAGCCGCCAACCGGGCCTCGGCTTCGGCCGCCGGCAGGTAGGAGGCGGGTGCGCCGGCGGCGAGCTGACGATAGGCCCACACCGTGCTGATGGAGAAACTGGGTTTGAAGATGAGCACACGCCGGCCTCTCAGCCGGGCCGCCGCCGCCGGCGGGAGCGGCTCCACGCATTCGCCGCGTCCGCGCATGACCACCGGGCCGTCCCGCAGGAAGAGGACGCAATCGGATCCCAGTTGCGCCGCCAGTTCTTCCAGGCGCGCGGCGTCGAGCGGATGACCGGCGAGCCGGTTCATTCCGAGGAGCACGGCGGCGGCGTTGCTGCTGCCCCCGCCCAAACCCGCGCCCATCGGAATCCGCTTCTCCAACGTGAAGTTCGCGCCGCCGGTCCAGCCCGACGCCTTCGCGAAGGCGCGGGCGGCGCGGAGGACGAGGTTGGTCTCGTCAATCTCCAGCGCCGGCTCGTCGCATCGCAGGGAAAACCCCTCCGCCACCGGCTCGATTTTCAGCGTGTCCCCAAAGCCGACCGGCGCCGCGACCGACACGAGATCGTGAAACCCGTCGGCTCTCCGGCCGGTGATGGCGAGAAACAGGTTTAGTTTCGCGGGACTGAAGACGACGATGCTCACGCCGGCACTAAAGCCACTAATGTCCGGCACTGAACGCTAATTTTAAGCCGAACGAATTTTCTTCCGATTGGCGCAAATTAGCGTGGATTAGCGTCCCAAGACCATGGCCTGCGATCTCATTCTTGCCCTCGACGTTCCCACGCGCGAAGAAGCCGCGCCCATCCTCCGCCAGTTGCGCGGCGAGCTGCGCTGGGTGAAAATCGGCCTGCAGATGTTCACCGCCTACGGACCCGACTACGTGCGCGCCGTTGCCGACGAAGGCTTCAACATCTTCCTCGATCTCAAGCTGCACGACATCCCCAACACCGTCGCCAAGGCCGTCGAATCCCTCGCCCCCCTGCCCATCGGCATGCTCACACTGCACACCGCCGGCGGTCGCGAGATGATGGCCTGCGCGCGCAAAGCCCAGCAGCAGACGAAACCCGACCTGCTCCTGCTCGGCGTGACCGTGCTCACTTCCATGGACGCCATCGGTCTTTCCGAAATCGGCGTGGGCGTCGCCCCGGAAACGCAGGTCTCCCGCCTCGGCCGGCTGGCCGTTGACGCCGGCCTCAACGGCCTGGTGTGCTCGCCGCTGGAGGTCGCCCTGCTCCGCTCGCAACTTCCCGCCGGTGTGCAACTGGTCACCCCCGGCATCCGTCCCGCGGGCGAGGCCGGCGGCGACGATCAGAAGCGTATCATGACGCCCGCCGACGCCGCCCGCGCCGGCTCCAGTTACATCGTGGTCGGCCGCCCCATTCTCAAGGCCGCCAATCCCGCCGACGCCACCCGCGCCCTGCTTGCCGAGCTCAAGAACCCCTGATCCGTTTCAACCAACCCTAACCCGATTTCCCCCATGCCACGCACCGCCGCCATCCTTCTCGCCGCCGGCAGCGGCCAACGCATGCAGGGCGCCGTCGCCGACAAGGTGCTCGCCCCGCTCGGCGGCCGCCCCCTGTTCCTGCACTCCGCGGGCGCCTTTTTCGAAAGTGGCGTCGCCGACTTCTACGTCATCGTCTATCGCGACCAGAAGCAGATGCTCGAACTCTCCGCCTACGCGCCCACCCCCGCGCTGTTCGTCCCGGGCGGACGCGAACGCCAGGACTCCGTCGCCGCCGCGCTCGCCGCGCTCCCGCCGGACATCGGCAATGTTTTCATCCACGACTGCGCCCGTCCGTTCGTGCGCGTCGAGCAGTTGATCGCGCTTCACAAGATCGTCCTGCAGGAGGGGGCCGTCGTGCTCGCCCACCGCGTCACCGACTCGGTCAAGGAGCACCGCAACAGCGGCCTGCTAAAATCGCTCGACCGCGACAAGCTCTGGGCCATGGAAACGCCGCAAGTCTTCTCCCGCGAGCTGATCACCGCCGCCTACGCGAAGGTCGCCAAAAAGAAGCTCCGCATCACCGACGACGCCGCCGCCGTCGAACTGCTCAAGCACCCCGTGGCCTTGCTGGAAAACACGTATCCGAATCCCAAGCTCACCACGCCCGCCGACCTGCCTTGGTTCGAATACCTGCTCACCCTGCAAACGGCCTGACGAGTCGCGCGCCTCATCCCATGAACCTGCGCATCGGCCACGGCTACGACATCCATCGCACGATCAGCGGACGCCCCCTCGTGCTCGGCGGAGTGCGTTTCGAGGCTGATTTCGGACTCGACGGCCACTCCGACGCCGACTGCCTCACCCACGCCCTTTGCGACGCGCTGCTCGGTGCCGCCGCCCTGCCGGACATCGGCCATTTTTTCCCGAACACCGACCCGGCCTACCGGAACATCGATTCGCAGCTGCTGCTCCAGCGCGTCGTCGCCGAACTCGCGGCCCGCGGCTGGCGCATCGTCAATCTCGACGCCTCGCTCATCGCCGAGCGGCCGAAAATTTATCCGCGGCTCGCCGACATGAAAGTCGCCCTCGCCCGTTCCACCGGTCTCGAGGTCTCCCAAATCGGCCTCAAGGCCACCACCAACGAAGGCGTCGATGAGATCGGGCGCGGACTCGCCATCGCCGCCCACGCGGTGGCGCTGATCGAGCACGTTTAATTTCCGCGCATGCGCCGTCTTCTTGGTTTTCTGTCCGTCCTTCTCTGCCTGTCGGCCTTCTCCGGCTGCGGCCCGCGCGAGACCGCGGTCGCTCGCGGCGATCGCGAACAGGTTCTCCATCGCGGGATGGGCCCCGACCTGGCCGATCTCGATCCCGCCCTCGCCACCGGCACGAGCGATTACACCGTGCTCTCCGCCCTGTTCGAGGGCCTCGTCGCCGAAGATCCCAAGACTCTCGCTCCCGTGCCCGGCGTCGCCGAAAGCTGGGAGGTTTCGCCCGACCATCTCACCTACACGTTTCACCTGCGCGCCAACGCCCGCTGGTCCAACGGCGAAGCGGTGACTGCGCGCGATTTCCTCGCCTCCTGGCGTCGCGTGCTTACGCCCGCGCTCGCCGCCGACAACGCCAGCCTGCTCTACATCGTCCAAGGGGCGGAAGCCTTTCACAAAGGCCAGAGCGCCGATTTCTCGCAGGTCGGTTTTTCCGCGCCCGACGACCGCACCGTGCGCATCACGCTGGAACATCCCGCCGCGTACTTCCTTTCGCTGCTGCAACACTGGGTGTGGTGGCCCGTGCACCTGCCCACCTTGGAAAAATACGGTTCCGCCTTCGAGCGCGGCAACCGCTGGGGGCGACCTGAAACCTTCGTGGGCAACGGTCCGTTCACCCTCAAGTCGTGGCGCTCCGGTCAGCTGCTTGTCGCCGAAAAATCCGCCACCTACTGGGATGCCGCCAACGTCCGGCTGCAGGCGGTTCATTTTTATCCCATCGAGGACGTGGGCGCCGAGGAGCGCGCCTTCCGCGGCGGCCAGCTCCATCTCACCGAGGCGCTGCCTATCGCCAAAATCGATGCCTACCGAAAAGACCAGCCGCAGCTCCTGCGCATCGATCCGTACCTCGGTACTTATTTCTACCGCATCAATGTCACGCGGCCGTTCCTCAACGAACGCAAGGTCCGCCGCGCCCTCGCCCTCGCGGTGGATCGCGACAATCTCGTCGGACGCGTCCTCCGCGGCGGCCAGCTGCCCGCGTACGCCTTCACGCCTCCGGGCACCGGCGGTTACACGCCCGAGGCCCGGCTCGGCACCGATTTCGCCGAAGCCCGCCGCCTGCTCGCCGAGGCCGGCTATCCTGGCGGCAAGGGCGCCCCTGTCGTCGAGCTGTTGCTCAACACCTCCGAAAACCACCGGCTCATCGCTGAGGCTCTTCAGGAAATGTGGCGTCGCGAACTCGGCCTCGAGGTGCGCTTGGTGAACATGGAGGGCAAGAGCGCGCTCGTCGCCCGCCGCATGGGTGAGTTTCAACTGATGCGTTCCTCTTGGATCGGGGATTACGCGGATCCTGCTTCGTTCCTTTCCGTCTGGGCGGGCGACAGCGGCAACAATTACACCGGCTGGAGCAACCCCGCCTACGACCAGCTGCTCTATCAGGCCGCACGCACCGAAGATCCGGACGCGCGCCGGCAGCTTTTCCAAAAAGCCGAGGCGCTGCTGGTGGACGAAGCTCCTTTCATTCCTCTCTACTATTATACCCACGTTTTCCTGATCCGGCCGTCCGTCAAAGGTTGGTACCCGACCCTGCTCGACCACCACCCCTACAAGCACGTCTGGCTGGAAGCGCCCTGACGTCCGCAGGTCTCGGACCGGGAAAAACATTTGGCTTTCCCGCGGGCCTGCGGCATTCGGGAGGCACTTCCTTCACCATGTTTCGCTTCATCGCCCGACGTCTGCTGGAGACGATCCCGGTTCTCTTCATCATCGTCACGGCCACGTTCTTCATGGTCCGGTTCGTGCCGGGCGGCCCCTTTGACGGCGAGAAAGCCACCACTCCGGAAATCCGGCACAACCTCGAGGCTTACTACGGCCTGAACCTGCCGCTGCATCAGCAATACCTGAACTACCTCGATCGCGTCGTGCTTCATGGCGACCTCGGCCGCTCGACCAAGTACGCCAGCCGGACCGTCAACGAAATCATCGCCGACAAGCTGCCCGCCTCGGTCGAACTCGGCCTGCTCTCTCTCACCGTGGCGCTGGTTCTGGGACTCGCCGCCGGGATTCTCGCGGCCGTGAAGCGCAATACCTTTCTGGACTACGCCGCCTCCGCCTTCGCCATGACGGGCATCTGCGTGCCGACCTTCGTGCTCGGACCGCTGCTCGTGCTGGTGTTCGCCATCCACCTCGGCTGGTTCAGCGCCTCCGGCTGGTATGGCTGGACGGATCGCGTTTTGCCCTCCCTGACCTTGGGGGTGGTTTACGCCGCCTACGTCGCCCGTCTCACCCGCGGCGGCATGCTGGAAGTGCTCAATCAAGACTACATCCGCACGGCCCGCGCCAAGGGCGCCTCGGAACTCCGGGTGATCTTCCGCCACGCCCTCCGCGGCGGCCTGCTCCCCGTCGTCTCCTTTCTCGGACCGGCCACCGCCGGCATCCTGACGGGCTCGTTCGTGATCGAAACGATTTTTCAAATCCCCGGGCTCGGTCGCGAGTTCGTCAACAGCGCCTTCAACCGCGACTACACCCTGGTGCTCGGCACGGTCATCCTCTACGCGGTCCTCATCGTCGGGCTCAACCTCGTCGTCGACGTGGTGCAGGTCTGGCTCAATCCGAAGCTTAAATTCGAGTGACCCGCCGGCTTTTCTGAAATTCCGATGCTCTCTCCCTCGCCCGAAAAACTTCCGTCCGCCGGCCTTCCGCCAACTCTTGAGCCAGGCACCTCGCCGTGGCGCGACGCCTGGCATCGCCTGAGCCGGAACCGCCTCGCCGTCTTCGGCGGCGTCATCTTGATCGTCCTCACCGCGCTTTGCGTGGCCGGCCCTTGGTTCATGGGCAACGATTATCAATCCCAAGATCTCCGGCTCGGCGCGGTTCCTCCCAATGCCGCCCATTGGCTGGGCACCGACACGCTCGGGCGCGATCTCTTCTCCCGCCTGCTCTACGGCGGACGCATCTCCCTGCTCGTTGGATTCATCGCCACGGTGGTCGCTCTCGTCATCGGCGTGACCTACGGCGCGATCGCCGGCTTCTTCGGCGGCAAGCTCGACAGCGTCATGATGCGCATCGTCGATATTCTCTATGCCCTGCCCTTTACCATCTTCGTGATCCTGCTGATGGTATTTTTCGGACGGAACATCTGGCTGCTCTTTTTCGCCATCGGCGCGGTCGAATGGCTCACCATGTCGCGCATCGTTCGCGGCCAGATCATGTCCATCAAACGCATGGAGTACATCGAGGCCGCCCGCTCGCTCGGATTCGGACGCCGGCGGATCATCTTCCGCCACATGATCCCCAACATCCTCGGGCCGGTCATCGTTTACACCACGCTGACCATTCCCGCGGTCATGCTGTTGGAGGCGTTCCTCAGTTTCCTGGGCCTGGGCGTGCAACCGCCGATGAGCTCATGGGGTGTGCTCATCAAGGACGGCGCGGAAAAAATGGAAGAGTATCCCTGGCTGCTGATTTTCCCCGCGACGCTGTTCTCGCTGACCCTGTTCTCGCTTAATTTCCTCGGCGACGGCCTGCGCGACGCGCTCGATGTCCGCTCGTCCAAAGATTGATTGTCATTTAATTCGGCCCCATCGCCAATAAGCAGCTCGATGAAACGATTTCTCCCCTACCTTAGATATCTACGCGGGCGACGCCTTTATTTGGTATGCGCGCTTCTTTGCGGCGCCGTCAGCGGCTTGGTTTATGGCCGGGGCTTACCGTATATCATGGAGACGGTATTTAAGCGTATTTTCACTGAGGGGGCGCGTAATCTTCCCTATCTCCATGTGCTTGGCGTGGCCATGCTCATACCCCTGATCTTTTTGATCCGAGCTATCAGCGGATTTTTAAACAACTATCTTATGAACCATTGCGGCATCGGGGTGCTTGAAGCGCTTCGAGTCGAACTTTACCGCAAGTTGCAATATCTGCCGCTGAGTTTTTTAGGGAAAAACCGCACAGGCGACCTCTTGTCGCGGCTTACTTCCGACACCCAGATCGTCCAGCAAACGATCACCAATTGCGCCAGCGATCTGGTCATCCAGCCGCTCACCTTGATAGGCGCCACCAGTTACCTTTACGTCAAAGCTGCCGAAAATCACGGCGTCATTGGATTCCTTTCATCACTGGCCGCAGTGCCTTTCTGTGTCTTTCCAGTCCGCTTCATTGGGAAAAAACTCAAACGGCGCGCCTATGAAAACCAGCGGCTTTTGGGCGATATTTCCGACATCGCCAATCAAAACCTGATGGCCGCCAAGGAAGTGCGCGCATTCAGCCTGGAGCCTAGCGAGGTCAATCTTTTCCAGACCACGATCCGTCTGCTTTTTCGCGTCCAACTCAAGGTCATAAAATACTCCCTGGCGCTTTCACCGCTCATCGAGGTGATCGCATCGGTCGGCATAGCCTTTTCCATTGTCTACGCCTATTATTCGGGCATCTCGATGGCGGTTTTCACGTCGATCTTGGCAGCCATTTTCGCCTGCTACGATCCCGTCAAAAAACTAAGCGCCCTCCAAGGGCAATTCGCTAAAGGCAGCGCCTCGCTGGCCCGCATCGAAGAAATTCTCCACGCACCTCTGACCATTCAAGACCCAGAGAAACCGGTCCAGGTGGATCGGCTCGGAGGTAAGATATCTTTCGAGAATGTTGGATTCGCTTACAAGAGCGATGATCCTGTGTTGCGCAGTATAAATATCACGATTCCGCAGGGTACAACCTGCGCCCTTGTCGGCCACAGCGGTGCCGGCAAAAGCACCTTCGCCCATCTGGTCTCACGTTTTTACGATCCGACCTCGGGCCGTATCAGCATAGATAATTTAGACATTCGTGATCTGAAGTTGGCCGATCTTCGTAGGAACATTGCCCTCGTTTCACAGGACCCGGTCCTTTTTAACGACACCATCTACAAAAACATCCTGCTTAGCCGCCCCGAAGCGACTAAGGCCGAAGTGGAGCAGGCCGCCCGCGACGCGTTTGCCCACGATTTCATCCTTACCCAAACCAACGGCTACGACACCATCGTCGGCGAACGCGGCGCCTCCCTCTCCGGCGGCCAGCGCCAGCGCATCGCCCTCGCCCGGGCCTTCCTGCGCAACGCCCCCGTCCTTATCCTCGACGAGGCCACCAGCGCCCTCGACGGCGAAAGCGAGGCCGCCATCCAGCTCGCCCTCAAGAAACTGGTCGTTGGCAAAACCGTGCTCATCATCGCCCATCGCTTCAGCACGATTCGCGACGCCTCCCTGATTCTTGTCTTCGATCGCGGCGAGATCATCGACTCCGGCACCCACGGCGCCCTCTACGACCGCAACCCGCTCTACAAAGCGCTCTACGACCGGCAGGGTCCCGCGGTGACCTGAACGCTTCCCTTCCGGCCATGGCGACGGATCCCGCACCTTTTTCGTTTCAGGCGGAAAAACTCATCGCCGCCCTTCGCCGCCTGCCGGACGACACGCCTGCGCGCATGAAAAAGCGCCCGACCAAGGCGCTCGGCGGCCTGGTCGAGGAATTGATGGTCAAATACCAGGTCGGCCGCGCCTCACCCGAGCAGACCATTCGCGACCACTGGGCCGAACTCGTCGGGCCGGCCAACGCCCATTATTCGCACGCCGCGCAGATCGATGCCCGCGGCCGGCTGGCCGTCCTCGCCGGCCACGCGGTCGTGCGCAACGAGCTGTTTCTTCACCGCCGCACCATCGTCGAACGCATTCGCCAGCTGCCCGGTTGCGCCCACGTCAAAGAGATCCACGTGCGTGCCGGCTGAGCCGCCACCGGCTGGCGACAATTTGAAAAATTCGCTTGCGCGCCGCCTCGCGATTCTGGAACGTGGCTCCTTGCGTTAGTGAAACTCCGTCGGTTACGGGGTTCCACCATGACTGGTCTGGCATCCCGCCGGATTGGAACGGTGACATCGGCAAACGCCGTGGTTTTCCACGGTGCGAGCGGATGGCACGGGGCCTGCAAAGGTCCCCTACAGTCGTGCAACTTATCACTTAAACCATGTCTACGATCGCCAAACCCGAAATCATCTCAGAATACAAACTTCACGACAAGGACACCGGCTCCTCCGAAGTCCAGGTCGCGCTGCTGACCGCTCGCATCAATCACTTGACCGAGCATCTGCGCACGCACCGCAAGGACTTCCACAGCCGCCGTGGTCTCCTTCAGATGGCCTCCCGCCGCCGCAAGCTGCTCGACTATCTGAAGCGCCACAACCTGCCGAAGTACAATGAACTTCTGCAGAAACTGAGCCTCCGCAAGTAACCTCTTTGCAACACGGGCGACCCCATCCGGGGGTCGCCCGTTGTCTTTACCGACACTCGACGCAGGACTGGGACATTTCCGTTTGCCTTCAGGTTAAACCAACCGCGAAGCCAAACGGGAATCTCTCGTCCAAGACGAGGATTTGCGAAACGGGTCACCCGTTCAATCCAGCAAGTGGCAGGGGCATTCCGCCCATGATCGTTCCGATCCCTCCGGCTTCCCGCCGGGTGCCACTTTCCCCACCCCGAGCCTTCCTGCCGCGTGTCGCAGGCCGCGCTCCTCTATCCGAGCCACGCAATCGTATCCGAAAATCATGAATCAGAAATACACCGTCACGGTCCCCGAACTCGGGATCACGTTCTCCACCGGCTCCATCGCCGCCCTCGCCAATGGCGCGGTCAATGTCGCCGTCGGCGAGACCAACGTCTTCGTCGCCGCCACCGTCGCGCAGAACATGAAGCCCGGCCAGGACTTCTTCCCCCTCACTGTCGATTACCGCGAGAAATACGCCGCCGCCGGCCGCTTCCCCGGCGGTTACTTCAAGCGCGAAGGCCGTCCCTCCGAAAAGGAAATCCTCACCTCCCGCCTCTGCGACCGCCCCTGCCGTCCGCTCTTCCCCGAGGGTTTCCTCAATGAAGTCCAGATCGTCGGCCAGCTCCTCTCCGCCGACCAGATCAACGAAGCCGACATCCCCATGGTGAACGGCGCCAGCGCCGCCCTTGCCATCTCCGACATTCCCTGGAACGGGCCCATCGCCGCCGTCCGCGTCGCCCAGATCGACGGCCAGTTCGTCGCCAACCCGACCATCGAGCAGATGTTCCAGTCGTCCCTCGACCTCATCTACGTGGGCAACGAAAAGGACATGCTCATGATCGAAGGCTCCGCGGACCAGATCCCGGAAGACCGTTTCATCGAAGCCCTCGCCTTCGCGCACAACGCGATCCAGCCGATCATCCGCGGCATCCGCGAGCTCGTCGCCCTCGCCGGCAAGCCCAAGGCCACCTTCGCCCTCGTCGGCGCCACCCCCGAGGCCCGCGCCATCATCGAGCGCGTCGTCCCCGCCGATCGCATCTCCACCGCTATCTTCGGCCACGAGAAAGCCGTCCGCTCCGCCAACGTCAAAGCCCTCAAGGAAGAAGCCAAGAAGGCCCTCCTCGCCGAGCTCGGCGATGGCAAGTTCACCGACGTCGACCTGAACGTCGTCTTCGAAGACCTCCAGTACAAGGCCTACCGCCAGACCGTCCTCGCCCGCGGCGTTCGCGCCGACGGCCGCGATGCCAAGTCCCTTCGCAAGATCACCTCCGAAGTCGGCCTGCTCCCCCGCGTCCACGGCTCCGCGCTCTTCCAGCGCGGTGACACCCAAGGCCTCGTCATCACGACCCTCGGGCCCACCAAGGACGCCCAGGATCTCGACGCCCTCACCGGCGGCGTGAAGTCGAAGTCATTCATTCTTCACTACAACTTCCCGCCTTTCTCCGTCGGCGAGACCGGCCGCTTCGGCAGCCCCGGCCGTCGTGAGATCGGCCACGGCGCCCTCGCCGAGCGCTCCCTCGTTCCCGTGCTTCCGCCCGAGGATGTGTTCCCCTATTCCATCCGCGTCGTCTCCGAGATCATGGCCTCCAACGGCTCGACCTCGATGGCCTCGATTTGCGGCGGCTGTCTGTCCCTCATGGACGCCGGCGTGCCCATCATCGCCCCTGTCGCCGGCATCTCCTGCGGCCTCATGACCGAGACCGCCGCCGACGGCTCCATCGCCAAGTGGACCACCATCACCGACATCATCGGTGAGGAAGATCATTTCGGTGACATGGACTTCAAGCTCGCCGGCACCACCAAGGGCATCACCGGCTTCCAGCTCGATCTGAAGATCAACGGTCTTCCCTTCGAGATCGCCAAGACCGCCATCCACCAGGCCCGCGAGGCCCGCGTCGAGATCCTCAAGAACATGCTCGGTGCGCTGCCCGCCCCGCGCAAGGATCTCAGCCAGTACGCCCCCCGTATCCAGACGATCCAGATCGATCCCGAAAAGATCGGCCTGCTCATCGGGCCCGGCGGCAAGACCATCCGCCGCATCGTCGAGACGACGGGCGCGCAGATCGACATTTCCGACGACGATTCCGGCAAGGTTTTCATCTATTCCAACAACGGCGAGGCGATGAACCGCGCCATCCAGGAAATCGACTCCCTCTGCGGCGGCGCGGGCGGCGGTGGTGGCGGCGGCGCCCAGATCGAGAACGGCAAGATCTACACCGGCCGCGTCACCGGCATCAAGGAGTTCGGCGCGTTCGTCGAGTGCCTGCCCGGCAAGGAAGGCCTCGTGCACATCTCCGAGCTGGCCGACTTCCGCGTGCGTCGCACCGAGGACGTCGTCAAGATGGGCGAATCCATCACCGTTAAATGCATCGGCATCGACGAAAAGTCGGGCAAGGTGCGCCTCTCCCGCAAGGCCGCCCTGAAGGAGCTCGAAGCCCAAAAGCAGCAGGCCGAGACCGCTCCCGCCGAAGCGCCCACCGCCTGATGCAACGCTAGGACTACTCCCTAGTCCCTCTCCAAGCCGCCGGTAAACCACCGGCGGCTTTTTCGTGTCCTGCTCGCGCAGCCTCTTTCGCAGAAGCGATAAAATCGAGCACCGTCTAGAGATTTGCTTTTGCATTCCTCAGCCGATTTGCGTCAGAGTTTGGCCAGAGTCAGCTATGCGGCGCCCCACGAGCAGCACTGTGGCGGAATTCTGCATAGGCGCAGTATCGGTCGCCCCACTTTATCCTGCGGACGTTCCCTATCCGAAAATCTCATTTTCCAAGGACGCACCCAAATGAGTCGCCCCTCCCTCCGGCCAAGCCGTCGACCGAGTTTCCCGCTCTTGCCGTCCCGCAAAACAGGAGGAGTCCCTCGGCTGGTCACCGTCTTGGGGCTGCTCGCCGTCACCTTGCCCGCAGTTCATGCGCAGATCAGCGACGGCACGGTGGCTGCGGTCACCGAGTATAAAAAACTCAGTTTGCAGGAGCTGATGAATCTCGAGGTCACATCGGTTTCCCGTCGCCCCGAAAAACTGGCGGAAAGCGCCTCCGCCATCCAGGTCATCACCGGCGATGACATCCGCCGATCGGGCGCGACCAGCATTCCCGAGGCGCTCCGTCTGGCCGACAACCTGAATGTCGCGCAGAAAGGCTCGCAAGGCTGGGCCATCAGCGCGCGCGGCTTCAACACCGAGTTGAGCAATAAACTGCTGGTCCTGATGGACGGGCGGACGCTCTATTCTCCTCTCTTTTCCGGGGTATTTTGGGACGCCCAGGATTACGTGCTCGAGGACATTGATCGCATCGAGGTGATCAGCGGTCCCGGCGGCGCGCTCTGGGGAGCCAACGCCGTCAACGGCGTGATCAACATCACCACCAAAAGTTCGAAAGACACCCAGGGACTTTCCACCGAGGTCGTCGCCGGCACCGCTCTTGAAGACCTCGCCAGCGTGCGCTACGGCGGCACGCTGGCCCCCAACCTCTATTACCGGGTTTACGCCAAATATTTTGATCGTGACGCCGGAGTCCTGCCAAACGGATCTTCCGCCTCGACCGACTGGAATATGTGGCGCACCGGCTTTCGCATCGACGCCGAGTCCGCTCCGCAGACCACGCTCACCCTGCAAGGTGACGTCTACGGCAACGATGAGAACCGCCCGGGTGGAGAAGACAACCGGCTCGGAGGCGGAAACCTCCTCGGGCGCTGGACGCACACGCTCGAGAATGACTCCGAGATGAGCCTTCAGTTGTACTATGACCGCACCCACGTCTCCCAACCGGTGCCGGCCAGTATTTTCTCCCCCATCGCCGGACGCCTGACCGACGACCTCGACACCTACGATTTGGATTTCCAGCACCGTCTCTTTTTGGGCGACAGCAACCAAGTGGTCTGGGGCTTGGGCTACCGTTTCACCCATGACGATGCGGGCAACGCTCCCGGACTCGGCTTTCAACCCGCCGAACTGAATCAGAGCCTCTACAGCGCATTCCTTCAGGATGAAATCAAACTTGGCCACGGCGCAGTCCTCATCCTCGGAACCAAAGTCGAACACAACGACTACACCGGCGTCGAAGTCGAGCCCAGCACCCGTCTGCAGTGGAATTTCACCCCCTCCCAGATGGTCTGGGGTGCGGTTTCCCGCGCGGTACGCATGCCCTCCCGCGTCGATCATGACCTGCGCCGGCCCTCCACCGGGTTTACCATTTTTTCGGGAAACTCGGATTTCGAATCCGAAACCGTGATCGCTTATGAGCTCGGTTACCGCGCACAACTCAGTTCCAAGCTCATTGTTTCCGTTTCGGCGTTTTATAACCGTTACGACGATGTACGGAGTCTCGGCCTTACCCCTGTCACCGTTCTTCCGCTCGTTTTTCAAAACAATCTCGAGGGCGAAACCCACGGCGTCGAGCTGACCACCACCTACGAGGTGACCCAGTCGTGGCGGCTGCATGGCGGTTATACGCTGCTGCTGGAAAACCTTCACGTAAAGCCGGGCCAGCTCGACATCAACAACGCCCTCAACGAAACCGCCGATCCCAAAAACCAGTTTTCCATCCGCTCGTCCCTGGATCTGCCACACCGGATTGAATTCGATACCGCGCTGCGTTGGGTCGATGCGCTCCATGAGAACAACTCCGGCACCATCGCCAAAGTGCCGCCCTACTTCGAGCTGGATGTCCGTCTCGCCTGGCATCCCACCGATCAACTCGAACTCTCCCTCGTCGGGCAAAACCTCCTCCACGATCACCACCCCGAATATGGCATCCCGGGGCCGGCCCGTGAAGAAGTCGCCCGCAGCGTCTACGCCAAGGTGACATGGCATTATTGAAACCGCCGATGGCCTCGCCTCATCCAGTCCAAGTCATGTGTCCGCCTTCAAACCTTCTCCCGTTCCACCCCGCGTCCTGGCGATTCGCCCTGGGTGTTTGCCTGCTCGCCAGCACCCTTCCCGGAGCTTCCGCCCAAGACAGCGTGACGCTTTACAAGGCCTTAAGCATGACGGAACTGATGGACCTTGAAGTCACCTCGGTTTCGCGCCGCTCTGAAAAACTTTCGGACACGGCCTCGGCCATCCAGGTCATCACCGAAGATGATATCCGCCGCAGCGGCGCTTCCAGCATTCCCGAGGCCCTGCGGCTGGCCTCCAATCTGGAAGTAGCCCAGGTCAGCTCCAGCCAATGGGCCATCAGCGCCCGCGGTTTCAACAGCTCCATTTCCGACAAGCTGCTGGTCATGATCGACGGCCGAACCGTCTACACGCCGCTCTACGCCGGCGTTTTTTGGGACGTGCAGGACACGCTTCTGGAAGACGTCGATCGCATCGAGGTCATCAGCGGTCCGGGCGCCACCTTGTGGGGAGCCAACGCCGTCAACGGCGTGATCAATATCACCACCAAGGAGGCGAAGGACACCCAAGGCCTGCTCCTGCTCGGCGGTGGCGGCACCGAGCTGACCGGCTTCGGCGGCATGCGCTATGGCGGCACCCTGTCACCGAACCTGCACTACCGGATTTATACCAAATACTTTGACCGCGACAGCACGCTGCGGCCCAACGGCAGCAGCGGAGATAACAACTGGCACATGAGCCAAAGTGGCTTCCGTCTGGATTGGGATGCGACGGCGATCAACCTCATCACCGTGCAAGGCGATCTCTACGGCGGCCGCATCGACCAGCCCGGCCCAGGCGACACCGAGGTGACCGGCGGCAACCTGCTCGGCCGGTGGACGCACACATTTTCACCCGACTCCGACCTGAAGTTCCAATGGTACTACGACCGTACCCACCGCAACATTCCCAACTCCATCTCCGAAGACCTCGGGACGAACGATTTCGATTTGCAGCACCACTTCCTTGTCGGCGAGCGCCACAATCTCGTCTGGGGGCTGGGCTACCGGCACATCGACGATCACGTCGTCAATCCCACCACCTTCGCCTTCCTTCCTGGTGACGTGCAGCTTCAAACTTTCAGTGGATTCGCGCAGGATGAAATCGCCCTCGTACCGGACCGGCTGACGCTGACACTCGGCACGAAAATCGAACACAACGATTACACCGGGTGGGAACTCCAGCCCAGCACCCGCCTCGCCTGGAGGCCGATCGCAAACCAAACCGTGTGGGGAGCGATTTCCCGCGCCGTGCGCACACCCTCCCGGATCGATCGCGATTTCTACGCCCCGGCCGCTCCTCCGTTTACGATTCTTCAAGGCGGTCCCGGCTTTGAGTCCGAAAAATTGCTGGCCTACGAACTGGGTTATCGCGTGCAACCCACCAAGCGGCTGGCCCTCTCCGTGGCGACCTTCTACAACGACTATGACGACATTCGCAGCGCGGAGCAGGTCAGCCCCCCCGCCGTCGTACCGGTGATCATCGGCAATGGCCTGACGGGCCATTCCTATGGCGCGGAGTTCACGGCGGATTACCACGTCACCGATGTCTGGCGCCTGCAAGCGGGCTACACCCGGGTGTTCGTCCACCTCACCCCCAAGCCCGGCAGCACCGACACCGGCGCCGGCCTCAGCGAAGCGAACGATGCGAACAACCAATGCTTCCTGCGCTCCTCTTGGGATTTGCCCTGGCATCTGGAGTTCGACGCCGATCTTCGCCATGTCGGAGAAATCGCCCGGCAGCATGTACCCGCCTACGAGGAACTGGATCTTCGCCTCGGCTGGCACGCCACCGATCGGCTTGAACTCTCCCTCGTCGGCCAAAATCTTCTGGACGCCAGCCATCCGGAATTCGGCACCGGTGCCGCGCGTCAGGAAATCGAGCGTGGCGTATACGCAAAAGTTGTCTGGCTCTATTGAATACGATGCGACCTCCCACTGCACCGTTTGTCCGCTCCCCCCTCCGCCCATGGCTTCGTGTCTGTTTGGGACTGGCCGTGGGAATGCTGGTGCTCTCCGTCGCCCCCCAACCCCTGCGGGCGCAGACGGCCTCCCGCGAATACCAGATCAAGGCCGTTTTCATTTTCAATTTTCTCCAATTCGTCGAATGGCCGTCGTCCGTTTTTTCCAGTGACTCCGACCCGATCCGCATCGGTATTCTCGGCGACGACCCGTTCGGTTCCTCCTTGGATGAAACGGTGCAAAACGAGACCATTCACAATCGCCGACTGGTCATTCAGCGTTCACACCGGGCGGACGACCTGAAAAACTGTCAGCTGATCTTCATCGCCAAATCGGAGAACCGCCGGGTGGACGAAATTCTCCCCCTGCTGGACACCCGGCCCGTGCTGACCGTGAGCGAAGTCGACGATTTTGCCCGGCGCGGCGGCATCATCGCTTTTTACCCCGAAGGGAAAAAAGTGCGTTTTGAAATCAACTCGTCCATGGCGCTGCGCCATGGACTGAAGATGAGCTCCCAGTTGCTCGGGCTGGGCCGAATCGTCGGACAAAACGCCAACAGTGGAGAACGTTAACATGAGCTGGCTTCAAGACCTCCCGATCCGGCGAAAGCTGACCTTTGTCATTCTGGCCACCTGCGCCGCCGTGCTGCTGGCCGCGTGCGCCGCCGTCGCGATTTACGAAGTGTTCGATTTTCGCCGCGCTCTGGCCCGAGACGCCACCGTCCTGGCTGACATCCTCGGACGGAACACCCGCGGCGCCCTGGCGTTTCAGGACGAGAACGCCGCCCGGGAGACCCTGATGGCCCTCCAATCCGAGCCACACGTCACCGCCGCAGCCCTTTACGATCAGGCCGGCAACCGGTTCGCCGATTACGAGCGCACGGGCGCCCACGTCCTGTTCCCCTCCCATGGAGAGGGCGATGGCTATCGGTTCACCCGTGGCTACCTCGATGTTTTTCATGCCGTCTTTCTCAACGGCAAACGCATCGGCATTCTCTATCTGCAGATGGACTTGGATGGAATCTACGCCCGACTGGGTCTGCTCGCGGGCATCGCCTCGCTAGTGCTGCTGGGCGCCCTCCTGATCGCGTTGCTGCTCTCCACTTGGCTGCAACGGCCCATCTCCCAGCCCATTCTCGCCCTCGCCGAGACCGCCCAGTCCATCACCAAGCGCAAAGATTATTCGGTGCGCGCAGCCCGGCAGGGAAAAAACGAAATCGGCCGGCTCACCGACGCCTTCAACGAGATGGTCGCCGGCATCCAAGAGCGGGAAAGCACCCTCCACGCCACCAACGCCGTGTTGCAGGCCGAAATCGCCGAACGCAAGGAGGCCGAGAACAAGGTGCAGGCGCAACTCGCCCGCCTCGCCCAACTCCACCACATCACCCGCGCCACGGGCGAACGCCAGGATCTCAAGAGCATTTTCCAAGTGGTCATCCGCAGCCTTGAGGATCACCTGCCCGTCGATTTTGGCTGCATCTGCCTTTATGATCAGGCCGGCCATTCCCTCACCGTCACCAGTGTCGGAATCCGGAGCGAGCCGCTCGCCACGTCCCTGGCGCTGACGGAACGGTCCCCCATTCCCATCGACCAGAACGGCCTTTCCCGCTGCGTTCGCGGCCAGTTGGTTTACGAGCCGGACATCACCGATGTCGCGTTTCCGTTCCCCCAGCGCCTGGTCCGGGGTGGACTGCATTCGTTGGTAGCGGCCCCGCTGCTGGTCGAAAGCAAGGTCTTCGGGGTTCTTATCGCCGCCCGCCGGGAACCGAACAGCTTCAGCAGCGGCGAATGCGAATTCCTCAAGCAGCTCAGCGAGCACGTGGCCCTTGCCGCGCACCAGGCCCAACTTTATGGCGCATTGCAGCAGGCCTACGACGACCTCCGCCAAACCCAGCAGGCCGTCATGCAACAGGAACGGCTGCGCGCCCTCGGCCAGATGGCCAGCGGCATCGCCCATGACATCAACAACGCCATCTCGCCCGTCACCCTCTACACCGAGTCGCTCCTCGAGACCGAGCCCGGCCTGAGCACGCGCGCCCGCGATTACCTCACGACCATCCAGCATGCCATGGACGATGTCGCCCAGACCGTCAGCCGCATGCGCGAATTCTACCGCCAGCGCGAACCCCAGCTTAGCCTGGTGCCCGTCGATCTCAACCGCCTCGCACTTCAAGTCGTCAATCTCACTCGCGTGCGCTGGAGCGACATGCCCCTGCAAAACGGCGCGGTCATCCAGCTCCGCACCGAGTTCGCCGAAAACCTCCCGCCCATCCTCGGCGTAGAAAGCGAACTGCGCGAAGCGTTCACCAATCTTATCTTCAATGCCGTCGACGCCATGCCCCAGGGCGGCGTGCTGACCCTCCGCACCTTCAAGACCGCCGGCACTCCTCACCAAACGGCAATCGAGGTCACCGACACCGGCGCAGGCATGGATGACGACACCCGGCGCCGGTGCTTGGAACCGTTTTTCACCACCAAAGGGGAACGCGGCACCGGCCTGGGCCTCGCCATGGTTTATGGCACCGTGCAACGGCACGGCGCGGAAATCGAAATCGACAGCGCTCCCGGCCGCGGCACCACCATGCGACTGCTCTTCCCCATACCCGTCATTTCCGCCGACACCGGCACGGGCATTCTCATTTCGGCCCCGGTGCCCACCCGGCTGCGTCTCCTCATCGCGGACGACGATCCCCTCATCATCAAATCCCTGCGCGACACCTTGGAGTCCGACGGCCATGAAGTGATCGCGGTCGGCGGCGGTCAGGCGGCGATCGATACCTTCCGTGAGGCCCGGCAAAACGGCCGTCCTTTCGCCCTCGTCATCACCGACCTGGGCATGCCTTACGTTGACGGTCGCAAGGTCGCCAGCGCGATCAAAGCCGAGTCGCCCTCGACGCCGGTCGTCATGCTCACCGGCTGGGGCGAACGCATGACGGCCGACGGCGACATCCCGCCCCACGTTGATCGCGTGCTGAGCAAGCCGCCCAAGCTCCGCGAACTCCGCACCGCCTTTGCCGACCTGACCGCCAATCCGCCCTCAACCGGGATGTCCGCCGGAACGTAACACCCTCATTCAGGTCTCTTCGCGCCTTTTACCATGAGCCCTCCCTCCCAGGAACGCCTCCTGATTATCGATGATGAAGCCCCCCACCTGAAGGCGCTCTGCGATACCCTGACAGAACAAGGCTACGCCACGACTGGGTTCACCTCGGCCGCCGAGGCTCTGGAAGCGCTGCGCCGGGCGCCTTTCGACCTTTTGCTCACTGATCTGATGATGCCGGACATGGACGGCATCACGCTGTTACGCGCCGCGCAGGAAATCGACCCGCGGATGGTCGGCGTCGTCATGACCGGACACGGCACCGTCAACACCGCCGTCGCCGCGATGAAGCAGGGCGCGCTCGATTACATCTTGAAACCTTTCCGGCTCGGCACGCTGCTCCCCGTGCTCGCCCGCGCCCTGGCCGTACGCCGGCTGCGACTCGAGAACGAGCTTTTGCAGCAACGCCTGAGCGCGCGAACCCATGAACTCGAGTCGGCCAACAAGGAACTCGAAACGTTTTCCTACTCTGTTTCGCATGACCTCCGCGCCCCGCTGCGCACCATCAGCGGCTTCACCGACTTGCTGATCAGCCATCTGGGCGATCGCGTCGATGACGAGAGCCGCACCTACGCCAATCATGTCCAAAACGGCGTCAAAAAAATGAACCTCCTCATCGAGGATCTTCTGCGACTCGCCCGGACCACGCGCGCCGAAGTGCACCGGATGCCCATCGACCTCTCCCTGATTGCGCGGGAAATCAGCGAAAAGCTGCAGGCCACCGCCCCCGACCGGAACGTGGAATGGATCATCGCTTCGGGACTCACGACCGTCGGCGATCCCGGCCTGCTACGCGTCGTGCTGGAAAATCTCCTGTCCAACGCGTGGAAATACACCTCGAAGATCCCGCACGCGCGGATCGAGTTCGGCGCTGAAACCCAATCCAATGGATCGACGGCCTACTTCGTTCGCGACAACGGCGCCGGGTTCGACATGAAATATGCGGACCGGCTGTTTGGACCGTTTCAACGGCTTCACGCCGAAAGCGAGTTTCCGGGCGTCGGCGTAGGCCTGGCGACAGTCCAGCGCATCATCCACAAGCATGGCGGCCGCATCTGGCCGCAGGCGGCCCCCGACCAGGGCGCCACGTTTTATTTCACGCTGCCCCCCGCGGCCGCCGAGTGACCCGGCCGGCAATGGCCCGGGCAAAGGACGAAAGCGGCGCAATCAGCGTGAGCAGGCTCGCCGCCTGCGCGCGACCCGCACAAGTTCAGCGGACTCGCCTCCGATGAATCTTCTCCTCACCAATGACGATGGCATCGACTGCCTCTTCCTCCACGCGCTGGCCCGGACGCTCCGCGCCGATGGCCACCGACTTTACGTCGCCGCTCCGCGCAGCGAACAAAGCTGGATCGGATGTGCCAAATCCCGGCGGCGACCCGTCGCCGCCTCCGTCGTGGACAAGGATCTCGACTGCCCCACGTGGAGCATCGACGGCACGCCGAGCGACTGTGTGAGCATCGCCCTCGCCCACCTGCTTCCGCGCGATGTCACCATCGACGCGGTCGTCAGCGGCATCAACGTCGGCCGCAACGCTTCCCTCGGTTTCATTCTCGCCAGCGGCACCATCGCCGGCGCCTGGGAGGGCGCGGTCCACGGACTGCCGGCCATCGCCTATTCGCTGGATCTCACGGCGGAGGCGTTCGAGTCCTTTCACCGCGCTCCGCACGCCCCCTCGGCCGAGCTCCAGGCCAGCCTGCGCGAGGCCGCCATTCATGCCGCCCGGCTCACCCCCGGCCTCGTCGCCGCCACCGAGGCATGCCGCTTCATCGTGCACAACGTCAACTTTCCCCATCCCTGCCGCGCCGACTCCGCCGTGCGCCGCACGGTGCCCGCGCGCGTGGTCGTCCCCGGTCTTTTCACTCCGGCGGCCGACGACGGGACACATCGCTTCATCTTCAAGTTGGGCGAGGACGTCTCGCCCGCCGGGCCGCTGACCGATCGCGCCGCGCTCGACGCCGGCAACATCAGCCACACCGTGCTCGACTACACGGCGCTCGGCGCGTTCGGCCCGGCCTAGCCGGCGGCCGGCCGCTCGAAGGCGGCCTTGTCGGTCGCCTTCATGTAGGCCTCCTGCTTCGAAATTTCACCGGCGGCCAGCAGCTTTTTCAGGGAGAAATCCATCGAGATCATCCCCTCGGCCATCGAGCCCTCGATGATGTTGCGGATGGCGTTGATGTTGCCGCTGCGGATGGTGCCGCCCAGCGCGTCGTGCGGCAGCAGGATCTCGTGCACCGCCACCCGCCCGCCGGTGATCTTCTTACAAAGCAGCTGGGAGACGACGCCGCGCAGGCAACTGCCCAGCATCACGCGGATCTGGTTCTGCTCGTCGGCCGGAAACGCGTCGATGATGCGGTCGATGGTTTTCGGCGCGTTGTTGGTGTGCAGCGTGCCGAACACCAGCATGCCCATGGAGGCGCAACCGAGCGCGAGGCGGATGGTTTCAAGCTGGCGCATCTCGCCCACGAGGATGATGTCGGGATCGGCGCGCATCGCGCCCTTCAGGGCGTCGGCGAACGTGTCGGTGTGCTCCAGCACCTCGCGGTGGACGATCACCGATTTCTTGTTCGTGTGCACAAACTCGATCGGATCCTCCACCGTGATGATATGGCGGCTGAAGTTGGAGTTAATGTAGTCCAGGATCGCCGCCAGCGTGGTGGATTTGCCGCTGCCGGTCGGTCCGGTAACGAGCACCAGCCCTTCGCGAAGGGAGCAGAATTTCTTCAACGCCTCGGGCAGCTTCAGATCGTCGAACGAAAGGATGCGCGAGGGAATCTGCCGGAAAACCGCCGCCTGTCCCCAGGCGTTGTAGAGATAGTTGACGCGAAAACGGGCGAGGCCGGGGATTTCGTAGGCGAAATCCAGATCACGGTGCTTGAGATAATGTTCCCAGCGGTGCGGCGGGCAGATTTCCTTGAGCAGCGACTCCATCTCCTCCGTGGTGATGACCGGAAACTCGCCCAGCGTGATGAGGGAGCCGGAGACGCGGGCGCGCGGCGCGAGGCCGATGAGCAGGTGGAGGTCGGAGCCCTTTCGGGTGAGGGCGGCGCGGAGAAGTTGGTCGATCGCGGGCATGGGGTGAGCGTAAGGAGGTTAGCGGACGCCGGGGATGCGCTGGCGGATGACGCGATTGAGGATGTTGGCCGCGGCCGTTTCGTCGGAGATTTTCTTTTCCTCCCAAAGTTCGAAGATGGCGTTGTCCATCGAGATCATGCCCTCGCGCCGGCCGGTATCCAACGCGCTGGGGATGCCCTGGGTCTTGCCGTCGCGCACCATGGCGGACACCGCGAGGGTGTTGACGAGGAGCTCGCAGGCGAGCACCACCCCGCCCGCCTTGGCGGGCAGGAGCCGCTGGCAGATGATGCCGCGCAGGCTCTCCGCGACCATCGCGCGGATCTGCGGCTGCTGGCTCGGCGGGAAAACGTCGAGCAGACGGTTGAGCGTGGTCGTGGCGTCGCTCGTGTGCATGGTGCCGATCACCAGATGCCCCGTCTCCGACGCGGTGATGGCCATCTCGATGGTTTCGAGATCCCGCAGTTCGCCGATTACGATGACATCGGGATCTTCGCGCAACGCGCTCTTGAGCGCGGTCGCAAACGTTTCCGTGTGCTGCCCCGCCTGGCGCTGCGTGACGTTGCAGCCCCGGCTGACGTGGAGAAACTCGATCGGATCTTCGACCGTGATGATGTGCTCCTCCCGCGTGCGGTTGAGTTCGTCGATCAGGGAATTGAGCGTGGTGGTCTTGCCCGCGCCCACCGGACCGGTGACGAGGATAAGGCCGTTGTGGTAGCTCAGCAGCCGTTTGAGGACATCGATGTTTTTGAACCCAAGCTCGGTAGGCGTGCGCAGCCGTTCGGGTACGATGCGGTAGGTGCCGGTCACGCCGTCCTTCTGCACCATCAGGTTCACACGGATGCGGCGTCCCCCCTCCATCGCCAAGGCATAGTCAAAGTCGCGCTTCTTCTCGAACTGCGCTGCCTGATCGGGGGCCAAGAGACAGGTGTTCAGCCGGTGGGCGTCCTCGGCGGAAAGAATCCCCGGGCTTAGAAAATCGAGCATGCGCAGGTTGCGCATGAACGGCGGCGAGCCGGCGGAAAGGTGCAGGTCGCTCGCGCCGAGCGTCTGCATCCGGCCAAGCAACTCGAGCATGAAGGCTTTCAACTGCTCGGTCGTCATCGCCTTCACATCGTTGAAATCCGTCTTCCCACCCGGGCTGGCGGTGACTTTCACCGGGGCCGGCGCCATCACGGGCGCGGCAGCCGGCGAGGACGAGGAGGCTTGGGGAACCGACACGGGCTTCGCGGGCGCTGGCGCAGCCACGGGCGCAGGCGCGGCGGGCAAAGCGAGCGCGGGCGCCTCGGCCCCCGAGGCGGCGATTTCCTTGGCTTCGACAATCAAGCGGTCCACCAACGTCGCGTCGGCGACCAGCTTCTTGTCGGTCAGTAATTGGGCAAAGGCCTCGACCTCCGCATCGGCGGGCAAGGAGATCGCCAGCTGGCCGGCGAGTTTCTCGTTGATCACACCTTCTTGGGCGCAAAGGGAGGCGAACCACTTGACTTCGTTTTTCATGGGGCGGGGGGCGGCTTATCGAAACCAAGCTTGCCGATGAGGGAAGCCAAAACAGCCGATAAGTCGCGAACGGATCAGATCAACGGGAGTTTTCCCGGTTCTCCGTATTTACTTCATCCTCACACCTCCGGATCGCATCTTCCCCTTTGCGTCCCGGCGGTTTTGCGTTTGAATGCGTCGCTCCAGCCATGATTGAGGTTCAAAATCTAACCCGCATCTTCCGTACTTATAAGAAACAACCCGGCTTCTGGGGCGGTGTGCGCGGGCTTTTCAGGCGGGAGTTCGAGGAGACCGCGGCCGCCCGCGACATCTCCTTCTCCATCCAGGAAGGCGAATTCGTGGGCTTTCTCGGCCCCAACGGCGCGGGCAAGACCACCACGCTCAAGATGCTCTCGGGGCTCATCCATCCCACCAGCGGCACCGCCCGCGTAGCCGGCTTTGACCCCGGCAAGCGCGAAAACGCCTACCGCCGCCTCTTCGCCCTCGTGCTCGGTCAAAAAAACCAGCTTTGGTGGGATCTTCCCGCCATCGAGTCCTTTCTCCTCCTTCGGCACATCTACGGCCTGCCGGCCGCGCAGTACCAGGAAACGCTCGACGAACTCGTCGATCTCCTCGACGTGCGCGCCAAGCTCAACGTCATGGTGCGCGAGCTGTCGCTCGGCGAGCGCATGAAGATGGAGTTGATCGCCGCCCTGCTCCACCGTCCGCGCGTGCTCTTTCTCGACGAGCCCACCATCGGCCTCGACGTGGTTTCGCAAAAATCCGTCCGCCAGTTCCTGCGCGACTACAACCGGCGGCACAAGGTCACCATCCTCCTCACGAGCCACTACATGGCCGACATCAAGGAGCTCTGCGACCGCGTGATCGTCATTCACAAGGGCGTGAAAATCTACGACGGCGCGCTCGACCGCCTCGAAAACGCCTCCGGCAGCCGCAAAAAAATCATCACCTTTCTCCCCGCCACCGGCGGCGCGTTCCCCGAAACGTGGCAATCCCGCCACGGCGAGACGAAACGCGACGTCGAGGAGGGCAAGTTCACCGTCCGCGTCCCCGGTGAAAACGTCGTCGCCGTCTCCCAGGAAATCCTCACCACCGGCCCCGTCGCAGACATCACCATCGAGGACGTGCCGCTGGAAGACGTGATCGCCGAACTCTTCGCCGCGCAGTAGCGCCGGTCACACCAGCGCGGTCCGCACCGCCGTCTCCAGCTGGCGCACATCGAAGGGTTTCCGGATCACCACATGGTCCGCGAGCAACGGATCGTCTGTCACCAGCCGGCCGGCATGCGCCACCGTGGTGAAAAATGGACGAATCGATGGCTGGAGCTGTTTCGCCAGCAGCGCCAGCTCCACTCCGCTTCCGCCCGTCCGTAACTCGATCTCCGTCACCAGTCCGTCGAACGCCCGGGACCGCAGCAGCGCCATGCTCTCGTCGAGCCGGGAGCTTTTCACGATGTCGTAATGGCGGCCGAGCACCAGCGCCAGCATGTCGTTCACCGCCGGATAATCGTCATGCAGCAGCAGCACGCGACGCAAGATCGCCTCCACCGGCTGCATGCCTTCCAACGCCTGACCCAGCACGCGTTCGGCCGACGCCTCCGTGGCGATCACCAGCGACGCTTTCAAATTTTCGGCCGGCAACGTCTCCACCAGCGCCCGCAAACGCGCCAGCACCTGGGCGCGGTCGGATTCGGGCAGCACCAGCCCGATGCGAAACGCGTCGTAAGGACCGGCCAGCTCGCCCGGCTTCAGCAGTGCGCGCAACTCGGGCAGGCGACGGAGCAAACCGCCTCCGGGCTGGCTCGATTCCAGCAGCACAAAGGCGAGTTTTTGCCCGAGCCAGCGGCAGCGGTAGAGCTCCCGTTGCAAGCCGTCGAGCAAACGCACCTGCTCCAAACTCAGATCGGTGAACACCAGCGCGGCCGCCCCCGTTGCGCCGTTTTCAACCGGAGGAATCGTGTGCGCCTCGACGTAAACGAGCTTCCCGTCGGTGCGCAGATGAAAGCGCGGCTGCGCTCGCCAGTCCGCGCCCAAGGCCTCCGGCGCCAGCCGTGCCGCCACCGCCTCGACACTCTCCGCGCCGAGCCAGCGCCGGGCCAGATCGTTCGCCAGCACCACGCGCCCGCCGCCGTCCACCGCCACCAGTCCTACCGGGGCAAGATTCAGGACGAAGGAGAGGATCTCCAGGTTGCGCCGCACTTCGCCATACCGGAGCGCATGGTCCAGCGCCGCCGCGATCACCGCGCCCAACGCGGACAGCAAATGGATGTCCTCCGGACCAAAGGTCTTCACCGGCCCGCCGGCCGCCACCTGCAGGACGCCGTGGACTTGCTCTTTCCCCGCCAGCGGCAACGTCAGGCGACCGGGTGTGAACACCTCGGTCCCGGGAGCTCCTTCATAAAGCTGTACCTGCGCCTCCTCGAAAAACCCGGCCTTGCCCACGGCGGTTTCGAGCATCTCCGCAAACCGGCCGAAATCCGCCATATGCGCGAATGCGCAGGCGAGTTCGCGCAAGGCGAGCGGTCCCGGCAGAGCGGCGCGTTGGGAAGATTTTAAGGGCTGGATCATGGCAGACAGGGCAAATGAACAAAAAACGTGGTGCCGCGCCCGGACTCGCTGGTCATGGTGATGGCCCCGCGGTGACCTTCAACAATGCGTTTCACGATGGCCAGCCCCAAGCCCATCCCGCGCTTCTCGCCCCGGTCCCCGGTCGCACGCGTGGTGATGAAAGGATCGAAGATCCGCCCGCGCACCGCCTCGTCGATGCCCGCGCCGTTGTCCGTCACCGAGACGATCACCATGCGCCCGCCCTCTTCGCCCTCCACCACCTGATAACCCACGCTGATTTTCGGCTCCGGCCGGCTGTCGAGCGCATGGATCGCGTTTTGAAACAGGTTCAGGAAAACTTGGAGCAACTGGCTGTAGTTCCCCCGCACCATCGGCGGATCCAAATCCGCCGCCTCAAAAGACACGCTGGCCTTCACGAATTCGGGACGGGCGATATCGTAAACCCCGTCGATGACCTCCCGGATATTCACCGGCCCGGCCTTGACCTGGGCGTTGTCGGCAAAAGCGGAAATATTCTCGATGATCGTGGCGATGCGGCCGACATCGCGGCTGACAATGTTGCGGAACTCGCGACGGAACTCCGGATCGCCCCCCTGCTCGCCGATCAACTCGCTGAAGGTGCGGATGGACACGAGCGGATTGCGAATCTCATGGGCCAATCCCGCCGCCAGGGTGCCCAGCGCGATCAGCTTCTCCGACTGGTTCGCCTGCCGCTCCAGCTGCCGGGAGCGGAGGTTCAAGCCGACTTGAAGGCCGATGGTCTCCAGCAAAGACACATCCGTATCGGTGAAGAGCGCGTCCAGATTCCGTCTCCCCAGCGCGAGAAACCCATAAAAAAAAGTGTCGGCGTAAACTGGCACGGCGAGTTCGATGCCGCTCTCACGCCGCAAGCGGGAGATGGCGTTGCGATCGGCCACCGCCAGATCGTGCTCCAGTTCGTCGAGCAGGACGGCATGCGATGATTTTTGCAGGAGTCTGATCAACGGCACGTCTTCCGTGAAATGTTCGTTGCGTAAGTTTGCAGCCCGATTCCCCACCACCGATCGCAGCATGAAGCTGGACTCAAATTCAAAGCGCAGAAAAAGCCCCACGTGGTTCACCTCGAGCGCGTCAGCCACGGATTGAACGGTTTCGCGGAAAATTCCCTCCTCGTCTTCGATGGAGCTAATCCGCTGGGCGAGCTGCCGCAGGCGGGCTCTGCGCAAAGTCACCTCGCCCAAAACACGCCGTTCCAAAATGCCTTCCAGGCGACGACGAACACCCGGCACCGTCATAAACAATCCAACGGTGCTCAACAAGGCGCCCCAAAAGACATTCAGGCTGAGACCCTCGGGAGCCCCTTGCATCCAATAGATCAGGCTCACCGCGCACGTCTGAACCATGGCCAAGCCAAGGATGATCGCCGCATAGCTGACCAAACGGGCGATCAGGAGATTGAACTCCATCAGACGAAAACGAATCACCGCATAGCCCACCCCGATCATATAAACCGCCACCAGTCCGTTGCCAAACGGCGGAACCGGCACCTCATACCATAGAAAGTAATTCGTGGAGCCGCCGATGAAGCCGATCAACGTGAACACCAAAACGTACAGTAACTGGTTTCTCCGCAAAAAGGAGGCCTGCCGAAACTCCACCACGAGCAACGCCGCTGTGCGCACCAGGAAATAGAAAAAGAAAGCCAGGTAGAACGGATAAAGAGCACCCGGCCGGGGCCAGAATAAAAACCATCTGTTTGGTTCCACCCGCGAAACTATCCATGGCGTGAACGCCAAGCCCGCCAAGGCAAGGGCCAGTGCATACCCGGTTATAATTTCCCGATTGGCGAAACGCCCCGTCAGCCGAAGGCTGAAATGAAAATAGATGACCGGAATAAAAATCGCCGCCGAAGAAAGGTTACGGCAGTAGAAAAGAGCCGTCGCCTGATCATGGGATAGCATCCAGCAAAAATAAAAGCCGGACCAAACCGCCACATTCACCGTCACCAATGTGAACGTCAGGGTTTTCGAATCTCGCGGTTTCCTGGAAAAAACCGCGATGCCCAACGCCAGACTGGCGAGGACATTGATCAGCGAGGAAACTAGGCCGAAGTAATTCACTTAACGGCGCGCAAGACGTTGGCTTGATTGCCAAATGAGGAAAAAATCTGGGGGGCTTTGAAGCCTGCTTCCAGGAGCATTTCCTGCAGCTCCTCCGCTGAAAAAAACGTATATACCCCTTGCTCTTCCTTGACCTTGATTTTGCCCGCCGCGCGCAACAAATCGCGGGCCGACTCAATTTCCTTATCCGTCGGATTCCGCTCCGCATAGCGTCTGTAGATTTCGGAAAGATCGCAAAACGGCTTCATGCTGGAAATGACCAACGTCCCCCCCGGCCGCAGCACCCGATATAAATGGCGCACAAGGTCAGCCGGCCGCTTCAGATACGAAATAAGCAGGCTGCAGCAGATTTTATCGAAGGTGTTATCCGCAAAACGAAGCACCGGATCCCCATCGTCCCCGGTGCTTCGTCCCAAGTGATCGAGATCCACCCGGCCGTACAGGGAACTGACATTATTTTTGGCTTCCCCCTTGGAAGGGGCGCCACGCCGGATCGCCAGGGAGTGTTTGCCCATGGCGTCCAGCAAACCGTCATGCGTGAGATCCAAGCCGGTATAAATCACCGGCATGTCCAGCCGGAGAGAGGTGTTCTCCAATAGATGCCGGATCGCCCAGACCCCAAACAGGCCGTTCCCGCAACCCGCATCCAAGACCAGTTCTCCGGAACGGAATTCGCCGAAAAGATCTCCGACTAGATTAATATAATACTGATAAACATCCACACTCTCGAAAAATTCATATTTCGAGAGATACTGGCTCCAAAAATCGACTTCGTTTTGCTGGACCGGATTTGCCCGGCGCAGTCGTTCCCGTTCGATTTTATTCTGCTGTATAAACGATCGCTTCGGCGGGATCACCAGCTGGTCAAAGCCGACCTCCTCGCCGCGCGCATGCTCCATGCATTGCGCGACGAGGTGACGAAACGTCCTTTCCGCGGCCTCCGGATTTTCCCGCACTTCATGCATGGAATCCTTGATCGGATGAAGCCGCCCCGCCTTCGCGAATTCCACGGCATGCCTGACATCATCAATGTTAACCCAAGCATCGTTTTGCGCCGACAAAAAGGAGACCGGGACGCGCACTGCGGCCAGATCGTCGCATGTGCTTTTCAGACTGTGCAGGTTGCTCTCCACCAAAGCTCCGAGGAACTTTTCGAAATCGATTTCAAACCCGAGCACGTCGTTGATCCCCCAGCGCTTCCCATCGAGGTAGTTCGAAACGACATCTTCCTGATAAACCGTGGTGAGGGTGCTCTGGACATTCACCACGCCCACCAGACAAATGAGATGGCTGATCCGGACGTCCAGACTGGTGGCACGGATGGCCATGCGGCAGGAAAGGCTGCTGGCGACCAGCCCGGCGCGTTTAACCCCGCATTGCCGCTCCAAATAATCAAACGCCGCGAGGATATCCATGACCGCCCCCGGAAGGGTGTAGTGCCTCATCTCGCCTTCGCTTTCGCCGACGTGATTGGTGTGGTCGAAGCGCAAAACCACCAGGCCGTTGGCCGCCAGATAATAGGCCAGCTGCAGGTTGTTCTTTTTGGTTTCGCCGTACTTCGGCGTCATGACCACATAACCCGCCGCCTGCCCCGGATCGCCGATAAAATCCATATACGCCACGATCTTCAGCCCGTTGCGACTGGGGAAAATCACCAGTTCGCTCTGGATTTCTGCGGCGGAAGCGGAGGCGTTGGTGATGTTCATCGAAGCCGGCGGCGTCTGATTTTCCCGGATACTTTCAACCGTTCCCCAACTGGCAACGGTCTTTTGCAACGTTTCTTGGCCTCTCTTTTTGCAAAGGCCCGCCAGCTCTACTTTCCTGTTGCTATACAAAGCGCGCTTCCCTGTTTTGCCTCTTAATCGGGCCATTCTCCCGCGGCATCGTACTTTCCGTGATCCATCTCCTTCTCATCGCAGAAGAATCCTTGGCGAGCTCCCAAGCCGCCGCTCTTTTCGCCTCGACGGATCACAAGATCATTCGCAAGGACAACTTCGAGGCCTGCAGCTCCCTGCTGGATTCGGGAGTCTTTGACCTGTTGGTGCTTCCCTCGGTCGATCTTCCGAAAACGCTGACCCTGCTTTCCAGCATCCGCGCCTCGGCCCGCACCGTGCCCGTGGTTCTCCTGACCACCGAAGCTTCCGCCGAAATCGAGCAGCGCGCCTATGCCGCCGGCGCCGATCTGGTGCTGCAGGCCCCTTTGTCGCTGGCAACCTTCACCCGCGCCACCCGCTCTCTGCTGACCGTTCCCGTCCGCAGTTCGCCGTCGACTCCGCCTTTGCCCCTTCCGGGACCTGCCGCCGCTCCGCTGGCGACGTCCGCCCTCGAAGTCCTGCGCGACTTCTCCCGCGTGCTGAGCTACTCGCTCGATCACAAGCTGTTCACCCAGCATTTCGTGCTCAAGCTGCGCGAGATCCTCAGCGTCAATCGCATCGCCATTTTCCTCGAGGCCATGCCGGCCGCCACGCCGGCGGCACCCGACGGTCGCGGCAAGGATCGCCTCACCTGCATCGCCGCGGTCGGCATTCCCAACGATCTTTTGGAATGCATCGAGCTTTCCCGCCAGTCCGGCATCGGCCAGCAGATCACGCGCAGCGGCCAGATCCTGCGGCTCGATACGGAAACCGCCCATCCGTTTCCCGCCGAGAATTTCAAGATCCGGCGTGAGTTCGAAATCCTCGGGTGCCAGGCCGCGCTGCCGATCAACGATCGCGAACGCATTTTGGGCGTCGCCCTCATCGGCGGACGCGTCACGGGCAGTCCGTTGGACAACACCGAACTGCAGTTGGTTTATCACCTGCTGGAGGAACTCGGGCTCGCGGTGAAAAACAGCTGGCTGCACCACCAACTCGCGGCCAGCCACCAGTTGTTTTCCGATGTGCTCGGCGCCAACACTAGCGGAAGCCTGGTGGTGGGCGCCGATCTGTCGGTGCTGCACGCGAACCGCGCGTTTCTGCGCTTTCTGCACGGCGAAGAACGCGTCAAGGCGCGCCTGGACTTTTCCGAGCTGCCGGCGCCGCTCGCCGCCGCCCTCCACGATCTCGCCGAAAAAGGCCGGCAGGCCGACCCGTTCTTCCTGACTTCGGAAAAAAATCCCGGCCGCACCTATCGGATCAGCCTGGTCCCGTTCCCCACCGCCGACCGCCGGCTGCCGCAGCCGGCCATGGCCTTGGTCGAAGATTACACGCAGATCCAGGCGGTGCAGCGGGCCGAGATCGAGGCTTCCAATCTCAAACTCATCACGCTCATCGCGAAGCGTTTTGCCCACGAGATTCGCAACTCCCTCGTGCCGCTCAGCACGCACCATCAGCTGCTCGACACCGATTACGACAGCGCCGACTTCCGCGAATCGCTTAAGTCCGCCCTCGGGCGCGAAACCGGCCGCATCCAACGGTTCACCGAGCAGATGCTTTTCATTTCCCAGCCCGCCTACGTCACGGATGAATGGGTGCCGGTCGGCCCGCTGTTGCGCGAGGCGTTCAAGCAAGCCAGCCGTTCCCTGGGAAAGGAAGGCCGCTTGGAAATCGCCGGCGAACAGGACGACACCGCCGTCCGCATCCATCGCGCGAGCTTCTTGCATGCGTTGGAGGAGATTTTCCTCAACGGCCTGCAGGAAAATCCGTCTGATGGCAGGCTGCAGGTCAGCCTCGCCACCGAGGCCGACGCCACCGGCGCCCCCCGCCTGAGTCTGCGTTTCCGCGACCAAGGCCCGGGCTTCACCAGCGAGAACGCCCGGCGCGCCACCGAACCGTTTTTCACCACCCGCACGACCGGCGTCGGCCTCGGCCTGACCGTGGCGCGCCGCATCTTGGAAAACCATGCCGGCGACCTCGCCGTTCTTTCCCGCACCGGCCCCGACAGCCCTGATATCGTGATCAACCTTCCGTTGCTCTGACCCAACCCGCTCTCCTCGTCTCCCACCTTTCTGTTTTCATGCTCTCGCGCTTCCGCTTCCTCCGTCCCTCCGCTCCTCTGGTTTTCTGTGCCGCCTTGGCCGCGCCCGTGATGGTCTTCGGGTCCGCCACCCGCATCGGCTTCAAGGACGCCGAGGCGACCGCGCGGGGCAACGCCTTCGCCGCCACCGCCGATTCACCGGCCGCCGTTTACTACAATCCCGCCGGCCTCACCCAGTTGGACGGCCAGTCCTTCTCCGCCACGGCCTACGTCATCCAGCTCGACACGGATTTTTCCGGCGCAGCCGGCAGCGCCAAGATGAAGCGGGAGAACAACCTCGTCCCGCAGTTTTACTACGCCTACGCCCCCGAGGGCAAAAACTACGCCTTCGGCCTCGGCGGCTACTCCCCCTTCGGCCTCTCCACCAACTGGGGTTCGTCCTCGGTGCTGAGCCCGCTCACGACCAAGGCCGAACAAAAAACCTACTCGCTGGCCGCGGTCGGCGCGGTGCAAATCACGCCCACGCTTTCCCTCGGGGCCGGCCCGGTTTTCCAGCGGGCGGAAACCACGCTCAGCCGCCAAAGCGGCTTCGGCGAATACACCTTCGACGGCGACGGCAACGCCCTCGGCTTCAACGCCGGCGTTCGCTGGCAACCGTCCGCGCAACACGCCTTCGGTCTCAGCTACCAGCATCATTACACCATCAACCTCAAAGGCACCGCCGGAATCGCCGGCGCCGTGCCTGCGCAGCCGGCCAGCGCCGAGTTCGTTTTCCCCGAGGTCATCATCGCCGGCTATTCCTACCGCCCCGCGCCCGGTTGGAATCTTGAGGTCAATCTCGACTGGACCAACTGGGACCGCGTGAACAGCCTCACCATCAACGCCCCCGGTCCGCTCGGCGCCACCCAGGCCTTCAACTGGCAGTCCGGCTTTTTCTACGACGTGGGCGTCACCCGGGAATTCAAAAACGGTTTCAGCCTCAGCGCCGGCTACACCTACGCGGAAAACTCCATTCCCGATTCCACCTACACTCCCGCCATCCCGGACTCGGACCGTCATCTTTTCGCCCTCGGCGGAAGCTACCATACGGGCGGCCTCAAGCTGACCCTCGCCTACCAGTTCGGTTATTCGCCCGATCGCACCGTTGTCGGCAGTCCCTTCGGACTCGCCGACGGCACCTACCACAACCGCACCCATGCCATCGCCGCTTCTCTCGCCTACCAGTTCTAACTCAGGAACCCCCGTCGTGAACGCGCCGCCCGCCGAACTGCACCGCTACAACCTCCTCGTCGTCGATGACGAGGAAGGCCCGCGCCATTCGCTCCGCATGGTTTTCCGCCATGATTTCCATGTGCAGGTGGTCGACTCCGGCGACAAGGCGCTCGCTTTCGCCCGCGAGCACCCCGTCCATGTCGCGATTCTCGACATCCGCATGGCCGGCTGCTCCGGCATCGACGTCCTCAAGGCGCTCAAACAGATCGATGGAAAAATCGAGGTGATCATGCTCACCGCCTACGAGACCCTCGACACCGCCCGCCAGGCCCTGCGCCTCGGCGCCTGCGATTATCTCAGCAAGCCCTTCGATCTCGCGACCATCCGCGAGGCCGTCGCCCGCGCCCTGCACCTGCGCAAATTCTCCGACAATCTCGCCAGCGCCTCCGACCGGCTGCGCGAGCTCACCAGCCGCCTCGACGACGTCTCCCTCCGCGAAGAGGTCGCCCGCACCACCAACGAGATCTACGCGGGCGTCCTGCACGACATCAACAATCCCCTCACGGTCATCAGCGGCTACGTCGAGCTGCTCGACCTCCGGCTCAAGCACATCAGCACGCTGCAGGGCGACGAACTCAAACGCGTCCGGGCCGACATCAACCACATCGGCAAGCAGGTCGACACCTGCACCGCGATCGCCTCGCGTTATCTGCGCTTTGTCCACCATCGCGACGCTCCCGGCACCCAGTTGCCCATCAACCAGGTGCTCGGCGACCTTCAGTCCCTGTTGAAAATTCACCCGGCCGTCCAAGGCAGCAATCTGGTCATCCATCCGTTGGCGACGGACGCCCTTCCGCTGGTGGACGCCACCGATCTCATCCAGATTCTGCTGAACCTCACGATCAACGCCTTTCAAAGCACCGCCACGCCGCAAACGGTCCAGGTGACCGCCGTCCGCGTGAAGGAGCCGTTGCCCCAGCCCTTCACCGTTCCCCCGGAGACCGAGCTGGTCGTGGGCGAAAGCACCTTCGCCGGCAAACTGCCGCTGCTCGCCCTGACCATCGGTGACCAAGGCTCCGGCATCGCCAGCGACACCCTCGCGCGCATCTTCGATCCGTATTTCACCACCAAGACCGCCACCGGCACCGGGCTCGGCTTGGCGATCGTGGCGCGCCTCGTGCAAACCCACCGCGGCCTCATCCACGTGAAGACCCGCATCGGTCTCGGCACGCAGGTGACGCTTTATTTCCCGCTCAAAGCCTGAGCCGGCAGCGGTGGCCGACGTCTGGCGCTGCCGGGCGTTTTCTTCCTTTGACGCGTCCGGCCCGCCGCGCACGCTGGCCGGCGTGGACATCTTTTTAGTCGCTCTCGTCGCCGCCGTTTTCGCCGGCGGACTCGTCTGGTTCTTCGCCCACGCCCGGCAGGCCGCATTTTTCGAACGCCTCCGCGCCCGCGAAACCGACAACACCCGCCTCACGGCGGAACTGGCCGCCTCCGCCGCCTCCGTCGCCCAGCTTTCGACCCTCAACGCGAAACTCTCCGCCGATCTCGCCGCCGAGCGCGCCTCCTTCGCCGCGCAACTCGCCGCCGGCGAACAACGGCTCGCCGAACGCGAGGCCCTCGCTGCCCGCTACCTGGCCGACGCCGAGAAATTGAAGGCCACGCTCCAGACCGAGTTCCAGGCCATCGCCTCCAAGCTCCTCGACGAAAAATCCGCCAAGTTCACCGACCACAACAAGACCCAGGTCGAGGCCCTGCTGCATCCGCTCCGCCAGCAGCTCGCGGACTTCCGCCAGCGCGTGGATCTCGTCTACAAAACCGACGGCGAGGACCGCACCGCCCTCAAGACCCAAATCGAGCAGCTCCGCCAGCTCAACATCCGCATCACCGACGAGGCGCACGCCCTCACCCACGCGTTGAAAGGCCAGTCGCAGGCCCGCGGCGCCTGGGGCGAACTCATCCTCGACCGTCTCCTCGAATCCGCCGGCCTCATCAAGGGCCAGGATTACCTCACGCAGGAATCGCTCACCACCGACGACGGACGGCGCCTCCGGCCCGATGTCGTTCTGCGCCTGCCCGATCAGCGTCACCTCGTCATCGATTCGAAGGTTTCGCTCATCGCCTACGAACGCGCCGTCAACGCCGCCACCGATCAGGAACGCATCGCCGCCACCGCCGAGCACGCCCGCGCCGTCCGCACCCACGTCGAACAGCTCAGCGACAAACGCTACGAGGACACCGGAAAACTCGTCACCCCCGACTACGTTTTCATGTTCGTTCCCCTCGAGCCCGCCTTCACGCTCGCGCTGGAGAACGACCGCACACTCTACGAATGGGCCTTCGACCGTCGCGTCATCCTCTGCACCGCGCCCACCTTGCTCGTCACGCTCAAGACCGTGGCCAATCTCTGGAAACAGGATCGCCAGACCAAAAACGTGCAGGCCATCGCCGATCGCGGCGGACGTCTCTACGACAAGTTCGCGGGGCTTTTCGCCGACCTTGAGGAAATCGGCCGGCACCTCGGCCGCGCCCGCGAGAGCTACGAGGACGCGCTCGGCAAACTCAAGACCGGCCCCGGCAACCTGCTCGCCCAAGTCGAGGAGCTGAAGACGCTCGGCGCCAAAGCCAAAAAATCCCTGCCCGCCGCCTCCGCCGGCGCCGCAGACGAAAGCTGATTCCGCCATGGCCGACTCCCATCCCATCGAAGGCGTTTGGTTGCCCGTCAAAGCCGAGCTCGACGGCGTCGCCGCCCCGGAACTGGTCATCAATCGCACCGAACTCACGCTTCACAAAGGATCCTACAAGGTCGTTTTTGCCGGCGAGATCCACGACCGCGGCCGCTACGAATTCGTGGCCCAGACCGAAGCCGAGGCCACCCTCCGCCTCACGCTCACCAGCACGCATCTCGACAACAAAGGCCGGGTGCTCGCCTCCATCTACCAGCTCGTCGGTAACCGGCTGCGCATCTGCTATGGACTGGACGGCGTCACCCCGCAGGCCTTCGCCACCGCCCTCGATTCGCAACGCTACCTCGTCACCTACCGCCGCCAGGAGTGACCGGACGCATGCCATCGCAGTTGACCACGGAGCGCACCGACGGCCATCGAGCAGGCCGCCTCGCCGGGATTTTCATTTACCCCGTCAAAGGCTGCCGCGCTCTCGCCCTCACCTCGAGTTCGGTTGATGCGCTCGGCCTCGACGGCGACCGGCGGTTTTTGATCGTCGATCCGGCGGGCAGATTCATCACCCAGCGCTCCCATCCCCAACTGGCGTGCATCGAGACCGCCTTGAGCTCCTCGCATCTCACGCTCACGCACCCCGGTCGCCCTCCACTCAACGTCCCGCGCGCCTCCGATCCCACCGCGCGCTTGCTCGGCGTCGAGGTCTGGAAGAGCCAAAACTTGCAAGCCGAGGACTGCGGTGAACCGGCCGCCGCCTGGATTTCCGCCGTGCTCGGCGGCCCCGCCCGGCTCGTGCGCATCGGCGAAAAATTCTTCCGGCCGATCCCCGCGCACAAGTTGCCCGCGCCAGACCAGTCCGCCACGCCGTCCGCGCCCCACATCGTTTCTTTCGCGGACGCCTATCCGTTCCTCCTCATCGGCGAGGCCTCGCTCGCCAATCTCAACGACCGCCTGCTCGGCCGCAGCGAGGAGGCGGTGCCGATGAACCGCTTTCGCCCCAACCTCGTCATCGCCGGCGGCGCGCCTTTCGCGGAAGACACTTGGACGCGCCTCCAGATCGGCGGCGTCATGTTTCGCACCGCCGGTCCTTGCGCGCGCTGCATCGTGACCACGACCGATCAGGAAACCGGACGACGTCTGGGACCGGAGCCGCTGCGCACCCTGGCCGGTTACCGCCGAGATCCGCGCGAGCCCGGCGATGTGATCTTCGGCCAAAATCTGCTCCACGAAACCAAGTCCGGCCGCCTGAGCGTCGGAGATGCGGTCACCGTGCTCTGATCATCGCCCGGGCCGTCTTCGTCCCGCCGGAAGCGCGTTCCTTATTCCGCAGGCCGTTGCCGGCCCGCCTTGATGCCCGCCCGGTGTCGTTTGCCGGCCACCGAAATCGCCTTTTGCCGGCCGCTCCGCTTTCGGGTCTGCCGGCGTTGTTTTTCCCGCGCCTGCCGGCGCTCGTTTTCCGCCGCGCGCAGCCGGGTTTCCAGCTTTTCGCACAACTCCGCCCAGGCCAGCTCCCGGTTGGCTGCCTGGGAGCGTTCGCGCTGACACCGCACCTCGACGCCGGTCGGCCGGTGAACCAGGCACACCGTTGAGGCGGTTTTGTTGATTTTTTGTCCACCCGGACCCGAACCACGGATGAAACGTTCTTCAATATCCGAGGCCAGCACCCCCAATGCGTCGAGCCGTTCGAGAATTTGAGTTGGTAAAACCACGACACCCCCTTTTTCTCACGAAACACTTTCAGCGCAAGCGAGTCGTAGAGCGCTCCCTTCCGCCCACAGCCCTTCGCCACACCATGATCACCGGTCCCACTTGGTCCCAGAAACTTCGCGACGAAATCGGCAAAGCAGTCATCGGCCAGGATGCCGTGATCGAGCGCCTCCTCGTGGCCCTGCTCGCCAACGGCCATGTCCTCTTGGAAGGCATGCCCGGTCTCGCCAAGACGCTGCTCATCAAATCCCTCGGCACCGCCCTCGGCGTGCAATTCGAGCGCATCCAGTTCACGCCCGATCTCCTGCCCAGCGACGTGGTCGGCACCATGGTTTTCTCGCCCAAGGACGGCGCGTTCACCTCCCACCGCGGCCCCATCTTCGCCAATCTCGTCCTCGCCGACGAAATCAACCGCGCCCCGGCCAAGGTCCAGAGCGCCCTGCTCGAAGCCATGCAGGAGCGCCAGGTCACCATCGGCGGCCACACCCACCCGCTGCCCCGGCCGTTCTTCGTCATGGCCACGCAAAACCCCGTCGAACAGGAGGGTACCTACCCGTTGCCCGAGGCGCAGACCGACCGTTTTCTTTTCAAACTCCTCGTCGATTATCCGACCGCGGCGGAAGAAACCACCATGATGCAGCGCTGGGGCCAGGTCACCCGGCAGCCCGCCCTCGAACCCGTGGCCAACGGCGACGAACTGCTCCTGTTGCGCGCCGAGGTGGACAAGGTCCATCTCGCGCCTTCCGTGCAGGGCTACATCCTCGCGCTCGTGCGCGCCACCCGCGCCCTCGCTGAACCCGCCGCCGGCAAGAAACGCTACCTCACGTTCGGCGCCTCGCCCCGCGCCTCGCTCGCGCTCTATCAGGCCGCCCGCGCCCTCGCCTGGTTGCGCGGACTCGACTACGTCACGCCGTCGCTCGTGCAGGAAATCGCCCCCGACGTGCTCCGCCATCGTGTGGGCCTCACCTATGAGGCCGAGGCCGAGGAAATCACCGCCGACCGCCTCATCGCCCAAGTCATCCAGCAGACGCCCGTTCCCGAGGTCTGATCTCCGTGGCTCTCAGCTCCAGCCCTCCCGCTCCCGGCTCCGGCGGCGAAACCGCCGGCCCCGCCTCCCCGCTCGCGCTCCTGCGCCGGCTGGAGTGGCGTGTGCGCCACGCGGTGGAGAACGTGCTCAGCGGCGAGTATCGCTCCGCCTTCCGCGGACGCGGCATGGAGTTCGACCAAGTCGTGAAATACGAGTTCGGCGACGATGTGCGCGACATCGACTGGAACGTCACCGCCCGCCTCGGCGAACCGTACCGCAAGAAATTCGTCGAGGAGCGCGAGGTCACCGTGCTGCTTGTTTTCGAAGACACCCCCAGCCTGCAATTCGGCTCCGGTGCGCAATCGAAGCGCGAGGCCCTGCTCGAGCTCGCCGGCCTCGTCATGATGCTCGGCGCGGTCAATCGCGACCGCGTGGGGTTCATCCACGCCACGCCCGGCGGGTACACGGTGCGCGAACCCGTGCGCGGCCGCGGCCCGATCCTCCACGCCGCCGCCTCGCTGCTTGGCGCCGAACCGCCCGCGCTCGATTCCCAGGCTCCGAATTCCCAGCCGCAGATTCCCTGGCGCCTCCTCGCCCGCGCCGCGCCAAAGCACAGCGTGCTCATCTGGCTCGGCGATTTCCCGCCGCGTCCCGCGCCCGAAGGCTGGGCCGTGATGAAACAGCGTTACCAGACGATGGGCTTCCGCGTTGAGGATCCCTGGGAGCGCGCGCTGCCCGACGAGGACACCTTTGCCGCCTACGATCCGGTGAGCGCCCGCCTCGTCACCCTCGAAAACTCCGCCGCGATGCGCGCCGCCCACGCCCAGTGGCGGGCGGAACGCGAAGACGGCTGGCGCACGCTTTTCCCCGACGCCTTCAGCCGGCTCGCCGTCGGCGCCGACGAAGACCGCCTGGACGCCTTGGTGCGTTTTTTCCACGCCCGCATGCGGCGGCGCTGATCCTCGCCAACCGGTGAACAATCTGACCTTCCATTCTCCGCTCTGGCTCCTCGCCCTCCTGCTCATTCCGGCAGTGTTGTGGCTGCGCGGCCGCCGCGCGGTCCCCGTGCTGCTCGTGCCCTTCGCCGCCGCCTGGCACCGGCCCTCGCTCGCCACCTTCTCGCGCTGGCCCGCCGGACTCGCGCTCACCGGCCTCGTGTTGCTCGTCTTCGCACTGGCCCGCCCGCAGCGCATCGAGGACAAGCACGAGGTTCACGCCGAGGGCTACGATCTCATGCTCGCGATCGATCTCTCCGGCTCGATGCTCGCCGAGGATTACGAAAAGGACGGCTCGGCGATCAACCGCCTGCAGGCGATCAAGCCGGTCATCCAGGCCTTCATCAACCGCCGTCCCAACGACCGCATCGGTGTCGTGGTGTTTTCCGGACGCGCCTACACGCTCGCCCCGCTCACCTTCGATCACGACTGGCTCGGTCGTCAGGTAGAACGCCTCAAGATTGGCCTCATCGAGGACGGCACCGCCATCGGCGACGGTCTCGGCATCGCCCTCACCCGGCTCGAACAAGCCGGTCGCGAGCAGGGCAGCCACCGCAAGGGCGCCTTCGTTGTCCTCCTGACCGACGGAGCCAACAACCGCGGCACGCTCACGCCGGCGCAGGCCACCGAGATCGCCAAGAACCGCGGCATCCCCGTGTACACCATGGGCGCGGGCAAGGACGGCCTCGTGCCCTTCCCTGTTTTTGACGAGGCCGGCAACCGCGTCGGCACACGACGCCTCATGGCCGATCTCGATGAAAATTCCCTCATCGGCATCGCGAACGCCACCGGCGGACACTACTTCCGCGTCGACGATACCAAGGCCATCGAGTCCGCCTTCAAGGCCATCGATCAGACACAAAAAATCGAATTCCAAGCCAAGAGCTACCTGCTCACCACCGAGCTGTTCGTCTGGTTCGCGGGGCCCGGCTTCGGCTGTCTCCTGCTCGCAGCGCTCTTCGCCCGGACCGGAGCCAAGCTCTCCGGCCGCACGCCGGCCGCGCCCGTTTCCACATGAGCTTCTACTGGCCCCACGCCTTCTGGCTCTTGCTTGTCCCCCTCGCGTTTCTGGTGCGCGACCTCTTCCGCCGTCGCACGGCTTCGGCCGCTCCGCATCCCAAAATCCAGCAGGCCGAGGTGCGGCGTTCATCACTGGTCTTGGGCAGCTCCTCGCTCCGTCGCGGCGGCGTGCGCGTTCGCATTTTTCTCATCCTCGGCCTTGTCTTCGGAACGCTGGCCCTGGCTCGTCCGCAATGGGGCCGGCTTGAGGAGCCCGTTTTCGACCAAGCGCGCGAAATCCTCATCGCGCTCGACCTCTCGCGCAGCATGCTTTCGCAGGACGTAAAGCCGTCGCGCCTCGACCGCGCCCGCCTGCTCATCACCAGTCTGCTGGAACAGTTGAAGGGCGAACGCGTGGGCCTCGTGGTGTTCTCCGGCACCGCGTTTTTGCAGAGCCCGCTCAGCGCCGATTACGAGATCCTCCGCGAATTCCTGCCCCAGCTCGGCCCTGATTTTCTCCCCGAGGGCGGCACCGATTACAATGCCCTGCTCGAAACCAGCCTCTCCGCCTTCGGCTCCTCCGGCGCGGCCGACCGCTTCCTCATCGTCCTGAGCGACGGCGAGGCCCAGAGCGACGACTGGCACAAACACGTCGCCGAACTCAAGACCAAGGGCATTCGCGTGCTCAGCCTTGGCGTCGGCACCGCCGGTGGCGCGATGATCCCCGACGGCGCCGGCGCGTTCATGAAGGACGAGCGCGGCGCGGTGGTGTTGTCCAAACTCAACAACGCCACGCTGCGCGAACTCGCCGATAAGACCGGCGGCGTCTACACCGACGCCAGTTCGTGGGTGGATCTGCCGCAGCTCATCCAGGCCACCGTCGATCAGGGCAAACGCGGCGAGTTCCGCGAAACCAGCCGCGTGCGCCTCGCCGAACGTTTTCAATGGGCGCTCGCCCCGGCCCTGCTGTTGCTCGCGATCAGCTTCTGGCGCGAATTCCCCGTCCGCCCCAAACCGCGCGCGCTGACGCTTTCCCATCCGCCAAAACCGGCGTCGGCGACCGGCTCCCTCGCCACGCTGGCGCTGCTTTTCTGCCTGGCGCCGTGGTTTGCCGGCCACGCGGCTTTCGCCGCCGAAGCCTCCTCGGACCCGCTCTCCGCCCCGCTCACCCAGCTCGTCGGCCAGCTGGCGGCGCGCGATACGATCGACGCCCGCGATTATGCCGGCCTCGCGCGCTCCACGCTGTCCTACGGCCAGCGGCTGACGGAGACCCAGCAGCCCGTTCCCGCCGGTCCGGTCAACGACGCCCTCGCCGCCGTCGCCGCCGGCCGGACGCTCGATCCCAAGGCCGCCGACTGGCCCGCGTTGGCCAAGCAACTCGAAGCCTTGCTCCAGAAAAAAAATCCGCCCGAGCAGAAAAAGCCCGACCAACCCCCGCCGGATAAAAAACCGTCCGATCAGAAGAAGGACGATGCCGATCCCAAGAAGGATCAGAAGAACCAGGATTCCAAAAACGATTCGTCCCAATCCAAGGACCAGGACAAATCCTCCTCGCCGTCCCAGCCGCAGAATGCGCCGTCCAAGTCCAAGGATGGAAAAGACGACAGCTCCTCCGGCAAACCCGATTCTCCCTCCGGACAGCCCAAGCAACCGCAATCGGCCTTCGGCGACATGAAGGATAAAAAATCCGATCAACCACCCGGTGAGCCCAAGCCTTCCGATACGCCTCCGCCCGCGCCCGGCGAAATGCAGCAGGTCGGCGGCGCCTCCGAAAAAACCGGCGAAGCTTCGCCCACCGATCCCGCCCTCGCCCTGCCGTTGCAAAAACTCGACCAGGTCCGCCAGCAGGACTCCCCCGCCCGGCTTTTCCAACTGCTTCAAGATCCCGCTCCCGCCACTCCCGCCCCCAAGGGCCACAACTGGTGAATCCGATGCTCCGCCTCCTCTTCCGCCTTCCGCTCCCGCTGCTCCTCGTCGCCACGCTCCACGCGCAAACCGTGCGCTGGGAGCCCGGCAGCGGCACGCTCGCCCTCAACCAGCTGAGCGAACTCAATCTCATCTTCGACCAGTGCGAACCTTCCGGCACCGTCGCCCTGCCCGCCGTGGCCGGACTGGAATTCGGCACCCCGTCGCGCGCCGAGCAAAACTCCTTCAGCATCCTCAACGGCAGCGCCTCCCGGTCCCACACCGTCTCGCTCACCTATCGCGTGCGGCCCACCGAACAGCGCACCGTCAGGATCCCCGCCTTCGATGTGATCACCGACAAGGGGCGCCTGCACGTCGCCCCCGCGACGTTTGAAATCGGCGACGCCACCGTCGGCCAGTCCAACCTTTCGCTGGAGGCGGTCGTCCAATCGCGTTTCACCCTGCCGGAAGGCCAGGTTTGGGCCGGCGAGGTTTTCCCGCTCACCTACTCGCTCAACGTCGCCCGCCGTTATTTTTATCAGCTGGGCAGCGATCTCGACTGGAACCCCGCGCCCCTCTCCGTCGAGCCGTGGAGCAAGCCCGAGCCGCTCGAGGCCACCCTCAATGGCGAGGCCCGCATCTCCATTTTCTATAAAACCCGCGCCTACGCCAAGACCGCCGGCACGATCCCGCTCAATCCCGCCACCCAGTTGGTCAACCTCGCCACCGGCACGTCGACGTTCACGGTGTTCGCCCGGCCCAACCTCGAGCAATTTTCCATCACCTCGAAGCCCGCGGAGCTCGTCGTGCGCCCGCTCCCCGCGCCCGCGCCCGCCGGCTTCAACGGCGCCGTCGGCCAGTTCACCCTCGAGTCCAAGGTCGTTCCCGCCACCGCCGCCGTCGGCGAACCCGTCACGTGGACGCTCACGCTCGCCGGTACGGGCAACTGGCCCGACGTTCCCGGCCTGCCCGCGCGCAGCGTCTCCAAGGATTTTCGCGTCGTCCAACCCCAGGCCAAGCGCGTTAACAAAGACAACGCACTCTTCGAAGCCACGCTCGCCGAAGATATCGTGCTGATCCCCACCAAAGCCGGCCCCTACACCCTCGGCCCCGTGACGTTCAGTTATTTCGATCCCAAGACCGGCGCGTACCAGACGGTCACGACCGAACCCGTCACCATCACCGTGGCTCCCGCCGCCGCTCCGACGCCCGTCAGCGGCGAGCCCAAATCCGAAACCGAAAAAGCGGCTGCCGGTTCGTCCGGTTCGCAACCTTCCGCGACCAGCGCGCAACCGCCCGCGACCCTGCCCCGCGATCCACTCCCTCCGGCCGCTTCGGCCGGAACGCCCGTTTCCTCCTCAACGCTCCGTCTCGCCCTGCTGTCCTCCCTCCTCTGCCCCCTGCTCGTCTGGGCCGGCCTCGCCCTCCGCCGGGCGCGCCTGACCGATCCGCGCCGCCCGCTCCGTGAAGCCCGCCACCGACTCGCTGCCACGTTGCACCGCCTGCGTTCGGCGAGCGACCCGGACGAACTCGCCGCGTTGATCCAAGCCTGGCAGCGCGACGCCGCCGCGCTCTGGCAGCTTCCCGCCGTCGTGCCCACCGCCGGCCAGTTTACGTCCGAAGACTGGGCCGGCCTGTGGAGCGATTCCGAACGCGTGCTCTATCGCCCCGGCACCGCGTTGCCGACCGACTGGCTCGACCGCGCCGGTCAGGCGCTCGCCGCCAAGCGCGTGCCTGGCTTCTCCGCCTTCCAACTCTTTCTCCCGCGCAACCTCCTCCCGCTCGCCCTCCTGGCGTTGGCCTGCGTCGCGGCGCAACCCGTGTTCGCCGCCGAGGCCGGCGCGAGCGCCTACGCCAAAACCGATTTCGCCGCCGCCGCGAACGCATGGCGGGAAACGTTGAAGACCGAGCCGACCGCCTGGACCGCGCGCCACAACCTGTCCCTCGCGCTCGTGCAGCAAAACCAATGGGGCGAAGCCGCCGGCCAGGCGCTCGCCGCCTTCGTGCAACAGCCCGCCGATCCCGCGGTGCGCGGACATCTCGACTTCACCTTGAAAGGCGCGGGACTGCAGCCGGCCGAGATCGCGCCGTTCATCCAGCCCGATCTCCCGCACGAACTCGCCCGGCTGGCCTCACCCGCCTGCTGGCAGCTCGCCCTGGTCTCCGCCGTCTGGCTCGCCGCCCTTGCCCTCGGCCTGTGGCTCTGGTGCGCCTATCGCGGCCGCTCAAGTCTCAAGCCCGTCGTCGGGAGTTTCCTCGTCATCGCCGCGCTGCTCGCCGGCAGCGCCGGCCTGAGCTTGCACACCTACGGCGTGCTGGCCGATGCCCGCGCCGTCTTCGTGGCCAAGCCCTCCACGCTGCGTTCCATCCCGACCGACATCGATGCTCCGCAGAAATCGACGCCGCTGGCGCCCGGCCTCATCGCGATCACCGACAAATCTTTCCTCGGCTGGCAACGCCTCGTCTTCCCGACCGGCCAGACCGGTTGGGTGCGCAGCGGCGATCTCGTTCCGTTGTGGCGGTAAGCCGCCGCGTCACCGCCGGGTGAACCAAAACGGGTCGGCCGTGAAGGAGCTGGGCGCGGCCAGCCGCGGCCATACTTCCTCCACTGTGTCCGCCACCGCGAAGAGATCGTTCAGGCCCGCCGATTTGAATTTCTCGCGCACCATCCGCTCGAAGAAACGCAGCAGGTCGTCGTAGAAACCGTCCTGATTCACCAGCACCAGCGGCTTGGTCGTGAGATTGAGGTAACGCTCCGTCATGATTTCGGAGAGTTCCTCCAGCGTGCCGATGCCACCGGGCAGCGTGACAAACGCATCCGCCCGCTCCGCCATGATGCGCTTGCGCTCCCGCATGTTCGCCACGACCACGAGTTCGTCCGACTCGTGAAACGCCAGCTCCCGCTCCGTCATGAAGGTCGGGATCACGCCCACCACGTGTCCGCCGGCCGCCTTCACCGCTCGCGCCACGACGCCCATGAGGCCCGCGTTGCCGCCGCCGTAAATCAAACCCCAGCCCCGCGCCACCATCTCCCGCCCCAGCCGCTCGCCCACTTCATAATATTTGGCATCGAGCTTCGCGCTGGAGGAACAATAGACGCAGAGGAGCTTGGGCATGGGAAAACTTGAAACCGCTAATGATCGCTAATCGACGCTAATTTCGAAGTGATTTGGACTGTATTAGCGTTCATTAGCGTAAATCAGCGGTGTCCACCTCCTCCCCCTACCTCGGCCGTCTCGCTCCTTCGCCCACCGGGTTCCTCCATCTCGGGCACGCTCGCACGTTCTGCGTCGCCGCCCAACGCGCCGCCACCGCCGGCGGACGCCTGCTCTTCCGCAACGACGACCTCGATACCGCGCGCGTCCGTCCGGAATTCGTGACCGCCATGCTGGAGGACCTGCGCTGGCTGGGGCTGTCGTGGGAAGAACCCGTGATCACGCAAAGCCAACGACTGCCCGTCTACCGCGCCGCCTTGGAAAAACTCCATGCCGCCGGCCTGATCTTCCCCTGCCACCGCTCGCGGCGCGACGTGCAGGAGGCCGCCACCGCCCCGCATGAGGGCGGCGACGACGAACCCGTTTACCCCGTGCACTTCCGTCCGCCCGCCGGCGAACCGCTCCCGCCGCTGGGCGACACCATCGCGTGCAACTGGCGCTTCCGCGTGCCGGAGGACGAAACGGTGGCGTTCACCGACGGCCATTTCGGCCCAAGGCAAGCCGTCGCCGGCCGCGACTTCGGCGACTTTCTCGTCTGGCGGAAAGACAACGTCCCCAGCTACCAGCTCGCCTGCGCCGCGGACGACGCCGCCATGGGCATCACCGAAGTCGTGCGCGGCGCCGACCTCATCCCATCCACCTTCCGCCAGATTCTGCTGCTGCGCGCCCTCGGCGCGACCGTCCCGGACTATTACCATTGCCCGCTCGTCCTCGACGACCACGGCGAACGCCTTGCCAAACGCCACGACGCCCTCGCGATCCGCACCTTGCGTACCCAGGGCGTGACGCCGGCGGAAATCATCGCCAAGTTCTCCGCATGATCTCTCTTGGCGTCATCAACATCTCCGACCGGGCCAGCGCTGGCGTCTACGAGGACACCCCCGGCAAAGCCTGCGTCGAGCTGCTGCGCGCCTGGTTGGTGACGCCTTTCACCGTGGAGTATGCCGTCATCCCCGACGAACGTCCCCGCATCGAAGCCGAGCTCATTCGCATGGCCGACGCCGGCTGCGCCCTGATCGTCACCACCGGCGGCACCGGCCCGTCACCGCGCGACGTCACTCCCGAAGCCACCGAAGCGGTCTGCGAAAAGCTCCTACCCGGCTTCGGCGAACTCATGCGCGCCACCTCGCTCCGCCATGTGCCCACCGCGATTCTCTCGCGCCAGACCGCCGGCATCCGCGGCAAGACGCTCATCGTGAACCTGCCCGGCCGCCCCAAGGCCATTCGCGAAAATCTGGAAGCCGTTTTTCCCGCCATCCCCTACTGCATCGACCTGATCGGCGGCCCGCGCCTCGAAGCCAACGCCTCCGCCATCACGGTTTTCCGACCCAAGGCGTGACATGCCCCGCCGCGCTCACCGGTGTGGATTCCGCCAGTCGGCCGGCAGGATCGAGGCCACGCCATGGATCGTCACCCGGTAGTAGAGCCAGAAAACCGCCGCTCCCAGCAGCACGAGAAAAATCACTTCGCCCAGTTCGCCCGCCCCGCGCCGGCTGCCGACTTGTAGCGATTGCACCACTTTGGTGATCGCCGGCGCCAGCAGGAACGCCACCAGCGCCGAGCCCGCGAGCACCAGGAAAATGACTGCCGTCGTGCGCAGCAGCGGTTCGCCGATTTCCTCGGATTTGTAGGCGACGATGTTGTTGATCAGATTCAACAGCAGCAGACAGCACGGAAGCACGTAGTAGTTTCGAACGACGGTGGTTTTCTTCATGGAGCGCCGGGACGCCCCGTGCTTCGGAGAAGCCCTCCCCGCTGTCAAACTTCCAAGAGGAAAGGAAATCCCCCCGTAGTTAAAATTAATCTCCGGAAATTCCGCCCCGGAACGGCCGTTGACGCGTCTCTCCGCTCCGATAGACTCCGGGTCATAACCCCTCCCCATCATGCCCTACCTCAAAATCCAAACCAATCTGCCCGTCACCAAGAAAGCCGAGCGCACCGTGCTGAAGACCGCCTCCGCCCTCGTTGCGAACCTGTTGGCCAAGCCCGAGGGATTCGTGATGGTCGCCTTGGAGCCCAACACCGCGATGCTCTTCGCCGGCAGCGACGATCCGGTGGCCTTCCTGGAACTCAAGGCCGTCGGCCTGCCCGCCCGCAAAACCAAGGTCCTCAGCCAGGCCCTGTGCACCCTCATCGAGGACCACCTCGGCATCGCCCCGAACCGCGTCTACGTGAAATTCATCAATGTGAAACACGGCATGTGGGGCTGGCAGGGCGACACGTTCTGAACAAAACGGGCGACCAGTTTTCGGATGGGTCACAGAGCCGGAGTTCCGAACGAGCGATCACAGAAAGACCAGTCGGATTTTATGGCTTAAAACTCCGTGCCCTCTGGATCGAACTCCGTGCTCTCCGTGACAAAAACTCGGTTTCAGATGAGTCACAGAGCCGAGCCGGAGCTCCAATCCAGAGATCACCGAGGAAAGACCCATCGGATCTTATGCCTTAAAAACTCCGTGCCCTCTGGATTGGAACTCTGTGTGCTCTGTGACCAAACCTCAGCTCACGGAAAAACCAAAGCCCTCTCGAGTTTTGAGTGATCCTCGCTAGAGTACGCCCGATTCACCTCCTTATGATCAACCTCTCCGCTCCCGATCTCACCCAACACCCGCCGCGCAGCGTCCGCGTCCGTCTCGGCGGCTACGCCCACCTCCCCCGCCTGCTGGACAAAGCCCGCGCCTTTATCACCGGAAAAGCCGGCGAATACCATTACAACTGCCCGCTCGACCAGCAGTTCTTCACGTTCACCGGCATCGATCACGAAGCGCTGCTCGCCGAAATCAAAACCGGCAAGACCGATGTGCAGATCCTCGATTGGGTCAAAACCAAGACCCGCCGCCTGCCCTTCGAAGTGGCCTCGTGGTCGACATGGCTGGAAGCGCATGGCCCTGGCGGGACCGAGGGACACGAGTGGTTCGCCGAGGAGCTCAAAGGCTGCGGCTCCGAGCGGGAGGACATCCGCTCCTTCGCCGACCTGCTCGATCTCGACGATTACCTCAGCTACGGCGGCAAGGCCTGACCACGGCCCCGCGCTCTTCCGGGTTATGGGCGTGTCGCGTTCATAACTCGGTGTATTTGTCCGAGCGGCCCTTCGCCTTTTCCACGGGATATTTTTGGCCGTTGGCGGTCATCTTGGTCTCGATGGCGGCGGCCACGTCGATCCCGGTCATGTTGGCGAATTCAAGGGCGTAGATGACGACGTCGGCCAGCTCCTCCTCGATTTTGCGCCGCTTGGCCGCATCCTGCGCGATGGTGCGTGAGGCCTCGGGCGTGGCCCATAAAAAGTGCTCCATCAACTCCCCCGCCTCGGCGGCGAGGGCCATGCTCAGGTTCTTCGGCGCGTGAAACTGCTCCCAGTCGCGTTCGCGGGCAAAGGCCAGCACGCGAGCTTTGATTTCTGCCAAGGTCGTGGATGAATCGGTCAGCGCCATGCGCGCAGCCTCATCCGAAGGACGCCGGGGAGCAAGCCTCGGCCGGAAGCGCCCCGCTCAAGCGCTCGCCACCCGGTCGCGGCCCGCGCGCTTGGCCGCGTAGAGCGCCTGGTCCGCCAGCCGCACGAGCGCGATGCCGTCGATGGCGTGCGTCGGGATCGTGGCCACACCGGCGCTGATCGTGATCGCCAGATCGTCCGTGCCCGTCGTCGGAATCCGCAAGCGCCGCACGGCTTCCACCAGACGTTCCGCCGTCGCCAGCGCGGCGTCCCGCGGAGTCTCCATCAGCAAAAGCGCGAACTCCTCACCGCCGATGCGCGCCACGCGGTCGATCGACCGCGCGCCCGCCCTGAACACGCCGGCCAACGCGCGCAACACGCCGTCGCCCGCGGGGTGGCCGTGCTCGTCGTTGATTTTTTTGAAATGATCCAGGTCCACCAGCACGAGCGAGAGCGGACGTTCGAGGCGCCGGGCGCGCTCGGCTTCTTCCGCGAGGAGGCTGTCGAACCGCCGGCGGTTGAGCAGACCGGTGAGCTCGTCGTGCGTGGCCAGCCGCCGGAGCTGGTCCAACGTCGCGCCCAGCTTGAAGGCATAGCGCAGCGAACGTTCCAGCATGCGCGGGGTGATCTCGCTTTTCACCAGGTAGTCGAGCGCGCCGGCGTTCATCGCGGCGGTGTCGACGTTCTCCGAGGTTTCGGCGGTCAGGAAAACGATCGGCGTGTGGCAGCCCGCCTCGACGGCCGCGGCGATCAACGCCAACCCGTCGCGTTCCCCGAGCTGGTAGTCGAGCAGACACGCCGCGTAAGCGCCGGTGACCAGCTTCGCCAGGCCTTCGTCGAAGGTGGCCGACCAATCGAGCTCGAACTGCTCGCCGGAAAACGACCGGAACATCTGCTCCGTCAACCGAAACTGCAGCCGGTCGTCGTCGATGAGCAAAATGCAGCGTGGCATGAGAGCGGCGAAAGACGTTTACCGACGGGTGCCCGCCACGAGATCCGCCGCCTTCGCCGCCAGCTTGGGCGCGATTTGCGAGCGGGCCGCGAGGTTGTCGCGGATGACGTTGACCAAAGCCGAGCCCACCACCACGCCGTCGGCCCCGGCCGCCACCTCGGCCACATGCTCGCGCTTGCCGATGCCGAAGCCCACGACCACCGGCAACGCGGTGTGCCGCTTGATCGCCGCCACCGCCTCGGGGATGTTCGCCGCGACGGAATCGCGCACGCCCGTCACGCCTTCGCGAGACACATAATAAATGAAACCCGTGGCGGCCGCGCCGATCACCGGCAGGCGGCTTTCCGGCGTGGTCGGCGCGACGATGAAGACGGTCTTGATGTCGTGTTTCGCGCAGGCGGCCTGGACATCGGCCGCCTCCTCCGGCGGCAGATCGAGCGTGAGCATGCCGTCCACGCCCGCCGTCTTCGCGGCGCGCACGTAGGCCTCGACGCCATTGGAAAACACCAGGTTGTAATAGGTGTAGAAAACCACCGGCACCTCGCTGAACTCGCGGATGCGCGCGACGAGTTCGAAGACGCGCGCGGCCGTCATCCCGCCCTCGAGCGCGCGCTGCGCGGCGAGTTGGTTGGTGAGGCCGTCGGCCAGCGGATCGGAAAACGGCACGCCCAGCTCAAGGATGTCGATGCCTCCCTCGATCAGGGCGCGGCAGGCGGCGAGCGACGTGTCGAAATCGGGATCGCCGGCGCACAGGTAGGCGACAAAGGCGGCGCGGTTTTCAGCGCGGGCGCGGGCGAAGGCTTGGGCGATGCGATCCATGGAACCCCCATCGCCGCAAAAAGTACCGGCCGGCGCAAAGGGTTTTTTGCAAAGCCGTGAACACCCCGGCCAAGGATCACCGCCCGGACGGACGGACTCCCGACGGCATTGGCGCCCTCAATGGATTTCGAAATCCACCACCACCGGACGGTGGTCGGACAAAAAACTGCGCACGATGTGGCTTTCGGCCCGGGTCACGCCCGGCGGCAGAAAGACAAAATCCAGCCGGCGGCTCGGCATCGGCGACGGGAAGGTGTAGCCCGTCTGCGGGTGGAGCGTGTAGTCGCCGTAGTCGTGCAGATGGCTGAGCAGCGTGACCGTCGCATCGGAGCTGCTGTGCGTGTTGTTGAGATCGCCGCAAACGATCGGCGGCACCGCCCAGTGGGCGTGACGGTGGCGCTGCTTGTCGTGCAGGTAGGCCAGAAACCGGTCCACCTGCTGAAACCGGTGCGCGCGCGAACGGTAGTGCAGGTGCATGTTGGCCACCGGAATCCGCCGCTGATGGATGTCGATCTCGGCGAAAAGGAACCCCTTCTCCCCGATCTGCCGCTGGCCGAACGCCACGTTTTCCCATTCGACGATGGGATGCCGCGAGAGGATGGCGTTGCCGTAGCTGAGATTTAGCAACCCGGCGCGGCGGGTGTTGATTCCGAAAACCGAGTGCTCGAAACCTCCGAATTCGCGCAGGAATTCCAGATGGTCGAAGTTGCCCGCCCAGAGGGAGTTTTCGTCGATTTCCTGCAGCGCCACGATGTCGGGCTTCAAGTCGGCGAGCAGAAGGGAAATCTTGAGCAGCGTGGTGCGGATGCGCCGCCGCGTGGTCATTCCCTGGATAGGAGAAAGCCCCCGGCCATGCGCGATATTGAACGTGACGATCCGGACGCGGGCCATGCGCCGATCATCGGCGCGAGCCGCTGGCGGGGCAACGGCAAAGGCCCGAAGAAGGGGTTGACAGCGGGGAACGACCCCGCGAAGTTTTCCGACCTTTCCTCACGGCGGCCATAGCTCAGTTGGTTAGAGCACAAGATTGTGATTCTTGGGGTCGCGGGTTCGAATCCCGTTGGCCGCCCCATCATTTTACGAGGGAAAGAGGCGTCAAAGCCTCTTACTCCTGACACCAAGTCTGTCAGGAGTTCATTGACACGGGCATCTGTTGCAATGAGACGCCCTAAGATTGCAGCCGGATTTACCCTCCGGCCCGTCACCGTCACCGAACACGGGTTCACTTACGAGACGTTTGCCCTGTCCGGCTGGATGAACGGAAAACGCATCCGCAGGCAGTTTTCTAACCGTGAAGAGGCCTTTGGCGAAAAAAGCCGCCTAGAGGTTCAAGCCGTAATCCCGACCAACCCCAGCCTCGCTCGAACTCGGCGGGGTTTTTGTTTTACCGATAATGATGTTCATGTAAGTAATGCCACATGAGAACCCTTGCTGTTTTCCTGTTCCTAACAACATTGGTCACCGCAGAACCACGCACTTGGACATCTGCCGATGGACGCACAATCAAGGCAGAACTAGTTTCAGTAAAAGACGGGAAAATCACGCTTCGTCGGTCTGATAATCAGACGTTCATCTTGGACAAAGCTACGCTCTCGGCAAACGACTCAGATTTCATTGATAAATGGAAAGGCCGACCGCTGCGTCCTATTACTATCTCCACCAAGATCGAAATGGTGCAGCTCGATCAGAAAAACACATCGTGGAAGACTGATTATGGTAGCTATGCCAAGGACGCATTATTCATGCGCGGCCTGAGTGTAATGGCCAAGACCATAGACGATGGAGCCAATCCTGATGTCATCATCAAGTTCGCCTTTACCGGCATCGACCAAGAAACAAAATCAATGGTGATTTACGACTGCGGAATGGCTCCCTTTCAAGTGCTGCGCGGCGACGGTTACTCCGATATTTTCTTTTCAGAAGTCCAAACAAACAGCGACACCAACTACTCCGCGTTAGGCGAACGCTATCGTGATGGCATTAAACCTAACGGATGGGCGGTTTTCTTAGAGCAGGATGGCAAAGAAATATATGCCACTGCATCCACAACAGAGACGCTTAACGCCGTTCGCATAATCATAAAAAACGATTCGTTGGAGTTTAAACCATACGTTCGGATCAAGGATAGAAAGAAGGACTAGGCAGCCGATAAATATAATGCAAAACCCCAAGCCGCGACCCAAGCTAGCGCGGTCCAGCCCGGAGCACGAGATGTGACAGCTACGTTTTTCCGTTCTGGCGGCTGGTGCGGCTCCGTGGTTTTCATTTCAGCGCCGCTTTGGAGTTTTGGATTATTTTTTCCTCTGCGTCGGCACTCCATAC
>JAEKKV010000034.1 GCA_019510185.1 Verrucomicrobiota bacterium | reverse complement strand
GCGATGCCGAGGAAATGCACCTGCTGCGCGAGGGCGTGAACCTCGGCTGGCCCTCCACCTATTGGGACCCGATCAAGAAAGCGCGCATGGTCGCGCCCGAGTACGGCGGCGATAATCATAAGCGCGACGACAATCCCCTCTTCGACAAACCGGTCATCGCCTTCCCGGCGCATTGGGCGCCCCTGCAGATGGTGCTCTCCACCGGCACGCAGTTTCCCGAAAAATTCCGCGGCGGCATGTTCATCACCTTTCATGGGTCGTGGAATCGCAGCCCCCGCACGCAAGCCGGCTATAAAGTCGTCTACGTGCCCTTTGACGAAAAAGGCATGCCACGCGGGACCTACGAGACCTTCGCCGATGGCTTCCCCGGCGTGGAGGAGTTCACCAACACCCGTGATGCGCGCTATCGCCCGGCCGGCCTCGCGGTCGGCCCCGACGGCTCGCTCTACGTCGGCGATACGGAGAGAGGCCGCCTCTGGCGGATCATCTATACCGGAGAAAAGAACTCCGCTCCTTCGATGAAAAAACCGGCCGTCGAGGCGCCGAAAAACACCGCGCCCATCGGGGCCAACACGCCGGGAGGAAAAATCTATCTGCAAATATGCGCCGCGTGCCACATGGCCAACGGCAGTGGCGTCTCCAACATGCAGCCCGCCCTTACCAGCAACGCGGTCGTCGGCGGCGACACCGACCGGCTGATCAACGTGCTCCTCAAAGGCCCCGCCGCCGTGCTGCCGGCCGATCGCGAAAAGTTCTCCAACGTGATGCCGCCTTTCGCGGGCTACAACGACGCGGATCTCGCGAGCGTGATCAACTACCTCCGCAAAAACTTCGCCCCCGGCGCGCCGGAGGTCACCCCGGCCCAAGTCGCTGCGCAACGCGCCAAGCTGTAAGTGCCCCCCCGAACGGAGCGGTCCCGCTACTCACCTTCCGTTCGGCAACTAAACCCCAAATACTCCCCATGAAAACCATCACCGTTCTGCTTACTCTCACGCTAGGGGTTTATTCCCTCGCAAAGGCCCAAGACCTTCCGATCACGGCAGCGCCAGCGCCGGCGCTGCCGGGCCGCGGCCTCGCCGAGCATGACTTTTTCTACGCCGGCGAATCGAAAGACCGGAAAATGTTCATCGTCAAAAAAGGCGAGGTCGTCTGGTCCTACGACGATCCCGCCGGCCGTGGCGAAATCAGCGACGCCGTCCTCCTTTCCAACGGCAACGTCCTCCTCGCCCACCAGTTCGCGGTGAAACTCATCTCGCCGGACAAAAAGGTGCTCTGGAATTACGACGTGCCCAAAGGCTTCGAAGTTCACACCGCCCAAGCGATCGGCACCGAGCGCGTTCTCTTCATCCAAAACGGCGACCCGGCGCAGCTCAAGATCGTCAACATCACCACCGGCGTGACCGAAAAAGAACTCACCCTTCCCGTCGGCAATCCGAAGAGCGTGCACGGTCAGTTCCGCCATGCCCGCCTCACTCCCGCCGGCACCCTCCTCGTCGCGCACATGGATTTGAGCAAAGTCTGTGAATATGACTCCACCGGCAAAGAACTCTGGTCCTTCCCCGCAACCGGCCTGTGGGGCGTGGAGCCGTTGGCCAACGGCAACGTCCTGATCACCGACCGCGTTGGCGTCCGCGAGGTCACCCGCCGCGGCGATGTCGTGTGGAGCTATGCCAAAGCCGACGCCGAGGCCGCCGGGTACAAGCTCCTCAATCTCCAGCTCGCCTGGCGCCTGCCCAATGGAAACACCCTCATCAACAACTGGGCCAACCAATGGAGCGGCCAAGTCACCAAAACCGCACCCACGGTGCAGGCGCTTGAGGTGACGCCCGACAAGAAGGTCGTCTGGGCGCTCCGTTCGTGGGAGGCTCCCAACCTCGGCCCCGCCACCACGATTCAGCTCCTCGACGAACCCGGCGTGCCCGAAAACGTCCATTTCGGCGACTTCCGCTAAGGTCCCTATCGAAATTTTCCCCCAATCCCCGCCATGTCGCTCCGCATGCGCCTGCTCCTTCCGCTGCTGCTTCTGTTCGTCCCGGTGCTTCGCGCAGGGGAGCCCGTCGTCCCCGCCGCCGTGGGCGACGGCACCACGCTCAACACCGTCGTCCTCCAAAAAGCCATCGACACCTGCAGCGCCCAAGGCGGCGGTCGCGTTCGCCTTCCCGCCGGCCGTTACCTCACCGGCACGCTCCAGCTCAAGGATAACGTCATCCTCCATCTCGACGAGCAGGCCGTTCTCCTCGGCAGCACCCGCGCCGCCGATTACCGCAACCTCGATCCCTTCACGGCCGGCGACGGCGTCAAAGATCTCGGCTACGCCCTCATCGTCGCCGTGGACGCCCAACACGTCGGCATCGAGGGCCCGGGGACGATCGACGGCCAGGGCAAAGCGGTCAAAGCCGCGCAGAATCCCTACACCGTACGGCCGTTCCTGATACGCTGGGTGCGTTGTTCCGATATCACGGTGCGGGAGACTCATCTCACCGGCCCCGGCGCGTGGACGATGCATTTTTTCCAATGTCGAAACGTCGCCGTGGACGGTGTGACCATCCGTAGCCTGGGTCTCGTCAACAACGACGGCATCGACATCGATTCTTGTGAAACCGTGCGTATCACCGGCTGCGACATCGACAGCGGCGACGACGCCCTCTGTCTCAAGGCCACCAGCCCTCGACCCTGCCACGACATCGTCGCCACCGGCTGCCGGCTCAAGACTGTCTGCAACGCCATCAAGCTCGGCACCGAATCGCTCGGCGATTTCGAGAACATCCGGATCAGCGACTGCCAGATCCGCGACACCGGCATGGCCGGCATTGCCCTCTATTCAGTGGACGGCGCGCATCTGCAAAACGTAACCATGGACGGCATCACCATGGACGGCGTGAGCGTGCCGATCAGCGTGCGCCTCGGCGCGCGTCTTAAAACCTTCCGCCCCGGCGATCAGCCCAGGCCGCCGGGCGCCCTCCGCGACATCACCCTTCGCCACATCCACGCCACCGGCGCCCGCCTGATCGGACTCCTCATCAACGGCATTCCCGGCCATCCCGTCGAATCCCTCGCGCTCGATGATATTCAAATTGAACTCGTCGGCGGCGGAAAGGCCGCGGACACCGCCGTGCAATTGCCCGAAAAAATCTCAGCCTATCCCGAGATGAGCATGTTCGGCCGGAACATGCCCGCCTACGCCCTGTATTTTCGGCACGTCGACGGAATAAGCCTTCGCAATGTGCACACGAACGTCACGCTGCCCGACACCCGCCCGGCCGGCGTTTTCATCGATGTCGTCAATATGACTCCCGCGGATTTCTCCGGCGCATCCGTCGTCGGCAAAATGGCTCCGTGAGCCCTGCATGCTGCTTCAGATCGCAACCCTTTTTTCTCGCCCCACGGCGCGAATGAATCTTCCGCTGCCGCGCCAGGCGGTCTCACTCCTGCTACTGGAGTGGTAATGCTCCGCTTGTCCTAAAACCGTTTTTCATGTCTCCGCTTCGCCATCCCGCCCTCTCCTTCCTCACTTTCAGTATGGCGGCTCTCGCCGCCCGCGCCGACGAACCCGTCGTGCTCGCGCCGGTCGTCGTCACCGCCACGCGCGACCCCCGGTCCGCGGACACCCTGCCGCTGGCCGTCGATGTATTCACGCACGACGATCTCCAGTCCTCCCCCTCGCCGGCGCTCGACGATACGCTGCGCCAGTCCGCCGCCTTCTCGCTGTTCCGCCGCAGCGACAGCCTCACCGCCAATCCCACCGCACAAGGCGTCTCGTTGCGCGGACTCGGGCCCAGCGGAGCCAGTCGCTCGCTCGTGCTCCTCGACGGCGTGCCGCTCAACGACCCCTTCGGCGGCTGGATCGCGTGGACCAAAATTCCCCGCCTCGCCCTCGATCGCGCTGAGATCGTGCGCGGCGGCGGCTCCGCCGCATGGGGCAACGCCGCCCTCGGCGGCACCATCCAGCTCTTCACCCCGGCCCCCGCGGGCGACAAGGTCGCGCTCGACGCGGAAGCCGGTGAGTTCGGCCTGCGCAGCGGCGAAGCCGCCGTCACCCGCGCCGTCGGCGACAGCGCCGTGCGCGTGGACGCCGCCGTCTTCCACACCGACGGCACCAGCCTGGTGCAAAACCCCGGCCCCATCGACCGCGACGCCGACCTCGATTACCAACGCGCCCAGGCGACGTTTCTCACCAAGCTCAACCCCGCCATCACGCTGACCGTCGATGCCCGCGCCTATGCCGAGGACCGCGGCAACGGCACGCCGCTTCAGCGCAACACCTCGCACGAGGCCTTCCTTTCCACCGCACTCAACGGCGCGCCGGCCAACAGCGCCTCCGGCATCAGCGAATGGTCCGCCGTTCTCTACGGACAGAAGCAGTCCTTCCAAAGCTTCTTCAGCTCGGTCAACGCCGGCCGCACCGCGGAAACGCCCGCCAACAACCAGTACGATGTCCCCGCCACAGCCGCCGGCGGCGCGGTCACCGCCACCTGGGCGCACGACCCCGACGCCATCACCACCGCCGGAGCCGACGCGCGCTGGGTCGATGGCGAAACCCGCGAGGATTTCATGTGGAGCGTTCCCTTCAACAAGTTCACGCGACGCCGCTTCGCCGGCGGCGAGCAGACCTTCGTCGGCGCCTTCGCCTCGCATGATCATCTGCTCGCTCCCGGCTGGCACGTCTCGCTCGGCGCCCGCGTCGATTATTGGGGGAACACCGACGGCCATCGCCGCGAATGGAATTCCTCGACCGGCGTCCTCACGCGCGACGACCATTACGCCTCGAACGACGGCGTGGAGTTCAGCCCCAACGCCGGCCTCGTGTGGCAGGCCGCTCCCGGCGTTCGCGCCCGCGCCTCCGTTTACCAAGCCTTTCGCGTGCCCACGCTCAACGAGTACTACCGGCCCTTCCGCGTCGGCAGCGTTACCACCGATGCCAATCCCACGCTCGCGCCCGAGAAACTCACCGGCGGCGAGATCGGCGCGGATTTCGGCACTCCCCACGCCGGCCTCGCCCTCACGGCGTTTGCCAACGAGATCCGCGATCCCGTCGTCAACGTCACCACCGGCCCCTCGACCCGCCAGCGTCGCAACCTCGATCTCGTCCGTGTCTACGGCCTGGAAGCCGGCGCGCACTGGCAGGCCGTTTCCACGCTCCGCCTGGAAGCCGACTACCTCCTCAGCGACGCCTCCGTCGTCGACGGCGGCGCTTCCGCCCCCAACCTCGATGGCAAACGCCTCGCCCAAGTTCCGCGCCACACGTTCACCGCCGGCGTGGACTGGTCCGCGCCCGGCGCGGTGCGGGTCACCGCACGGCTGCGCTGGGTGAGCGCACAGTTCGACGACGACGACAACACCCTGCGCCTCGCCCCCGCCACCACCGTTGACCTCGGCGTGTCGCGCCGTTTCGGCCACGGCTGGGAACTCTTCGCGGCGGTGGACAACCTTCTGGACGCCCACGTCGAGACCGGCCTGCCGGCCGCCGGCGTGGTGAGCGTCGCCCCTCCGCGCACCGCCCGCGGCGGCGTGCGCTGGGAATGGTAAAGAGCGGCTCGTTTCTCCCGTCCGGCCCAGACTCCGCAGATTCTTTGTTCGGTTTTAAGAACGGCGGCAGTTAGTAGGATGAAATGAGTGATGATGCCGAATTGCTCCGTCGCTACACCGAGAACCACGTCGAGTCCGCCTTCGCGGAACTCGTGCGCCGCCATCTCGGCCTCGTCTATCATGCAGCGCTGCGCCAGACCGGCGGTGATCGCCATCGCGCCGAGGACGTGGCGCAAACCGTGTTCACCGATCTCGCCCGCAAGGCGAAGTCGCTAGCCGGCCGCCCGTCGCTGGCCGGTTGGCTTCACACCAGCACGCGCTACGCGGCCGCCCACGCCTTGCGCACCGAGCGACGCCGGCAAATCCGCGAACAGGAGGCCCATGCCATGAGTGAACCGTCCTATCCGCATACCTCCACCGCCGAGGCGGACTGGACGCACCTGCAACCCGTGCTGGATGACGTGCTGCACGGCCTCGGCGAACGGGATCGCGAAGCGATCTTGCTGCGCTTCATGGAAAGCCGGCCGTTTTCCGAAATCAGCTCCCGACTCGCCGTCACCGAAGACGCCGCGCGGATGCGCGTGGAGCGGGCCCTCGAAAAAATCCGCCGCGCGCTTGCCCGGCGTGGCGTCACCTCGACCTCGGCGGCCCTTGCGGGAGTGCTCGCGGCTCAAGCCGGCGCGGCCGTCCCGGCGGGCATGGCGGTTAAAATCACCACGACCGCCCTCGCCCTGCATGCCGCCGCCGGCGGTGCGGCCGCCGGACTCGGCGTCCTTACTTTTATGACCACTGGAAAAATCCTCACCGGCATCGTCGTTTTGGCGCTGGGTGCCACCCTTCTCCATCAGACCCGGGAAGCTCACGAAGCCCGCGACGCACTCGCTGCGGCCCAAAAGCAACAGACCGCATTGCTCGCCAAAATCCAGGGTTTGGAAACCAGCCTCGCCGCCGCCAACACCCGGTTGAAAGCCTCGGAAGACGACGGCGCCAAACTTCTCGGCGTCATCGACAACGCCACCGCCCACGCGACCGCCGGAGCCGTTAGCGTGCCGATCACCCACGATTACGTCGAGGCCCGCTACAAGCACGCCCAGGAACTCGCCAAAGCCGGCAACAATGAAGACGCGTTGAAAGAATTCCTCTGGTGCTACGACGAAGGCATGCCGCCCATCGCCGGTTATGGCGGCGTGCGCTACAGCTACCTCCTGCAGATGATCGCCAAGCTGGGGGAAAAATATCCGCCGGCCCTCGCCGCCCTGCGCGAACGCCGCGACAAGGCCGAGCAGCGGATTCTCACCAGCGCCAACGACTTTGATGCCATCATGGGTTTTTCGAGCCTGAACCACTCCCTCAAGGACGACGCCCGCAACATGCGGTTCTATGAACAATTGGAGCCCACCGATCCCCGCAAGGCGGCCTTGGGCATGATGGTTTACGACGAGTTGGCCACCGCCCGACGGTACCGTGAGGCCATCCAAGCCAAGCCCTACCGGCAAATGCGCGACATGGTCGAGGCGCTCACCGATCCCTCCGTGCCCAACGCCGCCCGCATTCGTCAATCGCAGCGCACCGAGATCGTCCAAACCACCGCCAGCTACGTCGAAGTCCTGGCCGGTTCCGGCGATCTTGCCCATGCCCGCGAACTCGCCACCCACATCCTGGCCTACGACAGCTCGGCGGAAGCGCAGGCCATCCTGCAAGAACACGCCACCCGCGCCGGCCACCCCGAGCTGCTGACCCCGGCCCAAACGCCCTGACGCCACCGCGACCGGAAATCAGGGGCCACCTCCGACCCCGTCGGAAAGGGGGAAGTGAAATGATCTACGGCGACTAACTGTTGCCGCTTCCGTCCTTCTGCGCTGTGCTCGCGTCGTCACCCCAACCCCAACGACAGAGAACCCCTCGTTTTATGAAGCGTAAAATCATCGCCGGCGGGCTGCTGATTCTGGCGGCCGTGTTTTCAACCAATCTTGGTCTTGCCCAGCAGGAAAAGGCGTCCGCTCCGGGCGGAATCGCCTCGCCCTCGGCGGCGGAAAAAGGACTGCGTGCGGCCAGCGACCAGTTCTACGCCGCGCTCAACGCCATGTTCACCGGCGACCTCGCGCCCATGAACGCGATCTGGTCGCATGGCGACGACGTGACCGACATGGGCCCGTTCGGCGGACGGTTGACCGGCTGGAAAGAAGTGGGCGCGGAGTTTGCCAAAGAAGCCGGCATGAAACTCGGCGGCCGCGTCGCCTGCTCGGACGTGATCGTCCGGGTCGGAGGTGACATGGGTTACACGGTCTGCGTCGAGCAGGGCGAAAACATGAGCGCGGACGGCAAGCCGGTGGCGGTGAGATTCCGGGCGACCAACGTGTTCCGGCTGATCAACGGCGAATGGAAGATGGTCCATCATCACACGGACATCTCGTCGCAACTCGAAGCCGCCACCGGGATCGCCAAGTAACGTCACCGCAGGCCGCATCCTGGCCTACGACGGCTCAGCGGAAGCGCAGGCCAGCCTGCAAGAACACGCCCCGAGCCGGCCACCCCGAGCTGTTGACGGCCCAAACTCCCGGACGCCGGTTGCACGCTTAAAAAAAGCCCTGCGCACATGCCCTGGCTCTCGCTAGCGAGCGTTGCCGGGCATTGCCTTTTGGTGACCGACCGGGTTTGGATTTTCTTCGCATGCGTATTCCATCCCTCCTGCTGGCCTCCACGCTTTTCGTTTTCAGCCCGCTGCTCAATGCCGGCGAAATCCTCGTCAAAAAAGGCGAAACCATCGCCTTCATGGGTGACTCCATCACCGCCCAAGGCGCCGCCAATCCGACCGGCTATGTTCGTCTTGTTGCCAGCGGACTCGCGACTCAAGGCATTGACGTGACGGTGATCCCCGCCGGGATCAGCGGAAACAAATCCGACCAGATGCTCGCCCGCCTCGACAAGGACGTGCTCAGCAAAAAGCCCACCTGGATGACCCTCAGCTGCGGCGTGAACGACGTCTGGCACGGCGAAAAAGGCATTCCGCTGGAAGCCTACAAGAAGAACATCACCGAGATTCTGGATCGCTGCCATCAAGCCGGCGTGAAGGTCCTCGTGCTCACCGCGACCCAGATCAAACTGCCGCTGACGAGCCCCGAAAACGTGAAGCTCGCCGGCTACAACGCCTTCCTCCGCGAGATCGCCAAGACCCGCAATCTCCCCCTCGCCGACCTCAACGCCGCCATGGCCGCCGACCAGGCCGCGAACAAACGGGTCCTCACCGTCGATGGCGTGCACATGAACCTCTACGGAAACCTGATGATGGCGAAAGGCGTGCTCACCGCCTTCGGTCTCGACGACCGTCAACTCGCCGCCGCCTCCACCAAGTGGAATGAACAGCCCGACCTCATTCAAACAACGGCCAAGATCAAACTCTCGATCAAAGAATTCACCGCCCTGGAAGCCTACGCCGCGCGCCAGAACAAGTCCGTCGATACCGTCATCAACGAACTGGCCGCCAATGCCGTGGACGCCGCGATCAAAGCCACTCCCGCCAAATAATCCGCCGCGCCGCCCCACCTATCATCGCAAAAGCCGCATCCGTAGGGGTGCGGCTTTTTTAGCGCCCTCAGTTTGGAGCGCGCCAGCTCGGCTCTGGGCCGATCTGAAAGCCGTTCGCCTTCCTTTCACATGACCCCGGGCGACTCTGTAGAAGCAGCCCGAAGGATTTTGGAGGAAGGAAACACCTCGCTCAAAGTGGTAGCCGCCCACATTCGGCAATCGCAGCACACCGAGATCGTCCAAACCACCGCCAGCTACGTCGATGTCCTGGCCGGTTCCGGCGATCTTGCCCATGCCCGCGAACTCGCCACCCGCATTCTAGCCTACGACGGCTCAGCAGAAGCGCAGGCCATCCTGCAAGAACACGCCACCCACGGGCCAGCCACCCCGAGCTACTGACCCCGGCCAGAACCCCCTGACGCCAGTCTGGGACGTCTGTCCGAAACCCATCCCAGACACACCGGCACGCATCGAAATCACGACCGGCTGCTTCAGATCATTAACTGATCGGCAGAAATAACGAATAATCACCTGCCTCCGTCGGATCGACGGTCCTGCGCATGAGAAAAATGAGTCGGAGCCGTCAACCTTCGTCCGCAAGCTATGGTTTTGAAGAGGGCGCCTCACGACACTTACGTCCTACTGCTTGGGTATCTCTCTGCCTTTTACTGCATTCAAAAAATCCTCCCAACTTCCCCAAAGCGTTGCATATATATCACTACCGACTCGGTAATGACGATCTAACTCAAATTTTTTAGGATGTCTTTTTAGTTTTTGTGCAAGTTTATCGAATTGATATAAAAGTATCCGCTCTATATTAAATCTAGTGGCAAATTCCATTGAATTTGCGCGACTTGCGAATACGTCGATTACCTTGTCCTCAAATGCAACTTCACATCCTAGTGGTAGATTCAAAAGCTCTTTAGGATTTCTAAGGCTTTTAATATAATCGATATTATTGGCGTTCTGAAATGGTAATAGATCTTGGTATTCAATGATTCTATGGGCATTTTTGAAGTTGCCGATGAAATCGATTACCGTGCAGTGGCTTTTCCCTGGCGAGCGTCGTAATCCTCGCCCGAGCTGCTGATAAAAAATTCGCTTTGACTCGGTCGGCAATAGTTTCAAATTTGAAGTGCGACACCAATAGTATCAACGGGAGGGGTAGCCGAGGGGCCGCTTCCGAGGACAGGAGCGAAAAGCTTGCCGCAGGAAGCGGCCCATCGGCGGTCGAGGTCTTTACGTTCATAGTAAAC